>JBBQLP010000049.1:0-20219 GCA_038327995.1 Caulobacterales bacterium | reverse complement strand
AACACGGCTGTGCTGGCGTATCTTTGGCGTCAATGGATGCGCTATCCGGTCACGCTCGGGAGTTCCATAGCCCTGACGCTGGTGGCGGTCGGGTTGGACCTGTGCATCCCCTGGGCGGCCGGGCATCTGGTGGATACCGTGTCGCACCCAGCCGCCCTGGTGAACGGCGGCGTCTGGCGGGCCTGGGCGATCTTCGTCGGGCTCTATCTGGCCTTTTGCGTCGCGCGCAACAGCTTCGGCTGGGTGTGGAACCCGTTCGCCGCCAAGAACATGGAGGCCATGACCGGGGAAGCCTTCGCGCGGGTGCAGTCCTTCTCGTCCGACTGGCACGCCAACACCTTTGCGGGGGCGACGGTCCGCAGGCTCAGCCGCGCCATGTGGGGCTATGATTCAGCCTCGGACGCCCTTCTGATCTTCATCATCCCTTCGGTTCTGGTGCTGGCGGGGCTGAGCGTTTCGATGATGCTGCGCTGGCCACTGGTGGGTCTATTCACCTTCGCCATCTGCGCCCTCTACGTGGGCCAGAACATCCTTTTGAACAGCCGCTACGTGCGCCCGGCGAACCTGGCGTCCAATGCCCTCGACTCCCAGATCGGCGCGGCGCTTGCCGACGCGATCACCGCCAACCCGGTGGTGAAGACCTTCGGCGCCGAGGATCGCGAGACGTTCCGGTTGAAAGGCGTCCTAAAGGCCTGGCGCATCGCCGTGACGCGGACGTGGAACCGGTTCCAGTTCGTCTGGCTGTTGCAGAATCTGCTTCTGGCAGCGCTACAGGCGGGGTTATCGGGTCTGATCCTGTGGCAATGGACCCTGCACAAGGCCAGTGCTGGCGATGTGGCCTTCGCCATTTCCGCCTTCATGCTGATGGCCGGATACCTGCGAAACATGGGCGAAAATATCCGCGCCCTGCAGAAAGGACTCGACGACACACTCGACGTCGCCGCCTACCTCAGCACTGCGCCTCAGGTGGCGGACAGACCAGACGCGGTCGCCCTTGCGCCGGATGTGCGTCTGGACGGACAAGTGATCTTCGACCGCGTCACCTTTCGTTACGCGCATCAGGGCGAGCCGATCTATCGCGACTTTTCCCTCGTCATATCGCCCGGCGAACGGGTGGCGCTGGTGGGACCGACCGGCGCGGGCAAGTCCACCTTCGTCAAACTGGTGCAGCGCCTCTATGACGTGGAGGAGGGGCGGGTCCTGATCGGCGGGGTGGATGTGGCGCACGTGACGCAGGAGTCTCTCCGCCGCGCCATCGCTGTGGTGCCGCAGGAGCCGATCCTGTTCCACCGCACCATCGCCGAGAACATCGGTTACGCCCGCCCGGACGCCACGAAAATCGAGATCGAGGCGGCTGCACGCCGGGCGTTGGCGCATGACTTCATCGTCCGCCTTCCGCGCGGCTACGACACGCTGGTCGGCGAGCGCGGCGTAAAGCTTTCCGGGGGCGAGCGCCAGCGGGTGGCGATTGCGCGTGCCTTCATGGCCGATGCACCGATCCTGGTGCTTGATGAGGCCACATCTTCGCTGGACGTCGAGACCGAGCAGCACGTAGCCCGCGCGACCGAGGCGTTGATGGCCGGGCGCACCACCATCGTCATCGCCCACCGACTTTCCACCGTGCGTGGGGCCGACCGGATACTGGTGTTCCAGAACGGGCGGATCGTTGAGGAAGGCCGCCACGGGGAGCTGATCGCGGGCGGCGGTGTCTATGCCCACCTGACCGAGATCGCCAATGCCTGATCGCCCGCCGATCTGGGTCTGACGCGCGGGGTTTCGTGTGCGTCGCAGCAAAATCCTATCGGTGACGCGGAAATGTCATGCTAGACCTTACCGAAGCGGCGCATTTTCGATCATCTTGCGGTCGGACTGCGCGCGGATAGTCCAGCGGGACCTGTTCTAAATGACTGAAATCAAGACCGTCGGCATCATCGGCGCGGGCCAGATGGGATCGGGCATAGCCCACGTCTGCGCCCTCGCGGGCTACGAAGTTCTGCTGAACGATATCTCGCCCGAGCGCATCGCGGAGGGCAAGGAGGGGGTTGGCCACAACCTCTCCCGCCAGGTCGCGCGGGGCATGGTGAGCATGGAGCAGATGACCGAGGCGCTGGCCCGCATCAGCCCTACCGAGGGAATGGAGGGCGTCGGCAAGGCCGACCTCGTTATCGAAGCCGCCACCGAGAATGAGGAACTCAAGAAGTCGATCTTCCGCGCGCTGCAACCGCACATCGGCGAACACACGCTGCTGGCGTCGAACACCTCGTCCATTTCGATCACGCGCCTCGCCTCGATCACCGACCGGCCCGAACGCTTCATCGGCCTGCACTTCATGAACCCCGTGCCGCTGATGAAGTTGGTGGAGATCATCCGCGGCATCGCAACCGACGTCGCCACCTACGAGACCGCCGCCGCCTTCGCCCAATCGCTGGGCAAGACCACCGCAAACGCCGAGGACTTCCCCGCCTTCATCGTCAACCGGGTGCTGGTGCCGATGATAAATGAGGCGATCTATACCCTCTACGAAGGCGTCGGCACGGTGGAGGCTATCGACACCGCCATGAAGCTGGGCGCCAACCACCCGATGGGGCCGCTGGAGCTTGGTGATTTCATCGGCCTTGATACGGTCCTATCGATCATGAACGTGCTGCACGACGGGTTGGCGGATTCCAAATATCGCCCCTGTCCCTTGCTGGTGAAGTACGTAGAGGCGGGCTGGCTCGGCAAGAAGGCCGGGCGCGGCTTCTACGACTATCGCGGCGAGACGCCCGTTCCGACGCGCTAGACCGCCGCAGTTTTCAGATCGTGTATTCGGCGTCCATCGCTGCGCCCCGGCCCCACCCGCGCGTCAGGCGTTCGTGCAGGCCGAGGATGATGCGGCTGCCCGTCTTCTGGCAGAGGCCCGGAATGATCGAATGCAGGGTGGCGGCGAACGCCGCCACGAACAACGGGCCCGCGTAGCTCAACGCCGCCGCCTGATGCTCGAAATAGGTTTCGCCCACCGAGCGGGGATGATCGATCATCAACCTCTGAAACATAAAAGCGCGCTCCCACCCCGGTCCAACTGCAAACCGCTTAGCCTGCGTCGGGAAGCTTTGAAAGCGTCGCGCCTTCAGCGCCTTCAACCCTTCGCCAATCCTTCCAGCACCGCTTTCATTTTCGGGCTGGCCCAGTCTGCCTCGCCCGCGACAACGCCCACCAGCTTGCCCTTGCGGTCGAAGATGTAGCTGGAGGGAAAGCCTTCCACGGGAGGTTTCATGGCGGGGGCCATCGCGCCGTCCACGTCATGATAGAAGGGCAGGTTCCCCACGCTGGCGATGAAGGCCTTCGCCTTATCGGTCGCCGCCTTGCTGTCGATGGAGACGGGCACGATCTGGATCGGCTTGCCCTTGAAGCCTTTCTGCAGGGCGGCGAGGGTCGGCATCTCCTTCTTGCAGGGCCCACACCAGGTGGCCCACAGGTTCATCACCACCACCTTGCCCCTGTATTCGGCCAGGGTGTGCTTCATGCCCGCGCCGTCGACGAAGGCTTCGGAGGGCAGGGTCATGCCGCCCGCGATGCGCTTCAGCTTCACATCGGCGCCGACCATCTTGTCAGCCACATGGACCTGCGCTTGAGCGGGTTCAAACCCGGCTCTAGCCGTGACATACAGAGCAGCAGCGCTCGCAAGCGCCGCACGCTTCAGGAACCGCTTGAAACTCATGACCGACGACGCCTCATCCAGAACCAGGGGACAGAGCCTGTGGGGCGGCCGGTTCGAGGCGAAGCCCGCCGAACTGATGCAGGCGATCAACGTCTCGATCAGCTTTGACCGCAGGCTGGCGGCGCAGGACCTTGCCGGTTCGCGCGCGCACGCCGCGATGTTGCACACCGTGGGCGTGCTCTCAAGCGCCGACGCGGAAGCGATCCAGGACGGGTTGACGGCCATCGAGGCGGAATTGGCGGCTGGAACCTTCGCCTTCCGCGATGAATACGAAGACATCCACATGAATGTGGAAGCTCGCCTGACCGAACTGATCGGCCCTGCTGCTGGACGCCTGCACACCGCGCGCTCGCGCAACGACCAGGTGGCGCTCGACTTCCGGTTATGGGTCAAAGAAGCCTGCGAACAGGCTGGCCGCCGGATCGAGGCCCTGCAACGAGCGCTGCTGGCCAAGGCCGAGGCGCACGCCGATACCGTCATGCCGGGCTTTACCCATCTACAGCCCGCCCAGCCCGTCACCCTCGGCCATCACCTCTTGGCTTATGTGGAGATGTTCGGTCGCGACGCTGCCCGTTTCCGGGACGCCATTGAACGTATGAACGAGTGCCCGCTCGGCGCTGCAGCGCTGGCGGGCTCTCCCTTTCCCATCGACCGTGAGCAGACAGCCATGGCGCTGGGGTTCGCCCGGCCCACCGCCAATTCGCTGGATAGCGTATCGGACCGCGACTTTGCGCTGGAGGCCCTCTCCGCAGCGTCGATCTGCGCGGTGCATCTTTCGCGGCTAGCCGAGGAGATCGTAATCTGGGTCACGCCGCAGTTCGGTTTCATCAAGTTGTCGGACGCCTTCACCACCGGCTCCTCGATCATGCCGCAGAAGCGCAACCCGGATGCGGCGGAACTGATTCGCGCCAAGGTCGGCCGCATCCTGGGCGCCCTGACCCAACTCACAGTGGTGATGAAGGGTCTGCCGCTCGCCTATTCAAAGGATATGCAGGAGGACAAGCCGCCGGTGTTCGAGGCGTTCGACGCGCTGGACCTGTCACTTGCCGCCATGGCGGGCATGGCGGCGGATATGCAGCCGAACGTCGAACGCATGGCGGCGGCGGCCGGTGCGGGCTATTCCACCGCCACCGATCTTGCCGATTGGCTGGTGCGCACTCTCGACCTTCCCTTCCGCGAGGCGCACCATGTGACCGGACAGGCGGTGAAGCGGGCCGAAGCCAAGGGGCTCGGTCTCGCGGATATGCCGTTGAAGGAACTCCAAGCTATCGAACCGAGAATGACCGAGGCGGTATACCAGGTGCTGACGCCCCAAGCGTCGGTGGCGAGCCGTCAGAGCTATGGGGGAACCGCGCCCGTGCGGGTCCGCGAACAGATTTCACGCTGGAAGGTCAGACTCGCATGAGCCGCTCGAACGCCATTCGACTTTTGCCCCTGCTGGGGGCGCTCGGCCTCGCCACTCTTGTCTCGGCGTGCGGCAAGCAGGGCCTGCTACAGGAGCCGCCGCCCCTGTTCGGCGAGCGCGCTAAAGCCCGTTATCAGGATCAGCAGCAGCAGCGCGCCCAGGACGCCGCCGACAAGGCCGTGCGGCGCGAAGGAAACTCCACTGCCGAAGCCGACAAGTCCGATACCGCCCCGCTCACCACCCGCGACATCAAGGCCCCAGAACAGAGGACCACGCCCGTCAGCCGTGCGCCCCTCGACGGCGTGCCCAATCCGCTCGGCAACTCCGTCTCGCCCAACGCGCCAGGGTAGTTTGAACCATTTCCACTATCGCTCTGATGCAACCGGAACGGTCATGGCGTGCGAAGGTGTGCCCCTGAACGCCATCGCCGAGGCGGTGGGCACGCCAGTCTATGTTTACTCAACAGCCACGCTTGAACGGCACTTCACGGTGTTCCGCGACGCGTTCAAGGCAAACACCCCCCTGATCGCTTATGCGGTGAAAGCCAACCCGAACCTGGCCGTGATCCGCACCCTGGCCCGGCTCGGGGCGGGAGCCGACACGGTTTCGGAGGGGGAAATCCGCCGTGCGCTGGCGGCGGGTGTTCCGCCGGAGCGGATCGTGTTTTCCGGGGTCGGCAAGACGGCGGCGGAGTTGGCCTTCGCGCTCGACGCCCGTGTCATTGAGATCAACGTCGAGTCCGAACCCGAACTTGATCTCCTCGCGAAGATCGCATCCGAAAAGGGTCTCCGGGCAATCGTCGCTATTCGGGTGAACCCCGACATCGGCGCGGGCGGTCACGACAAGATCTCCACCGGCAAGGCGGATTCCAAGTTCGGAGTTTCCCTTTCCGAAGCCGAGCGGCTTTACGCCCGGGCCTCAAACACTGCATCGCTCAACCCGGTCGGCGTCGCTTGCCACATCGGCAGCCAGATCACCGACCTCAAACCCATGGAAGCCGCGTTCCGCGCCATGCGTGCGCTGGTGGAGCGGCTGCGGGGGGAGGGGATGAGCGTGGAGCGGCTTGATCTTGGCGGCGGTCTCGGCGTGCCCTATTTCGACGCCCCGGCGCCTCCATCGCCGGGCGATTTCGCAGCAATGACCGAGCGGGTGGTGCAGGGACTAGATGTGCAGCTCGCCTTCGAGCCCGGTCGGGTGATCGTCGCCAACGCCGGTGTATTGGTGAGCCGGGTGATCCATGTGCACGAACGGCCTGATGGGCGGCGGTTCCTGGTGCTGGACGCGGCTATGAACGACCTTGTGCGTCCCGCCATGTACGACGCCTATCACGACATCCGCCCGGTGATTGAGCCGCCCGCGAGTGCGGAAATCCATCCTTACGATGTGGTGGGTCCGGTCTGCGAGACGGGCGACACCTTTACCAAGGGTCGGATACTGCCGCCGCTGAACGCGGGCGATCTGGTGGCCTTCATGTCGGCGGGGGCCTACGGGGCGGCCATGGCAAGCGAGTACAATTCCCGGCTGCTCGTGCCTGAGGTGCTGGTGAGCGGTGAGCAATTCGCCGTGGTGCGGCCCCGCCCGACCTATGCGGATATGCTGGACCGGGAAACCCAGCCGGAATGGCTCAGAGGTTGATTTAGAGCAGGTCGTCGACGTGCTTCAATCAAGCGCGAGCACGCCGGGCGATCCGCGCTTCCGGCCTGCCACGTCCATGCCATATCCCGCCAGAAACCGGGCGGGGGCTTCCCAGGCCACAAAGTCGCAGGTGATCTCGCGAGGCTCGGGCCAGGGTTTGCGGGCGAAGACACAGGTCAGGATTTCTTTCGCGCCTGCATCCTTCAGAAGGCGGGTGGCCTCCTTGAGAGAGAGGCCGGAATCCATCACGTCGTCCACCACCAGAACTGTGCGCCCTTCCACCGGACGCTGCAGTCCGGCGCGGAGCAGCACCCGGCCCGAGGTGGCGGTCTCATCGCCATAGGATGCGATCCAAAGGGCGTCGAACGACAGGTCCCGGCCATGCCGATACAAGGCGCGGGTGAGGTCGGCGGCGAACCACAGGCCCCCCGTGAGCAGGCAGACCACCACCGTCTCGTCATCGACACGCGGCGCAATTTTGGCGGCCAGGGTTTCGACGCGGGCGGCGACCTCATCGGCGGATAGAATAAGCTCAGACATGAACCTTTTTCGGGGTGGGCGCCAAGGTGCTGGACACCGGGGTCGGCGCTACTTGCAGCGACGGAGAGGGCGGCGCCGTCGGTAGGGCGTAGGGCGATCCGGCGGGCAAGGGGGTGGCGTCTTTTGCTCCCGCTGGGACCTGGACTGCGACCGGCGCGGGCAAGGGCCCCTTTGCCGCCGCCGTTGCCGCTGGCTCGTGCAGCTTCAACGCGACCGGCGCGGCTTTGGGCGGGGCAGGCGACCCCTTTTTTATGGCGTCGAAGGCGAACTCGACCTGGAAGGAGGCTGCGGACAACGGCGGGTCGAGGAAGCTGACTGTGAAGGGGCGCGTCTCGCCCGGTCTCAGTGCGCCTTGCGGTGCGATAACGCGATTGGCCAGATGTTTCCCGGCCTTGTCGAGCAACAGCACTCGCAGCGGCGTCGCGGCGCGGGGGCGGGTTTCCACATTGCGTTCCACGCCTGACACCGTGAGGGCCGCGTGTCCTTCCTGCAGTCCGGGTCCGCCTTGCACGCCCTCGATGGCGAGCCCTGTGGGGTTCACCGGCATCTGGGCGAAGGCGTAGGCGCCCGCTGTTGCCGGCATCAGGTGGACAACGTCCGTACGGAAAATCATGGCCACGAGTGCGAGGGCGCAGACGCCTGCACCTAACCCAGCCCAGACCGCGCCCACAGCCACAGCTTCGCGGGTCTGACGCTTCTCCGCCGCAGCCGCTCGCAGGCGCTTGGGCACGTCCGGGGATCGGGCGAGGCGTTCGCGCACCGCAGTCAGGTCGCCTGTGTCGGGGAATGCCACCGCTCCGACGGGTTGCAGCGAAAGAGGCGGGGGCGTGGCGGCGCTCGCCCCCTCGCGCCACGTGGTTCCGCACGAAGCGCAGCGCACTTTGCGCCCCTGAGGGCCAATTCGCGCATCATCCACAAAATAGCGGGTGGCGCAGTCGGGGCAGGTCAGTATCATGATCCCGAATCGTGGCTTTTTCCCGTTCGCTCCGGCGTGGCCCGATTCCCGACCCCCTGTCCATAGAGGCGAGATCGGCCCGGCGCGATGTCCAGGCAAGGTTTGAACACAGCCCCGACGCCAGAGAGAGAAGTTGGGCCGGTGCTCGATTTTGAAGGCGTCGGTATGCGCTACGGGCGCTCGCCCGAAGTGCTGAAGGATATTGACCTCACCCTGCAGCAAGGCTCCTTCCACTTCCTTACCGGGGCGTCGGGCGCGGGGAAAAGTTCGCTGTTGAAGCTGATCTATCTGGCGCACGAGCCCTCTCGGGGGCTGATCCGCCTTTTCGGGCGCGATATCGCCACCCTGCCGCGCGCCCAACTGCCCGCGGTTCGTCGCCGGATCGGGGTGGTGTTCCAGGAATACAGGCTGCTGGATCACCTGTCGGTGTTCGACAACGCCGCCCTGCCGCTCAGGATCGTAGGCGGCAAGATCGAGGACTATCGGGCCGATGTGAGCGAGCTTCTGAGCTGGGTGGGGCTGGGCGGACGGATGCACGCCATGCCGCCGACGCTGTCGGGAGGCGAGAAGCAACGGTTGGCCATCGCCCGAGCAGTTGTGGGAAGGCCGGACATCCTGCTCGCCGACGAGCCCACCGGAAATGTCGATGCGGAGATGGCGCAGCGCATCCTGCGTCTCCTGACCGAGCTTAACCGGATGGGCACAACGATCCTGGTGGCTAGCCATGACCGCGATCTGGTGCGTCGTTCGGGGATGCCGGTGCTGCATCTGGAGGCCGGGAAGCTATCGGGCGCCTTGTCGCCGGAAGGCTGGCCATGACGCTTGAGCCGCCTGCCCCGCCCCATGCCGAGAGCGCCGTCCGCGCCGCGCCGCTGCTTCCGCGCCGAGACGGCCGCGACGGCGCGCTGATGTTCGTGATCGCGGTCCTGTGCGGCCTGAGTTGCGCGGCGGTGTTGTTGGCGCTGGCGTCGGATCGGGCGGCGAGCGGCTGGGGGCGGCAACTCCACGCCTCCGCCACGGTGCAAGTGCGCCCCAAGGCGGGGGAGACCAGCGGAGAGGCTTCAGCGAGCGCCGCCGAAACCCTCGCCGGGGTGAAGGGCGTCACCGAGGCGCGGGCGCTGGACCGGGCGGCGGCGGCCAGACTTCTGGAGCCCTGGCTCGGAAAGGACGGAGTGCCAGAAGACCTGCCGATTCCTGAACTCGTCACCGTCGATCTCGATCCCGCCCATCCCGCTGACGCCGCAGCCCTCGACACCGCCTTGTCCAAAGCGGGGGTGGACGCCTCGGTGGATGATCATGGGCGCTGGTTGAAAGAGGTGGACCGCGCAGCCTTCACCGTTCGCGCTGCGACGCTGGGCGTCGCGGCCCTGATGGCGGCGGCGGCGGGAGCGGCCATCGCCTTCGCCACGCGGGCGGGGCTGGCGGCGCGGCGGGACCTGGTTAAGGTGCTGCACCTTACCGGTGCGGAGGACCGCTTCATCGCCCGCCTGTTCCAGATGCGGTTCGGACGGTTGGCGGCGGAGGCGGGATTGCAGGGTGCATTGGGAGTGCTGGCGCTATGGCTGGGACTGAAATTGCTGGGCGGCGCCAATGGTTTGACCCCTTTTCTGCCGTTGGACTGGACCGATCTTTGGGCATTGGCTCCCGTTCCGCTGCTGGCGGGCCTGATCGGGGCGATTTCCGCTTCGCGCACGGCTATGGTTATTGTGCGATCCGAGAACGCCTGGGGCGGCAAGGATTGAAGGGCGGAAGCATGAAGAGTCTGGCGTTCATCTTTCTTCTAGTGATCCTTTGGGGCGCGGGCCTGTTCGCGTTCGGCGCGCGGGTAGCCAATTCGACCCCGGCGACCGAGCCTCTCAATTCCGACGGCATCGTCGTCCTCACCGGAGCATCGTCGGTGCGGATCGAGGCGGCGGTTCAGCTCCTGGAAGCGGGCAAGGGCAAGCGGCTGCTGGTGTCGGGCGTCAATAAGGGCGTGACCCGCAAGGATATGCGCGAGGTGGCGCACGACTACGGGCGGGCCTTCGACTGCTGCGTGGACCTGGGCTTTCAGGCTTCCGACACCCAGGGCAACGCCAAGGAAATCTCCAACTGGGCGCGCTATCATCACTATCGCACGCTGACCGTCGTCACCGCCGACTATCATATGCCTCGCGCCATCCTGGAACTGCGCGCGGCCGTGCCGGAAGCGATTCTGCGACCCTATCCGGTGGTGACTTCCACTCTGGACGCCCATGCCTGGTGGAAGACCTCCGAGGGCTCTAAACGCATGGTTTTTGAATACAGCAAATACTTGGTGATCCTGGCGCGCGAGGGCGTGCTGAGGTTGGGGGCGAAGCGCGAGACCCTGGTGGAAACCCCGCCGCCTGCCAATGCGACGGACGCCAACACCGCCGGAGCCGCCTCTTGAACGACGGCGACGTAGGGCTGAGACGTCGCACCACGCCGGTGATTGTCCTGCGCTCGCTCGTGTTCACAGCGTGGATCTATTTCCTCGCCATCACGATGGGGATCATCTGCATCCCCGTGTTGCTCGGCCCACCGCGACTGGCGCGCGCCGCTATCAGGCTCGTGTCCCGGTTGATTATTGCGGGACTGGAAACGCTGATTGGCGTGCGGTTCGAGGTGCGGGGACCGGAGCATCGCCCCGCTGGCCCCGCGCTCGTGGCGGCCAAACATCAGGGAATGTTCGACATCCTGCCGCCGTTTAATCTTATGGACGAACCAAGCTTCGTGATGAAGCAGGAGTTGATGGCCATCCCGATTTTCGGCTGGTTCGCGGCCAAGGCGGGGATGATCTCTATCGACCGGGCGGGGGGGGCGAAAACCCTGCGCACCATGACCGCCAAGGGGAAGGCGCTGCTGGCCGAGGGCCGCCAGATCGTCATCTTCCCAGAGGGCAGCCGCAAGGCTCCAGGCGAGACGCCTGATTACAAGGCGGGGGTGGCGGGGCTCTATCGCGAGTTCGGCGTGCCCTGCACCCCCGTAGCGACCAATTCTGGAATGATCTGGCCGCCTCATGGGATCATTCGCTATCCAGGAACGCTCGTCTACGAGTTCCTCCCCGCCATCCCGCCCGGTCTGAAGCGCGCCGAGTTCATGCGGCGGCTGGAAACAGAGATCGAGGACGCGAGCGCGCGGTTGCTTGCCGAGTCAGCCTGACGCCTCCATTTCCTGCACCCTTACCAGCAGGCGCTCCATGAAGGCGTCGCGCACCCCCTCTGCTCGTAGATGTCCCACCAGATCGCGCAGATAGTCGGGGTTGCGGCCCGACAACCCCACGGCCCCCGCGATCAGTGCTGCCTGCGTTTCCAGTGGCAACACGCCTGCCCATTGCGGGTGAGCGCGGTCGGACAGGAAGCCTAACGCCTGCACCCGCCGCCCGTCTCCTAGCCGCAGGGCGACACGCGCCTCCACGTAGGTCTCGGTGGGTTGTTCGCGTTCTCGCAGATAGGCGTAGGTCTCGGCCCAGTCCGCCTCTCCCACCCGATAGGCGGACCCGATCACCGATCCTCCAGCAGCCAGTCCGAGCACCAGCCCTGGTCGCTGCTGGGTTCCCCGATGATGCACCGAATAGATGCAGAAAGCTCGGCGTCGCCCGCTCACCCGCGCACGTTGGCGCTCGATGAACGCAAACCCCGGTCGCCACATCAGCGAGCCATAGCCGAACACCCAGTGTTGCTGGGCCCGATCGCCAAGGTTGTCAGAAGACTGCGCCACCGTCCGGCTCTATCTGCGCCTGCCGCGCCTGTGAAGTCAGCTTTGCTGGTTGAACCGGCAGGTCTGATCGCGGTATCTGGCTCCGATGAGCCTTCACACCACGCCACCAGTCGCCTCCCGCCCCGTTCCCAAGAGCGGCATCCTCGACATCCAGCCCTATGTCGGCGGCAAGGCGAAGGCGGAAGGGTTCACCGAGCCCTTGAAACTGTCGTCCAACGAGAACCCGCTGGGGTGTAGCCCGCTGGCGCGGATGGCGTTCGAGACGGCCTCGTCCAAGCTCAACCTCTATCCCGACGGCAAGGCCAGCGGCCTGCGCGCCGCAGTCGCAGCCGAGTTCAAGCTGGAGCCGGACAGGCTGATCTTCGGCTGTGGCTCGGATGAGATTTTCACACTCCTGGCCCAAACCTACTGCGAGCCCGGCGATAATGTAGTGCAGGGAGAATACGGTTTTCTCGCCTATCGCATTGCTGGCCGCGCCGCCCAGGCGCAGGTGCGTTTCGCCAAGGAGCCCGGCGTTCGCATGGACGTGGATCAGATGCTGGCGGAGGTGGACGAACGCACTCGTATCGTCTTCCTCGCCAACCCGGCCAACCCCACCGGAGCGTGGCTTCAGGCGTCGGAGATCGAGCGGCTGCACCGGGAACTGCCGGGTCAGGCGATCCTGGTGCTGGATGGCGCCTATGCCGAGTTCAGCGACGATCCCAACTATGCCGACGGGCTGGAGCTTGCCCAGCGTTCGGAGAACATCGTCGTCACCCGCACCTTCTCAAAGATCCACGGCCTGGCGGCGCTTCGGGTGGGGTGGGCATACGCCCCACTGGCGATCATCGACGCGATGGAGCGCATCCGTGCGCCATTCAACGTCAATCTCCCAGCGCAAGAGGCGGCGATCGCTGGACTTTCAGATCACGAGTTCATAGCCGCCTCGCGCGCGCTGGTTCTGCAATGGCGGCCCTGGATGACCCAGCAACTCGGCGGGCTGGGACTCGCTGTCAGCCCTTCGCAGGGCAATTTCGTGCTGGTGCACTTCGCCCCGACGCCCGGCCGTACTGCTGCTGAGGCGGAGGATCATCTGGCTTCGAGGGGCATCCTCGTGCGCGGGCTCGCGGGCTACGGCCTGCCCGGATACCTGCGCATCACGCTCGGGCTGGAAGACCAGAACCGCGCGGTCGTCGAGGCCTTGGCCGAGTTCATGGGCCGCAGCGCCTAGGCCCGCGCCCGCCTCAGTTCCGCCAGCGTCTGCTGGTTCACCGAAGGTCCAGTTTCGGAGCACCCATGTTCGACCGCCGCACCTTCATCCTGTCCGGGGCGTCGAGCTTCACCCACATCGGCAAGCCGCCCGCACTGCCGCAAGTGTCCAAGGCGCTCGGCAACATTCGCATTCAGACCGGCGTTCCCGCGTTAGGCTACGCGGTGGTTAGCCCTGCCGGACTGGTGGCGCTGGAGGTGGCGGGACGTCGTCGCTTGGGGGTGGAGGAGTTCGTCACGCCCGATGACCTCTGGCACATTGGCTCCAACACCAAGGCCATGACTGCCGCCCTCTATGCCCGCTTGACCGAGCGGGGCGCGGCGCAGTGGGGGGCCAAACTCCCGGCGCTGTTTCCCGATCTGAGCTTCGATCCGGCCTGGAAGGACATCAAGATCGAAGACCTTCTCGCGCACCGCTCCGGCGTCAGCGATCAGGGCCTGATTGACGCAGGCTTTCTCATCAAGGCGCACGCCGACGCCCGCCCGGTGACGGTACAGCGCACCGAACTGGCGGCGCGGGTGTTCAAGGCCCCGCCCAACGGCAAACCAGGCGCGTTCGAGTATTCCAACGCCAACTACATCATTGCCGGGGCGGCAATCGAGCGGATCGTCAAGACCGATTGGGAAACCGCCATGGCGAGCGAGGTGTTCGGCCCCCTTGGCATGACCAGCGCCGCATTCGGAGCGCCCACCGGCCCCAATCCCTGGGGCCACGAAGCGGGGACGGGCAATAGCCTGACCCCCGTTCCGCCGAGCGAGATTTCCGACAACCCTGCGGTCTTTGGCCCTGCCGGACGCGTGCACCTGTCGCTGGCCGATTACGCCCGGTTCGCGCGGGTGTTTCTGACCGATGGGGCGGGTTGGATCAACGCATCCAGCCTGGCCAAGCTGGCGCGTCCGTGGGACGGATCGAAGGCCGGATACGCCTTGGGCTGGGAGCTTTACGACTATCGCGCCTGGGCGGCGGGCCCGGTGCTGGCGCACGAGGGCTCCAACACCCTCTGGCGCGCCGCCGCGCTGATTGGCCCCGCCAAGCCGCTGGCCCTGCTGCTCGTCACTAACGCCGGTGGCGAAAGCGGCACCCGCGCCGTCCAGCTCATGGCCGCCCGCCTGATCGCGCAACAGTCGGCGGGCGAGGCCGCGCCGCCGGGCTAGAATCGGGCCCGGTCAGCCCACCCGTCTCATGCTGATCGGCACCACCGGGTCCAGCCACTGGCCTTTCATGTCGGGGAAGCGCGACTTGCCGGGGGTTGGGAGGGCGAGGATGGTTCGCACCACGCCCATACCCTCCACCACCTGACCAAAGGCGGCGAAACCCTGATTGTCGCCCTTCTTGCCCGGATGCGCGTCGAGATAGGGCTCGGGGCTGGCGCAGATGAAGAAGTCCGCCGTCGCGGTGCCGAGTGCATAACGGCCGAGCGAGATCGTGCCGGTGGTATGGCGCAGCCCGGTGAGTTGCGTGCTTTCGTGGGCGATGGGGGCGAAGCGGCGCGTCTTTTCCTCCGGTCCGCCGACGATGGCGCCTTCCCGGGGTGCGCCGGGGGTGCGCGAGGCGCGGTAGAAGGAGCCGCCGTCGTATTTTCCGGCGTCCACGTATTGCAGGAAGTTGGCGGTGGTCAGCGGCGCGCGCTGCGCCTCCAATTCCACAACGATGACGCCGTGGTTGGTGTGGATCGCCACCCTTGGCTTGGCGGAGGCCGCCAGCGCGCCGAATGGGCTCGCCAGCGCGAGCCCTGCGACGCCGAGCACACTTCGGCGGCCGATCCTCGCATCGCTCATCCTGTTTCGTCCTCTGTTCGACCGCGCCAGCCAGTCTGTATAACGTCCAGAACGCGCGGGTGTGAACTATGGAGGCAAGCTCACGATGAGCACTCGAACCGCAGCCTGTTCCTGCGGCCAACTGCAGATCGAGGTGCATGGGGAGCCGCGCGGGGTGGGGGTGTGCCACTGCCTCGCGTGCCAGCGCCGCACGGGTAGCGTCTTCGCCGCGCTGGCAGGCTTCGCGCCGCCTTGGCGGGTGACGGGCGAGGTCAGCGAATACGTGCGGGTAGGCGATCACGGCGCCCGGTTCCGGTTCCGCTTCTGCCCCGTTTGCGGCTCCAACCTTTTCCATACTGAGGAAGGCTATGAGGCCCGCGCCATCAGCATCGCCGTCGGCGCCTTCGCCGACCCAAGTTTCCCGCCGCCGGAGGTCTCCGTCTACGACTGCCGAAGGCACCCATGGGTGACACTGCCGCCGGGCGTGCGGGTGTATGAGAAGGATCCGGAGTGAGTCCACCGCATACTACCGGGCCCAAGGTTCTGTGACGGAGATTGCGAGAGCAATCAGCCCCAGTGGAACCGAGACGATACCAAATTTGAACAAGCCCTTATTGGCAGTACTAAATGAAACTTGGAGCCCCGACATGGCCTGCAGATTTGCAGCCTTAAGGGGTGGAATGATCCAGCTAATCCAATTTGACCCCAGCATCGCAATGGGTAGAGCGATCATTGCCGTACCAAGAACTACGAAAATAGCCGCTGTTCCCGCGACCACGTGATTCGGCTTTAAGTGGGTGTGCGCAACGGCAAACAACCAGGAAATAGCCCCGCCGATCAGGAAGGTCAGTGAGAGCCAGACGATACTTTCCGTCGTCGCTACCCACGCTGGCAAGCGTCCCGTGAAGGTCTGACTTTCCGCGAAATCGGACGTCTTTCGTCGCATCCGTCTAAAGGCAAGTAAACCAACCAGCAAAAACCCCATGAATTCGAACGTCCATAGAGATTCAATTTGTGACATCCAAAGCGCCCCCCGCCAAATTAGCAGCACTCCTTCTTACAAGCATTCCTGATTGCAACGATAGGAAGGTGATAGCGGTTCTGAATTGCAGTCCTACAAGACTGGTTCCGATCTGAGCCCCTAAACTACCCTTCACCCGCCGCGATTTCCTTCACCTGATCGAACGTGCGCAACCCCGGACGTTGCGCCGTCACCAACACGCCCATGTTGCCGGGTTGGTGCTTGTTATCGAGCATCTTTTCGTGCGCCAGCGGGATGTCATCCCAGGTGAAGACTTCGGACAAACAGGGGTCGATGCGGCGTTCGATGACGAGCTGGTTGGCGGCGGACGCCTGCATCAGGTTGGCGAAGTGGCTGCCCTGCACCCGCTTCTGGCGCATCCACAGGAAGCGGGCGTCCATGGTCAGGTTATAGCCCGAGGTGCCGGCGCAGATCACCACCATGCCGCCGCGCTTCACCAGAAAGACCGAGACCGGGAAGGTCGCTTCGCCTGGATGCTCGAACACCATGTCGACGTCCCGCTTGCCGGTGATGTCCCAGATGGCTTTGCCGAACTTGCGGCACTCCTTCATGTAGGCGCCGAACTCTTCCCCGTTCACGGGGGGCAGCTGGCCCCAGCAGTTGAAGTCCGAGCGGTTCAGCACCGCCTTGGCGCCCATGCTCATCACATAGTCGCGCTTGCTCTCGTCCGAGACCACGCCGATGGCATTGGCGCCCGCCGCCGCGCAAAGCTGCACCGCGAAGACACCGAGCCCGCCCGATGCGCCCCAGACCAGCACATTGTCGCCGGGCTTCAGCTCGTGCGGCTTGTGTCCGAACAGCATCCGGTAGGCGGTGGCGAGGGTGAGCACATAGCACCCGGCCTCTTCCCAGGTCAGGTGTTTGGGGCGGTGCATCAACTGGCGGCTCTGCACCCGGCAGAACTGGGCGAAAGAGCCGTCCGGCGTCTCGTATCCCCAAATGCGCTGGGAGGGGGAGAACATCGGGTCACCGCCGTTGCACTCCTCGTCATCGCCGTCGTCCTGGTTGCAGTGAACCACCACCTCGTCGCCGCACTTCCAGCGCTTCACCTTGGAGCCCACCGCCCAGACGATGCCCGAGGCGTCGGAACCCGCAATGTGATACTCCGCCTTGTGGCTGTCGAAGGGCGAGATGGGCGTGCCGAGTGCAGCCCACACCCCGTTGAAGTTCACTCCGGCGGCCATGACCAGCACCAGCACTTCGTCGTCGCCAATACTGGGCGTGGGGACGACCTCGACCTGCATGGCGGAATTGGGCCGTCCATGACGCTCCCGCCGGATCGCCCAGGCGTACATCTTTTCCGGTACGTGGTAGGCGGGCGGCACTTCGCCGACCTCATACAGGTCTTTTTCCAAGGGGCGAGCGAGGGTGGCGGTGTCCATTGCGGCGGTCCCGATATGCGGAGGATTTACCCCAAAGCTTCCGTCAAAGCGCGCTGGCGAGCAAGAAGTTTCCGCAATGCAGCACAAATTGTGAGCGACAATGTTGCTGTGCGGCGACGGGGTGGTAGTCTGATTGTTCCGCGCCTTGTCCGCATGGGGATCTATGACCGACCAATCACCCCAGAAGGACGCCCCCTGGATCTTCCGCACATATGCGGGTCATTCCACGGCCAGCGCCTCTAACGCCCTTTATCGCTCTAACCTTGAGAAAGGGCAGACCGGGCTTTCCATTGCCTTCGATCTGCCAACCCAGACCGGTTATGACCCTGACCACATCCTTGCCCGAGGCGAGGTGGGCAAGGTGGGGGTTCCCGTCAGCCACCTCGGCGATATGCGGGCGCTGTTTGAGGCCATTCCCCTCGGCCAGATGAACACCTCCATGACCATCAACGCGCCAGCCGCGTGGCTCCTGGCGCTCTACGTGGCGCTGGCGGACGAGCAGGGAGTGGATCGAAAGGCGTTGCAGGGCACGACGCAGAACGACCTGATCAAGGAATACCTGTCGCGCGGCACCTACATCTATCCGCCCGCACCGTCGCTCCGGTTGATCTCCGACATGATCGCCTGGTGCTATCTTGAGACGCCGAAGTTCAACCCGATGAACGTCTGCAGCTATCATCTGCAGGAGGCGGGCGCGACGCCGGAACAGGAACTGGCCTATGCGCTGGCCACCGCCGTGAGCGTTCTGGACGCGGTGAAGGCGTCGGGGCAGGTGCCGGAAGAGGACTTCGCCACAGTGGCGGCGCGCATTTCTTTCTTCGTTAATGCAGGCGTCCGGTTCGTCACCGAGCTTTGCAAGATGCGAGCCTTTACAGAGCTTTGGGACGAAATCCTGTTGCGGCGTTACGGCGTGACCGACGAGAAAGCGCGCCGCTTCCGCTATGGCGTGCAGGTCAATTCGCTGGGCCTGACCGAGCAGCAGCCGGAAAACAACGTCTATCGTATCCTGATCGAGATGTTGGCTGTCACCCTCTCAAAGTCGGCCCGTGCTCGCGCGGTTCAACTTCCGGCCTGGAACGAGGCGCTCGGCCTGCCGCGCCCGTGGGACCAGCAGTGGTCGCTTCGGATGCAGCAGGTGATGGCCTACGAGACCGACCTCTTGGAATACGGCGACCTGTTCGACGGTTCGCCAGTTGTGGCCGCCAAGGTCGATGAGCTGAAGGCCAAAGCCTATGCGCTGCTGGCCGAAGTCGACGCCATGGGCGGCGCAGCGGCGGCGATCGAATGGATGAAGACCTCGCTCGTCGGCGCCAACGCCGCGCGGGTGCGCTCCATCGAGACGGGAGAGATGACCGTCGTCGGCGTCAATCGCTGGACCGACAGCGCCGCCTCGCCCCTCTCGGCCGGCGAGAAGATGATCGAAACCGTTGATCCAAAACTGGAGGCGGGTACGATCCAGCGTCTGAAGGCGTGGCGCGCCGGGCGCGATCCGCACGCTGTCGATGCGGCGCTGAAGGCGGTTGTGGACGCCGCAAACACCGGTTCCAATATCATGCCACCCTCGATCCAGGCCGCGAAGGCAGGCGTTACGACCGGCGAGTGGGCAGACGCCCTGCGCGGGGTGTTCGGCGAATATCGCGGGCCCACGGGCGTGGGTGTGGTGTTGCTGACCGGGGAGGATCAGGCGGTGGACGAGGTGCGCGCCGCCGTTGACCGGGCGTCAGACGCCCTGGGTCGTCGCCTCACCCTTCTGGTGGGCAAGCCCGGCCTCGATGGCCATTCCAACGGCGCTGAACAGATCGCCACCCGCGCCCGGGCCGTGGGTATGGAGGCGATCTACGACGGAATCCGCTCCACGCCCGCCGAGATTGTCGCTCGCGCCAGGGAAAGCCGCGCCCACGTGATCGGCCTTTCCATCCTGTCGGGCTCGCACCTCGACCTGGCGCAGGAGGTGGTGCGTCTGCTCCGCGCGGAGGGGCTGGACCACATCCCGGTGGTGGTCGGCGGGATCGTGCCACCCGAGGACGCGCTGGTATTGAAGCAGATGGGGGTCAAGCGGGTCTATACGCCGAAGGACTTTCAGCTTACCTCGATCATGGCGGACATCGTCCGCGTGGCCGAACAGGCGGCGCTTCAGACCGCTTAGGCGAAGAGGAACGAGATCATGGCTGTCGGAACGGTGAAGTGGTTCAACGCAACCAAGGGGTTCGGTTTCATCCAGCCGGAAGACGGCGGCTCAGACGTGTTCGTGCACATCTCGGCGGTCGAGGCGGCGGGCCTGCGCTCGTTGAATGAGAACGACCGGGTGAGCTATGATGTGGTGAACGAGCGCGGCAAGAACGCCGCGAGCAATCTGAAGATCACCTGAGGCTCAGACCTCGGGGGCTTCAATCGGTTGGGGAGGCCGCGCAGACCACTGCGCCACCGCCACACCGCCGAGCGCGAGGAGCGCCGCTACGCCCTGTAGCGGCGTGATCGCCTCGCCGAACACCATCCAGCCCAATGCCGCAGCGACGACGGGCTGAACCAGCACCACCACCGCCGCTAACGCAGTCGGCAGGCGTCCCAACGCCCAGGCGATGGCGCCCTGTCCAGTCACGTGCATCAGCCCCAGTCCTAAGCACGCCGCCCACCCACCTAGCGCCAGCGGCATGATCCGTTCGTGCAGCAGGACGGCCGCAATCAGCAGGACCGGCATACCGATGATGCTGGTGCAAACCATCAGAGTGGTGGTGGAGAAGCGCTTCCGGGCCTCACGCACCGTCAGGAAATAACCGCCATACCAGACCGCTGTCAGGGTGGAGAGGCCGTCTCCGAGATAGGAAGGCTTGGCG
>JBBQLP010000048.1:0-20574 GCA_038327995.1 Caulobacterales bacterium | reverse complement strand
CGGCGGCGATCTCGTGCTGGTCGGCGCGCGGTTGGCGGAGACTATCGGCGTAAAGGCGGGCGATGAAGTCGCGCTGATCTCCCCTTCCGGCGGAGCCACTGCCTTCGGTTCGGCCCCCCGACGCAAGACCTACACCGTGGGCGGGGTCTTCAGCGTCGGCGTGTCCGAATATGATCAGGCGTTCATCTATATGCCGCTGCAACAGTCGCAGCTTTTCTTCGGGCGTGATCAGGCCATCGACCTGGTAGAGATGAAACTCGACAACCCAGACCACCTCGACGCCATCAAGCCGGACATCGCCAAGGCAGCGGGCCCCGGAACCATCGTCACCGACTGGCGCGACCGCAACCACGCCTTCTTCAACGCCCTGCAGGTGGAGCGCAGCGTAATGCGCCTGATCCTGATGATGGTGGTGGTGATCGCCGCGATGAACATCATCTCGGGGCTCGTCATGCTAGTGAAGAACAAGGGGCGCGACATCGCCATCCTGCGCACCATGGGCGCCAGTCAGGCGGCGGTGCTGCGCATCTTCTTCATGTCGGGCGCAGCCATCGGGACGGCGGGCACCTTGGCGGGCTTGGTGATCGGCGCTTTGTTCTGCATTTTCATCAGCCCGATTCAGGGGCTGGTGGAGAAGCTTACGGGGGTCAGCGTCTTTTCCTCCGACGTCTATTTCCTCTCGCGTATTCCGGCGCGGATCGAATGGGGCGAGGTAGCGGTTATCGTGCTCTGGTCGCTGGTCGCTGCGTTCCTTTGCACTCTGCCGCCCGCGTGGCGGGCCTCACGGCTCGATCCTGTGGAGGCGCTTCGCTATGAATAGCGCATCCCCAACCGCGCCCGTTCTGTCCCTGCGAGGGGTGCGGCGCGACTATCAGATCGGCGATGGACGCACGCTTAACGTGCTGCACGACATCGACCTCGATGTGCACGCGGGCGAGGTGGTGGGGCTGATCGGACCTTCAGGCTCCGGCAAATCGAGCCTGTTGCACGCGGCGGGCTTGCTGGAAAAGCCCAGCGCCGGAAGGGTTATCATGGATGGGGTGGATTGCTCCGACCTGCCCGATGCGGCACGCACGAAGCTGCGCCTGAACGGCATCGGCTTCGTCTATCAGTTCCATCACCTCCTGGCCGAGTTCAGCGCGCTCGACAATGTGGCCCTGCCACAGATGATCGCCGGGCGCACGCGAGCGCAGGCGCGCGAGCGGGCAGGGGAGATGCTGACCACCCTGGGTCTGGCCGAGCGGCTGAATCACCAGCCCGCTCAGCTTTCGGGGGGTGAGCAGCAGCGGGTTGCGATCGCACGGGCGCTGGCTAACAGGCCGAAGTTGATCCTTGCTGACGAGCCGACCGGCAACCTCGATCCGGCGACCTCCGCCACCGTGTTCAAGGGGCTGTTCGACCTTGTGCGCCATCAGGGCGTCGCCGCCCTGATCGCTACTCACAACATGGAGCTCGCGAGCTACATGGACCGGGTGTTCGCCCTGAAAGAGGGGCGGCTCGTGGAGATGGTTCGTCTCCCCGAGCCATTACCCGTCTAGGGGCAGCGTCAGGCCTTATGTGTCTCGCGCCAGGTCTTCAAGGCGGCGATGAGGTTCGCCACGTGCTTGGACGGATCGTTGGCGGAATAAGCGTAGATCACCTTGCCGTCAGGGGCGATCAGGAACGAAGTCCGGTTGGATGGATGGTCCATCTTCATCACCAGACCAGCGCCCGGAATACCCAGGCCCACATCGTATTTCTTGATGACCTCGCCCTTCGGGTCGGCTGCGACGGGGAATTTGTTGGCGCAATCCTTGGTCGAGAACTTCTCCAGCGCAGCGATGTTGTCGCCTGATACGCCAACAACCGTAGCGCCCAGCGCCGCGAAGTTGCCGATATTCTCGGCGAACTCATGGGCTTCGGCGGAACAGCCGGACGTGAAGGCCTTCGGATAGAAATAGACGACAGCAGGTCCCTTTTTCAACGCCGAAGCCAAGTCGTAGGTAAAGTCCTTGCCGCCGAGCGCCGCTTGCAAAGTGAAGTCAGGCGCGGCGGCGCCCGGCGCGAGAGCCGCGTAGGCGGGCGCAGAGGCAAGGCCTAGAATGGGAGCGGCGAGGGCCAGAGCGACAAGGAAGTACTTCATGAAAGGGGTCCGTGAGTGAAGTCAGATTACCTATAATACGGTGCGAATGTGGTTTAGTTGCGCCGTTCGTTGAGGCGCCCAACCACGTGCGGCGCCGAAATCCGCGCCGTCGGTCCAAGCTTCACATCGAATACGGCCTCTGATGCTGGACGCAGCATTCAGGCGCACTCAGCTTTACTCAATGAGACGCATGGGAGCTGACGGGAGCATGGGACGGCTAGCGGCGCAGGGTCTGGCGACGATACTGAAACTCGTGGCGGCGCTTGCGGTGCTAGGTCTGGGATGGATGGTGTTCGCGCCGGAACGAACCACAGGTTGGGGCTGGACGACTCCGGTCGAACCCTGGATCGCAAGGGTGATCTCAGCTTTTCCGGTGGAGCGGGCAGCGTGGGGCGTGCTTCTTCTGGCGCTCGGCGGGGCTTGTATTCTGGCGGCTTTGCCGAAATCCGTCAAAGCGCGATCAGGGGCTGCCACTGCGCTCGCAGCAGTGCCTGCGGAGGCCTCACAATCGACCGTGCAGGCTGAACCTTCCACGGTTTTCTATACCGCAGAGCTTGGAGAGACCTCGATAATCCACGACGCCGAGGTCGCCGCTGCACGCGCCTCGTTCATTGCGCACGAGAGCGACGCAACGCGGAGCCGCCTGGCCGACCTTATCAAGAAAACCGGGGATATCGCGGAGACCGAGGGTCGATTGACCGACGCCATCGAGGCTTACGAGGAGAGCCTCGCCCTCCGCCGCGATGCAGTCACTCACAATCCCGGCAATCTGCGCGAGCTACGTTGGCTCTGGATGACCTTGGAGACCCTCGCCGAATGCCGCGACGACCGGGGCCACCGCACCCAAGCCGCTGCGCTCTATCAGGAAGCCCTGGCGCGCGGCGAGGCCCTGGTTTCGGTCGAACCTGACAACCCCGGATTCGTTTCTGATCTGGATCACACGCGCACACGCTTGGCGGCCCTCTAGGCGCAGTTGGCGGTTTGAGCGGGGCTGCAAGGTCTCAAATCCTCCTTCATATTGACTCAGAACAAAAAGGGAATATAGAACAAAACAAGATCAACTTCGAGGGTATCCACATGATCCGGTTCACACGCGACGCGATGGCGCTTGCCTCCGTGGCGAGCTTCGTCTGGATGGTATGCTCCTTGGCTCACCATCTGAGCTGACCGATTCGAGGAAGGGCGCCCGATGACTGACGAGCAGACCGCCTTTGTGCATCTGCGGGTTCGGTCGGCCTATTCCCTGCTGGAAGGGGCGATCCGGGCGGCGGACATTCCGGGGCTGTCGGCGAAGAACGCCATGCCCGCCGCCGCCTTAACCGACCGGGCCAATCTATTCGGGGCGCTGGAGTTTTCCCAGGCCATGAAGGATGCGGGCGTGCAGCCCATCGTCGGCTGTACCCTGCCAGTCTCGGGCATCGGCGCCGGCTCCACCGAGCGTTGGGCGCGCGCGCCGACCATTACACTGCTGGTCCAGAACGAAGCGGGCTGGCTCAATCTGATGGAGCTTTCGTCCTCGGCCTATCTGAAGAGCGAAGGGGGCGATCCCATCGTGTCCTGGGCCTCGGTCGTCGAGCGCAACGAGGGATTGATCCTGCTCTCGGGCGGCCCTGATGGGCCGGTTGATCCCCTGATCGCAGTGGGCAAGGCGGAGGAGGGGACCGCCGCTCTAAACGCCATGCGGGAAGCCTTCGGGGGCCGCTTCTATGTGGAGCTTCAGCGGCACGGAACACCGGCGGAAGCGCGGGCGGAACCTGGGCTCGTCGGATTCGCCTACGACACCGATACGCCGCTCGTGGCCACCAACGACGTCTATTTCGCAACGCCGGATATGCACCCAGCACACGAGGCCCTGCTCTGTATCGCCGACGGCTCCTACCTGGGTCAGGACGACCGGCGCCGGGTCACGCCCGAGCACTACTTCAAGCCCGCCGCCGCCATGCGCGAGACTTTCGCGGATCTGCCGGAAGCCTGTGACAACACCCTCGACATCGCCCGCCGCTGCGCCTTTCTGGTGAAGAAGCGCGATCCCATCCTGCCGAGCTTCCCCACCAGCGCAGGACGCAGCGAGGCGGAGGAGTTGGCCTACCAGGCGCGCGCGGGTCTGAAGCGGCTCTTGCTCGTCAACCCGCCCGCCCTGCCCGAAAGCGAATACTGGGAGCGACTGGAGCGAGAGATCGGGGTCATCACATCGATGGGCTTCCCGGGCTATTTCCTGATCTGTTCGGATTTCATCATATGGGCCAAGGATCAGGGCATTCCCGTGGGTCCGGGGCGGGGATCGGGCGCGAGTTCGCTGGTGGCCTGGTCGCTGTCGATCACCGGGCTCGATCCGCTGCGCTATGGCCTTCTGTTCGAGCGCTTCCTCAATCCCGAACGGGTCTCCATGCCCGACTTCGACATCGACTTCTGTCAGGAGCGACGCGAAGAAGTCATTGGCTATGTGCAGGAGAAATACGGCGCCGACAGGGTGGCGCAGATCATCACCTTCGGCACGCTCCAGGCGCGGGCGGTGTTGCGCGACGTGGGCAGGGTGATGCAGTTGCCGCTGGGCCTTGTGGACCGCCTCGCCAAGATGGTGCCGAACAATCCAGCCCACCCCGTCACCCTCGCCAAGGCGGTGGAGGTCGAGCCGCGGCTGCAACACGCGCGTAAAGACGATCCCTCGGTGGCGGCGCTGCTTGAGGTAGCTCTGCGGTTGGAGGGGCTCTACCGCAACGCCTCGACCCACGCGGCAGGACTGGTGATCGGCGACCGGCCCCTGACCCAGCTTACGCCGCTCTATCGCGATCCACGATCGGAACTCCCCGCCACCCAGTTCAACATGAAATGGGTCGAAAGCGCGGGTCTGGTGAAGTTCGACTTCCTGGGCCTGAAGACCCTCTCGGTGGTCAGCCGGGCCATCGGCCACCTGAAAAAACGCGGCGCGGGGTTCGATCTCGAGACCCTGCCGGTGGACGACAAGGCCAGCTATGAGCTGATGTCTTCGGCGCAGACGGTGGGGGTGTTCCAGCTTGAAAGTCAGGGTATGCGCGACATCCTGCGCCAGCTTCGCCCCGCGTCGCTGGAGGAAGTGACCGCTCTGATCTCGCTCTATCGGCCAGGCCCGATGGAGAGCATTCCCGAATACGTTGAATGCAAGATGGGTCGTCGTCCGGTGGACCTTGTGCACCCCCTGCTGGAGCCGGTGCTGAAGGATTCCTACGGCGTCATCGTCTATCAGGAACAGGTGATGCAAATCGCCCAGATCCTGGCAGGCTATAGTCTGGGCGAGGCCGATCTTCTGCGCCGCGCCATGGGCAAGAAGAACCAGAAGGAGATGGACCAGCAGCGCGCGCGGTTCACCTCCGGCGCCGAGGAACGGGGGCTAAAACAGGAAACGGCGACGCTCCTGTTCAACCGAATGGAGAAGTTCGCCGGCTACGGCTTCAACAAGGGCCATGCGGCGCCCTACGCTCTGATCGCCTACCAGACCGCTTGGCTGAAGGCGAACGCGCCGGTGGAGTTCTTCGCCGCCTCCATGAGTCTCGATCTCTCCAATTCCGACAAGCTGGCCATCTTCTACCAGGACGCCAAGCGAATGGGCGTGCCGATGCGCGCGCCGGATATCAACCGCTCGGGCGCGGATTTCGAGGTTGAGGACGGCGCGGTGCTCTATGCGCTGGGCGCAGTCCGCAATGTCGGGCTGCAGGCTATGCAACACGTGCAGGAAGTCCGGGGCGAGGGCGGCGCCTTCACTGACCTGTTCGACTTCCTCGAACGGATCGACCCGAAGTCGGTCAACAAGCGCTCGCTGGAAAATCTCGCGCGGGCAGGGGCCTTCGACACCCTTCATCCCAACCGTGCGCAGATTGTCGCCTGCGCCGACACCCTGATCGCCTACGCCCAAAGCATGGCGGCGGATCGGTCCTCCTTCCAGGCCAACTTGTTTGGAGACATCGCCGCCGGGCGCCCGAAACTCCCGCCGACCGAAACGTGGGCTGCGCCGGATCAACTGGATGAGGAGATGGCGGCGGTGGGTTTCTACCTCACTGGCCACCCCCTGGAAGACATGGTGGAGGTGCTGCGCCGTCGCCGGGTGGTGCTCTATCTCGAAGCCGTGCAGCGGGCCGAAGAGGGCGAGGAGGTCATGCGCATGGCCGGGATGGTGCGCCGCCGTCAGGAGCGCGCCTCGCAGAACGGCGACAAGTTCGCCTTCGTCTCCCTGTCCGATCCCACCGGCGACTATGAGATGATGTTCCCGCCTGAAGCCCTGCGCAAATGCCGCGAGGTGCTGGAGCCGGGGCAGGCGGTGCTGATCAAGGCGCGCGCGAAGGTGCGGGATGGGGAGGTGCGCTTCTACGGCGATGACGCCGAACCCATCGACCGGGCGCTGGAGGCGTCCTCCACCACCCTGCGCATCCACATCTCGGCGCTTTCGGCGGATATTCCAGCGCTCCGCAAACGGCTGGAGCGAGGCCGGACGGAGCGGGGCGGAGAGATCATGCTGATCGCCGGGCTCGACGGCGGCCGTGAGGTCGAGGTGCGGATACCGGGACGTTACGCGCTCGATACAGCGCTCAGGGGCGCGCTGAAGTCCGCACCGGGGGTCGTCTATCTGGAAGACGTCTGAACCGCGCCGTCGCCCTTGATATTTCCGGCGTTTGCGCCTAGATCGCGGCCATCTCACACGCAGGCGTTCGGCGATGCGCGGGTCTATCCCCGCTTTTTCCGTTCCGGTCCCGCTCTCCGATCATGGAAACGGGAATTGCCTGCGGCGGTTGAACCGGAAGAAGGATCAGGTTCTCATGGCGCTACCCGATTTCAATATGCGTCAGCTCCTCGAAGCTGGCGCGCACTTTGGACACCAGACCCACCGCTGGAACCCCAAGATGGAGAAGTTCATCTTCGGCTCGCGGTCCAACATCCATATCATCGATCTATCGCAGTCGATCCCGCTTTTGCACCAGTCGCTGTTGAAGGTGCGAGAAGTGGCGGCGAGCGGCGGACGTATCCTGTTCGTCGGCACCAAGCGCCAAGCGTCCGATCCTGTTGCGACGGCAGCCAAGCGTTGCGCCCAGTATTACGTCAACCACCGCTGGCTCGGCGGCACGCTGACCAACTGGCGCACGATCTCGCTCTCCATCGCTCGCCTGCGCGAGCTTGAAGGGGTGCTGGACGGCGACGGCGCGCACGGCCGTACCAAGAAGGAACTGCTGCAGCTCACCCGCGAGCGCACCAAGCTGGAACTCAGCCTTGGCGGCATCAAGGACATGGGCGGTATCCCCGACCTGATGTTCGTGATCGACACCAACAAGGAAGCCATCGCCATCTTGGAAGCTCGCAAGCTCAACATCCCGGTCGTGGCCATTCTCGACACTAACTCCGATCCGGATGGCATTGCCTATCCGGTTCCTGGCAACGACGACGCCGCCCGCGCCTTGCAGCTTTACTGCGATCTGGTTGCTGATTCGGTGCTGGACGGCCTGGCGGCGGGGCAGGCGTCTTCGGGCATCGATCTTGGCGCGTCGGAAGCTCCGATGGAGCCCGCCCTCCGCACCACCGAGGCGAAGGCTGTCGAGACGCCCCCCGAAGCCCCAACCGAGACGCCGGAAGAGCGCACTGATGCAGCGCTGGACGCGGTCGAGGTCGAACAGGGCGCGGTCTAACCCGCTCGAGCCATCAAGCGGCTGTTACGGAACCGCCGTACAGCGCAATCACTCTACGGGCGTCCGTTTTTCGCGGGCGCCCCTTTCACCATTGACGGAGGTCGGCCATGGCCGAGATCACAGCCCAGCTCGTGAAGGCGCTTCGCGAAAAGTCCGGCGCGGGCATGATGGACTGCAAGAAGGCGTTGGTTGAAACCGGCGGCGAAATGGAAGCGGCCATCGACTGGCTGCGCACAAAGGGCCTTTCCAAGGCCGCCAAAAAGTCCGACCGCATCGCCGCCGAAGGCCTCATCGGCGTTGCCCTGCGCGACGACGGCAAGGGCATGACCGGCGCGGTGATCGAGCTGAATGCGGAAACCGACTTCGTCTCGCGCAACGAGATCTTCCAGGGCGGCGCCCGCAAGGTCGCCAAGGCGGCGCTGAACGTCGAGGGCGGCGATATCCAGACCCTAAACGCCGCGCTCCTTGACGACGGTCAGTCGGTCTCGGGAATGATCACTGGCATGATCGCCACCATCGGCGAGAACATGATGGTGCGCCGCTCCGCCCGCTTCGTCGTGTCGGAAGGCGCCGTCGCGGCCTATATCCATAATGCCACTGCGCCCGATCTTGGCCGCATTGGCGTTCTGGTGGCGCTCTCCTCCACCGGTCCACACGACCGGGTGCAGGACATTGGCCGCAAGGTGGCGATGCACATCGCCGCCACCCAGCCTATGGCCCTGAACACTGACGAACTCGACCCGACTGCGGTGGAGCGCGAGCGCGCCATCTTCTCTGAACAGGCGCTGGAATCGGGCAAGCCCGCCAACGTGGTGGAGAAGATGGTCGAGGGCCGCATCCGCAAGTTCTATGAGGAAGTCGTGCTGATGAAGCAGGCCTTCGTCATGGAGCCGGACCTGACGGTCGAAGCCTATGTCGCCAAGGCTGCCCGCGAGCTCGGACATCCGGTGACGGTGATAGGCTTTGTGCGTCTTGCGCTGGGTGAGGGTGTGGAAAAGCAGGCCGATGATTTTGCGGGCGAAGTCGCTGCTCTGACCGGGCAGGCATAGGGGTAAGACCTTCCGGCTGCGGCTGGACGGTTCTCTCATCGTCTCTATAAAGACGGCCGGGCCCGCGTCGCCGCAGGGTCCGGCCGTTGCTCGTTTCAGGTGCAGGATCAGCCATGTCATCGCCGTCCTCAGCCGCTTCCAATTACAAGCGCGTGCTCCTGAAGATTTCTGGAGAAGCGGCGCTGGGCGGCGAGACTGGCCAGGGGATCGACGTTCAGAACGTCGCCAAGGTCGCTCGCGACATCGCCGAACTGGTTCGTAGCGGCGTGCAGGTCTGCATGGTGATCGGTGGCGGCAACATCTTTCGCGGACTTGCGGGCGCGGCGCAGGGGATGGAGCGCGTTTCCGGCGACTATATGGGAATGCTGGCCACGGTGATGAACGCGCTGGCGATGCAGAGCGCGCTGGAAAGCATCGGCGTCGATACCCGCGTACAGTCCGCCATTCCGATGCAGACCATCTGCGAGCCCTACGTCCGTCGGCGGGCGTTGCGCCACCTGGAAAAGGGGCGGGTGGTAATCTTTGCGGCAGGGACCGGCAATCCCTTTTTCACTACGGACACGGCGGCGGCGCTTCGGGCTGCTGAGATGAATTGCGACGCCTTGCTGAAGGGCACGAGCGTCGATGGCGTCTATGATGCCGACCCCAAAAAGGCCCCCAATGCCGTTCGCTTCGACCGGCTGACCTACCTGGAATACCTGTCCAAGGATCTGAAGGTGATGGACGCTTCCGCCATCAGCCTGATGCGCGAGAACGCCATTCCAATCGTCGTCTTCTCCATTCGCCGCTCGGGCGCCCTGATGGATGTGATGAACGGCGTCGGCGCCCATAGCATCATCGCCCAACACTCCGCCCAGTCCTGACCTGAACCTTCACTCCGAGACCGCCCCATGGCCAAGCCAGACCTCGCCCCTTACCGCAATCGGATGGACAAGGCGATCGACGCCCTGAAGGAGGAATATGTCGGCCTTCGCACCGGGCGCGCCAACTCTGGCCTCATCGAGCACGTGCAGGTGGAGGCCTATGGCTCCACGGTGCCGCTGAACAGCGTCGGGGCAATCAGCGTTCCGGAGCCGCGCATGATCAGCGTCAGCGTCTGGGATAAGGCGATGGTGATCCCTGTGGAGAAGGCGATTCGCAACGCGGGTCTCGGGCTCAACCCGATCACGGACGGCATGATGCTGCGTATCCCCATCCCGCCCCTGACCGAGGAGCGGCGCAAGGACCTGGCCAAGCTGGCGGGGAAATACGCCGAGCAGCAACGCATCGCCGTGCGCAATGTGCGCCGCGAAGCCATGGAAGACATGAAGAAACTCGAGAAGGCGGGCGAAATCTCGCAGGACGACCAGAAAAAGCTCGAAACCGAGGTGCAAGGTTTCACGGACCAGTCGATAAAGCGCATCGACGAAACCTTGAAAACCAAAGAGCATGAGATAATGCAGGTTTGAAGGTTTTCGCGGTCAAGGGCCGCCGCGGGAGAGGACGGTGGGCGTGATGTCGCCAACATTGGGGCCACAGGGCCAGGCGGATCGTCCGACGTATAGCGCGGCTGGCGGACGCGCGCGGCACGTGGCGCTCATCATGGACGGCAACGGTCGCTGGGCCAAGGCTCGGGGCCTGCCGCGAGTGCTCGGTCACCGGGCGGGCGTCGCCGCCCTGAAGCGCACGGTCGAGGCCGCGCCCGACCTTGGCGTCGAATGGATGACTATATTTGGGTTCTCCACTGAGAACTGGAACCGTCCCGCCACCGAGGTGGCCGAGTTGATGGGGCTGCTCAAAAACTATGTGCGCAGTGATCTCGACCGAATGGAGCGGGAAGGCGTTCGCCTGCGTGTAATCGGTCGTCGCGCAGACCTTGCACCTGACGTTTTGGAGATCATCAAGCACGCTGAGGCGCGCACCCGCGACAACAGCCGGTTTAATCTTCAGGTCGCTTTCAACTACGGTGGACGCGCCGACATAGCCGAGGCCGCGCGCCGCTATGCCCTGGCGGCACTGGCGGGAGAGGTTTCGCCCGACGCCTTCAGCGAAGCGGAGTTCGAGCGCTACCTTTCAACTTCGGCTGGACCCGCGCCGGATCTTATCATCCGCACCTCGGGAGAGCAGCGCCTGTCCAATTTTCTCCTGTGGGAAGCCGCCTATGCCGAACTGGTGTTTCAGGATGTGCTCTGGCCCGACTACGGCAAGGAGCATCTGGCGATGGCGTTGAAGGAATTTGGGGGCCGGGTCCGGCGTTTTGGCGGAGCCGATGTCGATGGCGTCCTTGCCGCCGGTTAGGCGCTTCGACTGGAAGAACCTCTTGGTCCGCGCGGGTTCGGCTCTGGTGCTGGCTCCGGCGGCGCTCGCGGCGGTGTGGTTTGGGGGACCGCTGTTTCTTGTTTTGATCGCCATCTCCGTTGCGCTCCTGACTATCGAATGGGGCGGAATGTGCGACAAGGAAACGCCTGTTCGGGCGGCGGTGGTCATCTCCGTCGCCATCCTCATTGCTGTCTTCGCCTCCTATCTCGGGCACCCCGTGATCGGCTGGACGCTGGTGGCTCTGGGCGCGGCGACGGGAGCGGTCTTCACGCTGCTTAGAGGGAAGATCGACCGGCCCGCCGACATTGCCTTCGGCATCCTTTATATCGGCGCGCCAGCGGTTGCGCTGGTATGGATGCGGGTTGGTGCGGCGGGGCGCGAGTGGACCATTTTGTTGCTTACCGTAGTATGGTCAGCGGACATTTTTGCCTTCCTGGTGGGCAATTTGCTCAAGGGGCCCAAGCTCTGGCCGCGCTTTTCGCCTAACAAGACTTGGACCGGGTTTGCTGGTGGGCTTATCGGAGGCAGTCTGGCGGCCGCGCTTGTCGCTTTGGCCCCGCTGGGAGGCGGAGGCCCATCTGTGCGGGCGGCGCTCATCATCGGCTTCCTGACGGCGCTGGCGGCGATGGCGGGAGACCTCTGGGAATCCATGCTGAAGCGGCGGTTCGGGGTGAAGGATTCCGGCACTTTGATCCCCGGCCATGGCGGTCTTCTGGATCGGGTCGATGGCTTGATGTTCGCCGCCCTATTGGTGGCCGCCGCCCGGTTGGCAGTTCAGTTCGGATTGGTTCTCTGATGACGCGTCGCGTTTCGGTGCTGGGCTCAACCGGTTCTGTGGGCGTCTCCACCCTTAGCCTCCTTGCCGAGGGGCGCGCATCCGGGACCCTCGACATCGAGGTCGTTGCGCTTACGGGCGGACGCAACGTCGCGCTTCTGGCGGAGCAGGCATTGGCGTGGCGGCCAGAGGTCGCGGCTATCGCCGATGACAGTCTGGTGCCTGAACTCAAAAGTCGGCTCGACGGCACGGGCATCACTGTCACGGGCGGCGACGCAGCCGTGACCGAGGCTGCGGCCCGACCCTCGGATTGGGTGATGGCCTCTATCGTCGGCATCGCGGGGCTGCGGCCCACCTTGGCAGCGGCCCGCACGGGCGCGGTGATCGGCCTTGCCAACAAGGAAAGCATCGTCTGCTCGGGCGAGATGCTGTTGAGGGCGATTGATGAGTCTGAAGGACGGATGGTCCCGGTGGACTCCGAACACTCAGCGGTGTTTCAGGCGCTCGGCGGGCTCGACGGATCTCTGGCCTCAAAGATCATCCTGACCTCATCCGGTGGCCCATTCCGCGGCTGGACGCGCGAGGCCATGGCCGCCGTAACTGTCGAACAGGCCGTCAGCCATCCCAACTTCTCCATGGGCGCAAAGATTTCCGTCGATTCCGCGCAAATGATGAACAAGGGACTGGAGATTATCGAGGCCGCCTATCTGTTCGGCGCCCCTTCAGAGCGGATCGAGGTGCTGGTTCACCCTCAGCAGATCATTCATTCGATGGTGGAGTTCGTCGATGGCTCGACCATGGCGCAACTGGCGCCCCCTGATATGCGCGGCCCCATCGCCTGCGCCCTCGCGTGGCCGGAACGTCTGGTCTGGGCCGCGCCCGTGCTGGACCTCGCCAGAATCGGGACTCTGACCTTTGAGGCCCCGAATGAGGGCAGGTTTCCGGCGCTGCGCCTCGCGCGAGAGGCGTTGAAGCTTGGCGGCGCCGCGCCATGTGCGCTCAATGCCGCCAACGAGGTCGCAGTGCAGGCGTTTCTTAACCGGCGCATCGGCTTTCTGCAGATCGCCCAAATGGTCGAGGAGGTGTTGGCCAGTATGACGTCGAACGGCCCAAACCTGGCTCCGAGGGACCTGGAGGACGTGATTGAGACGGATCGTCGCGCCCGCGCCATCGCTTCGGACATTATCTTGCCATCGGCGCATCGGAACTGAGCAGGAACCGGAAACATTCATGCTCGCACTGATCCAGATGCTGTTGCTCACCGTGCTGCCCTTCCTGGCGGTGCTGACGCTGGTCATCACTATCCATGAGCTTGGCCACTTCACCGTAGCGCGAGCGTTCGGCGTGGCGGTGGATCAGTTCTCCATCGGCTTCGGCAAGGCGCTGGTGCACTGGACCGACAAGAGCGGCGTGCAGTGGCGCATTGGAGCCATCCCGCTGGGAGGTTATGTGCGCTTCGCTGGCGACGCGGAGGCGTCATCCTCCATTCCCGACGCTGAGGACCTAGACGATCTGCGTCGCCAGATTGCGGTCAAGGAAGGCGCTGGGGCTGTCAGCCGTTATTTTCATTTCAAGCCCCTGTGGCAGCGCGCGGCGGTGATCGTAGCCGGACCCGCCGCCAATTTCGTCCTCTCCATCGTCATCTTCTCCGCGCTTGCCCTTTTGCTCGGGGTCACGGTGATCAAGCCGCGCGTCGGCGGAGTGGAGGCCGGGAGTCCGGCAGCACAAGCGGGCCTCCAAGCTGGCGATTTGATCATCGGGTTGAACGGCGGGCCGCTGGCGGACTTCAACGATCTCGCCAACTACGTCCGGCTGCACACCGGAGACCGGATGCTCCTCACGGTGCAACGGGGCGTAGTCAGCCAGGATATCGCCGTGACGCCCGTGCGGCGCACCTTTACCGATCCCGTCACTGGCCGCACGGCCCGTCTGGGCAGCCTGGGTCTGTCATCATCGACGGCGCCCGAAGATCGCTATCGCCGACACTACAACCCGATCGAAGCCGTTCAGGCGGGTGTCGGCCAGACGTGGGACATCCTGTCCACCACCGTCACCTACCTCGGACGGATTGTCACGGGGCGGGAGTCCCCGAACCAGCTCGGCAGCTTCGTGGGCATGGCCCAGACCTCGGGCGCTGTGGCCAAGGCGGCGGTCCAGAGCACGCCGCACCTGGGCGGTCAGATCATCAACCTGTCGATTAGTCTCCTGTGGTTGGCGGCTTTCCTTTCGGTAGGGATCGGTTTCATGAACCTGCTGCCCGTACCGGTTCTGGATGGGGGTCATCTGATGTTCTACGCCTATGAGGCCGTCGCGCGGCGACCGGCTGCGGCCAAGGTTCAGGCCGTGGGGTATCGCGTTGGACTTGCTTTGCTGCTTGGATTGATGTTGTTCGCCACCTGGAATGACTTCCATCAGATTCCAGTCCTGAAAATCCTCGGCGGGTTGTTCTCTTGAGCCCGCTCTCCGTCGACGGTCCCCGAATGTCCCTGTCCCGCGCTAGCCGATCCGTGCTGCTTTCCACGGCGACCCTACTTCTGGGGTCCGTGATGCTCGCGCCTACCGCGTTCGCCCAGGTCGCCGATGCGCCAGCCGCGCCGCCGCCACCCGCGAGCGCCCCTGTCTCGACCGCCGCCCCCGCAGCTGCAGCCGATGCGCCCGTGCAGACACAAGCTCCGCAGACGGTCCACATCCGCAACATCGTCGTTCAGGGAAATGAGCGGATCGAGAGCGGCACCATCGTCTCCTATTTGCCGATCGCGCCCGGCGACACGGTGGACTCCGCGCGCCTCGATCTCGCGCTGAAGACGCTCTCACGCACGGGGCTGTTTTCCGACGTCCGTATCGACGTGGAGGGGCAGGATCTGGTGATCAAGGTGGTGGAGAACCCGATCATCAACCAGGTGATCTTCGAGGGGAACTCGGCGATCGCCATCGACAAGTTAAAAGATGAAACCAGCGTCCATCCGCGCGGAATCTTCACCAAGTCGAGCGTTCTTCAGGACGTGCAGCGCATCGTCGAACTCTATCGGCGTTCTGGCAGAATCTCGGCGGTCGTGACCCCCAAGGTGGTCGAGCTGCCGCAAAAGCGTGTCGATCTGATCTTCGAGATCACCGAAGGACCCAAGACCGGCATCCTGCGGATCAACTTCCTTGGCAACAAGGCCTTTGGTGACAACGCACTGCGTGATGTGGTCGTGACCAAGGAATCGTCCTGGTACAAGTTCTTCGCGTCGAACGATAACTATGACCCCGACCGGATCGAATACGACCGCGAGCAACTGCGGAAATATTACACGAACAAGGGCTTTTACGACTTTCACATCGTTTCTTCGATCGCCGAACTGGAGCCCAACCAGCGCAACTTCGCCGTCACCTACACCATCGACGAAGGGACCAAATACAAGTTCGGTAAACTGACGGTCAAAACCGACCTGAAGAAACTGAACGGCGACATTCTGCGATTGATCCTGCCAATCCGCGAGGGTCAGATTTACCAATCAGACCGGATCGAATCGGCCGTGGATGCGCTGACCTTCGCCGCTGGCGCTGCAGGATTCGCCTTCGTAGACATTCGACCCCGCTCCGTCGCCAACAAGCAAAACCATACTGTCGACGTGGCCTTCGAGGTCAGGGAAGGCCCGCGCGTCTACGTTGAGCGGATTGACATCGTCGGGAACACCCGCACCCTCGATCCCGTCATCCGTCGCGAGCTTCGCCTCGCGGAGGGCGATGCGTACAACCGCGTTTTGGTGGATCGCTCCAAGACCGAGATCAAACGCCTCGATTTCTTCAAAACCGTAGATATCGATCAGATTCCGGGCAGCGCTGCCGACAAGACCGTGCTGCGGGTGAAAGTGCAGGAACAGCCAACAGGTGAACTTTCCTTCGGTGCCGGCTATTCTTCGGTTGACAAGCTTCTGTTGGACGCTGGGATCAGCGAGAAGAACTTCCGTGGTCGTGGTCAGGATCTACGCCTGCGCGCCTCGGTCGGCTCCCTACGTCAGCAGATCGACTTTTCGTACACCGAACCACGCTTCCAGGGCCGCGATCTTCGCGCGGGCCTAGATCTCTATTCCTACCGCTACGACTTCACGACCCAGGCCGGGTTCAATTCGGAGTCCATCGGCGGCGGCCTTCGCCTGGGCTTCCCGCTCAGCGTCAACGCCTTCCTCAATACGCGCTATCAACTACACGCCGACCGTGTGATCGTGGACAACTCGCTCTGCACCCAGGGGTCGATTTCAATTACCATCTGCGACCAACGAGGCACCAGCCTGACCTCCTTGGTCGGCTATTCGTTGTTCCTCGACTATCGGAATGATCCGATCCACCCGACGCGCGGCTATTTCATCAACTTGAAGCAGGACTTCGCTGGCCTCGCGGGGAATGTCCGCTACCTCCGAACCGAGTTGGAGGGCGCCACCTATTACGGCTTCGCTCCGGGGTGGGTCGCCCAGTTTAACGGCTCAGCGGGCTTCATCGACGGATGGGGCGGCGACGATGTGCGAATTAATGATCGCTTCTTTAAGGGCGGCAACACTTTCCGCGGTTTCCAGACGGCGGGCATAGGGCCGCGCGACACCAACGCCAGCCTGCAAGAAGCGCTGGGCGGCAAGCTCTACGGCATCGGCTCGCTTGAACTGACCGTGCCCAATCAGTTGCCCGAACAGTACGGTATCAAGACGTCGCTATTCAGCGACTTCGGCACCCTCGGTCTTGTGGACAAGGACGTTAAAACCGGTAACCCAACGGTCAAGGACGATCTGGCGCTGCGCGCTGCAGCCGGTCTGAGTGTGTTCTGGGTCTCGCCTTTGGGGCCGATTCGTCTCGACTTCAGCCAAGTTTTGGCCAAAGAACAGTACGACAAGACAGAAACCTTCCGTTTCTCAACCTCCACCCAATTCTGACCGTTAGAGTCCAAAGCCATGAAAATGCTTTCCACCGTCGCCACCGCGACCGCGCTCCTTTTCGCCGTCGGCGCTGCCGAGGCCGCTCCCAAAAAGACCGCCACTGTTCCTGCAGGGCCAGTCGCTACTCAACCTCGCGCACCAGCGGGAGCTGCTGTAGCTCCCGCTGGTGCGCCGATCACGCATGGTCCGGCCATTGCTGGCGTCTGCGCCTACTACGACGACCGGGCCGTTGGTTCTTCAACGGTAGGTCAGGCAGCGGGAGCACGGATGCAACAGCTTCGCGCCCAGATTGCCGCCGAGCTTCAGGCCGAGCAGACCGGCATCCAGACTGACGGCGCTGCGTTGAATGCCAAAAAGGCGAGCATGACTCCAGACGCCTTCGCTCTGGCCGCTCAACCGATCCAACAGCGCGCCCAAGCTCTCGATGCCAAGGCTCAGTCCCGCCAGCGCGAACTCGAAGCGACCGCCGCCAAGGCTGGCCAACGTATCCACACCGGCATTGATCCCATCCTGCGCAATGCCTATCAAAGCCATGGTTGCAGCATTCTTCTGAATGGCGATCAGGGGGTTTATCTGGTCAACCCAGCGATGGACCTGACCCCTCAGGTGGTGGCCGGGCTAAATGCGGCTCTGCCGTCGATCACTTTTGATCGCGAAGTTCTTCCCGCCCAAAAATAGTGGTCCGGGCGCTGGTCTGATCGCCGCGCCCGTTAGCAAAGGGGCGCGGCAATGCCGGATACCCGTTTTTTTGAAACGTCGGAGCCAATGGCTCTGGCGGACATCGCTATAATAGCCGGAGCCACGCTGGCAGACTTGTCCGCTGGCGGCTCGCGGATCGCAAGCGTCACACCGCTAGGTAGGGCATTGCGTGATTCCGTCACATTTTTCTCTGACAGACGCTATATTTCCGATCTGAAGGCCACACTGGCGCAAGCCTGTTTCGTTCCGGCTGCATTTGTGGATGATCTTCCAAACGGGTGCGTAGCGTTGGTAGCGGGCAACCCGCACGCGGCCTTTGCGCTGGCGGCGGACAAGCTCTATTCCCCACGCGTTCATACTGGCGAACAGGCCATCCATTCGTCTGTGGAACTGGAGGACGGGGTCGTCTTGTCTCCCGGCGTGGTGATTGGGCCAGGCGCCCGGATCGGTTCCGGGACATGGATCGGCGCCAATACGGTGATCGGCCCCGGCGTGGTCATCGGTCGTCATTGCCGGATCGGACCCAATGCTTCGATCGGTTTTTCGCTGATTGGCGACCGGGTGCATATCCTGGCGGGCGCGGCCATCGGCGAGGCCGGGTTCGGCGTCACGGTGGGCAAGGACGGCGCTATCGACGTCCCGCAGCTCGGACGGGTGATTTTGCAGGATGGCGTGACTGTGGGCGCCAACTCCTGCGTCGACCGGGGCGCGTGGGAAGACACCGTCATCGGCGAGAACTCCAAATTAGACAATCAGGTGCAGATCGCGCACAACGTTCGTATCGGACGCAACTGTATGTTTGCGGCGCAAGTCGGGATTTCCGGCAGTACGGTGGTGGGTGATGGCGCGGTGTTCGGCGGGCGCGCCGGGTTTGCAGATCACCTGACGATAGGGGCAGGGGCCCGGATCGCCGCCTGCGCCGGAGTTATGAAGGATGTGCCCGCCGGTGAGACCTGGTGTGGAACGCCCGCTCGCCCTATTCGCCGGTTTATGCGTGAAACCGCTTGGCTGGCGCGCAGCGCTCAGGCGCGAAAGGGAGAGAAACAGGAATGAGCGATCCAACGGGCGTCTCTATCGACATACAGGAGATCCTGCGTCTTATTCCACATCGCTACCCCTTTCTGTTCGTTGACCGCGCGGAGAACTACATCGCCAATCAGTCCATCGTCGGGATCAAGTGCGTCAGCATGAACGAGCCCTTCTTTCTGGGCCACTTCCCCGACAATCCAGTCATGCCGGGGGTGTTGATCATCGAGGCGATGGGTCAGACGGGTGGGGTGCTGATGTCCAAGTCACTCAACGCCGATGTGACCAACAAGACCATCTTCTTTGCCGCCGTGGACGACTGCCGCTTCCGCTCGCCTGTGCGTCCTGGCGACGTGCTGCGAATGCACGTCGACGTGACCAAGCATCGCGGCGACATCTTCAAGTTCAAAGGCCGCGCCTTCGTGGGTGAGCGGATCACCGCCGAGTGTGATTTCACGGCAATCGTCGTAGAGAACCGCTGATGGCGGAAATCCACCCCACCGCCATCGTGGCAGACAATGCGCAGTTTGGCGAAGACGTGTTTATCGGCCCTTTCTGCACCGTAGGCGCCGACGTGGTGCTGAAGGACCGGGTGCGGCTGATTTCGCACGTGGTGCTGGAGGGGCCGACCACCATCGGCTCCGATTGCGTGCTGCACCCTTTCGCCGCGCTGGGTGGACCGCCGCAGGTGCTGGGCTTCACCAACGAGCCCACGCGGTTGGAGATCGGCGAGCGCAACATCATCCGCGAATACGTCACCATGCACCGGGGAACGCCGAACGGGCGCGGAGTGACAACGGTGGCCTCCGATTGCCTGTTCATGGCGCAGGCCCACGTCGCCCATGATTGCATCGTTGGCGACCGGGTGATCATGGCTCAGGCCGCAACGCTCGGCGGCCATGTGATCATCGGCGATTTCGCCATCATTGGCGGTCTGGCCGCCGTGCATCAGTTCGGGCGGATCGGCCCACACGTCAACATCGGCGGCCTTGCGGCTGTAACCAAGGATGTGATCCCTTATGGCTCGGCTTGGGGCAACCATGCCCATCTTGAGGGTCTGAACCTGGTGGGGTTGAAGCGCCGTGGGTTCACCCGCGAGACGGTGAACGACTTACGCGCCGCTTACCGCCTGCTGTTCGCCGACGAAGGCACGTTCCAGGAGCGGGTGGAGGATGCCGCCCGCGCGTTCGCCGGCTCGCGCGAGGTGATGGAGATCGTCGACTTCATCCGCGCCGACGCCAATCGCCCCCTGTGTCTTCCCGCCCGCGACGTCTGACGCTGTGCTGAAGCTGGGCCTGATCGCAGGGGGAGGGGACTTGCCCCTCTTGCTTGCGGATCGCTGCAGTGCGGCCGGTCGCCCGTACTTCGTAATCCGGCTCAAGGGCTTCGCTGAGCCTACCTTGCAGGCCCATCCAGGCGCCGACGTCGGCGTTGCTGAGCTCGGCTGCTGTTTTGAAACGCTGCGCGCCAACGGCTGCGCGGCGGTCTGTTTCGCCGGCATGGTCAAACGCCCCGATTTCAAGGCGCTGAAGCCGGACCTTCGGGGCCTGCGCGCGCTACCAGGCGTCATCGCCGCGGCGGCCCGGGGGGATGACGCCCTGTTGCGTTTCATGCTTGGTGAGTTTGAGAAGGAAGGATTCGTGATCGAAGGCGCGGAGACCGTGGCCGCAGACCTGACCCTCGGGGTGGGCCCGCTCGGGGCGTTCGCCCCGACTTCTACCCATCAAATGGACATCGACCTTGCCCTTCGCACCGCCAGGGCTCTTGGTGAGCTGGACATCGGTCAGGCTGTGGCCGTGGCTAGAGGCGTCGTGCTAGCCGTCGAAGCACAGGAAGGCACCGACGCCATGCTGGAGCGCTGCGCCGCGCTGCCGCAAGCTCTGCGGGGGACCGCCGAGGCGCGGCTGGGCGTGTTGGTCAAATGGCCCAAACCTATCCAGGAGCGGCGTGTGGATTTGCCGGTAATCGGCATCCGCACAATCGAGGCCGCCGCCGCCGCAGGGCTGGCGGGCATAGTCGGCGAAGCGGGAAGCGCATTGCTCATTGA
>JBBQLP010000047.1:0-20705 GCA_038327995.1 Caulobacterales bacterium | reverse complement strand
CTTTGCTTGGCAGTTGGGGCAAATCTGCTTTGCGCCCAGTTCGGGATTGGCCAACGGGGAGCCTTCGGAGATGGGTAATGGGATTGGGCGGCTCCCTTGCCACGCGATCCCCACGGTGTCAAAGCCCACGGCGATGAGCAGACCCCCGAGCCCGCCTTTCGTGATCGCCGTCGACGGCGCCGCGGCCTCCGGCAAGGGCACGCTGGCGAGTCGGTTGGCGTCGCATTTCACCCTTCCCTACCTTGACACGGGCCTGCTTTACCGGGCGGTCGGGCAGAGCGTTCGCGACCCTGGCGATGCGGCTGCGGCTGCGGCGGCGGCGCGGCGGCTGGACCCGTCACAACTGAACGATCCCGCCCTGACCACAGCGGCGGCGGGCGAGGCGGCCAGCCGCGCGGCCGTGCACCCCGAGGTCAGGAGCGCCCTGCTTGACCTGCAGCGCCGCTTCGCAGCGAGGCCCGGCGGCGCGGTGCTAGACGGGCGTGACATCGGCACGGTGATCGCGCCGGGCGCGTCAGCCAAGCTCTACGTCGATGCGGCGCTGGAGACGCGGGCGGAGCGGCGCTGGAAACAGGCCCTGGCGCGGGGGGAAGCCGTAACGCTGCACGCGCTGATCGAGGATCTGCGCCGCCGCGACGCCCGCGACGCCGGGCGAGCGGACGCCCCGATGATGCGGGCTCAAGACGCCGTCTTGCTCGACACTACTGAATTGACTATAGAAGCCGCCTTCGATGAGGCTCTACGCATCGTCGAGCAGGCGCGCAGTCGCTGGTTGAGGTCGCAAGGCCGAGACTGACGGCCAATCCAATCGCGCCGCTCGGGCGATCCCCGTATTTCCCATTTTCGCGCAGACCGCCCCTCGACTCCCTCCTCGGGAAGCGAATCCGTCCGCGTTTTCCACATAACTCTCACTTCAACTTCGGTCCGTCTGCGTGACGACCATCCTCTGGAGACTACATGGCTGACGATATGAGCTTCACCCCCTCGCGGGACGACTTCTCCGCCCTGCTCGACGAAAGCTTCGCCGGGCGCGAATACATGGAGGGGTCGGTGGTCAAGGGCCTGGTGGCCGCCATCGAGAAGGACGTCGTCATCATCGACGTGGGTCTGAAGACCGAAGGCCGGATTCCGATGAAGGAGTTCGCCGAACCCGGCAAAGAACTCCCCAAGCTCGGCGACACCGTCGAGGTCTTCCTGGAGCGGATCGAGAACGCCCTCGGTGAGGCGGTCATCAGCCGCGAGAAGGCCAAGCGCGAAGAGGCCTGGACGCGCCTCGAAGTTGTGTTCGCCGACGGCCAGCCTGTTATGGGCGCCATTGTTGGCCGCGTGAAGGGCGGCTTCACAGTCGATCTCGGCGGCGCCTCGGCCTTCCTGCCGGGCTCGCAGGTGGACATTCGTCCTGTGCGCGACGTCGGCCCACTTATGGGCAAAGAACAGCCCTTCGCGATCCTGAAGATGGACCGTCCGCGCGGCAATATCGTCGTCTCGCGCCGAGCCATCCTGGAAGAAGCCCGCGCCGAGCAGCGCACCGAACTGGTCGGTCAACTGGCCGAGGGCGAAGTCCGCGAAGGCGTGGTCAAGAACATCACCGACTACGGGGCGTTCGTGGACCTTGGCGGCATCGACGGCCTTCTGCACGTCACCGACATGAGTTGGAAGCGCGTCAACCATCCGTCGCAGGTGCTGGCGGTCGGCGACACGGTCAAGGTGCAGATCATCAAGATCAACCCGGACACCCAGCGCATCTCGCTCGGCATGAAGCAGCTTCAGACCGACCCCTGGGACGGCGTGGAAGCCAAATACCCGGTGGGCGCGCGCTTTACAGGCCGCATCACCAACATCACCGACTACGGTGCCTTCGTGGAGCTGGAAGCCGGGGTCGAGGGTCTGGTGCACGTCTCCGAAATGTCCTGGACCAAGAAGAACGTCCATCCGGGCAAGATCGTCTCCACCTCGCAGGAAGTGGACGTGGTCGTTCTCGACGTGGACAGCTCCAAGCGCCGCGTCTCGCTCGGTCTGAAGCAGGCGGCGGAAAACCCCTGGGATCAGTTCGTCAAGGATCACCCGATCGGCTCCACGGTCGAGGGCGAGGTCAAGAACACCACCGAGTTCGGTCTGTTCATCGGTCTCGATAACGACATCGACGGCATGGTGCACCTCAGCGACATCGACTGGACCGCCTCGGGCGAAGAAGCCATGGCCCGCTATTCCAAGGGCGAGATGGTCAAGGCCAAGGTGCTGGACGTGGACGTGGAGAAGGAGCGCATCTCCCTCGGCATCAAGCAACTCGGTGGCGATCCGATGTCCGACGACAGCTACCGCAAGGGCCAGACCGTCACCGTGACGGTGATGGAGGTCTCTTCCGGCGGCATCGAGGTGAAGTTCGGCGAAGACGAAGCGCCGATGACCGCCTTCATCCGCAAGACCGACCTCTCCCGCGACCGCGCCGAGCAGAACCCGGAACGCTTCGGTGTCGGCGACCGCCTGGACGCGCAGATCACCAATATCGACAAGGCGGCCCGCCGGGTCTCGATGTCGGTCAAGGCGCTGCAGATGGCGGAAGACAAGCAGGCGGTGGAGAAGTTCGGCTCGTCCGACTCGGGCGCTTCGCTGGGCGATATTCTCGGCGCGGCCCTGCGTGAAAAGGCCTCCAAGGAGTAGTTTCCACTTCCTTTGGAACAATCAGCCCTGCGTGGTCCGCCGCGCGGGGTTTTTTGTGTCTCCTGTCCGCACAGGAAAAGACTGGGCATGATGAGGCCGAGTTGCGGTCTGTGGTCTTTAAGCCCTTGAACGCGCCGGGTTCTTCGCCCATAGGTCGATCATCAAGGGCGCGGGATCGTGGGACCGGCCCTGGCGATACGAGTCAGGAAGCATCGGCGCGCCCTCCCCGGGTGCGACCCTATCGAGGCGGGGGCCTTAGATGATCAAGTCCGAACTGATCGCCCGGCTGGCGAACGAGAATCCGCACCTGACCCAGAAGGATGTGGAGCGCGTCGTCGGCGTGATCTTCGACAAGATGACCGGCGCCCTTGTTGACGGCGGCCGGGTGGAGCTGCGCGGCTTCGGCGCCTTTTCCGTCCGCGCGCGCCCCGCACGGGCTGGCCGCAACCCCCGCACTGGCGACAGCGTGCAGGTCCGCGCCAAGGCCGTCCCCTTCTTCAAGAGCGGCAAGGAACTGCGCGAACGGCTGAACGCGTCAGGGGACGATTGAAACCTTTCCGTTCACCAGCGATGGTGATCAATAAACTGGATCAGCATTCGTGCATGGTCGCCGCCCTTCGCGCCGTTTGCGGGCTTCGTCGTAAGATCGCCGTTGGAGATCATTTTCTCCGCCGCGCCGCTAAATCCCCATCCAGCTGGTGTTTCAATTAGCGTAGTGCAGCCTGAAAGGCGTCCCGCCGCGGAGACGGCGCACTCCAAGACCACGGCCCCGCTTACCGAAAAGCGATCGGCGCGTTCAGGGTAATAGCCGCCGATTGGCCCAAACCACTCCGTAAAATATGCTGCCAGTCGGCTCTTTGCGAAGACGGGCTCGAGTTGTGGTGGTCCCGGCTGGTCGAGCAGCGTGTTCACCGCATTAATATCGACGGTTTTCGACAGCGGGCGGTTGGAAATGGACGGTTGCCCCTGGAGCGCCGCAACCGCCAGAGCAGCGAGGACCGGTTTCATTCGGATTGCCCCGTCAGGATCATTGGCTGGCGACTACGGGTCATCGCAAGTCATAACTCAAGCGCTTTCACCATCCCGATTGCCCCTCTCCCCCGCACCCCCTACCTTCGCTCCATGCCGCCCCGCCTTCGCCCTACCCGCATCGAACACGTCGTGGACGGGGTGCGGCTGCGGGCGCAGCTTTCGGCGGCGGCCAAGGGTGCGGAGGGCAATGCGGCCGAGCAGCGCCGCCTTGCCCTCGAGCTCCTGAAAGGCGCGCTCTTTCGCGGGCGGATGATCGCCAAGGAGCGGCTCGAGAGCGGCGGCGGCGGGGTGGAGACGGCGCGCCTTCTGGCCAATGTGGCCGACGAGGTGATCTCGGCGTTATACGCCTTCACTACCGTGCATATGTTCCGTGCCCGCAATCCCACCGAGGGCGAGCGCCTGGCGCTGATGGCGGTGGGCGGTTATGGCCGGGGGGCCATGGCGCCCTATTCTGACGTCGATCTTCTGTTCCTGCGTCCCTACAAACAGACCGCCCACGCCGAGAGCGTGATCGAGTTCATGCTCTATGCCCTGTGGGATCTGGGCTTCAAGGTCGGCCACGCCTCGCGCACGGTGGACGAGTGCATTAGGCTGGGGCGGGCCGACTTCACCATCCGCACGGCGTTATTGGAGGCGCGCCTGCTGACCGGCGACGCCGAGCTGGCCGAAACCCTGAAGCGCCGCTTCCAGAAGGAGCTTCAGGCGGGCACGGGCGCGGAGTTCGTCGCCGCCAAGCTGAAGGAACGCGACGAGCGCCACGCCAAGGCGGGCGCAACCCGCTATCTGGTCGAGCCCAACGTCAAGGAGGGCAAGGGGGGCCTGCGCGACCTCAACACCCTGTTCTGGATCGCCCAGTATCTGCATCCTTCCGGCACGCCAATGGAGATGGTGCGGCTGGAGGAGTTCACCGGGAATGAGCTCAAGGCCTTCCTGCGCGCCTTCGATTTCCTGTGGGCCGTGCGGGCGCACCTACATTTCGCCACTGGACGGCCCGAAGAGCGGCTGACCTTCGATTTGCAGCCGGAGATCGCCCGGCGCATGGCGTACGGCGACAGCCCGCACGGGGAGACCCCAGCGGTGGAGCGGTTCATGCGCCGCTACTTCCTGATCGCCAAGGAAGTGGGCGCCCTGACCCGCACCTTCTGCGCCAAGCTGGAGGACGAACACGCCAAATCCAGGCCCCTTGGCCTGTCGCGCTTCTTGCCCGGTCTTGGTCGGCCCCGCCGGAAAAAGCTGGGGCCGGGGTTTGCCCTGGATGGCGGGCGGCTGACGGTGGGCGGCCCTGAAACCTTCGCCAATGATCCGGTGAACCTGATCCGCCTGTTCCGCGTCGCCGACCAGCGCGACCTTGATCTTCATCCGGAAGCTTTTTCCATGGTGACGCGGGGGCTCAACCTGATCTCCCCACGCGTGCGCCGCGACCCCGCCGCCGCCGCCGCCTTCCTCGACATACTGGCGCACGGCAAACGCACCTATCGCACCCTGTCGATCATGAATGAGGCGGGGGTTCTGGGCCGCTTCATCCCCGAGTTCGGCCACATCGTCGCGCAGATGCAGTTCAATATGTACCACTCCTACACGGTGGATGAGCACACCCTGCGGGCCGTCGGCGTCATCGCCGAGATCGCCTCTGGCGGCTTCGCAGACGAGCATCCCCTCTCGGTCCAGGTGCTGCCGCTGATCCAGGACCGCGAAGCCCTGTTTCTCGCCATGCTGTTGCACGACACCGGCAAGGGCGGCGAGGGGGGGCAAGAGCTGGCGGGCGCCAGGGCGGCGCGTTCGGCCTGCGAGCGGCTGGGCATCTCGGGCGAGCGCACCGAACTGATCGCCTGGATCGTCGAGCATCATCTGGTGATGAGCGACTACGCCCAGAAGCGAGATATCGCCGACCCACGCACCATCGAATCCTTCGCTCGCATCGTGCAAACCCCCGAGCGGCTGCGCCTCCTCCTCGTGCTCACCGTGGCAGACATTCGGGCAGTGGGGCCCGGCGTATGGAACGGGTGGAAGGGGCAGCTCCTACGCGACCTTTATGGCCAGACCGAAGCCCTGTTCAGGGGCGGGCGGGGTTCGGATCCCGCCGTCACCCTGCGTCAGGAACAGAAATCCACCGCCGATACGGCGCGGGAGGCGCTGTCGGCGCGCGCGGGAGGCGATCCGTGGGCCGAACGCTGGTCCACCGACATGGAAGACGCCTATTTCAACGCCTTCAGCGGCGATGACCATGCCGACCATGTCGCCCTGACCCGACGCGCGGACGATCAGGGCGGCGCCGCTGCGGTCGCCAGAATATCCGCCGTTCACAACACCACCGAGGTCGCCGTCGCCGCGCGTGATCGCAAGGGCCTGTTCGCCGACCTAGCGGGCGCCTTTCCTATACTGGGCGCGAACGTGGTGGGCGCGCGAGTCTATACCTCGGCGGGAGGCGCAGCCCTCGACGTCTTCCACCTGCACGACAATGCGGGCGCGCCGTTCGGCCACGACAACCCCGCCACCCTTAACCGCCTGACCGCCTGCCTCGAAGCTGCGGCGCGACGCGAACCCTTGACGGTGGAGGCCAGCCGCCCCGCAGATCCCGGCCGCGCCGCAGCCTTCGCAGTACCGATCTCGATCTCGATCGACAACGAAGCGTCAGAAACCGCCACCGTGGTGGAAGTTTCCGGCCCTGATCGCCCCGGCCTGTTGCAAGCCTTGGCAAGGGTGCTGTCCGAGCGGGACCTGCATCTGGTGTCCGCGCATATCGACGGCTATGGCGAGCGAGCGGTGGACGCCTTTTACGTAGTGCGACGTGACGGCGCCAAGCTGACCCACCCCCGCGCCATCTCAGGGCTCAAGGCGGCGCTGACTGAGGCGCTGGTTCCCGCCGACGCGGAACCGCCGGTGCACCGGCGCCTTGAACGGGCGAGAGCCAGCGCGGCGAGGTAAGGAGAAGAGTGATGGACGAGGCTGGCGACTGGAAACTGCCGTGGGAGGGCGGGTGTCGTTGCGGGCAGGTGCGCATCCGCATTACCGCGCCGCCCATGCTCACCTCCGCCTGCCATTGCCGGGGTTGCCAGCGCATGACCGGCAGCGCCTATGCCCTGACGCTCACTATTCCGAGCGGCGGATTGGAGGTGACGGCGGGAGAGCCAGTGATCGGAGGGTTGCACGGGGGGACCCGGCATTTCCACTGCCCGCGCTGCATGAGCTGGGTCTTCACCCGGCCCGAGGGAATGGATCATTTCGTCAACGTCCGCGCGACCATGCTGGACGACCCCAGCTGGTTTGAACCCTTCGCTGAGTTCTCCACCGCCGACAACCTGCCCTGGGCGGCGACGGGCGCGAAACACAGCTTCGTGCGCCAGCCGAAGCCGGAGGCGTTTCCGCCGATCCTTGCCGCGTTCGTCCGCGAAGGCGCCCGACCACGCTAGGCGATTTCTGCCCGCTCGCGCGCCCTCGGCAAATGGGCTAGAGGCGAAAGCGTGACCCAGGATACGCCCTCGCACCCCGACTCCGCGCCCGTCGGCCCATCTCCGGACGGGCCTCTGGCTGCGCCCCCGTCGATGGATGGTCCCGCCATCGACGCTCCGGCATCGGACGACGCCCTTGCCGAGGCCATGATCGCACCCGCCACAGCAGCCAGTGGCGCGGGGCGGAGTATGGCCCGCTCTTCGATGATCTATTCCGGCCTGACCCTGGTCAGCCGTTTTCTGGGTTTTGGCCGCGATCTTGTGGTGACGGCCTTCATGGGCGCCTCGTCCGGTGTGGCGGCGGACGCATGGAACACCGCCCTTCAGTTCCCGAACCTGTTCCGCCGTATCTTCGCCGAAGGAGCCTTCGCCGCCGCCTTCGTGCCCGCCTACTCCAAATCCCTCGCCAAGGACGGCGAAGAGGTGGCGGATGTGCTCGCCGCCGACGCCATGGCGACTCTGGCTGCGGCCACAATCGTGCTGACCGTCGTCGCGCAACTGACCATGCCGTGGCTGATGTATATCATCGCGCCGGGTTTCGCCGCCGATCCGGTCAAGTTCAAGCTGGCGGTGCTACTGACCCAGATCACCATGCCCTACCTGCCCTGCATGGCGATCTACGCGCATCTATCGGGGGTGCTGAACGCACGGGGGCGGTTCATCGTCTCGGCCTTGGCGCCGAGCCTGCTCAACATCGGCACGCTGATCGCCATCGTGCCGCAACATACGCCCAACGGCGCAGCCATCGCCGCCTCGTGGGGGGCGCTGGGGTCGGGTGTGGCGCAGGCGGCGCTGCTGTGGTGGGGCGTGCGCAAGTCCGGCGCGCGAGTAGACATCCGCCTGCCACGCCTGACGCCGGAGATCAAAGGCCTGATCGCGCTGGCCATTCCCGGCGCCATCGCCGCCAGCGCCACCCAGATCAACATCTTCATCTCCTCCATCCTCGCCAGCCAGGTGCCCGGCGGCAAGTCGTGGCTGGCGGTCGCGGACCGGCTCTATCAGTTGCCGCTGGGGCTGGTGGGGGTCGCCATAGGCGTGGCCCTGCTCCCGCGCCTTTCCACCGCCTATCAGGCCGAGGACGGGAAGGGCTCGCAGGACGCCATGGACGAAGCGATCACCCTCTCCATGGCCCTGACCCTGCCTGCGGCGGCAGCGTTAATCGCCATGCCCTTCTTCCTGATCGACGCCCTGTTTACCCGGGGCGCGCTTAATCACTATGACGCCGAGCAGATTTCGCGGGCTCTGTTCTACTACGGCCTCGGCACGCCCGCCTTTGTGCTGACCCGCATCCTCGCCCCGGCCTTCTTCGCCCGGCGCGATACCAGGACCCCCATGCGCTACGCCCTGATCGCGGTGGTCGCCAACATCGTGCTGGGAGTCGGATTGTTCCAGGTGATCGGTTTCAAGGGGATTGCGGCGGGCACCGCCATTGCCTCCTGGCTCAATGTGGGAATGATGATGATCACGCTGGGGCGACTGGGGGTCTATCGGCCCAGCCCGGCGGCCAGAGTCCGGCTGACCAAAATCCTGATCGCCTCCACCGTGATGGGGTTGGCCATGGCGTCGGCGTCTCATTTCCGCGCGATCTATGAGCCGTTGCTGTTTCACCGCAAGGAGATCGCGCTCTTCCTGGTGTCAGGCGCGGGCGCCATGCTCTACGCGGTTCTGCTGTTTGGCTTGCGCGCCGTGACGCCAACCGAGATCAGGGGCGCCTTCCGCCGGGCTCCGCGCGCCAAACCGCTCGATTCGACCCCGCCGGTGGACTTGCTCTAGCCTTGGCGACCGCTTAAGCCCCGCGCCATGACCGACCAACCCGCTCCCGCATACACTGGCCCGCGCCGGGTGCTGTCCGGCATCCAGTCGTCCGGCGCGCTTCACCTCGGCAACTACCTCGGGGCCCTGAAGCGGTTCACCGCCTTGCAGGAGACCGCGCCGACCTTCCTGTTCGTGGCCGACCTGCACGCCATCACCGTGCCGCAGGACCCCAAGGAGCTAGCCGCCCAGACCCGCGAGATCGCCGCCGCCTATCTGGCTTCCGGGCTCGACCCCAGCCGATCGACCATCTTCCCCCAGTCGGCGGTGCCCGAACACGCGCAACTGGCGTGGATTTTCAACTGCGTGGCGCGCCTCGGGTGGCTCGACCGGATGACCCAGTTCAAGGAGAAGTCCGGACAGCATAAGGAGCGCTCCAGCGTCGGCCTCTACACCTATCCGGTGCTTCAGGCCGCCGACATCCTGCTCTATCGCGCCACCCACGTGCCTGTGGGCGAAGACCAGAAGCAGCATCTGGAGCTGACCCGCGACATCGCCCAGAAGTTCAACAGCGACTTCGGCGCGCCGCAGGGCCAGCCGGGCTTCTTCCCCCTGCCTGAACCGGTGATCCAGGGCCCAGCCACCCGGGTGATGAGCCTGCGCGACGGCAAGGCCAAGATGTCCAAGTCCGATCCCTCGGACCAGTCGCGGATCAACCTTCTTGACGACGCCGACACAATCGCCGCCAAGATCCGCAAAGCGAAGACCGACGCCGAGCCTCTCCCGGAAGCCCTAGATGCGCTGAAAGAGCGCCCCGAGGCGGACAACCTTGTGAGCGTCTATGCGGCGCTCGCGGACATCACGCGGGAAGCGGTGATCGCCGAGTTCGGGGGCAAGGGGTTCGGAACCTTCAAGCCCGCGCTCGCCGACTTGGCGGTGCAGATGTTGGGCCCGGTTACGAGCGAGATGCGGCGGTTGATGGCCGACCCTGTGGAGATCGACCGGGTGCTGGCGGCGGGGGCCGAACGGGCGCGGGAGACCGCGGCGCCGGTGCTGGCGGAGACGCAGGCCCTGGTCGGCTTCTGGCGGGCGCCAAGCAAGTGAGGACGCCGCTTCCCCTAATCAGCGCGGCTCTGCTAACGGCTTTCGCCTTGGGCGCTGCGACGACGCCATCCATCCGGGTCGAGAACGCGCACGTTCGCCCCATTCCGGCCAGCCTGCCGATGACGGCGGGCTATCTTACTATTCGCAACCTCAGCGATCACCCCGATAAGCTTCTCTCGATGACGTGCGCCTGCGCCGCCGAAGTCTCCGCCCATGAAACCGAAGAGATGGGTGGAATGTCGAAGATGCGCGCGTCGGGCGCCGTGACCATCCCGGCCAGGGGAGCGATCACCTTCGCCCCCGGCGGACGGCACCTGATGCTGATGGGCGTCAGAGGCGGAGTGAAGCCGGGCCAGACCGTCTCGATGAGACTCCAGTTTCAGCGCGCCGGAACGATCGCCGTGCCCTTTGCCGGACGACCCTAGGCCGCGTCGGCTTCCGCTGTCTGGCTGAGCAGAGCGTAGATGGCGTCTTCCGAACGGGCGAGGCGCAACTGCTGGCGCAGATCGCCCTGACGCAAGAGGCGCGACACCCGGGCCAGCGCCCGCAAATGCTCGGACCCGGCGTTTTCCGGCGCGAACAGGGCGAACAACAGATCCACCGGCTGATCGTCGATGGCCTCGAACGCCACCGGATGATCCAGCCGCACGAAGACGGCGCGCATCCGCTCCAGCCCCGGCAGCCGCGCGTGCGGAACCGCTACCCCGCGACCAATGCCCGTCGAACCCTGCTCCTCCCGCTGCAGCAGCGCGGCGAGGATGTCGCCAGCCTTGAAGGCGGGATCGGACGCGGTGAACCGAACCTGGGAAAACGATCGCGCCGCCACATCCGCGACGGCGGACAACGCCTGCCGCTTGCAGTCGGCGCTCGACCTGTGGGCGATTGCGGAGCCCGCCAGCCAGTCGCCGATATCCATGCGCGTCGTTCTCCAAAATTACGCCGATAAGCCCACCGGGGCGTTCAATCGCCAAGAGGGGCACGGGTTCCCGCCGATCACAGTTTCGTTCCCGACCGCGCCCGTTCTGCGTCAGTGAGCACCGACCGTGGCGGCGGGCGTGCGCTCGGGATCGATCCAGCCGATATTGCCGTCGGAGCGCCGGTAGACCACCGAAAGCCCCCCATGCCCGGCATTTCGGAACAAGACAAGCGGCGCGTCCGATAGGTCGAGCTCCATCACCGCCATCGAGACCGGCAGGGTTTTGATCTGCGACTGTGACTCGGCGATGATCAGGGCGGCGGGGGGACCTTCTGCAGCGTCGGCTTCACCGTCCCACACCGCGTCGAAATCGCCTTCCTCGTCCGCGCGCAGCACCACATAGGGCGCGGCTTCGGCAGCCAGTTCGCGCGCGGTCAGATCGTGCGGGTGATGGTTCTTGAGGCGACGCTTGTAGCGGCGGATACGCTTTTCGATCTTGTCGAGACTGGCGGCAAATGCGCTGGGGGCGTCGCCGCCCTCGCCTTTGGCGGAAAGTTGCTGACCCGAGGTCAGGCGCACCATCACATCGACGCAGAAGCCGTAACCGTCGCGCCCGACCACCACATCGGCGTTGCCCCCCCGGTCGAAATACTTGCCGATCCCGGCGATCATGTCCTCGGTTATTCGCGTTCGCAAAGCCGCGCCCACATCCACGTGCTTACCCGATACCTGAACGCTCATGGGGGCGGAGGCCCCAGCGGCTGACTTCGGAGCGGGGGAGGGCTGGGCTTTGGACATGACGTCGTTCTCCAGAGTGGCGTGGATCGAGCGTGCCTCAGTCATTGCGCTTCCCTTGTAATCAAACTGTCAAGCGGTCGCTTCCGCCAGGAGATCAGCGGCGCGCCATGTGACCAACGCGGGGCAAGAGGGGATGTTCAGGCCGGGGAGGCGATCAATTGGACGTGATCGGGTCACTTGAGAAGAAGGGCGGCCTCAGCAGGCCTGCTTCATCATCCGCTTGCGCTCGACCGATGAGGGGATGCGCAGGGCCTCGCGGTATTTCGCCACAGTGCGCCGTGCGATGTCGATACCGGTCTCCTTGAGGATTTCCACCAGCCGGTCGTCGGAGAGTACGTCTTCGCCGCCGCGCTCGTTGTCGATCAGCCCCTTGATCTTGTGCCGCACCGCCTCGGCGGAGTGGGCCGCGCCGCCGTCGGAGGACTGGATCGAGGAGGTGAAAAAGAACTTCAACTCGAACACGCCCCGCGGGGTGGCCATGTACTTGTTGGAGGTGACGCGGCTGACGGTCGACTCGTGCATTCCGATGGCGTCGGCCACCGTCTTCAGGTTCAGCGGGCGCAGATGCTCGACCCCGAAGGCCAGAAACGCGTCCTGTTGGCGCACGATTTCGGACGAGACCTTCAGGATAGTCTTGGCCCGTTGATCCAGGCTCTTCACCAGCCAGTTGGCCGAGGCCAGGCAGTCGGCCACGAAGGTCTTTTCCTGATCCGAGCGCGCACCGCGCGAGACCGTAGCGTGATAGCGCTGATCGACCAAGAGGCGCGGCAAGGTGTCGGCGTTCAGCTCGATCCGCCAGCCGGTCAGCTTGTCTTCGCGCACATAGACATCCGGGATGGCGGCGGAGATGGGCTCGCCGCCGAAGGCCATGCCTGGGCGGGGTGTCAGGGCGCGAAGCTCGCCGATCATCTCGCGCATATCTTCATCGTCCACCCCGCAGGCGCGGCGCAGACCCGCCATGTCACGCTTGGCCAGAAGATCGAGATTGTCGAGCAGGGCCTCCATCGCCGGATCGCAGCGGTCCCGGTCCTTGAGTTGCAGCATCAGGCATTCGCGCACGTCGCGGGCGAACACGCCCACCGGCTCGAAACCCTGCAGCCGGGTCAGCACCGCCTCGACCCGCTCGGGATCGCAGCCCAGCCGCTCGGCGGTCTCCATGACCTCGGCGCGCAGATAGCCGCCCTCGTCCACCGCGCCGATCAGGGCGGCGGCGATCAGCCGGTCGGTGGGATCGAAGCCGCAGAGCGCCGCCTGATCTTCCAGATGTTCCCACAAGGTCTTGGCGCGGGTCATGGCGCCCTCGAACCCCTCGCCGTCGGTGTCGAACGAGCCGCCCTTGGTGGCCTTGGACCAGTCGACCGCCCCGCCAGCGTCGGCGCCTTCGGAGCGAGATTGCACCGCCTCCTGCGCCGCCTCGCCCGCATCTCCGGTGGCCCGGTCTCCGGGAGAGGCGTCGGCGTAAAGATCGTCGTGGCGCACGTCCATATCAGCGGCGGCGGCCCCGCCGGGGGCCTCGTCGAAACTGTCGGAAGCGGCGCGGGGCTCCTCCGTCTCGGCGGGTTCGCGAATGTCGTCCCGTTCGTCGCGGGCCAGGAGCGGGTTCTTCTCGATCTCGCCCTCGATGAAGGCGTCGAGCTCGAGGTTGGACAGTTGCAGCAGCTTGATCGCCTGCTGCAATTGCGGCGTGATGACCAGCGACTGGCCCTGCCGAAGATCGAGACGTGCGCTCAACGCCACTGGCGCCACCCTTGGCCTGTTTCTTGCTTCAGGTTAGGGCCCGGATGTGGCGGATCGGTTAACGGCGCGACCGCTCTGATGAGCGCGCGCGCCGCCCTACGTGTTCATCGACTGGAAGAAGTCGGCGTTGTTCTTGGATTGGCGCAGTTTGTCGAGCAGGAACTCGATGGCGTCCTGCGCGCCCATGGGGTTGAGGATCCGGCGCAGGATGTAGGTCTTCTGCAGGATCGCTTTATCCGTTATCAGCTCTTCCTTGCGGGTGCCGGATTTCAAGACGTCGATGGCCGGGAAGATGCGTTTGTCAGCGACCTTGCGGTCCAGCACGATTTCCGAGTTGCCGGTGCCCTTGAACTCTTCAAAGATCACCTCGTCCATCCGCGAGCCTGTATCGATCAGGGCGGTGGCGATGATGGTCAGCGAGCCCCCCTCCTCGATGTTCCGCGCGGCGCCGAAGAAGCGCTTGGGCTTTTGCAGGGCGTTGGCGTCCACGCCCCCGGTCAGCACCTTGCCGGACGAAGGAACCGTGGTGTTGTAGGCGCGGCCGAGGCGCGTGACGCTATCCAGAAGGATGATCACGTCGCGCTTGTGTTCGACCAGGCGCTTGGCCTTCTCGATCACCATTTCGGCGACGGCCACGTGGCGGGTGGCGGGCTCGTCGAAGGTGGAGGCGATGACCTCGCCCTTCACGGTGCGCTGCATATCGGTGACTTCCTCGGGGCGCTCGTCGATCAGGAGCACGATCAGGAAGCATTCAGGGTGGTTCTGCTCGATGGACTTGGCGATGTTCTGCAGCATCACCGTCTTGCCGACGCGGGGCGGGGCGACGATCAGGCAGCGCTGACCCTTGCCGAGCGGCGCCACGATGTCGATCACCCGGCCAGAGCGGTCCTTCAGCGTCGGGTCCTCGATCTCCATGGTCAGGCGCTGATCGGGATAAAGGGGCGTCAGGTTGTCGAAGTGCACCTTGTGCCGGATGGCGTCGGGCTCCTCGAAATTGACCGTATCAACCTTGACGATGGCGAAATAGCGCTCGCCCTCGCGGGGACCGCGCACCGGACCATCCACCGTATCGCCGGTCTTCAGGCCCATTTTGCGAATCTGAGAGGGCGAAACGTAGATGTCGTCCGGGCCGGGCAGATAGTTGGCCTCGGGGGAGCGGAGGAAGCCGAACCCGTCCTGCAGCACCTCAAGCGTGCCGGAGCCGGTGATCTCCACCCCCTCCTCGGCCATGACCTTGAGGATGGCGAACATCATGTCCTGCTTGCGCATGGTCGAAGCGCTTTCAATCTCCAGGCTCTCGGCGAAGGCTAGGAGGTCGGTGGGCGCCTTGTCTTTCAACTCCTGAAGGCTGAGGCGCGGCAGGGTGGCGGCGATGGAGGCGGCGGGAGAGGTATCGTCGTCACCGTCGTCCAGATCATCGCCAGTCTGGCTTGAGGAAGAAGCGTTGACCGCTTCGGCGAGGAGATCGTCGAGGGTTGAATCGTCTGACATGGGAAACTCTTGGAGGGTATCAGCTATGGGGAACGGCCTTCGCCGCACGCCGGATGCAATCCAGACAGGGCGTCGGTCGGGATGGGGGCGCGCCCTTGGCCCAAACGGTTCGGGAGAGGCGCAGCCGTTTTGAAGGTCGGGGTAGTCGGCGGAAATCGCGCGACCAGAAAGACGGGAGCCGCAGCGCACGGGCGTGCGTCGGACTGGTGGTCTAGCGGAACCACGAAAAGACCTGCTTCGTCAAGGGCGGCCTGTGGCGAGAACCAAATCCGTAGTCGGGGGTTTCTCTGTCAGACAGGAAAACCGCCATGGATGTAGCTGCCTTTCCTCCCCCGCCCTGGTTTAGAAAGCCCCGCGTTTTGGCCATCGGAGCTGTTCTCGCCGCCGCCGTGGCGATGACGGGTGCCGCAGTTGGTATCGCCTCGGCCAGAGGGGACGGAGCGCAGGTCGAAGCGCCGCCTTCGTCTGGCGGGCTGAGCGTGGTGGTTCAACCGATGAAGGAGCGGGGTTTCCTTGCGCGCGGAGGGCCAAAGCTGGCGACCCTGGACCCAGCTATGATGCAACAGGTTTCCATCACCGGCGCCGATCTAGCAGGGGACGAGAATCTGCGCCTGATCGCAGCGCAGGAACGAAGGCTGACGCTGATGAACGCGCGGGAGGCGGAAACTTTCGCCGCCCAGATGCGGCAAGATCGCCGGGACGATGCGGCGATGGAGCGCGAAACCAGAGCCCCTTCTGAGGAGCGACCGGTTGCTGCGACCTCTTCCACCTCGAACAGCACCGACGAGAACGATCAGGAGTCGTCGCGTTAGAGCCTAATCCGCATCAGCTCCCAAACTTGGTCGTCACCGCCAACACCATGAGGATGGCCGCGATGAAAGGCAGTTCATTGGTGGCGCGCCAGAACTTCTCGGAACGCTGATTAGTCCCGGTAGCGAAGCGTTTTAGGGCCGAGCCCAAGAAATAGTGCCAGAAGAGCAGGAACACCACCCCCGCCAGCTTGGTCAGCATCCAGGGGCTGTCCAGGAACATCCATCCCCCCGCATAGGTGTGGGCGTCACGCCAGATCAGGGCCAGTCCCAGAACTAGGGCCGCTATCATCGCCGGAGTCATGATGATGCGGTAGAGCTTCTCTTCCATGCCCTGGAAGGTCTGGTCCATTTCGGAGCGCACTTTTTCTGCATCAGACCCGCCCTCCTTCGCCAGTGCTCTGGTGTGATAGGCGAACAGGCGCGGCAGATAGAGGAGCCCGGCCATCCAGGCGATGTCCGCAAGAATGTGTAGCCCGCGCAGTAGATTGTAGATCAGATTGGCGCTCATACGGGCAGGCTCGTGGTGGGGATGGGCGCGGGATCTTTCGCCGCGGCCTCGCGCACAGCCTTGCGGTAAGGACATTGACCGAAGACGTCGCAGGCGCGGGCTTGTGGACAGACCCCTTCGCGGCTCAGAGCGGCGACCGCCGTCTCCGCCAACCCCTCGATATAGGCGAGATCGACGCCGATGGCGGGGGCTCGGAGGTAGAAGGGAACGTCGGCCTCCCGCGCCAGCGCAGCGTATTCGTGGTCCAGCTCCACCAGCGTCTCCACGTGTTCGGAAACGAAAGCGATGGGCGTGATCAGCACCCCGCGCTGCTCATTCGCCGCCTCGCGGATCGCGTCGGGGGTCGAGGGACCGAGCCACTTCATGGGCCCGACACGGCTCTGGTAGCAGAGCTTCCAGTCCCAGTCCGTCGCCCAATCCGGACCAAGCCGCGCGATCACCGCCTCGCAGGTCTTCTCGATCTGCCATTGATAGGGATCGCCCGCAGCAATGACCTTTTCTGGCAGGCCGTGGGCGGAGAACAGAAGCCGGATGGGGCCGGGCTTGCCGAGCGCAGCATGGGTGGCGACGATGCTTCGGGCGTGCGCTTCGATCAGGCCGGGTTCCTCGAACGAGCAGCACACGGCGTGAACCCGTCCTGTTCCCCGGTAGTTCGCCGTCCAGGCTTTCATCGAGGAGCCGGTCGTCGTGGTGGAGAACTGGGGATAGAGCGGTAGCAGCACCACCTCATCCGGAGCGAAGGCCGCGACCTCGCGCGCGACTTGCGGCGTCATCGGGTTCCAGTACCGCATGGCGGTGAAGACGCGCGCCTCGTCCTGGGCCAGTTTGGCGCGGAGGGTGGCTTCCAGTGCGCCCGCCTGGGCCTGGGTTTCCCGCAGCAGCGGCGATGCGCCGCCCATGATCGCGTAGTTGGCGCGCGCCGACTTGTCCCTAAGGGTGGAGATCAGCCAGGCGACCCCCTGCCGGAGGGGCGCTGGCAGGCCGATGATCGCCGGATCGTTGAAGAGGTTGTAGAGGAAGGGGCGCACGGCGTTGGGCTGCTCAGGTCCGCCCAGGTTGAACAGGACCACAGCGACCTTGCGCGGCTCCTGCGAAACGCGGCTCATCGGCCCGTCACTCGCCGCACAGCCTGCTCGACATGGGCGATGGGGGTGTCCGGCAACACGCCGTGGCCGAGATTGAAGATATAAGGGCCCTCGCCCCACGCCTCGATCAGTTGGTCGATACGCCGGTCCAGCGCCTCTCCACCCGCCCGCAAGAGCAGAGGATCGAGCGCGCCCTGAATGGTCTTGCCGCTGGTCTGGATGCGTTTGCCCATCGCCAGAGACATCTGGGTGTCGAGCGCTACGGCGTTCACTGCGACCGCCTCAGCGTAGTTTTCCACCAGCGCTCCGCCGCCACGCGGAAAGCCGATCACAGGCTGGACCACGTCCTGCGCCCGAAGACCCGCAATGATCTTCTGATGGGGCTGGATCACCAGGGTCTCGAACAGGGGTTCGGACAGCCCCTCCGCCCAGCTCTCGAAAAGTTGCAGGGCCTGGGCGCCTGCTTTCGCTTGCATGACCAGATAGGCGATGGTTGCTTCAACCAGAACATCGAGCAGGGCCTGGGTCAACAGGGGCTCGCGATAAGCGAAGTCCCGCGCGCCAGACCGATCCGACGAGCCGCCCTCAATCATATAGGTCAGCACCGTCCAGGGCGCGCCCGCAAAGCCGATCAACGCTCTTTGCGGGTCCGCGAGGAATTCCGGGGCGGCGCGAACCCGCGTCAGGGTTTCGCCCACCGGGGCCAGCACGCGGCTCACCTGTTCGATGTTCACCCTCAAGGTTGAAACTTCGGGCAGAGGTCCGAGCTTTGGGCCTTCGCCGGCCTCGAACCAGACCTTTTGACCGAGGGCCATGGGGATCAACAGAATGTCGGCGAAGACAATCGCCGCGTCGAAGGGAAATCGGCGCAGGGGCTGCAGCGTGACCTCGGCGGCCTTTTCAGGGTCAAGGCAGAAGGCGATGAAATCGCTCGTGGTCGCTCGCACCGCGCGATATTCCGGCAGGGACCGGCCCGCCTGCCGCATGAACCACACCGGCGGTCGCGCCAGCCGCTCGCCAGCCAGGGCGCGCAGGAGTCGCGGGGCCGGTGAAAGCGGATCAGCAGGGGAGGGAGAGGTCATGGGCTTCTTAAAGCGGCTCCGACCGTTCGTCTCAAGCCCAAGCGTTTCTTCCTGCTCTCATCTCTCCTGAATATAAGTCTTAATGAAAGATTAAGATGGAGGCTTGGAGCGTGGACAACGGGGATAGAATCCTTTCCTCGGACCGGATGCGAAGGGTCAGCTAGGGCGGCCGCACAGGGTTTCGGCGCAGCAGCCTCGCCGCTGTGGAAAGCGTTAACAGAGTCTTAACATCCTGATTACCGTTAAGGATTCATTAAGTTTTCGAGGCAGCAATCCAGGTCGACCTCGGACTGGTCGCTCGTTATCCACAAGCCCGCCTGAAGCTGTGGATCGACGGGCGCCGATCGCCCTTCTGCTCTGGACTTGATCCACCCCCTCCCACAGGCGCCCCCCAATCGGGGAAATACCGCCGACTAACTCCCCAGCCGTTCGACAATCCGACGGGTTCCATCCTGTATTCGGCGCCCAGCTTTGCCTTGCGACATAATGACCACCGTTTTCCAGGCCGCCGGAAGCGCCTATGACCAGCGCCATGACCGCCGCATCGCGCATCGCCACATATTTTCATGTGCACATGATCTCGGACTCCACGGGCGAGACCTTGAACGCCATGACCAAGGCGGTGTGCGCCCGGTTCGACGACGTAACGCCCATCGAACACATTTATCCCTTGGTGCGTTCGCCCCGGCAGATCGAACGGGTGATGAAGGAGATCGCGGATGCTCCCGGCGTCGTGGTGCACACGGTGGTGGACCGGGAGATGCGCCTGGCGCTGGAACGGGGGTGCCGCGAGATGGACACCCCGTGCGTCGCCGCGCTCGATCCGATGACCGCCGCCTTCGGCCGCTATCTCGGGGCGCAGCTTTCCACACGGGTGGGGGCCCAGCACAATCTCGATACGGACTATTTCAACCGCATCGAAGCGCTGAACTACGCCCTCGCTCACGACGACGGGCAGGGCGGCAGAGACCTGGAGGCCGCAGACGTGGTGCTGGTGGGGGTCAGCCGCACCTCCAAGACTCCGACCTGCATCTACCTGGCGCACCGCGGGGTAAGGGCCGCGAACGTGCCGCTGGCTCCGTCGGCGCCGACGCCGGACGGGCTGTTCAGCCTGAAAAAGCCACTGGTTGTCGGACTTCTGGTCTCTCCTGAGAGGCTGATCCAGATTCGCCGAAACCGGCTCTTATCCCTGCATGAAACCCGCGATTCCACCTATGTGGATCAGGAGGCGGTGCGCGAGGAAATAATCCGTGCACGTCGTATGTTCGAGCGCGAGGGGTGGCCCGTGATCGATGTCACCCGCCGCTCAGTGGAAGAGACGGCGGCGGCAGTGATCAACCTTCTGAACGCCCGCAAGGCCGGGGTGATGACGGGCACGGCGACATGACGCGGTTGATCCTGGCTTCAACCAGCCCGACGCGCCAGGCGCTGCTGCGAAACGCAGGCGTGCCGTTCGAAGTCATGGCGCCGGGGGTCGACGAGGCGGCGGCGAAGGCGGCGCTGACGACGGACGGCGCAACCCCGCGCGACATTGCCGACGCCCTGGCCGAGCTTAAGGCGGTGAAGATCGGGCGGAAGACGGGCGCGCTCACGCTGGGCTGCGATCAGACCCTCGATCTCGACGGAGAACTCCTGGACAAGCCGGGAGATGAACAGGCTTTGCGCACACAGCTTCAGCGGCTGAGGGGCCGCGCTCACAAACTGCATTCCGCCGCCGTGCTGGTCGAGGATGGCGCGCCGGTCTGGCGCGAGGTAAAGACAGCGAAACTCACCATGCGCGCCTTCTCCGGCGCATTTCTGGACCGCTATATCCACGAGGCTGGCCTCTCGGTGCTCGGCGCTGTCGGCGGATATCACATTGAAGGCGTCGGGCTGCAGTTGTTCGAGGCCGTTGAGGGTGAGCATTTCACCATCCTCGGCCTGCCGATGCTGGGCCTTCTGGAGGCGCTGCGCCAGCGCGGCGTGATCGCGCGATGAAGATCACTGGAACCACAGTGGTTGCGGGCGTTGTCGGGCGTCCTGTAGCCCATTCGCTCAGCCCGCTTCTGCACAGCGCCTGGATCGAAGCTGCGGGAATCGATGGGGTCTATGTGGCCTTGTCGCCAGAAACGACGAGATTCGCAGCGCTGGTGGAGGGGCTACGAGGCGGCGTTATGGCGGGGGTCAATGTCACCGTGCCATTCAAGGAGCAGGCGCTCGCCCTCGCAGACCGCGCGGACGAGGCGGCGAGGGCTGCGGGCGCAGCCAACCTTCTGTTGTTACACGGGGATGGAACCAT
>JBBQLP010000046.1:0-21178 GCA_038327995.1 Caulobacterales bacterium | reverse complement strand
ACGAGCAGGGTCACGACCGGCAGGACAACCAGTTTTATCGCTGGGGCGACGGCCGCTATAACAACAACAGCGGCTATCAAAACTACAATTCCTACCGTCAGCCCCGCTCCAACTATACCTACAACTACAACCAGTATTGATTGAAGGGCGGCGCGGGATAAGGCCTACGATCCCGCGCTGCACCGTTCAATTTTATGCAAGGACATTTCGCGGGGCCGACTCTGGCAACCAACCCGGGGTTTAGAGCCTGAAAATACAGGAGGATATGATGCGTAATTCCAGACTTTCCGTCGCTTTGCTGGCGGCGTCTGCTGTAGCGCTGGTCGCTGGGACCGCCGATGCCCATGCTCATCTGGTCCGGGCTAATCCCGCCGCCAACAGCGCGATGAAAGGCTCGCCCAGGATGATCCACGTGACCTTCAGCGAGCCGCTGATCGCAAGCTTCTCTGGCCTCAATCTGACGACCACGCGCGGCAAGTCGGTCGGTATCGGTCGAACGATGCAAGACCCAAGGGACAGGTCCACTTTGATCGCCGATGTGCCCCAACCGCTTGCGCCCGGAACCTATCTAGTCCGTTGGCGCGCAGTGAGCGCGGACACCCACCGTATGACCGGCCAATATAGCTTCCGCGTGCGATAAGGCGCTGGTCCGCGTCGGAATGTGCAACCCAGGCGGCCACGCACGGGGCCGTCTGGCGGCGTGCCGAGGCGGCGCCTGTGGGTCAATGCAGCCCATTTTGATCGACGGCGGGGAGGAGCAACACGTGATCGATCAGATAATTATCGCCGCAAGGTTCATCCAGTTTGCAGGCGCAGTAAGCCTGTTCGGCGCGCCACTCTTTTTGCTCTACGGTCTCGGCGCGGGTCGCACGCGCCTTGACCTCCGATGGGCCAGCACGATCATCCGCATATCCTGCATTTTGCTTTTCTTCGGGGCCGCCGCATCGCTTCTGGGTCAAACCGCATCCATGGCGGGCGACCCAAACATGGCCTTTGACCATGACGCTCTCACAATGGTCGTCACCGGAACGGGCTTTGGCGCTGCGATCAGCGTGCGCCTTGCGCTCTCCGCGATCCTCCTTCTCTTCAGCCTTGTACTTCCCGCCAGAACGGGCCTGTGGATTTTGGCGTCCTTGGGAGGTGCGATAATCCTCGCCAGCTTTGCCTGGACCGGGCACGGGGCTGCGGAAGGCGGGGGCGCCGGACTGGTCCACGCTCTCAGCGATGTTATCCACCTGATCGCCGCTGGTGTCTGGCTGGGGGCGTTGGCGGCGTTGTCGATTCTGACCACCACGCTTCAACGCTCGAAGGACGCGGCCGAGCTCCAGTTCCTTCATCGAGCCCTGAAAAACTTCTCCGGGATTGGCAGCCTCGTCGTGGCGGCGCTCCTGGCCAGTGGACTGGTCAACAGTTGGTTCCTTGTGGGGCCGACACACCTCGTTGGTCTATTTACCGAGACCTACGGGCGTCTCCTGTTGGCCAAGCTCGCCCTCTTTGGCCTCATGCTGCTCCTGGCGGCGGCCAACCGGTTCAGTCATACTCCCCGGCTGGGTCGCGGCCTCGTCAGTGATGGCGACGTCGCGAAGGCGATGATCGGCCTAAAGCAAAGCGTGCTTCTTGAAGCCGTCATCGGCCTCAGCGTGCTCGCCCTCGTGAGCATCATGGGCACGCTGGCGCCGGTTTCGGCAATGACATAGGCCCCGCGTGCAGCGGACAGGAAGGCGATTTTCCGCTATCCCGCGCCTGACTCAGCCTACTCCGGCTTGTCGGCCTTCATTTCTTTCATCTTTTCCATCGCGGCCTTGGCGGCGGATTTGCAGGTGTCGGACACCTCGTCCTTGTGCGCCATCATGCACTGGTGGCCTTCTTGGCCCGTCTTGCCGGGGCAGAACTTTTCGTGGTCGGCGGCGCAGGCCTGGCGCACACCAGAGCCGGGGCCTTGGGCGAGGGCCGCGCTGGCGCTGAGCATGAGAAGGGCCGCGCTGGCGGCAGCGATGATCGATTTCATGGTGTTCTCCCGGACGCCCCTGCGCCCCCGGGGATAAACCTAGCCCCACCGCAAATCCGTCGCTAGCGGCATTTTAAGACTGATATGGCAGGGTGGCGGCATGACCACGCCCTCGCCTGATCGCCGCGCCCTGATCGCCGGGTTGCCCGCCGCGCTCGCCTTGTCCGCCTGTCGTCAGGGTGGGGAGGCGCAGGCGGCGGCTGCGGCGCGCGTCGATGTTCCGCCGCTGAAACAGGTCGCGCCGTTTCCGGTCGGCGCCTGCGTGATGACGAGCCAGCTCGCCGACGCTGGCTTCAACGGCGTGCTGGTTCCCAACTTCGGTCAGGTCACGCCGGAGTGGGAGATGAAGATGGAGGGGGTGTTGAAGGACGACGGTGGCTTCGACTTCACCCGCGCCGACGCCATCGCCGATTTCGCCGCCGCCCACGGGATGCGCCTGCACGCCCACACCCTGATCTGGTACGCCCAGGCGCCGGGCGCGTTCACCCAGATCGACGGGACGGGACAGGCGTTCGCTGACGCCTATCGCAACTACATCCTGGCCGTCGGCGGGCGCTATCGCGGGCGGGCGGTGGGGTGGGACGTGGTCAACGAGCCGGTGGCCGAAGACGGGAACGGCTATCGCGACTGCCTATGGCGCAAGAACCTCGGCATGGAATATGTGGCCCGCGCCTTTCATCATGCCCGCGAGGCGGATCCGAACGCGGTGCTCCTCATGAACGATTACAATCTGGAGCTTATGCCCAGGAAACGCGCGAGCTTCCTGCGGCTGGCCGAAAGCCTTCTGAAGGCGGGGGCGCCGCTGGGCGGGCTCGGGACGCAAACCCACGTGTCGCTGGGGGAATACCGGCCAGGAATGGCTCGGGAGGCGATCCGTGATCTGGCGAGCCTCGGCCTGCCGATCCACATTTCCGAGCTCGACGTCTCCACCAAGGGCGGGCGGCCGGACTTTGCACCGCCAGCAGAGAAGGCCCAGCATCAGGCGCGGATCGTCGGGGAGATCACCGAAGCCTTCATGGACCTGCACCCCGCGCGACGATACGCCCTGACCGTGTGGGGTGTGCGCGACAGTGATTCCTGGCTTAGACGTGCGCCGCACGATGGATCGGACCAACCGGTCCTGTTCGATGAGGCGGGCCGCCCCAAGCCTGCCGCCTCAGCCTTTGTCGCCGCGGTATCCAGGGGCTGAAGCTCCGTGCTTCACCGGAGTTTGTTCTTGGCGAAACAGAAGTATCTGACGCTGGAAGGACTGCGAGGGCTGGCCGCCCTGCTCGTGGTCTATTTTCACCAGTGTACGGCGGGGATCAGTCCGGCTCCGACCAGCTTCTATCTGGCGGTCGACCTGTTCTTCCTGATGAGCGGCTTCGTGATCGCCCATGCCTATGAGGATCGGTTGGGGGAGGGTCTCAGCGCCCTCGCCTTCATGCGGTTGCGGCTGATCCGGCTCTATCCGCTCTATATCCTCGGCAGCGCCATCGGCCTGGTGGTCATGGCCTGGTTCGGGCGGCTGTCGGCGTTCGATCCGGCGTCGGCTGGCGACATCTCGCGGTCGGCGGCGGGGGCGGTGTTCATGGTTCCGTATCTGGGGCCGGTGAAGACACTGATCCTGTTCCCTCTGAATGGCCCGGCATGGTCGCTGCTTCTCGAGGTGCTGGCCAACCTCGCTTACGCCGTTTTCGCGCGGCGACTATCGACCCGTGCGCTCACTGCAATTTGCGTCGTTTCCGGGCTTGTGCTGTCCGGTGCGGCCTTGCACGACCAGACCCTGAACCTCGGTTATCAGGCGCACCGGCTGTGGGTCGGGGTGGCGCGGGTCAGCTTTTCGTTCTCGCTCGGCGTGGTCATTTTCCGCTTCTATCGTGCCGGGAGACTGCCCGTTGTTGTGCTCGGGCCAATGCCGGTGATGGCTGGGGCCTGTGCGCTTTTACTGCTGCCGTCGCTGGGGAACCTGCCCGGCCTGTTCGCCGCCGCCGTGGTGCTGGTCGGCTTCCCGACGCTCATGATCGCCGCCGTCCAGGCCAGGGCGCCGGGGCCACGGCTGGCGCGGATGTTCGGGCTCTCGGGCGAGATTTCCTATCCGCTTTACGCCATCCATGGGCCGCTGATCGTGGGATTGATGATGGCGTCCAAGTTCTGGAACTGGCCGCTACCGGCGCTTCAGCCCTGGGGCGTCGGCCTGGTCATCGCCCCCGCCCTTGCAGTTTTGGCGCTGGGCGTGTCGCGAGCCTACGACCAGCCGGTGCGTGCGTGGCTGTCAGGGTTCAGGCCGGGGGTGCTTGTGGCCGTCCGTCGTCGGCTCGCCGCGCTGGGCGTCTAGAAACCGATTGTCTCTAAAGCTCCGTCCCGCCGACGTGGGGGGTGGTGCGGACGACGGGGGCGGGCGGCTCGAGTGGGCCGTCTCGTTCGGCGGCGAGGCGCAGGATGCGCAAATCGTCGGCGATGCGGAACACCGCCAGAAAGAACTCGCACATCCCTCGCCACAGCAGGATCACCGCACCGATCCCCAAAAGACCTCCCACCAGAAGCGGAAGCGCCAGCACGATCCCGCCGATGGTGCCGTCACGGATCGCCGTCCCTACCGCCGCGCCGATAATGGCGAACCCGCCCAGCGCGATCATGCCCAGTCCAGCCCAGTAGATCAGATGCGTGATCGGTCCCGTGAGCAGACGATCAAACGTCAGCATCTCCCACACGAAGGCGACCGGACCGGTCTCCGACCCCTGCGTAGGTCGTTGAAAGGCGCTGGCGAACCGGGGCTTCAATCTGGGCATGGCGGGTCGATACCGGTTGTTGAGCCCCCAGCCTAGCCCGGATTCGCGTCTGGCGACAGACGGGGAGCCATCGGCTCGGCGATTGCAGCCGCTCGCGCCCGAACGGAATCATCCCTAAATAGAGACCATGCCCAATCCCGCTCTACCTCCCCGTTCCGTCCGTGTCGCCATCATCGGCTCCGGTCCCGCAGGATACACCGCCGCCATCTACGCCGCCCGCGCGCTGCTCGAGCCAGTGCTGATCTCGGGCATGGAGCCGGGGGGGCAACTGACTATCACCACCGATGTGGAGAATTATCCGGGCTTCGCCGGCGTGATTCAGGGGCCTTGGCTGATGGACCAGATGAAGGCCCAGGCCGAGCACGTGGGAACCGAGATCATCAACGACCTTGTGGTTTCTTGCGACCTCTCCCAGCGTCCCTTCCGCATCGTCTGTGATAGCGGGCTGGAGTTCCTGGCGGAGACGGTGATCATCGCCACGGGCGCCCAGGCCAAATGGCTCGGCATCGACACCGAGCAGCGGTTCCGGGGCTTCGGCGTTTCCGCCTGCGCGACCTGCGACGGCTTCTTCTATCGCGGCAAGGAGGTCGCCGTGGTCGGCGGCGGCAATACCGCGGTGGAGGAGGCGCTGTTCCTCACTTCATTCGCATCGAAAGTGACGGTGATCCATCGCAAGGGCGAGTTTCGCGCCGAGCGCATCCTGCAGCAGCGTCTGTTCGCCAACGCCAAGATCGAGGTGATCTGGCACGCGGAGGTGGAGGCGGTGCTGGGCGATGAGAACCCCCGCGGCGTCACCGGCGCGCGCCTCAAGGACCTGAAGACCGGCGAGAGCCGCGACCTCAAGCTCGACGGTCTGTTCGTAGCCATCGGCCATGCGCCTGCCTCATCCCTGTTCCAGGGCCAGCTTGAAAGCGACCGCTCCGGCTATCTGAAGATCAAGCCGGGCACGACCGCCACCGCCATCAGCGGCGTGTTCGCGGCGGGCGATGTGACCGACGACGTCTATCGTCAGGCGGTGACTGCGGCGGGCATGGGCTGCATGGCGGCGCTGGAAGCTGCGCGCCTTCTGGCTGAGGAAGACCACGAACGGGCGCACAACCCCATCAGCCACCACGAGGCGGAAAAGATGGCGGCCTGGTGAGCAGGCCCTCCGCCGGAGACGCCGCGCCGTGCCGACGCATGACTGCGCCCGAATATGACCGATATGTCACTACTGTCCGCGCACGGTCCTGGCCTGTCGTTTATTAGCAATAGTCACGGAACCATCGAGGCAGATCGGACTTGGACCCTTCATCGGAGACGGGGTTCGGAATCTACCTCGCGTGTCCCGGTAGACCGGAGCAGTCCACCATGACCGACCCCGGTTTGATCCTGGTCGTCGAAGACGAAATCCTGATCCAGTCGATGCTTGAAGACTGCCTGAAGGATGCTGGCTTTGAGGTGGCGCTGGCCTGCGACGCTGCGGAAGCCATAATATTGCTGGAGGCGAAGACCGATCAAATCCTCGCCCTCGTCACCGACGTCAACCTGGGCAAGGGTGCGAAGGGTTGGGATGTCGCCCGGCGCGCACGCGAACTGGTGAGCGACCTGCCGGTGATCTACATGACGGCGGACAGCGGCGGGGACTGGTCCTCGCTGGGCGTTCCAAACAGTGTGCTGGTGGTCAAACCGTTCGCTTCGGGCCAGATCGTAACGGCCGTCTCCACCCTCCTGAACGAGGTCGCCGCGCACCGGGCGAGTTGACAAATGGCTTGCATCGCCAGCCGGGAAGTTTAATGTCGACCGGGTTATGCTCAGTTAAAGCATAACTGTTCGCCCTGGCCAATGAGTCCGGCTTCGGCGGTTTTTATCGGCCCTTGAAATGCTCAACTTGAGCATATGGAGTGTGTCATGAACGGTATCGTCGGTGCGACTACGCTCCCCGCCAGGGCTGCACCGCCGAGCTTTCCCTTCACCCCGGAGGTGGAGGCACAGACCGCGTCGGCCTGGAACCGGGTAAAAGCCCGCGTGTCGCCGCTGGAGTGGCGCGCCCACGCTCCCCTGATCGCCGAGATCAACCGGCTGAAGCGCGAGCGGAACGCGGTCATTCTGGCCCACAACTACATGACGCCGGAAATCTTCCACGGGGTCGGCGATTATGTGGGCGACAGCCTTGGCCTTGCCCGTGAGGCCCAGCGCTGCGACGCCGCCATCATCGTGCAGGCGGGGGTGCACTTCATGGCGGAGACCTCCAAAGTGCTGTCTCCCGAAAAGCGCGTCCTGATCCCCAATCCCCTGGCGGGTTGTTCGCTGGCGGCCTCGATCACGGCGGCGGACGTTCGCCTGATCAAGCAGCGCTATCCCGGCGTGCCGGTCGTCACCTACGTCAATACGACCGCCGAGGTGAAGGCCGAGACCGATATCTGCTGCACCTCAGCCAATGCGGTGCAGGTGGTCGAGGCGGCGGCACGGGAGTGGGGCGTGGATCGCTGCATCCTGATCCCGGACGAGTTCCTGGCCCGCAACGTGGCGGCGCAAACTGATGTGAAGATCATCGCCTGGCAGGGTCGCTGCGAGGTGCATGAGCGCTTCACCGCCGCCGATATTCTGGAGCTGCGCGCCGCCTATCCGGACGCCGAGGTGCTGGCGCATCCGGAATGCCCGGAGGACGTCATCGCCGTCTCCGACTTCACTGGCTCCACCGCCGCCATGACCGACTACGTGACTGCCCGCCAGCCCAAGCGGGTGGTGATGATCACAGAATGCTCGATGGCCGCCAACGTGCAGGCCGACAGCCCCGGCACCGAGTTCATCGGCCCCTGCAACCTCTGCCCCCATATGAAGCGGATCACGCTCCAGAACATCTGGGAGGCGCTGGCCTACGACCAGTTCGAGGTGACGGTCGATCCTCTGGTGTCGGACCGCGCCCGCGCCGCCGTGCAACGGATGATCGACCTGCCGCCGCCGGTGGTTCCCGCCCGCTATGATCTGGTGAAGGCGCGGCATCATGTGGACGTGGAGCTTGTGTCGTGAGCCGCCAACCTATGATTTTCGACGGCCCCCTCATTATCGGCGCAGGGCTTGCGGGACTATCCGCCGCTCTTGCCGCTGCCGATGCCGGGGCCAAGGTGCTGGTGCTTTCACCGACCGCGCTCGGCGATGGCTGTGCATCGGCGTGGGCGCAGGGCGGCATGGCGGTCGCGTTGGCCGAAGACGACACCTCCGATCTCCACTCTGAAGACACGATCATTGCTGGAGCGGGCCTTTGCGATCCCGAAGCGGTGCGGGTCTTGACTGAGGAAGGCGGCGCTGCGGTCGTTCGCCTGCTCGCCCTCGGCGCGCCCTTCGACCGGGACGCGGACGGCAAGCTGATCCAGAGCCTCGAAGCCGCCCATTCCCGCCCCCGCGTCGCCCGGGTCGGTGGCGACGGAGCGGGGGCGGCCATCATGGCGGCGGTGATCGCGACAGTGCGCACGCATCCTGACATTACGGTCTGGGAACACGCCCGCGCGCGCCGCCTGCTGCAGGACAACACCGGACGGGTGTGCGGCGCCATTGTCGATCGGCAAGGCGAATTGATCGATGTTTTGACCCCTGCCACGATCCTCGCCACCGGCGGTATTGGCGGACTCTACGCTGTCACCACGACCCCCACCGCCATGAAAGGGCAGGGACTGGGCCTCGCCGCCTTGGCTGGTGCGGTGATCGCCGACGCGGAGTTCATGCAGTTTCACCCGACGGCGATGGACCTGCCGGGGCGAAGTGCCCTCGATCCCGCCCCCCTCGCGACGGAAGCCTTGCGCGGCGAGGGCGCCACCCTGATCGACCGTAAGGGCCGGGCCTTCATGCAAGACTACGACCCGCGCGGCGATCTCGCCCCTCGCGATGTGGTTTCCCGCGCCGTGGCCGATCAGATCGCGCGGGGCAAAGGCGCGTTCCTCGACGCCCGGACGGCCATCGGCGCGCGCTTTCCGGCTGAGTTTCCCGCGGTGTTCAAAGCCTGCATGGCGGCAGGGCTGGATCCGCGCACGACGCCCATCCCCGTGGCCCCGGCAGCTCACTATCACATGGGCGGGATCGCCACCGACCTTGATGGCCGCACCTCGCTGGTGGGCCTCTACGCGGCGGGCGAGTGCGCCTCCACCGGCGTGCACGGAGCCAACCGGCTAGCCTCCAACTCGCTTCTCGAAGCGGCGGTGTTCGGCGCGCGGGCCGGGCGAGCGGCGGCGGACGAGACCGCATCTCAAGGCCCGATCCTGCCCGCAGCGCCAGCGCCCGATCTACCGGAAGACGCCCTGTGGTCGCTCCGCCTCGCCATGAGCCGTGATGCAGGGGTGCTGCGGAGCGAAGCGGGCCTGCGAAGACTCCTCTCGGAGATCGCCAGCATGGAGGATCGCTATGGCCAGACGCCTGAACTTGTCGCCGCGCGGCTGACTGCAGAAGGCGCGTTCTCCCGGCGGGAGAGCGTCGGCGCTCACGCCCGTGCGGACTATCCTGATCGGGCGATGGCCAGGCGGCGCTTCATCACTGTCGGCTCCACGCGCGCTCCTGCCCTTATGGCGGCTGAATAGGCGATGGAGCTTCAGCCCCTCCCCGACCTCCTGATCCTGCCGATCATTCAGGCTGCGCTGGCGGAGGACCTTGGTCGGGCGGGCGATATCACCGCCGCCCTGATCGACCCCGATGCGCGCATGAGCGCCGCCTTCGTCGCGCGAAAGGAAGGCCGGATCGCGGGTCTGGATTGCCTGCGCCTTGCGATCCATGCGCTCGACCCCGACGCAAAGATCGATCTTCTCCTCGCGGATGGAGCGGATGCGGCGGCGGGGGCCACGCTGGTGCGGGTCGACGCCAACGCCCGCGCCTTGCTCTCGGCGGAACGCACGGCGCTGAACCTCCTCGGCCGTCTGTCGGGCGTCGCCACCCTGACTCGCGCCTATGTCCGCGCCGTGGAAGGCACCCGCGCCCGCATCGTCGACACCCGCAAGACCACCCCCGGCCTCCGCGCTCTGGAGAAGTACGCCGTCCGTTGCGGGGGCGGGGTGAACCACCGCTTCGGCCTCGACGACGCCATCCTGATCAAGGACAACCACGTGGCGGCCTGCGGCGGTGTGGCTGAGGCGTTGCACCGAGCTCAGGCGATGGCAGGACACCTAACGCCCATCGAGGTGGAAGTGGACACCCTCGAACAACTGGCGCAGGCGCTGCCCTTCGCCCCAACGGTCATCATGCTGGACAACTTCAGCCTGGATGACCTTCGCCGTGCGGTGGCCATGACGGACGGGCGCGTGCGGCTGGAGGCGTCGGGCGGGGTTTCGCTGGAAACGGTGCGAGCGATCGCCGAGACCGGGGTGGGCGCGATTTCGGTCGGCGCGTTGACCCACTCCGCTCCGGTGCTGGATATCGGGTTGGACGCTGGGTGAGCGCTGGTCGTTCGCAGTGTAGCGGGAGACCTAGAGCCGCCCCGCCGCCTCTTTCGCCTGAGCCTCCCGCGCGGGCATCATTGGGCCGATTCTGGCGTTGACGGCGGCGAGGATATCGGGCGGCGCAGTGTCCGGCGTGCCGGAGTTGAACGGCGGGGAGGGCGCGTATTCCAGCCCGAGTTGCAGCGCCTGGGCGTAGGCGTCCCCGGCGATCTCGGCCACGAGGGTCAGGGCGAAGTCGATGCCAGCCGTCACCCCACCGCCGGTGAAGATGTTGCCGTCGCGGACGACCCGCTCTGCGATTGGGATCGCCCCGTAGAGGGGCAACAAGTGCCGCCATTGCCAGTGACAGGCGGCGCGCTTGCCCTTCAAAAGCCCGGCGGCGCCAAGGATCAGCGATCCGGTGCAGACCGATGTGATGTAGCGGGCGCCAAGCGCGAGCCTCCGAACATGGGGCAAATAGTCCGCATCGAGCGCCGCCTCGGTGGCCGTAAACCCGCCTGGCACGCAGATCACATCGCAGGTTTGAATGTCGGCAAGCCGGATGGTCCGCGCGAACACTATGCCTCCTTCAGCTTCGACGTCGCCGCCCTGCGCCGACGCAAGGATCACGCGCGCGCCCGGAAGCCGGACCAGGAACTGATGCGGCCCGGTGAAGTCGAGTTGGGTAAGGCCCGGATAGAGCGGAAAGACGATCGTGATCGGGTCGGCCATGTCGGGCTCCTGAGATTGACAAAAGCAGGATGGCCCACGAACGTCATGTCTGAAATGACAATTATCCCACCTATAGAGCCATGACGCGTCAAATCGGTTTCCTGATCTTCGACGACTTTCAGATCCTCGACCTGACTGGCCCGCTGGCGGCGTTCGAGATCGCCAGCCGCTTCGCCCCCGGCGCTTACGAAACTCGCACCCTGGCCCGCGGGGGTGGGGAAGTCGCCTCCTCGTCCGGCTTGCGGGTGGTTGCGGCCCCGCTGGGCGATCCAGCCTTCGACACCCTGATCATCGCCGGCGGAAACGGCACGCGGCAGGCGGCGGCCTGCGAGCAAACCCTCGCCTTTGTCAGAGCGGCGGCGGGCACGGCGCGGCGGATCGCCAGCGTCTGTTCGGGGACCTATGTGCTGGCGGCGGCGGGGCTGCTGGACGGGCGGCGCGCAACGACGCATTGGCGCAGGGCGGCGGACCTGGCGCGGCGCTATACCAAGGTGAGGGTGGAGCCGGACCGCATTTTCGTGCGCGACGGATCCGTGTGGACCTCGGCTGGCATCACCGCAGGCATCGACTTGGCGCTGGCCCTGATTGGCGAAGACCTGGGCGAGGCGGTGGCGGCGCTGACGGCCAAGGAGCTTGTGGTGCATCACCGCCGTCCGGGCGGGCAATCGCAGTTTTCCGCCCTGATCGACCTGCCCATCTCTTCGGATCGGGTGGGCAAGGCGCTGGCGTTCGCGCGCGAGCGGCTGGCCGAGCCCCTGCCGGTGGAGCGGCTGGCGGATGTGGCAAGCCTCAGTCCGCGCCAATTCGCCCGCGCGTTTCTGGCTGAAACCGGGACGACCCCGGCCAAGGCGGTGGAGCGGCTGCGGGTGGAAGCGGCGCGCGCTGCGCTGGAGGCGGGTAAGACACCCGTGGACCGGATCGCGGCGGCCAGCGGTTTTGGCGATCCCGAACGGATGCGCCGCGCCTTCATCCGCGCCTTCGGTCAGCCTCCACAAGCCCTGCGCCGCGCCGCCCACGCGACCGCGCCCAGGTGAAGCGAGCGGACTGATCATTGTTTACCTGAGCCGCGATCAGTGGTCCGATCGCCGCAAAGCAAATTGGAAACGCATCCATGGACACCCCGGCCACAGCGAACGGACGCTCCTCGATCTTCATCACCGGCGCAGCGTCGGGCATCGGGCTGGCGAGCGCCAAACGATTTGCCAGCGCTGGCTGGTTCGTGGGGTTGGCGGACATGAATGTGCCGGGGCTCGGGGCGGCGCTTGCGGCCATCGGTTCCCGCAATGGCGTGGCGCTCGAACTCGACGTGCGCGACCGGGCTCAGTGGGCGAAGGCCATCGCGGCGTTCGGCGACGCGACCGGCGGTCGGTGCGACGTGTTGCTCAACAACGCGGGGATCGCCCGCTACGGCTGGTTCGAGACCATCACTCCCGAAGAGTCCGACCTTGAGGTCGACATCAACATCAAGGGCGTCATCAATGGCGCCTATGCGGGGCTGGAGCTTCTGAAGGCCACCAAGGGCTCGCAGCTAGTGAACGTCTCGTCCTGTGCAGGGCTTTACGGACCGCCGCGCCTGGCGGTCTATGGTGCCACCAAGTTCGCAGTTCGGGGGTTGTCGGAGGCGCTCGACGCCGAGTTCGCCCGGCATGGAGTGGGCGTGAAGTGCGTCATGCCGTGGTTCGTGGAGACGCCGATTCTGGACACGGGCGCGCAACAGACCAACGCCTCCATCCGCGACAGCATCTCCGACCAGCCCGTCTATACGGTAGAGGAGGCGGCCGAAGTTGTGTGGAACGCCTCCCACGGCCACGGCCTCTACTACCTCGTCGGCAAGGCGGCTGAGCGCCTGCGTTTCGCCGCGCGCTTCATGCCGAACAGCATCCGCAAGCGCCTGAAGGCCTCAACGGTGGCGGGGTAGGAGGGCCTTAAACTGCCGGTTGGGTCTTCGCCGCAGTATCGTCGGACACTGGGGCAGGAGCAGCGGGTGGGGCCTTGACGGTTGCAGGCTTGGGGTCGGGCGAACCCACCGATTTAGCGACGTTCTCCACCGCCGCCGCCGCGTGCTCAACGACGGCCGCAGAGGCGTTGAAGATGCGTCCAGCGGCTTCGCTGGCCTGTGCTCCGGTGGGAAGGTTCGGCGCGAGGCTGGCGAAGACCGGCTTGATCTCCATCGCCTTCGGCGCTTCGGACGGTTGCGGTTCAGAGTGGAACATTCCCGGTCCGCCCGCATGACCGCCGAAGCGGTAGAAGACGTGCGAGCCGATCTGCGCCACCTGCATCAGGCGGGGACCCCAGCCGGTGGCGAGCCCGGCCACATGGAAGTGGGTGGCGTTGCCGACCTGGCTCATCACGCCGCCGCCGAGCGCCTTGGCCGCGATCTCTTCGGCCCGGCGCCAGGCCAGTCCCTCGATCGGGTGGTGCGACGCGCCGTCGCAGGCGAAGGAGAACTGGCAACTCGACGTGCGAGCGCCCTGGAACACCACGGCGCAGACGGACTTGGGAAACGCGGGGTGGCGGACGCGGTTCAGCACCACTTGCGCGACCGCAGCCTGACCGGCGGTCGTCTCGCCGCGGGCCTCGTAATAGACGGCCTGCGACAGGCATTCCCTGTCGCGCGATTCATCGAGAGCGCCGCGAAGCTGGAACGGGGCGGCGGCCACCGGGGCGGTGAAACTTGCGCGAAGGATCGGCGAAGCGACCTGTGGCGTAATCGCCTGTGGGAACGCTGAGCCCCTTGAGACGTTATGGCCTAGACGGTCGACCAGATCAGCGATGCGGCGCTGGCGTGGGTCGAGATCGGCGCTGGCTAAAAGATCGTGTCGGCGGGCGATGGCCAGGGCGCCAGGATCGGACGCCGCCGATGCGTCAAGCGCAACCTGGGAAAAGCCGGTCGAAGCCGTGCCTGCCAGGCGCTGGATCTGGGCGTGGACGACAGCTTCGCGCGCCATGCCTCCAGCAAGGTATGCGGCCCCTATCGCAAGCCCCACGGTGGAGCCTAGCGCAACGGCGCCGACGAGCGCACGGGCGTTGCCGCGCGCCTGCGGTTTGATACTCAAAACTCAAGTCCCATTCGACGAGGGCAGGATGCGCCCCCCGAGATCACGCTGACGGGCTTGGCCGGTCAGCGGAGTGTGTTCCTATAAAACACGGGTCTATCGATGACCTGTCATAACAGGTGTATTGCGGCCAAAATGTGTCTAACTCCTTACTTTTATTGTGCGGCGCAGCATAGAATTGACACGCACCAGCGTCGAAAAGCCCTATAAGGCAACGCTTCTCACTGTTGTTAAAAGACGACCGAAATGTTGACACGGTCGTCTTCCACGGTTGAAACGAACTACCATTCCATGTCCTTCGGGCGGCTTGGCCGACTTGGTGGACGTCTAACGAATCATTTTCCTCAAGCCGCCGGCGAATCGATCCTTCATGCGTAAGACTTTGACTGCTGCGGCGGCCCTTGCTCCCTTGTGGTTCCTAGCCAGTGCGGGCGCGTCATTTGCCACCACGACGGTGTCGACAGCGCGCACCACGCCAATAGCGACCTCGACCGCCAACAATGGCGCGCGAGACGATATCGATATTGCTTTAGGCGCTTCGATCACCCTCACTTCGCCGAACACGGCGGCCGTGGTCATCGACAGCAACAACAAGGTGACCAACGAAGGGACGATTTCATTCAAGGACGTGGACGGCGCCATCGGCGTGTTGTTGTCGGGGGGACGCACGGGTTCGTTCACCAACTCGGGCGCGATCTCGATCACCGAAAGCACGCCCCCGACCGACACCAACAGCGACGGCGTGGTCGAGGCGCCTTTCGCCAAGGGCGGCGGGCCGGGCAAGTCCCGTTATGGTGTTCTGGTGCAGGGCTCCACGCCCTTCGTCGGCGACCTGATCAACGCGACCACTGGCACGGTCGTCGTTACCGGCAACAATTCCTACGGTATTTCGGCTGAAGCGGCCCTGACCGGCAATTTGACCAATGCGGGTTCGATTACGTTGACCGGCGACAACGGTGCGGCCTTGCGAGAGACCGGCGGCGTTTCCGGGAACGTGCTGGTCACAGGATCGACAACCGCTACCGGCGCAAACTCCAGCGCCATCGTGCTGAGCGGCGATGTCACGGGCCGGTTCAGTCTGTATGCGTCCGCCAGCGCTACGGGTTATGGCGCGACCACGCGGTCCCCTGTAAACGCAACGCAGGCGCTCATCCAGGCAACGGGGTCAGAGACTCAGCAGGGCGGCCCGGCCGTTGTGATCGCGGCCAATGTCGGTGGCGGCGTCTTCATCGGGGTCCAGCCCACAAACACCGCAACGGGCTCCACCGCCGACGTTGACGGCGACGGCATTCCGGATTCTTCGGAAGGTCAGGGGCTCATCAGCAGCTTCGGCAGAGCCCCGGGTCTACTGATTGGCGCAGCGGGACGCGATGTTCACCTCGGCGCGGTGCAATTGACGACTTCGCCCGCCAACCCTTACGGCCTTATTGTCGGCGGTTCCATATCGGGCTTGGGCGTTCTGGACGGGGTCTCGGCGACAGCGCTGCAGATCGGCGACGGGAGCGGCACGGGCACGGTTCACATCGACGGTGGCGCGCGGATTACCGGATCCATCACCGCCATCGCCTACGGAAGCACCGCGACGGCCATACTGGTCAACACGGGTTCGGTCGTCCCGTCGATCATCATCGGCGGCACGGTCAATGCGCTTAGCTCCAATCCTTTGCCGAATGCGACGACAGGCCAGCCGACCACCTACACTGGTTCATCCACTGCGCTTTCGATCGGCGCGGGAGCGTCCGTGCCCACTCTGAGCGTCACAGGCTTGCTAGCGGCGACCGCCAGCGGCGACCAGAACTCCGCCACGGCGGTGAACGACGTCAGTGGCAGCCTCTCCAACGTGGACCTCACCGGGCGGATCGCAGCCGTGATCAACCCGAATGTCACCACGGTCAGCGGCGTAACCACCACGGACACATTCACGGGCAAGACGACGGCGCTCAATCTGGCCAGCAACACTGCGGGCGTGACACTGGACATCCATCAGGCGCCCGATATCATCTCCACCGCCACCACGACGAACGGCGTAACCACCACCACGGTTACAACGGGATCGGTTCACCAGAACACCACGGGCGCGGCGATCACCACATCGACCACCGTCAACGGGGTGACGACGACAACAACGACGCCGATTGCACCATCCCTCGTTGGCGATGTGTTTCTGGGCTCCGGGCCCAATCGGGTGAACCTGCTCGCGGGGACCGTTGCAGGAGGCCTGAATCTGGGTTCGGGGACAGCGGCCTTCACCATCGACAATGGCGCGACCTACTCCGGCAGTCTGGCCTATGGCGGGACGGCGTTGGCGCTGAACGTCGCCAATGGATCGTTGACCACCACCAACCCTGTTACCCTGACGGCCACGAGCCTCAATGTTGGCGCCAGCGGCACGCTTGTCTTCGCCATCGATCCGGTAAACCACCTAGCCACCAACTTTATCGTCAACGGAACCGCCAATATCGCGGCGGGGGCCAAGCTCGGCGTCGACATAATCTCGACCCTGACCGGGCCGCAAACCTACACCCTCATCAAGGCGACGACGCTGACGGTGGGCGGCGCCGATGCGACCTTGGCCGCCACCGTGCCCTTCCTATTTGCCGCTTCCGTCACATCGAACACGGCGGCAGGCACGCTGAACCTGACGATCCGCCAGAAGACGGCGTCGGAGATCGGCCTCAGCCCATCCGAAGGGGGCGCGCTCCCCGCGATCTACGCCGCCGTGCCCAGCGATCCGGCGGTGCAGAGCGCGCTCTTCGGCCAGACCACACAGGCGGGCTTCCTCGGCCTCTATCGCCAGTTCCTGCCGGAATATGCAGGTGGCCTGTTCCGTGCCGCCAGTCAGGCCTCGCGCACGATCTCGCGCTTGACCGGCGAGCCCAACGAGATTTCCAATCCGTCGGGCACCCGCGGCGCCTGGGCGCAGCAGTTCTTCATTGGCGCTCAGCAATCACGCGGCGACACAGCAGGCTTCCGCGCGGGCGGCTTCGGCTTCGTCGGCGGAGTAGAGACCGGCGGCTTTGGTCTCGGCGCCGTGGGAGCGACAGCATCTTTCGTGGCGATCAACCTCGGCGATCCCCATGCGCCCGGCGACAATCGCACCGGGCTATCGCAACTCGAGGGCGGGGTTTACTGGCAGGGCGAACTTAGCGGCCTGCTGCTCGATGCGCGGGTCGCGGCGGGTTATGATTCATTCACCGGCCGGCGGCAACTCCTTCAAACTGGTCCGACCGGGCAGCTCACCCTCAGCCGCACCACCAAAGAGAGCTGGAGCGGTTATTCGCTGACCGGGCATTTCGGTGCGGGATATGAGATTCCGCTCGGCGTGACCTTCTTCGTGCGGCCGCAGGTGCGGGTGGATTATTTCCGCCTGAGCGAAGGCAGCTATTCCGAGCGCAATGGCGGCCCGGCGTTCAACCTCAACGTCGACAACCGCACCGGCGACGAAGCGTCGGGTACGGCGTCGATGGTGTTCGGCGCCAAATACGGGACCGGCTTCGTCTGGCGCCCACAACTCGAACTCGGCGTGCGCGACGTGTTCACAGGGAATGCAGGTTCGACCACGGCGCACTACACCGGCGGTCAATCCTTCACCCTCACCCCCGGCGACTTCACCGGCGCAAGCGGCCTGATCCGCGCCAAGCTGAAGGCGTCGGGCGAATATTATGAGGTCGGCCTGGAAGCGGGCGGCGAGGCCCAGAGCAAATACGTCGAGGGCGACCTGAAACTGTCCGTGCGGGTGCTGTTCTAAAGCGGGTTGCGACCCCAGGGGGATCACGCCAAGCTCGCGCTTCGTAAGGGGCGAGGGCGCGAACCGTGGTTATCATCGACGAGCTACGCGGGCTGAACAAACAGCAGCGGTCGGCTTTTACCGCCAGCCTCCTGGGCTGGACTCTCGACGCCTTCGATTTCTTCCTTTTGACCTTCGTGGTGACGGAGGTGGCTAAGGAGTTCCACGCCGAGAAGAGCGCGGTCCTGCTCAGCCTGACGCTCACGCTCGCGGCGCGGCCCTTTGGGGCCTTGTTCTTCGGCTGGCTGGCCGACAAGTTCGGGCGCAAGCCGATCCTGCAGATCGACGTGGCGCTCTACGCCCTGTTCGCGCTTCTGTCGGCCTTTTCGCCCAACCTGATCGTGCTGTTGATCCTGCGCACCCTGTTTGGCTTCGCCATGGGAGGCGAGTGGGGCATCGGCGCCTCGCTGGTGCTGGAGAGCGTGCCGGTGAAGAGCCGGGGCGTGATCTCAGGCCTGCTACAAGAGGGCTATGCCTTGGGTCAGCTTCTGGGCGCGCTGGTATTCTGGTTCCTCTACCCGCATTTTGCCCAGTGGTTCCCGGGGCTGGCGAGCTGGCGAGTGCTGTTCCTGCTGGGCGTGCTCCCGGCGCTGCTTGTGCTCTACATCCGCCGCCACGTGCAGGAATCCCCTGCCTGGGAGGCTAATCGCGGAAAGGCGAAAGAAAAGATCAACGCCCTTGCGGTCATCGGCCAGCATTGGAAGCGGGCGCTCTACGTCGTGATCCTGATGACCGGCTTCAACTTCTTCAGCCACGGCACCCAGGACAACTACGCCACCTTCCTGCGCGTGCAGCACGGCTTCACGCCGCAGATGACCGGGATGCTGACGGCGGTGATGAACGTCGGCGCGATCCTCGGCGGCGCGGCGTTCGGGGCTTGGTCGGAGAAGATAGGACGACGCAGGGCCATCGTCTTCGCCGCCCTGATCGCCCTGCCGGTGCTGCCCTTCTGGGCGTTCGGCGCGACGCCGCTGATCCTCGGCATTGGTGGATTTCTGATGCAGATTTCGGTTCAGGGGGCGTGGGGCATCATTCCGGTGCACCTGAACGAGCTATCCCCCGATGGCGCGCGCGGCACCTTCCCGGGCGCCGCCTACCAGTTCGGCAACTTGCTCGCGGCTGGCAACGCCTACTTTCAGGGGCGGATTGCTGAAACGCATAAAGATGTGGCGGGCAAGGACAACTACGGCCTCGCCCTGGCTCTGGTGGCGGGCACGGTTGCGGTGCTGATCGCCGTCCTCACCTGGTTCGGGCCTGAGGCGAAGGGCAAGGCGTTCGGAGAGACCGTTCCGGCGGATTGAGCCGACTGACAGGTCGCCTCGCAGGGGGCCGTCAGGGCCGAAGGCCTACCACCCGTCCCGGCATCCCGGCGGCGTCCAGATAGTCGACCGGCTCGCCTTTGGCGGGCTTCAATGTCTGCACGTCGAGAACGGTGAGAAATCCGTTGGCGGCCACACCGGATTGGATCGTCCGGGGTGTAACGGTGAAGCTCGGCGCACCGCCGCCGACCAGCGCCTCCTCCGCCACCCGGCCCCTCAGTGAGCCCTTGGACGGCATCGTCAGTCCCATGATCCTGGCCATGGTTGGGGCGAGGTCGGCGTTGGAGACGGGGGAGGGGTCCTTGAACCCGGTTTTGAAATCCGGGCCGATGGCGGCCATGAAGTTGTGGGTGTCGGCGCGGCTGAACGAGCCGTGGATACCCTGGCCCTGCTGCAGATAGGTGTCGGCCACTTCAGCGGCGCAAAGCTCGGGGTTTTCGCAGCCGGTGGAGAAGCTCTTGAAGCCGACGATGATGCTTGGGTGCTGGGTCAGGGCCGCGCCCCTCAACCCGATGGCGCTGAGCGGCAAGGTTCCGGGGATCGGGCCCAGAGCGTCGTCCACGAACAGTGCCGAAACGTAGTCTTCCGTTGTCAGAATGGAGACGATCTTCTCCGCCCGGGCTTTCTGGTCCTTGCCAGCGGGCAGCCAGATCAGATCCGTGCCGCCCTGTCCGGCGATGATGACCTCGGGGTGAGCGGGATCGGCGCCCAGAAGCACGCCGTCGCCCTTGGGATGAAAGCCGCCCTTCAGATCGACCGGCAACCCGGCGCCGTCGAACACCGGCAAGCCAAGCGCGGCGCCGAGATCGATCCCCAAAAACCCTTGCGGCAGGAAATGCTCGTGCACGTCCGCATAGGCTGCCTTGGCGGCCAGGCTTGTGGCGCTTTCCTTGGAGGCGACGGAAAAGCCGTGATCGGCGGTGACGACGATGTCTGTGGTTTTGTCGAGACCCAGTGTCTTAAGCGCCTCGCGGAGCCTGCCGAGATCATTGTCTGCGTTCCTGATCCCCGCCAGCGCAGTCGGGCCGTTTATGCCGGGCTTTAGCGTGTGCAGGCTGTCGCCTGTGTTGTGCTGCGTGCCGTCAGGGTCGCGCGACCAGAAGACCATGAAGAAGGGGGCCTTCTTCGCCTTCATTCGGGGCAGGATGACCTTGGTGGCGACGGCGGTCATCCAGTCCTGTTGCTGCACGTTGGCGACGCGCACGCCCGCGCGAACATTGTCCCCCGCATCGCCGTTCAGCCCCCGATCTTCCGCGATGGTGGGCAGACCCGCCGTCTTGATCGCGGCCTTGACGTCCGGGGCTAAAGGAACTCCATTGGGCGTGCCGGTGTCGTCATCGATGATGATCGTCTTCTTGCCGTCGCGTGCGGTCACGTCCTGTTCGATGGCCGGGCCGAGTTTGCCGACGATGGCGGTCTGAAATCCTGCAGCGCGGGCGCTCGCCATCAAGCTCTGCTCGTGCAGATAATTCCCACCGAAATGCTTGTTCAGGCCCAGCAGGGTGTCGTCGTCCTCCACCGCCGCGAACCGCGAGGGACTATTCGGGTTGACCGCCGCGCCGATCCAGATCGTGTTGCCAAAATTGCCCGTATCGCCAATCCGGTGCCCGGTGGCGATGGCCGAGCCATTGACCGTGGTGACGGTGGGATAGAGGGCGTGGCTGTTGTGAAAATCCACCCCCTCGCGCCGGATAGCCGCCATGACCGGAGCGGTCTCGTCGTTGACGATGCCTGAGCGCAGCCCATCCGCCACGAACAGGATGATGTTGTGTGGGGCTGGCCTGGAGGATACGGGCTTTGCGCGGTGGGGCTTTGCGAGGGAGGGCGAGGCCGCGCTCAAGACGAGCAGGGCGAACACGGGAGCGGCGAAACGGATCATAGGCGTCCTTGGAGCGCGAGGGCGCGTGTCCTGCCACCTTGGCGGTGTTTTGTTACAGATATTCGTCTGAGGGGACAGGCTTTGCGTCGCGGTCTCACGCCGTCGCCTGTTTCACGGCGTGGGCGATAGCCTGGACTACTCTTGCGACTAGTCGCTCATCGTCACCTTCGGCCATGACGCGGATGAGGGGTTCGGTGCCTGAAGCGCGCACCAGCACCCGGCCCGAGCCGTTGAGGGACCTCTCG
>JBBQLP010000045.1:0-21598 GCA_038327995.1 Caulobacterales bacterium | reverse complement strand
GTCATCAGACCAACCTTGCCGAAGGTGTGGCGGCGGGTCCGGCCCGACACGCGATACTGGATCACATAGGACTTCACCCCGCTTTCCATCACCCGCACAGCGAATCGCTTGACCTCCTCATCGAAGATCAGCGGCGCGCCGATCATGGGCTCAAGGCCATCGATGTAGCGCTTCGTCAGCTTCGCCATGGCGTGTGCCTCAACTTCTTATGGAAGCATCATGGCACTCAATCGCAGAGAAATGCTACGTCCCTCCCCGTAAGGGCGAGTGGATTGCTGTACCTAATACCACAATAGAACAGCTACTTAGAGCGATGCGGAGCGCCATAGCGCAACCAGACGAGCCCCATCGTATGTCGTCTCAACTAACTTCAGGGGAGAAGGAGGGGCCCTAGCGAGCGTAGCGAAGACTTGGGAGGGTGAGGGTGCCGGCGAGAGATCGGGGTGGGTAAGGGAGAGGTTGCTGACGCCAGGGGCGCGCAATTTTCAAAAAGTCTCTTAATCTTCCTCTGCTCTTCTTCAACACGTCGAATAGATGCCGGGGAAATGCTTGACCGTGTTAAAAGCGCGCCGCGATGAAACCCCACCAGGTCCGAGTATTGGACTGATGCAACCCGCGTTACCTGCCGGGTATGGCTTTCGTTCCGTAAGCCTCGGTTTCATTGAAGGGCCGCTTAATGGCTCACGATACGCCCGCCAGGCCTGAAATTGCGCTCAACCTTGCGTTGGCGATGGTGGCGGCCTCCGACGCGCCGCTCCTGCTGCTGGATATGAACTTTGGTGTTGTGGCCGCGAGCCATTCGTTTTGCCGCGCCTTCGGCATCGACCAGGCGCGACTGCGTGGACGCCCAGTTTTCGAGCTTGGCGATGGTGAGTGGAACACCCCCAGGCTGCGCTCGCTGCTGACGGCCACGGCCTCGGGGAACGCCGCCGTCGATGACTACGAGATGGACCTGAAGCGCAAGGATCAGCCTGTGCGGTCGCTGGCGTTGAAGGCTCACAGGCTCGACTACGCCGCAGAGGCGGATGTGCGCATCCTGCTGACCGTCATCGACATCACCGATGTCCGCGAAAACCAGCGGATGAAGGATGAACTCATTCACGAGAAATCGGTCCTGCTTCTGGAATTGCAGCACCGGGTCGCCAACAGCCTGCAGATCATCGCCAGCGTTTTGCTCCAGAGCGCGCGCAAGGTGCAGTCGGACGAGACGCGGGTTCACCTGCACGACGCACACCATCGGGTGATGTCGGTCGCCGCCGTTCAGCGTCAGCTTGCCGCTTCGACCCACGGCGATGTGGAATTGAAGCCCTATTTCACCCAGCTCTGCTCGAGCATCGGCGCATCGATGATCGCGGACCATACCAAGCTGACGCTCGACGTCACGGTGGACGGGAGCATTGTCCCGGCGGACGTCTCGGTGAGCCTCGGCCTGATCGTCACTGAACTGGTTATCAACGCGCTGAAGCACGCCTTTCCCGACAATCGCAGCGGCAAGATCGCTGTCGACTACCACGCGCACGGCTCCAACTGGACGCTGATAGTGGCGGATGACGGGATCGGGATGCCGACCGGGGACGTCAAGGCCAAACCTGGCCTTGGCACCAGCATCGTCGAGGCGCTGGCCCGACAGCTCCACGCCCGCGTCGTGATGCCGGACAAGGGGCCGGGCACGCAGGTGCATATCGTGCACACCCATATCGCCGTCGTCGCCGACAACGACCTCCAGGCGGATCGGGCGATCTGAACGGGCTCAGGCCCGGCGATTCAGCGTTATCGCCGACGCGTCGCCCATCGCGGCTCTTGCGCCCGGTCCGTAGCCAGCCGCGGCTGACCTGACGGCGGCGACCTCGGTGGCGATGGCTTGCACCAGGCCTTCGGTAATGCAGCGTGCCGCTTCGACCGCGCGGCCATGGCGGACCAGCACGTCCTCGAAAGCCTGGACCGCGCGCATCAGGCGCTGACGCGTCTCCGGTCCTGCGCCAGCGATCAGCACCGGCTCGCGCTTCACCCGCGCCGCTTCGTGCCGGTAGAGATTGGCGAGGCGCTGCGTCTCCGCTGATCCCGCCGCCGCGTCCTGCGGCCTGTGCGCTTCGAAGGCTTTGGTCTCCCGCGCCAGGCGGTTGGTCAGTTGTTCGGTGAGGTCGATGAGCTGCGTGGCCCGATCCTCGGCGTCGATGGCGGACAGGCTCATGTTGCGCTCCTCAACTCAGGCCCTGAAGCTTCAGGATTTCGGCGGACATGGTCTTGGAGAGGCCAATGCCACCGTGTTTGGTCATCGATTTTGCCATGGCGTCGGTAAGGAAGGATTTGAACGCATCCTCGCCCTCGCCGCCGCCGAAGGTCGAGGCCTTCACACCCTCGAACATCTGGCCCAGCATGACGGAGATGAAGGACGCCTCGAAGGCATGGGCGGTCTTGTCGATGCGCGCTCGGGCCTCAGGCGTAGCGACCGGGTTCGTGGGCGGGGCGCCGGGCCGCGCGGCGAGATTCGGGGTCGCAACCGGCGTGAGCAGGGAGATGGGAACCGAAAGGTTGGGCGACGACAGGGCGCTATCCATCACATCACCTCCAGGTCGGCCTGCAGGGCGCCCTGCGCCTTGATGGCCTGCAGGATGGAGATCATGTCGCGCGGGGAGACTCCCAGCGCATTGAGCCCCTTCACCAGGGTCGCCAGCGAGGCGCCGGACTTCAGCATGATCAGCTTCTTGCCCTTCTCCTCATCGACCTTGAGTTGGGTGTTGGGCACCACGGCCGTCTGGCCCTGGCTAAAGGGCAGGGGTTGGGACACCTGCGGCGTCTCCTGCACCGAGATGGTCAGATTGCCCTGGGCGATGGCGACAGTGGAGATGCGCACGTCCGAGCCCATCACGATCACTCCCGCTACCTCGTCGATCATCACCTTGGCGATGTTGTCCGGGTCGACCTCGATCTGTTCGATGGCGGTGACGAAGTTGAACAGGCTGGTCCCCGGCGGCGCCGAGAGGGTGACGATGGTAGGATTGTCCGCGCTCGCCATGTCCGGGTATTTGGCGTTGACGGCCTGGGCGATGCGCTGGGCCGTGGTGAAGTCGGGGTTGCGCAGGGTCAGGTGCATCTTGCCAAGGGAGGCAAACTTGAAATCCACCTCCTTTTCCACCGAAGCGCCGTTTGAGATCAGCCCGGACGTGGGCACGCCCCGGGTTATGGAGGAGCCCGAAGCGCCGCCTGCGGACACGGCGCCGGTTTGCACTGTGCCCTGCGCCACCGCATAGACCTCCCCATCCGGCCCCTGTAGCGAAGTCATGACCAAGGTGCCGCCCAGAAGGCTCTTGGCGTCGCCGGACGCGGAGACTTTGACGTCGATCTGCGAACCGGGCCCGGCGAAGGGCGGCAGTTCGGCGGTGACGTTCACGAACGCCACGTTCTTTGTGTCGATGTTCACGTCGCGGGTGTTGATCCCCAGCCGTTCCAGCATCGATTGTAGGCTCTGCTTGGTCTGGGGCACGTTGCGCAGACTGTCGCCCGTGCCAGCCAGTCCCACCACCAGGCCGACGCCGGTAAGGTGGTTTCCGCGCACACCCTCGAAACTGACGATGTCCTTGATTCGCGAACGGGCGGCGGCGGGGGAAGCGGCGAGCAGAACCAGCCCCAAAGCCATCAGCAACTTGAAACCAACGCGCATCCGGTCACTCCGTTTGCGCACCGACGTCTCGGCCGCGTTTGCGCCTTGCGAGGTTCGTGCCATCGGCGGGGGAGAAAAGACCGGTGAAAACAACACTATCGATGATAAATCTCAGACCATTCGCAAATCCCGCGGCAGGAATTGCCGATCCCGTTAACCATGTCGCAAGGCGCACGCGCAAAAACTGCCGACATGGGTGGAGCGGCGTGACGCAATGAAGGTCGGGAGCACGGGCGGTGCAGCTGCGACGAGTGGCGCGGCGCGAGGGAGCAGATCGCCCGCCGATGGGTTTTCTCTGTCGGCGGGGCAGGGCGCCCGCGAGAGCGCCGCGGTCAGCGCTCCCTCCAATCTTGCAGCCATCGGTTCCCTCGACGCTCTTCTTGCGCTTCAGGAAATGGCGGGCCCGCTGGATCGCCGCCGCCGCGCTGTGAAGCGGGCTGGGGGGCTTCTGGATATGTTGGACGAGGTGAAGCTCTCGCTTCTGGACGACGCGGGCGACCCCCGCATATCCTTGGGGCGCCTCAGTGCTGCAATCCGTGAGGCCCGTCACGACACCGAAGACGCGCGGCTGGAATCACTGCTGAACGAGATCGAAACCCGCGCTGCGGTCGAACTGGCCAAGGACGAAGTCGCGCACCGAAGCGTGGGTATGGCGCATGACAATTCGCCGCGCGTTGCCGGCTCTCATTAAGGTGTTATAAGGCCGGCGCGCTTATAGGGGGCGCTAGAAACGCGTAGTGAGAGAACCTCGATGCAGGCGGTCTCATCAGTTATGATTGAAATAGAGCATCCTTCCATTCCCGAAGGATATCGACCTACTGTCGATGAGCCGTTCATGAGCGAACGGCAGGTCGAGTATTTCCGGCGAAAGCTGTTGAGCTGGAAAGACGATATTCTTCGCGAATCTCGCGAAACTTTGGGCCATCTGCAATCCGAGACGGAAAATCACCCCGATCTGGCGGATCGCGCCTCATCGGAGACAGATCGGGCGCTTGAACTGCGCACCCGCGACCGGCAGCGAAAACTGATCTCCAAGATTGACGCTGCGATGCGGCGAATCGAAGACGGCTCCTACGGCTACTGCGACGACACCGGCGAGCCGATTGGCTTGGCTCGGCTGGAGGCCCGCCCCATCGCCACTCTCGGCCTGGAAGCGCAGGAGCAGCACGAGCGCCGCGAGCGGGTCCACCGCGACGAATGACGTCGGTCAAGGTCTGCCGATGACAGGATTGTTATCCACAGAGTGTGGATAATTTCGCTTCTCCTGTGGAACTTTTCGTCCGAATATCCAATTAACCATGACGCAGGCGTCAGAATGGCGCGTGCATTGTGACAGCCTGATCGCCGAACGCGGATCTGAGGCGTTGAGTAGAAAGCGTTCCTCCCATGTTTCACTGGATTAGACCTTCGGCGGCAACCTATGCCACAACTCGTGACGTAGTAGCCCTGCCATGGGGCGCGCCGGTGGCGGAGCCGTCCGCCCGCGCCCTGCACGCCCGCCTTCTGGCTCACGCCGCCACGCGGCGTCGGGCGGCGATGCGTAGCGCACTGGACGATCATCGCATGGACGCCCTCTACTGGAAGGCCTGCGCTCCCTCAGCGCTCGACAAGGCGAGGGGATTACGGGTTTCGGGTCTGCCCGCTCTGCCTTGAGCTATAGTTTTCTAGTGTGAAAGGAGGGAGAGTGTCGCGAGCCTAAGGGCGCCAGTAGCGTCAATAATGTTCTTGTTATGTTCTATAGAACCAGTAGCCTAAGCGGATGCCCCGCGCATTGCCAGGACTTGCAGCTCAGAATCCCGTCCTGCGTGGACGCGGCGCGGTGTCAAACGCCTCAGGCCGGTATGAGCGGCAGATCGAAGAGTCGTTCGATGATGGGTGGAGCGAACTCGATGAGACGCCAACCCCTCTGCGCACCACCCTGACGGCGGAGAAGGCGCGCACGATCCTTACGCGGAACGACAGCCCCGACATCGGCTTCGACCGCTCGATCAATCCCTATCGCGGATGCGAGCATGGCTGCATCTATTGCTACGCCCGCCCGGCCCACGCCTACATGGGCCTCTCGGCGGGTTTGGATTTCGAGAGCAAGCTCTTCTTCAAGCCCGAGGCCTCCAAGCTCCTGGAGCGGGAACTTTCCAGACGCTCTTACAAGGTCGAGCGGGTGCATATCGGCGGCAATACCGACCCCTATCAGCCTATCGAGCGCAAGCTTCAGATCACTCGCGGCGTGCTGAAGGTGCTTGACCGGTTTAACCATCCCCTCAGCCTGATCACCAAGTCGGCGCTGGTGGTGCGCGATCTCGACATATTGGCCCCGATGGCGGCGCGGGGACTGGTGAAGGTGTTCGTCTCCATCACCACCCTCGACCGCGCCTTGGCCCGCAGTATGGAGCCGCGCGCCTCGACCCCCGAACGGCGGCTCTGGGCGGTGAAGATGCTGGCGGCGGCGGGTGTGCCGGTGGGTGTCGGCTTCCCTCCCGCCATTCCAGGCCTGAACGATCACGAGATGGAGGCGGTGCTGGAACGCGCCGCCGAGGCGGGGGCGAGCGAGGCCATGTTCGTGGTCCTGCGCCTGCCGCTCGAGATCAAGGACCTGTTCCGCGAGTGGCTTGAAAGCGCAAGGCCCGACAGAGCGAAGAAGGTGATGTCGCTGGTGCGCCAGATGCGCGGCGGCAAGGACTACGATGCGGTCTGGGGGCAGAGGATGCGCGGCCAGGGTCCGCTGGCGGACCTGATGTCCCGCCGGTTTCAGTTGGCGACGGCGAAGCTGGGTCTCAACGATGGGCGTTTCACGCAGCGAACGGATTTGTTCCGCGTACCGCAGGTCCCGAAAGCGCAGATGGATCTGTTCGGGTGAGGGTGCTGGCGCGACGCTGGCCAGACTCAGCGGCGAAACACCCCCACCAGCTCTACGTGCGCCGCCCACAGGAACTGGTCTACAGGCAGCACACTTTCCAGTCTGAACCCCGCGCCGATCATGATCGCGGCGTCGCGCGCGAACGTCTGCGGATTGCAGGAGACGCCCACGGCCAGGGGAACCTTCGATAGGCCGAGCTCCCGCGCCTGAAGCTCAGCCCCCGCGCGCGGCGGGTCGAACACCACGGCGTCGAGCTTTTTCATCTCCATCGCCAGCATGGGGCGGCGGAAAAGGTCGCGCACATCCGTGACGATGCTTTTCACATCCGGTGCACTGGCCCGCCCCCCTTCGAGGGCGGCGATGGCCTCTGCGGAGGCATCCACCGCGATCACCCCAGACCGCTCCGCCAGCCGAAAGGTAAAGGCTCCGGAGCCACAGAAGAGGTCGGCTGTGCGGTCCGCACCATCCACTGCGGCCAGCACTGCCTCGGCCATCGCGGCTTCCGCCGCCGGGACCGCCTGCAGAAACCCGCCCGGCGGGAGCGTGACCACCGCGCCGCCGAACCGTACCCGAGGCGAACGCGCGCCGTAGAGCAGCTCTCCCGCCATGGTCAGGCGCGCCAGATCGGCCAGCCGCGCCGCGTCCGCCGCCCTGACCCGCGCATCGAACGACAGGCCGCCGCTTTTCCCTTCGATCCCTGTAACGTCCACATCGAGGCCGGTGTCTGTCACCGTCACGTGCAGGATCGGCGCGGACTTGGGGTGTTCGAGGAAGGGCGCCGCGACCTTCACAAGCGCTGGCAAGGCCGCGACGATCTGGGGATCGGCGATGACGCAGGTCGAGATCGGCTCCACCGTCCAGGAGCGCCGTCCCTTGAACCCCACCACTACCTCGCGCCCGATCCGGCGGGCGTGCAAGGCGACACGGCGGCGGGTGTGCGGCGCGGCGGCGAAAGGCGCCAGGATATCAGTCTCGATCCTCTCCCGCTCCAGCGCTTCGCGGATCAGGTCGACCTTCCAGTGCAGGTATGGCGCATCGGTCCAGTGCTGAACCGAACAGCCACCACAGGAGCCGAAGTGCGGGCAGGGAGGCGTGACGCGCTGGGCGCTGGCTTCCATGATCGCGCAAAGCTCGGGACGCTCGCCTGAGCCGATCACCTCAACCTGCTCCCCCGGCAAGGTCAAGGGCGCGTAGACGAGCGAGCCGTCGGCCTCGTCATGACCCACTCCGTCGCCCTGCGCGCCCATGCGTTCGATCCGCACGCTGCGCTTCGGCCCGGTCTTTGGCGCTGACGCCGGAGAGGCTTGCCTCGCGCGTCCGCCGCCACGGTGGGCGCCAAGCTTGGCCATATGTTGCATCCGACTGGAAAGTTATACGTTCAAGCGTCGCCGCAAGAAAACAAGCGGCGTGCGGGTCGTCTAGCACGCGTGAACGAAGATGAACGCCCCGCTCAAGTGCTGTTCAGATTGAACCCGTTATAAATTCCCCACTAGCGCGGCATTGGATCTCCATCGCGCCGACAACAAAGGAACCGACCCATGCGCAATCTGCTTCTCGCAGTCGGCGCGCTGGCCACTCTCGCCACCGCTTCGGTCCCCACCTTCGCCTCCGCTTACACCAGCCGATGCGAAGCCAGGGCCCACGACAGGAAAATCACGGGCACCGTGCTCGGCGGCGTACTCGGCGCCCTTGCTGGCAATGCGCTCGGCCACGGCGGCGGACGCACCGGCGGTACGATCATCGGCGGCGTGGCAGGAGCGGCCATTGGCAACAACCTGTCGCGCACTCACTGCCCCAACGGCTACGTCGCCCGCAACTACGACGAGCGCTATTATGACACCCGCGCCAACCGCTACCGCCAAGGCTATGGCCCTCAGCGCTGCGGCTGGGAACAACGCTCCTATCGCGACGCCTACGGGCGCTATGTGAGCCAGGACGTGCAGGTCTGCCGCTAATACCCCTCCAAGCGCGGCGGTGCCCTCCGCCTGACCCACCAAGCCTCTATCTGAAGGAGATTTCATTATGACCACCATCGGATTTGCCAAGGGCGGGTTGCTCGCGGGCGCCGCCATTCTCGCCATTGGAGCCGCCCTGCCCGGCGCGGCCTCGGCACAGAGCTACTACGGAAATGGCTACGACAACGGCGGTTACAGCAACGGCGGATACACCAACGGCGGATACACCAACGGCGGCAATCACTGCGGTCGATCCACCACCGCAGGCGCGCTTGTCGGCGCAACGGTTGGCGCCGTCGCGGGCTCCAACCTGTCGGCGCACGGCCGCAGGACAAACGGCTCGATTATCGGTGGCCTGCTGGGCGCGGCGTTGGGAGCCAGCGTGGGCCGTGACGCCGGTTGCGATCACTATGCGCAGCCTGCGTATGGCTACCCTGAGCAGGGCTATTACAGCCAACCGGCTTACTCCCAGCCCGGCTATGAGGAGCCGGGCTACTACGCCCCGCAGCCAAGCTATTACGGACCCGCGCCGGTCTATGTCGAGCAGGCCCCTGTCTATGTGGAGCCGTCGCCCTACTACTACGGACGTCGCCACTACTATCGTCACTGGTAGCAACTAGCGCGTCTGAAGCGATGGGCCGCCCGCCGAAAGCGGGCGGCCTTTTTCGTGGCCGGTCAGGGGTTGATAAAGACCTTCTTCAGTTCGTTCTTCAGTATCTTGCCGTTGGCGTTGCGGGGCAGGGTCTCGTGCCAGAAAGCGACTTTTACCGGCACTTTGAAGGCCGCGAGACGCTCGGCCACAAATGCGCGCAACTCGGCCTCGGTAGCGTGCCCGCCTTCTTTCAGCGTCACCACAGCCCCCGGCTCTTCGCCCAAGGTCTTGTGGGCGATAGCGACGACAGCGGCGTCCATCACCGCCGGGTGATCGTAGAGGACGTTCTCGACCTCGATGCAGTAGATGTTCTCGCCCCCCCGGATCAGCATATCCTTGGCCCTGTCGATGATGAAGCAGAAGCCCTCTTCGTCGATACGCGCCAGGTCGCCGGTCTTCACCCAGCCATCGATGAAGGTCTGGGCTGTGGCTTCCGGCTTGTTCCAGTAGCCGACCACCACGTTCGGTCCCTTGCCCCAAAGCTCTCCCACGGCGTTGGTCGGAAGTGGTGCGCCGGTGGGATCGGCCACATCGACGATTTTCATGTCGCAGACCGGCACGGCAGGACCGCAGCTATCGGGACGGTTCTGGTAATCCTCCGCCGAATTGCCGGTGAAGGTGGCCGAGGTCTCCGTCATGCCCCAGCCGTTGCCGGCGGCCGACTTTGGAAAGGTCTCCTTGATCTTGCGCACCAGTTCGGGGGCCGACGGCGCGCCGCCGTAGGAAACGCTTTCGAGCGAGGACAGGTCGTATTTCTCCCGGTCTGGATGCTCGATCAACTGCCAGGCGATGGTCGGAACCCCGCCCGCAGCCCGGATCTTCTCGCGCTCGATCAACTCGAAGGCGCGCACCGGGTCCCACTTGTACATCATCACGATCTTGCCGCCGGCGATCAGGCTTGGCCCCAGGATCGCAAAGCAACCGGTGGCGTGAAAGAACGGCACCGAGAGCAGGATCGAGGCTTGCGGGGCCGCGGGGTCGGGCGCGGGGGGCATCTCTCCCCGTCGCAGGAAGGCTCGCGCCGCCCCGATGCCCGCCGCCATGACGTTCGATGTGATGTTGCGGTGGGTAGCCAGCGCACCCTTGGGTTTGCCGGTTGTGCCGGAGGTGTAGAAGATGGTAGCTGGATCGTCGGCCTCAACCGCCGCCTCTGGCAGCGGCTGGTCGGGCAGGTTGGCCCAATCGTTCGCGCCGCCGATGATGCTTTCCAGCGTGATGACCTTCGGATGCGCGATCTCGTCTACCGAACGGGAGACGTAGACCCACTCCAGATCGTGACAGTTGGGTAGATGCTCCTGAAGACGCAGCGCGCTCGACGCGTCGGCGACCAGAACCTTAGCCCCCGAGTCCGTCAGGCCATACTCCAGCTCCGGCCCTGTCCACCAGGCGTTCAGCGGTGTGACGATGGCTCCCAGCGATACCCCCGCATAGAATGCCACGGGCCACTCGGTGAAGTTGCGCATCACCAGCGCCACCCGGTCGCCCTTCTTCACGCCCTTGGCCTGAAGTTCCCGCATGAAGGCTGAGACGGCACGGTAGAAAGCTTCGAACGAGACACGCTCGTCCTCGTAGACGAGGAAGATGCGCTCGGAGCCGAAGGCGCGGCAGGCCTCCACCTCGGCGCGCAGGGACGGCGGCGCGTTTTTCCAGACCCGGGTCTCGAAGCCACGGATGGTCAGGGTGTCCATCTCGAACGGCATACCGGGCGCGGTCAGCATATCGTGCGCCTGCTGGATCGAGATGGCAGGCCAGCCTGCGGGCAGGACAGGGCCAACGGGATCGGCGGACGCGGCGACTTGCGACATGGGAAACCTCTCTGACGTCCGGCGCATCTTAAGTGCGCGCACCGGTTCGCAAGGCAGGAACCACAGTCGGTCGCGGTTTGTAAACGCCGATCAGTAAAGAGTGCTCCCGCGCCCTAATCCATCGCCTCCAACCGCGCCAACGCAGCAGTGATCTTGGCCCGGCCCGCTTCGCCGTCGGCCAGCTTTTCGCGGTTCTCAGCGACGACCTCTTCCTTGGCATTGGCCATGAAGGCGGGGTTGCCGAGCTTCTTGTTCGCCCGCTCAATGTCGCCCTCGAACCCAGCAAGCGCTTTCGTCAGCCGCGCCTTCTCGGCGGCGAGGTCGATGAACTCGGCGATGGCGAGGGCGCCGGTCGCCTCGCCGAGGGTGAACAAAGCAGCGCCGGGGGGAGCAACCTCCGCCGCCCTCGCTTCGCTAATGCGGGCAAGCACGACCAGCCGCGCCTGCTGGCGGGCGAGCCGGGCCGGACCCTCGCCGCTTAGCCCCACCAGCACCAGCGGCGGGCGGGCGGAGGGCGGCACATTCATCTCTGCGCGGATCGAACGGATTTCGCCGACGAGATCGATCAGCCAGCCGATCTCGGCCTCTGCGTCGGTGTCGATCCAGCCTTCGGGATAGACCGGCCATGGGGTCTCGATCAACATGGCCGGGCGGGCGGGACCAAACTCGGCGGTGGTCGCCCACAGCTCTTCAGTGATGAAGGGGGCGACCGGATGGAGCAGGATCATCGCCTGGTCGAGCACCCAGGCGGCCATGGCGCGGGTTTCATCCTTGGCGGCCTCATCGGTCCCGTTCAGGATCGGCTTGGCCAGCTCAAGATACCAGTCGCAGAAGATGTTCCAGATGAAGCGATAGAGCCCGCCCGCCACCTCGTCGAAAGCAAAGGTCTCGATGGCCTTAGTGACGGCGGCGGCGGTCTTCACCACCTCGCCCCGCACCCACAGGTTCACGGGTTCTTTGACCGAGCCAGGGTCGAATCCGGCGACGGCGACGCACTCGTTCATCTGGCAGAAGCGGGCGGCGTTCCAGAGCTTGGTGCCGAAATTCCGATACCCTTCAACACGCTGCTTCGACAATCTGATGTTGCGCGCGGGGCCGCTCATGGCGGTCATGGTGAAGCGCAGGGCATCGGCGCCGTATTCATCCACCAGTTCCAGCGGGTCGATCACATTGCCCCGCGTCTTGGACATTTTCTGCCCCATGTCGTCGAGGACGAGGGCGTTGATGAAGACGTTGGCGAAGGGAACCTCGCCGGTGAAGTGCAGCCCCATCATCATCATCCGCGCCACCCAGAAGAAGATGATGTCGAACGAGGTGACGAGGGTGGAGGTGGGATAGAATCGCTTCAGATCGTCGGTGTCTTCCGGCCAGCCTAGTGTGGAGAAAGGCCAGAGGGCGGAAGAAAACCAGGTGTCGAGGACGTCTTCGTCGCGCCAAATCGTGACATTGGTCTTGATCGGATATTCGGTTGGAGTGGCGGCTCGTCGGACCGACTCCTCTCGGTCTTGGGCGACCGCTACAGCGCGACCATAACGTCGGGATGCTTCCGCCACCGCTGCTTCTTCGGTTTCTTCGACGATCAGCTCATATTCGCCAGCTAACAGGAGATCGTTCCCAGCATCATCCTGCTTGATTTTGATGCCGTACCACGCCGGTATCCGGTGGCCCCACCAGAGCTGGCGGGAGATGCACCAGGGTTCGATCCCCTCCAGCCAGTTGAAGTAGGTCTTCTCCCAGTGTTTGGGCTCAAAGGTCGTGCGCCCGTCCTGCACGGCCTCCAGCGCCGGACCCGCCAGCGTCTTGGCGTCCACATACCACTGGTCGGTCAGGTAGGGCTCGATCACCACCATCTTCGACTTCTCGTCGTAGGGCACCGACAGGACGTGAGGGTCGATGCCGTCGAGCAGGCCGAGCGCCTCCATGTCTGCCACGACCCGCTTCCTCGCCACGAAGCGGTCGAGACCGCGATAGGCCTCTGGAACCTCGTCGTTGAGCTTCGCCTCGGCGGTGAAGATGTTGAGGAGCGGCAGGTCGTGGCGCTTGCCAACCTGAAAGTCGTTGAAGTCGTGGGCGGGGGTGATCTTCACCGCGCCGGTGCCCTTGTCCGGGTCGGCATAGGCGTCGGCGATGATGGGGATGGGGCGACCCACCAACGGAAGCATCACGCTCTTGCCGACGAGCCCGGCATAGCGCGCATCGTCCGGATGCACAGCCACGGCGGCGTCGCCCAGCATGGTCTCGGGCCGGGTGGTGGCGACCACGATATAGTCGCGGGTCTCGAAGGCGGTGGCCTCGCCGTCCTCGCCCCACTCCACCGGATGCTGGTAGGTCGCCCCGCCCGCCAGCGGATAGCGGAAGCGCCACATGGAGCCCTTGGTCTCGAGGTTCTCGACTTCAAGGTCGCTTATCGCGGTCTGCAGTTCCGGGTGCCAGTTCACCAGCCGCTTGTCGCGGTAGATCAGCCCCTGTTTGTGCAGGGTGACGAAGACCTTTCGCACCGCCGCCGACAGGCCCTCGTCGAGCGTGAACCGCTCGCGCGACCAGTCGCAGGACGCGCCGAGCCGCCGAAGCTGTTTGGTGATCGCGCCGCCGGATTCTTCTTTCCAGGCCCAGACGCGCTTGACGAAGGCTTCGCGGCCCATGTCGCGGCGACCGATGTTGCCCTCGGCCGCCAGCTTGCGTTCCACCACCATCTGAGTGGCGATGCCCGCGTGGTCCATGCCCGGTAGCCACAGCACCGCATCGCCCCGCATCCGGTGAAAGCGCGCCAGCACATCCTGCAGCGTGTTGTTCAGCGCATGGCCGACGTGCAGCGAGCCGGTGACGTTCGGCGGCGGGATGACGATGCAATAGGGTTTGGCGTCCGGATTGCGCGCCAAAGCGCCGTCGGGGCTGAAGGCGCCGGAGGCCTCCCACGCCGCATAAAGGCGCGGCTCCACGGTTTTCGGATCGAAGGTCTTGTCGAGCATAATGAAAAGGGCGGCGCCGGGGCTCAGCGCCGCCTCCTGATTTTGTGAAACAAAAAGAGCGGCTTTGGGGGCTCCAGCCCCCTATGGGCGCCTCAATATACTCGGCGGCGTGAGATGCGCTCGACCTCGGCCTGCACGGTCTGCTCGACGATGGCGGTCAGGTGCGTGTCCAGCCACTCCTTGAGCAGCGGACGCAGAAGCTCGCGCACCACGCCGTCCAGGGTCTGGTCGGAATGCGCCATACCGATGTTCTGGGTCAGGGCGCCAAAATGCGACGCGGAGGCGTTGGCGGCATGGCTGGAAACCAGCGAGTCGTCCTCCTCGGCATAGGCCGGGAAGCTGGGCTTGGGCGCCTCATAGGTCGGAACTTCGACCGGTTTGGGCGGCGGGGCCGGTTCCGGGGCGGTGAACACGTCCAGGTCCCCGTGGGTTTCCTTCGCTTCAAAACGCGGCGCGGGGGCGTGCTCGTTCAGTTCGAGCACATCCTCGTCCTCATCTTCCTCTTCCTCGTGGAAGGCGGGGGCGTGGGCCACGGGCTCGTGGACCGGATCAGGAGCGGCGTGCAAGGCCGGTTCAGGTTCCGGCTCGTGATGGACTGCGGGCGCAGCGGCGGCCTCGGCGGGCGCATCATCCTCCGAGATGATACGGCGGATGGAGGCCAGGATTTCCTCCATGGTCGGTTCTTGGGCGGTAGGGTCTGACATGGCGAACCGGGGTCAAGAGGAGATTCTGAGCATCACCCTAAGCATACCGCGTCGATCCTGCAATTTGTCGGGAGAAAAATCGCGCAGGTTTCAACCGGCTTTATGGATTGGGTGCAGGCGCAGTCGGCTGATCGATGGATAGAGGCGGTGAGGCGGGCTCGGGTGTGGTCGGAGCGACCATCGTGACCGGGCCGTTGGCGGCGGGCGCTGCAGGTAGCGGACGAGGGCCCGGAATGCGCGGCGCGCCGATGCTGTCCAGCCCCTCGACCAATCCCTCCCACGGCACGGCCCCAACGTGCTTCACGCGGTTGAACGAGGTCGCGGGATCGTAGAGATCAACCCCCGTCACGAGGTTCCTCGCCTCCAGCCGACCCATGGCCTGCAACACCCCGGCGCCCGCGACATAGGCGTCATGGCGCGCCTGCACGAGAGCAAGCTCGGCGTCGCGCAGGTTCTGCTGCGCGATCAGCGTGTCGAGGTTGGTGCGCAGGCCCGCGCGATATTCCTCCCGCGAGCCGTCGAAGGCGACGCGGGCGGCGTTCACCTGTTCCTCGTCGGAGGTGACATTGGCGCGCGAGCCAGCCATGACGTTCCAGGCCTGCGACACCGTTTGCACCACCTGGCGACGGGCGGCCTCGATCTCGATCCGGTCCGAATTGTTCCGCTCCAGTGCTGAGCGAATGTTGGAACTGTTGAGCCCCCCGGTGAACAAGGGCTGGCTAATCACCGCCTGCGCCGCCACCGCGCGATCGTAGTTGTTGGTGTCGAACGGGGCGACCGTGCCGGAATAGCCAAGACTGGCCTGCAACGAAACGGTGGGATGGTTGGCGGCGCGGGCCTGACTGATCCGGGCGCGGGAGGCCTGTTCGGTGATCTGCGCCTGTCGCAGCAAGGGGCTTTCCGCCTCGGCGATGTCGAAGGCCTTGTCCACCGTTAGCGGCAGGCCCGGGATCTGCGGCTCGGGCGCAAGTTCGCCCGGGTTCTGGCCGACCACTGCGGTGTAGTTGGCACGGCTGATCTGGAATTGCGCCTGGGCTGACGACAACAGCGCGCGGGAAGCGGCGAGTTGCGCCTGGCCCTGGGCCACATCGGTGCGGGTTATCTGGCCGACCTCGAACTTGGCGCGGGTTTCGTCGAGTTGTTCCGCCAGCACCTGGACGTTGTTCTGGCGGATACGCACGATCTGTTGGTCGCGGCGCACGTCGGCATAGGCCTGAACCACGCTCTGCAAGATGCTGGCCTCAGTGGAGCGCAGGCCTTCGCGCCCGGCCAGCACCGTCGCCTGCGCCGCCTGCACGCCCGCTTCGGTGCGGCCGCCGTTGAAGATCGGCTGGGCGAGGGTCAGTTCGATCCCGCCGGAATTGACTTCACTGCGAATGCCCGAGCCACGTCCGAAATCGGTACGGCTGTAGCCTGCGTTTCCACTCACCGAAGCCGTCGGGCGAAACCCGGTGCGGGCGACCACATAGGTCTCGTCCAGTTCCCGCTGCTGGGCGCGCTGGGCTTGAAGGGTTGGATTGGTGCGATAGGCCAGTGCGATGGCGTCTGCCAACGTCTCGGCGCACACACTCCCGGCGGCCAGCAGCAGCGCGCCGATGCAAACGCCCGCGACCCCGAGACGCGCTTTCAATTCAGACATTCCCTTGCGCCCTCGCAACTCCACAATGCGCTTATTCCCGTGCCCGACGAGCATAGCCAGTTAAGCTTTCGTCACGTGCGAAATGACGCGGGCGGATCGCTAAAAGACGAAGGCTGGAGTTTCGCGGAAAGCCGCCAGGACCGGTGGTGTGGCGTCGAATATCTCCCGCCCGGCGATGAGCCCATCCGGCCCGCGTTTATAGAGCTTCGCCCGACCGACGGGGCCAGAACGCTCCACCACGCCGAGCCGGCCGCCCTGCGCCAGCATATCGAGCCAGGCACGAGGGGCGCGTGGGACTGCGCCTTCGACGATGATTACATCGTAGGGCGCGCCGTCGCTCATGGCCGCAATGTCGGCGGTCTCAAGCGCAACCTTGCCGTCGGCGAAGGCAGAAGAAATCACGTCGCCCGCGCCGCCTTCGGGCAGGCGCAGCGTCACCTCAAGACCGATCTGGGCCATCACCGCCGCCGCATAGGGGGCGCAGAGGGCAAGGGCGCGCTCGCCGGGGCGGGGCCGCACGGCTTGCAGCAGTTTGGAAATATCGCGCGGCTGCATCAAAAAAAGGCCCGGCGCGTATTCAACCACCGCCTCGGCATAGGCGAGATGAAGTTTGCCAGGAGGGCACAGGCGTTCGCGCGAGATGACGCGCATGGCGTCCTGCACAGGGTGATCGGTCACGTCGTTGGTGCGAACTTGGTTCTCGACCATGTTCTCGCGCGCGGCGTGGAAATCGAGCGTCATTGATAGCGTCCCGGCAGGCAGTCGCCGCTTATAGGACCGCCCTCCCGCTCAGCGCAATCGGCCCCGAGTTCTCCCTGCCTGCCAATCGCCCGTTGCGAGCCGAAGCGCCTTCTGTTAGCCGTCCCGGTTCCGGTGGCCTGATGGCGGAGTGGTTACGCAGAGGACTGCAAATCCTTGCACCCGAGTTCGATTCTCGGTCAGGCCTCCATCCCTTTTTCCAGGCAAGCATGACCCCGGATACCCGCAGCGTCATCGCCGGCATCGCCGCCGCCATCGTCAACGGGCAGGCTTACGCCTTTGTCTATGACTACGACCGGTCCGCGCACCGACCCGTGAGTTTCACCCTGAAGGACGGCCGGGCGGGGGCCTACGACAGCGAACGCAAGCGGGTCTACGACGGGGTAGTGGGCGAAACGGTTTTCGATCACGCTGAGGGACAACACATCGGCGCCGAACGCACCGCGCGCGGGATCAAGGGCTACGACCACGGCTCGAAAAGCTTTTACGAGGCTTTTGTCGATGACGCGGCGGTCAGCGTCTACGATCACGCCACGGGCCGTCACCACGCCTACGCTGTGAGCTAGGCGGCCGCCGTTCGCACGGTGGCGTGGGTGAAGCCCGCGGCGGCCGCAGTCGGCAGGAGCGCGGCCCCCGGAAGGTTTGCAGCGATCAGGGCAGGCGCCGCCCCGCGCACCATCTTGCCCGCCTGCAACAGCCAGACCGCCGAATCGCTCTCGTTTTCGAGTGGCTTTTGAGGCTGGAGAAGCAGGCCGCCAATGCGGGCGGCGCGCGCGGCCTTGACCGCAACGCCCGACAGGGTGGTCTGGGCAAATACCGCGCGCCCAAAGGGCCGGAGCAGCGCCGCCATCTCGGTCAGCCTTCCGGCGGGCGCCCCGTCGGGCAAATCAGTGATCTCCCAGATTACCGAGGATTTGACCCGCTCGCGCGCATCGCCGAGCCGGAGCATGAGCTTGGTTCGCGCCCTCTGGCTTGATGCAGTGAGGAAGGACACCGCCAGGATCAGCGACGGGTGCTCGCCCCGGTCCTGTTGCCCCGCAAGCCGCGACAGGCCGCGCTCTAGCGTGGCGAGGTCGACCCGTTCCATATCCGAGGCCAGCAAGCCCATCCGCTCTACCGGCGTCATAGGTGCCCCATTGTGGGTGTAGAGCAGGCGGGGTTCGATCCGGTGTCCGGCCACGGCCATGCGCCCGAGATCGATGATTGGATCCACCGCGAAGGAAATCCTGAGCCGCCGCCCGTCGAAGGTGGTGATCGGTTCGCCGAGCAGACCGTTGGCGTAAGCGGCGCCGTCCTTCCCGGTCGCTGTGGTTCGATTTGCGGTGGCAGCCAGCGCTGTCTCGATCGCGTCGGTGTCCAGGGTGCGGCACACGGCTTGTCCGCCCGCAAACCCCTCGACCATCTTGACCTTGAGCGACAGGGATCGGGCTTCCCCCAGAAAGTGCGCCAGCACGTCACACAGGATGTGCGCGGCGAGGCCGCGCGCCACCATGGGCTCCACGGCAGGGCAGATGATCAGCACATCGGCGTCGCCCACCGGCGCACAGGTGTCTTCGGGCGCCAGAAGGCGTCGGGCGCAGGTCGCCACCGATTCCATGACCATCGCCCGCCGGTCGTCCCAGCGTCGCCCCAGAACCGTGCGAACTGCATCCAGGCCGATGATGTGAGCCCGCCCCTCGGCCAGCCAGCCCTCATCGGCGAGCCGCGCCAGCAGCGTCTCCGGATCGGCGCAATTCACCCGTTCGATGACGGGCCCCATATCCAATTCGGCAGTGGAAGACTGACGCATAGAGCCGCCCTCACTCAGCGGTCGGGCCAGTCTGGCACAGCAGGAGACGCCAAGCCGTTAATGCAGTGTCGGGCGACCCTTTGGACGTCGGCGCCGCCTCTAGCCTTGGGAGTTGAACTGTAGCACTCCGCCCGACGCCATCTGCGCCCGCACCGCCTCCGGCGCAGCGGTCGCCGCCATATCGAGTTCATGCAGTTCAGGCGGCACATACCAGTGCAGCTTGCCATCGAGCCCGCCTGCATCGTGGTAGCTGTCCCACACCGCCCGGGCCACCTCGATGGGTGGGATGAGCCTGAACATTCCCTCTGCGGGCGCGCCATCCTTGGCTGCCTGCGGCAGGATTGGCGTGTCGATCAGTCCCGGAAGCGTATCGGCCACACGTACTCCGTAAGCGCGAAACTCCACGGCCAGCGCTTCGGTCAGGCCCTTCACCGCGTGTTTGGTGGCCGAATAGACCGCGATTCCCGCCATGCCATAAGTGGCGGACGACGAGGAGGTGGTGAAGCAGAGCGCGTTCGGCGTGGCCTTCAGCAGCGGCGCTGCGGCGTGGATGCCGATCAGCACCCCCATCAGGTTCACCTGCACCACCGCAATCACGTCCTCGAACGGCATCTGGTCAAACGGACCGCCGCGCCCGATGCCGGCATTGTTGAACAGAAGGTCGAGCGTACCGCCGGTCGCCTCGGCGAAGCGGCCAAGCGCAGTCTGATAAGCTTCGCGGTCGGTGACATCGAGCACTTGGAACAGGCCGTTGTCCGCTCCGATTTCAGCCTTCAGGGAGTCCAGCCCCGCCCCGTCCACGTCATAGGCTCCGACGAACCAGTCCTCTTTCGCAAACAGCCGCGCCGTCTCCCTTCCCATGCCGGACGCCGCGCCGGTGACGAAGATCGATTTGCGTCCGTTCGCTGCAGCCATGGCGCGATCCTGTCTTAGGTTTTGATTAACCATAAAGGGCCAACCTGCCCTCGTCTTCCTCGAAGACACCCACCATCACCGACTTTCCCCAGCCCGGTTCCGACCGGGCTGTTTTTTGTTCGGCTGCAAGGTTGTAGGCGACCCTCACGCCGCTTGCGCCATACGGGGGCGGCCTGTATAGCCCCGTCCTCCCGAGCAAGGCCGATCCGCGGTAGCTCAGTGGTAGAGCAGCCGGCTGTTAACCGGCTGGTCGTAGGTTCGAATCCTACCCGCGGAGCCAGCTCGGGATTTCCCCACACCTGTCGGTAAATGCAGCGGCGGCCGCGCTCCACACCGCCCGAACGCCGAGCGGATTGTCGCAGCGCAGATTTCGGGAATAAACCCCCGGCGGCTTCTGTCTAGCTTGATGCGGGCGATCGCAGTCCTGGGGATTCCCTCACCCCAGTCCCCAGGACTAGCGCGAGCGCAACGCCGTCCAGGCGGGGAGCTTCCCAGCGCCTCGTCTGGACGCTCGCACCGTGAACGCCAACCGGGAGATGATCTTGACCGACCAACACGACGACAGCGAAACAGGATCGGGCGTGGATCGCCGCGGGCTTCTCAAGTGCATGACTTGGGGCGGCACGGGCCTGGTATGGACGCTGGCGGGCGGCCTGCCGAGCGCTGTGGGACTGGACCGTGCGTTGGCGGCGACATCTAGCAAGGCCTTCAGCTTTTTGCAGGTGAGCGACAGCCACATCGGTTTCGCCAAGCCCGCCAACCCCGACGCCCGCGCCACGTTTCGCGAGGCCGTCGCCAAGATCAAGGCGATGCCGAACAAGCCGGACTTCATCATCCACACCGGCGACATCACCCAGCTTTCAAAGCCGGAAGAGTTCGACGACGCGGACCAGATCATCCGCGAAACCGGCCTGCCGGTTTTCCACGTGCCGGGCGAACACGATATGCTGGACGATGAGAACGGCAAACTCTACCTCGCCCGCTACGGCAAGGACACGAAGGGCGCGGGCTGGTTCAGCTTCGACCACGCGGGCGTGCATTTCGTCGGCCTGATCAACGTCGTGAACCTGAAGGCGGGGGGCCAGGGAAACCTCGGTCCCGAACAGCTTGCGTGGCTGAAGCAGGACCTGGCGGGGCGCGGATCGAGCACCCCCATTGTAGTCTTTGCCCACATCCCGCTCTGGACCGTCTATCCCGAATGGGGCTGGGGCACCGACGACGCGGGCGAGGCGCTGGGCTATCTGGCGCGGTTCGGTTCGGTGACGGTGCTGAACGGGCACATCCATCAGATCCTGCAGAAGGTTGAAGGACGGGTCAGCTTCCACGCCGCCGCCTCCACCGCCTTTCCGCAGCCCGCGCCGGGGACCGCCCCTTCTCCCGGCCCCCTGAAGGTTCCCGCTGACCAACTCCGCAACCTGCTCGGCATCCGCCGGGTGGACTTTGTGCGGGGCGATGCACCGCTGGCGATCATCGAAACCCCGCTCTCGGCCTGACCCCGCTTCAACCTGCAAGGATTTGCTGACATGACCCTATTTCATTCGCGCGGGCGCCATGCGGCGTTCGCCGTCGCCGCCCTTTTGACCCTTGGCCTGACGGCCCCCACCTTGGCCCTGTCCGCACAGGCGCAGGCGGCCGCCCCGGCCCCGGCTGGCCCGGTCGTGAAGATCGACAATTTCACCTTTGGCCCTGCCGCCCTCACCGTGCACGTCGGAACCACCGTCACCTGGGTCAACAACGACGATATCCCCCACACGGTCGTCGCCACCGACCACAGCTTCAAGTCGAAGACGCTGGACACCGAAGACAAGTTCTCCTTCACCTTCACCAAGGCTGGCGAGTTCGCCTACTTCTGCTCGCTTCACCCGCATATGGTGGGCAAGGTAATCGTGCAGG
>JBBQLP010000044.1:0-21745 GCA_038327995.1 Caulobacterales bacterium | reverse complement strand
GGACGACGCTGTGACCATGTTCCACGAGTTTGGCCACGCCCTGCACGGGCTGAATTCCGATGTGGTCTATCCAACCCTGGCCAGCCCCAACACCGCCCGCGATTTCGTGGAGTTCCCTTCGCAACTGAACGAGAACTGGCTTCCCACCCGCGAGGTGCTGTCGAAGTTCGCCGTCAACGCCAAGGGTGAGCCGATCCCGCCCGCCCTGGTGGAGAAGATCAAGAAGGCCTCCACCTTCAATCAGGGCTTCGCGGTCACCGAATACCTGTCCTCGGCGATCATCGATATGAAGCTGCACCTGGCGGGCGATACTCCTATCGACGCGGACACGTTTGAGAAGACCGAGCTGGCCAAATTGAATATGCCCTCCGAACTGCCGATGCGTCACCGCACGCCTCAGTTCCAGCACATCTTCGCGGGCGACGGCTATTCGGCGGGCTACTACGGTTATCTCTGGGCCGAAGTGCTCGACCACGACGCGTTCGAGGCCTTCAACGAGGCAGGCGGCCCCTACGACAAGCCGATGGCGAAAAAGCTTCACGACACCATCATGGCGGTGGGCAACACGGTCGATCCCGCCGTCGCATACCGCAACTTCCGGGGCCGCGACCCGGACGTGAACGCCTATCTCCGCTCCAAGGGCTTCCCGACCGAGGCAGCGGGCGCGGCGAAGACGGCCAAGTAACCGGAGGCGCGCGCATCCCTATGACCCACGTCGTCGATAACAAGACCCGCCAGCGGTTCGAGCTGGAAGAACACGGCCTTATCGCCTTCGCCGACTACCGGCTCTCGGGGACAAGGCTTTCGATTCCACACGTGGAAGCGCCGCCCGCACTTCGCGGCACAGGCGCCGCCGGACGGCTGATGGACGGACTGCTGGGGATCGCGCGCCGGGACGGGCTGAAGGTCGTCCCGATCTGTCCCTACGCCCTGGCCTACATCCGGCGGCACAAGGAACACCACGACCTGATGGACTGACCGCCTTTCGCCGCCTTCGACCCGCCCCCTGCTGGCAGGATTTCGCGTGGCGGGGGTCGGGGCTGGCGCCAGTCGGACGCAGCGGCGATGATAGTCTTGGGGAAGGGTTTCGCGTCCGGTGTGGCGCTCCCGGGTCGAGTGAGTGGGGACTGCGTGAAGGAACTGACGCGTCGCACGATGACGACGGCGCTCATCGGGTCGCCGCTTGTGCTCGCCCATGGCTCCGCCGCGCGCGCGCAGACCTATCTCGGCCCCTCCCCATCCAGCGGCCTGCGTGTGCGCCGCGACCTGAAGACCCTCCGCCCGGACCACCCTGACCTGATCGCCCTGCACAAGGGTGTCGCCTGGATGCGGGCCAACCCGGGACCCCTGTCGTGGGAGACCCAGAAACAGGTCCACGCCGCGCCTTGGGGCCACCACAATTCCTGGCGTTTCCTAGCCTGGCATCGGTTTCAGGTGAATTATCTGGAGCGGATCATCGCCCGGGTCTCGGGCTATCCCGACTTCGCCTTTCCCTACTGGAACTGGAACGACGACCACGCTCCGGCGGCTTTTTTCCATCGGGCGAGCCCTCTCTACGATTCCACGCGCACCATCAGGGCCACCTCGCGCATCTCCAGCTATATCGGCTTCGAGCGGCAGGCGGGCGCGCCGGAAGCCGACTTCTGGACCCGCACGGACAATCAGTTCGGCGACTTCTTCGGCACCCAGAATGTCTCGGGCGAAGCGGGCTCGGCCTATGCGGGTTCGGCGGAACAATATGGGCACAATCTGGTGCACCTGTTCGTTGGCGGGCGGATGCGCGACATGAGCCAGTCGACCCTCGACCCCCTGTTCTGGGTGCATCACGCCAACGTCGACCGTCAGTGGGCGATCTGGACCGAGGCGCATGGCGCGCGGCTCTATCCGGCTGAGTGGGGGTCCGAGCCCTGCACCGGCTATGTCGACGCCGACGGCTATCTGGCGCCCGCCCGCACCGCCCACGAGTGCGCCGACACCCGGCTTTTAGGCTACACCTACGACAATCTGGAGCTGGCGCAGCGGCAGACCGCAAAGGAGCGATGGCCGGGCGTTCCCGACCCCACGCCCCCTCGCGTGGTGCAGCGCAGTCTAACGATGCAGCGCCAGACCGGCTCGCTTGGCCGGATTTTGGTGCCAGCCGAGATGCTCTCCAACCTCAAGGGGGCTTACGGCCCCGAGGTGGATGTAGCGGGGTTCGTTCAGATCATGGGCATGGAGGGTTATGTCGTGCACCTGACCAGCCGCTCGCTGGACGGAACCCACGCCTTTCTGGAGGACGCCATCTTCGCCGTGCCGATGGGCGGGATGGGAATGCACCCCATGGGCCACCGGGTGCAGCTCAAATCGCTCGTCCCGCGTGACCCACGCGCCCTGTCGGAGGGCTTCTGGCTGGAAGCCGACGCCCGGCCCCTGCGCGGCGAGCGGGGCAGCGGCATGGTCCCGCAACTCGTCACCTTCGTAGTGGACTACCGCTCGCAGATTTAGGCGCGGCGTCGACCCTGGCGGCCAGCTCCGTCGTGGCGATCCTCTGATTTCACGCAGCGAGACCGAGGGAGGACAGCATCTCCGCCCGCTCGGGACCCAGCTTGACCGGATAGAGATGGGCGTTGCGTTTCTTGCCCCGCGCCCAGGTTTTCAGGACCACCCTCATGTTGCGCGGCTCCATCAGCCACGCACGGGGCGACTCCAGCATATGAAACCCGCGCAGGGCCGCGCGAAGGGTCGCCATGTCGTCGCGCACCGCCACGCCCGCGCCGTCGATGATGAAGCTGCGCAACAATCTCGACCGGAGGTCCGTGGAGCGATCTCCGGCTCGCGCCGCTTCGGCCCGGCGCACGGCGGCGCGGTCCTGCTGACGCATATCGTCATGGAACGGGCGCAGGGCCTGATCCGTCAGCCGGTCGTAAAGCACCGCGCGCGCACGGGGATCGGCGGAAGCGTCGAACGCCCGCGCCAGCGCTTCCGCCTCAATTGCGGCAAACGAACATCCCCGCCCATAGAGGGGGTTGGACCGGATCAATCCATCGCCGATCAGGAACAGTCCCAGCGCCAGGGGTTCCCCGTCCACCACCGGCGAACGCCAGCGGCTTTTCAGGTCGCCCATGCCGAAGACCTTGGTCTGGGGCGTCGAGCGTTCTGGATCGATCCAGGGCGCGACACCGGGCAGGGCGCGGCAGATCCGGTCGAAGGTTTCGGGATCGACGATGGACTGTCGCAGTTCCGTCTCCACCTCCGGCGCGGCCAGGGTTACGGAGAACCAGCCGTTGTCAGCGTTGAACACACCGTATTTCAGATAGCCGAGATCGCCCGCGCCGGGCGCGCCATTGCGGGGCGGCTGCTCCTGGCCGTCATTCAGCTTCCAGTGGCGGGTGTAATAGAGGATGCCCGCGTTCTCTTCCTGCTCGGGGATCGGCGCGCCAAGCTCGGCCAGCCATTCGGCGACCTCGGAGCGACGGCCTGCGGCGTCGATCACCACCTCCGCCCGTCGCTCTGACCCGTCCTCCAGCCTGACGCCTTCGACAATCAGTTTGCCCGCCCTGCCGCGGCGCGTCAGAAGCCCCGCCACGAACACGCCGCTCTCAATACTGACGCCGGGCAGCCTTTGGGTATAGCGGCGCATGACCAGTTCCAGCGTCGTGCGGCGGCTGAACAGGATCGACATAGCCGCATCGCCGGGCTCGGGCGTGTAGCGATCCTTGAGCGTGGAGGGGATCATGTCGGCGAACGGGGTCTCACGCGCGCCTGCCGCCTTCAATTGGTCGAGTAGGATCGGGTGGCGGGCGCGGATGATGTTCAGGAGCCGCGCCAGAAAGGCATGGCTGTGACGCAGGTGTCCGACGCCGGGATGCTTCCAGTCTGCGAACACGCCGTCGGGGTCGTCCTCGGGCGGCGGCGGATCGCGATCAAGCAATACGATCTCGCGGCCTCGGTCTCCCGTCGGTCCCGCCAGCATCATGGCGGCGAACAGGCCCGCGATGCCCGCGCCGACAACGATGATCCGCTCGCTCATGGACATCTCCTTCAGGTGCCGAACATGGCGCCGCACGATGGGCGACGGAAGGGCTGTGTCGAAGGAAACGCCCGGCGGGGCGTCAGACCAGAAGCGCCTCGGGGTTCGGATACGCCTTGCCTTGCGACGCGCCGATCAGACCGACGATGCAGCGCACCACATACCAGAGCTTGCCGCCCAGCAGCATCAATACCCCGGCCACGAACAAGGGGAAGCCGATCAGCACGAACATCAAGGGGATGCTGACCAGCAACACCGCGATCATCACCGGAATCCACAGGAGGCTGAGCCAGAAGGTCCTGATCTGGAACTCATAGTGGCTGCGCGCGGCGGGGCTTGCATCTGTGCGGCTGGCGTAGGCGAGGACGACCCCGCCAATCAGGCTGAGAAAGGCCGTCGGGATAGCGCAGAGGTAAAGCACGTAGACTACGATGGGCAGGGTCAGGTCTTCGCTGCGTGCGAAGGCCGACGGCTCATGCAGTGGTAAGGGGTTGAGCGACGCGGTGTCGGTCATGGCGTGTATCCAGAACGGCGCGGGGATGCGCCATGACTATAAGATACGATCGAGCGTAGTCGGGCGCCATATGTGGCGGGATTAAGTCTTGTCCATGTGCGGCGTGCGAACCATCGTGATCTCCGCCCCCGCAGCGTCCGCCACCTCAAGCGCTTGCGGCTTTTCGATCCGCACCACAGCTTGCAGAACGCGGGGGTCTTCAAGACACGCCAAGGCCAGCCGCTCGGCGAAGGTCTCAACCAGTTCGATATGGCCGCCGCTCGCCAGCGCACGCGCGGCGCTCGCCACCAGTTCGTAGTTTAACGTGTCGCGCAGATGTCGCGCCGGCTTGGGCTCCAGCGTCAGCGTAACGTCGATCACCAGAGGCTGGGTGCGCCCGCGTTCGTGGTCGTAGAGGCCGATCTCCGCCTCGACGCGCACGCCCCGCACGAACACGCGCACGCCGGTGAGGCTGACGCCCGGCGCGGGATGATCGGAACCGCTCACGCGCCCTCGATGTCCGGTGTTTTCCAAGCCAGGTGCTGGCCTCCGTCCACGGCGATCATCTGGCCAGTGACGGCGCGGGCGTCGGCCAGATAGAGGGCGGCGGCGGCGATGTCTTCAGGGCGCGACGGCCTTTGCAGCGGAATGGCTGCGACCTCCGCCGCGAAGCTCGCCTCGGTCTGATGGATCGAGGGCAGGGTGGGACCGGGGGCGATCCCGTTCACCCGGATGCGCGGCGCGAGCGCCTGGGCCATCGTAAGGGTCGCCGTGTAGAGCGCCGCCTTGGTGAGGGTGTAGCTGAAGAACTGCGGATTGGGGTGCAGCACCCGCTGGTCGATGATGTTGATGATTGAAGGATCGGCGCCGGGCGGCAGCGCGCTAACTTGCGCCGCGAACCCTTGGGCCAAGCTGATGGGCGTGTGCAGGTTGGTCTGGAAATGCGCGTCCCAGCTTGCGTCGGTCAGGGTCCCGATCCCGTCATCGTGGAAATATGAGGCGCTGTTGACCAGAAGTGCGAGGGGCCCGAACGGCTTGCACGCCACCGCGATCAGGCCCGCGACTTCGCCGCGATCCGCCAGGTCCGCTGCAACGCTCGCCGCCCGTCCGCCCGCGCCCCTGATCAATCGGGCAACCTCGTCGGCGTCGTCCGGTTCGCCGCGATAGTGCACCAGGACAGGGAAGCCCGCGCCGCCCAGCGCCAGCGCCAGCGCGCGCCCGATCCGCTTGCCCGCGCCGGTGACGAGGGCCGCGCCGGGTCGCTGTTTGATCGCCTCAGTCAGGGCGACCGAACTCCTTGATGTTGATCGCAATCACCGCGACGACAAAAATCAGGATGGGCAGGATGGCGGCCATGGCGCTTGGTCTCCGAACAGGCAGCCACGCTGTAGCGCGCGGGCGCTGGCGTCACAAGCGTTGGAGCGATATGGCGAGGCATGATCTGGCGCCGCCGCGTTGAGCCTTTCGCTCGCCCCTTCTTCCGTCTGCAGGCGCGCCTGACGCGGGGGCTGACGCTCGGCGTGCGGGGCTTGGTGCTTGATGGCGAGGGTCGCATCCTGTTGCTCGAACACACCTATATCCACGGCTGGTATATGCCCGGCGGCGGGGTGGAGCGGGGCGAGACGATGGTGCAGGCGCTGCATCGCGAACTGATTGAGGAGGCAGGGATCGAAATGACCGGCCCGCCGACCCTGGTCTCGGTGCACGACAACGGGCAAATGTTCTCAGGCGACCACGTGCTGATCTATCGGTTGGAAGAGTGGCGCAGTGTGCCGCCGACCCAGGAGGGTGAGATTCTGAAGCTCGGCTGGTTCGCGCCGGACGCCTTGCCGGAAGGGACAACCCGCTCGACGCGGGCGCGGATACGCGAAGCGCTTGAGGGAGAGGCGGCGGACACGAAGTGGTGAGGGGAGGCGTGCGCGACCGGTTCCTCCTATATTCGCCCCATGTCCCCTGAGTCTCCCGCCCTCTCCGGCATGGCGCTGATCGCCGACGAGGCCAAGCGCCTGCCCGATACCCCCGGCGTCTACCGTATGCTCGGCGAGGACGGAGAGATGCTCTACGTCGGCAAGGCGCGCTCGCTGAAGAAGCGGGTAATCCAGTACGCCCAGGGCCGCTTTCACACCCAGCGCATCGCCCACATGGTGCACCTGACCCGCGCGATGGAGTTCACCACCACGCGCACAGAAACCGATGCGCTGCTGCTGGAATCCAACCTGATCAAGCGGTTGAAACCCCGCTTCAACGTGGTGCTGCGCGACGATAAGTCGTTCGCGGAAATCCTTCTCCGCCGCGACCATCCCGCGCCGCAAATCAGAAAGCATCGCGGCGCGCACACCATTCCGGGAGACTATTTCGGCCCCTTCGCCTCCACCTGGGCGGTCAACCGCACGGTGAATATCCTGCAGAAGGCGTTCCTGCTGCGCTCGTGTTCCGACAGCGTGTTCGACGCCCGCACCCGCCCCTGTATGCTGCATCAGATCAAGCGCTGCTCGGCGCCCTGCGTCGATCTGATCACTCCCACTGACTACGCCGGTCTGGTGGAGGAGGCGCACTTATTTCTGCGTGGCAAATCCAAGGCCGTAGTCGAACGCCTTTCCACTGACATGACCCATGCCGCGGAGGCTATGGAGTTCGAGCGCGCCGCCAAACTCCGCGACCGTATCCGCGCGCTCTCGGCCATCTCCATGGAAAGCCAGATCAACCCCGAGACGGTGGAGGAGGCGGACGTCTTCGCAATCCACGCGGAGGGGGGCCAAGCGTGCGTGCAGGTCTTTTTCTTCCGTGCGGGCCAGAACTGGGGCAACCGCGCCTATTTCCCGCGCGTGAACACCATGATCACCGATGCGGAGGACGACGGGACCGCTGAGGAAAACGAGCGCGTGTTCGGGGAGGCGGGCGTGATCCTCGACGCTTTCCTCGGGCAGTTCTACGAGGACAAGCCGATCCCGCGCCTGATCCTCCTCTCCCACGACGTGCCCAATCGCGCCCTGCTCGCAGAGGCGTTCGGCGGCATCCTCGACCGCAAGGTGGAGATCAACGTGCCCCAACGCGGCGAGAAGCGCGACCTCGTCGCCCACGCCCTCTCCAACGCCAAGGAAGCGTTGGGGCGAAAGATGGCGGAAGGCTCGGCGCAGAATAAACTCCTGGCCGGGGTCTGCGAGACCTTCGGCCTCGAAGCGCCGCCCGAGCGGATCGAGGTCTACGACAACTCCCACATCATGGGCACGAACGCCGTCGGCGGGATGATCGTGGCCGGGCCGGAAGGCTTTCAGAAAAACCAGTATCGCAAGTTCAACATCAAGAGCACCGAACTCGTCCCCGGCGACGACTACGGCATGATGGACGAGGTGCTGCGCCGCCGCTTCGGCCGCCTCGTGAAGGAAGAGGAGGCGGGAGAGGCCGCCATCCGCCCCGACCTCGTGCTGGTGGACGGGGGCCTTGGCCAGCTCGACGCGGCGCGAAAGGTGCTGGCCGACCTCGGCCTCGACGACATCGTTGTGATCGGCGTCGCCAAGGGGCCGGACCGCGACGCGGGGCTGGAGCGGTTCTTCATGCCCGGCAAGCCGCCCTTCATGCTGGAGCCAAAGTCGCCGGTGCTTTATTACCTCCAGCGCCTCCGGGACGAAGCCCATCGCTTCGCCATCGGCACCCACCGCGCCCGCCGCAGCGCCTCCATGCTGAAGAACCCCCTCGACGAGATCGAAGGCGTGGGTCCGGGGCGGAAGCGCGCCCTGCTGCACGCCTTCGGCTCCGCGCGAGGGGTGAGCCGCGCCGCCGTGGTGGACCTGGCGAAGGTGGAAGGGGTGAGCCTGCCCCTGGCCGAGCGGATTTACGGGTATTTCCGGAAGGGGTGAAGGCATCACCCTGCTGACTGCTTATTCCAGCCCGGTCCAGAGTGTGACCTGAGATCAGGCTCGGCCCGTGGCGCCGACCTGCATGAGGCGGTCGCTGAGGGCTTCGGCCTCGCGCGCCAGGGTCAGGGCCAGGGCGTCGAGAAGGTCGGTGCCAAGGCCCTTGAATCGCACCGAAGCCTGGGACGCAGCGGCAGCAGGCGCGGCGAGTCGGGTGCTTCGGCGCGGGGCGGGCGCGCTCTGAAGCGGCGCCAATGTCAGGTGCGTTTCGTCGAGATCGCCGGGGAAATAGGGCGCCTCATGCTCATGGGTGCTGAAGACGGCGCGGAGAGGAGGCTCCTCCGGCTTGAGGAAGAGCTCGCCCACGGCTTCACCCGTGTCGGTCAATAGCGTCAGGCGGCGCGGGGCGGCGTCCACTACCCGGTCGAGCCGCAGCACTGAATCGTGCGGCAGATAGGGCCGGGGCGAACGCTGACCGAACTCGGCTCTTGGGGACGGGGGCAGCTCCAGCGGCACGAACAGGTCCGGGTCCGGCTCCCAATCCAGCAGGAGCGCATCCTCGGCGGAGGTCTCTATGAAATCGACGGCAGGTGGCTCGACCAGCCGCAGTGGCGGGCGCGCGGGTTCTTGCGGAACGGGCGGACGGGCGCCGAGAAGCGAACCCACCCGTTGCAATAGCCCCGGGGCGCGCCTTGCCTCGGGCTCGTCGGTCTGCGCGATCAAGAGCGCGCGAATATTCTGCAGTTCACTGAGCGCCATTCTGGCCTCCCCCTGAGAGGAAAGAATAGCCGGGCCCCGTCTATGGCCGGTGAACGGACGGGGTTAAGCGGAGGTTGAGCGCGGGCCTTTCGCCGCCTATCTGACGAACCCACCGGGCTGGAGCGACCATGGCTGAAGACTTCGATCCCGCGCGTCTTTCCGCCGACAAGGCTGCGCGCTACGCCGAACTGGCGCTGGAGGTTGCCGCCGTGCTGGAGCACGAGCCGGATCGCATCGCGCGCATGGCCACCGTCTCCTCCATGCTGCACCACGCCTTCGACCAATATTTCTGGACTGGCTTCTACGTGGTCGATCCCGCCAAGGGGAATGAGCTGATGGTCGGTCCCTATCAGGGCACGCTGGGGTGCCTGCGCATCGCCTTTGGGCGGGGGGTCTGCGGTGCGGCGGCCGCGCGGCGCCAAACCCTAATCGTGGATGACGTGGAAGCCTTCCCCGGACACATCCCTTGCGATGCGCGCTCAAGGAGCGAGGTCGTTACTCCGGTGTTCGACATCTCGGGCGCCTTGATCGCGGTGTTCGATGTGGACGCGCTGGACCCGGGGGCGTTCGACGCCGTGGACGCGGCGGGGATTGAACGCATCCTGCGCGCGACGTTCTCTGCCTAGAGCGCGATAAGACCGTTGAAAGCGACCCTGACCGCCTCCCTGTCTCCGGGCGACAACGCGGCGAGGCGGCGCGAGATCAGCCGGTTGTCGAGGGTGAACAACTTGGCTCTGATCACGCACGGGCCCTTCAGGCCGTAGTCCTGCCAGTCGGCGACCGTCGTGTCGCGCGGCCACTTGCTTCGGGTGGCGGTTGTGACCATGGCCAAAACCGATGCGCCAGCCGCCGCATTGCTACCTGCGGACGACAAGACCAGCGCCGGACGCGGCTTGGCGACGCCAAGATCGCTGAACGGAAAGGGGACGATGACCAAGTCGCCCGCCTCGAACGTCATGCGATCAGAGTCCGTCGAAAGCGGCGGCGTCTTCGGAGCTGTTCCACTCGCTTAGTGTGGTTTCCACGCTCTTGAGATAGGCACGGTCGATCCCTTCAGCGCGGGCAAGGGTCACGCCGTCTGGCGTGACGCGATAGACCAGGGTGTCGCCGGGCACGGCGCCGATTGCGTCTCGCACCGCTTTGGGCACCGTGGTCTGCGCCTTCGACGTCAGCTTGGCGAAGTGGGCGCTCATGGCAGCAGTCCCTTTGGCAATGACTCCCTACTTCCTTACCTATGCCGTTGCGCCTTGCGGCTCAAGCCCTTGGGCGCTATCTCCCAACGACTTCCAGAAACCCGACCGACCCAAAGGCCGCACGCCCATGGCGCAGCAGTATATTTTTCAGATGCAGGGCCTGACCAAGGCCTTTCCCGGCGGCAAGAAGGTGTTCGAGAACATCTGGCTGTCGTTCTATTCCGACGCCAAGATCGGAGTGGTGGGCGTCAACGGCTCGGGCAAGTCGACCTTGCTCAAGATCATGGCGGGGATGGACAAGGAGTTCGTTGGCGAGGCGAAAGCCGCCGACGGGATCAAGATGGGCTATCTCGAACAGGAGCCCCACCTCGATGACACGAAGAACGTCTGGGACAACGCCATCGCCTGGTGCGAGGAAAAGCAGATCTTCGACAAGTACAACGCCATCGCCGCCAAGCTGGGCGAGGACTACACCGATGAGCTGATGGAGGAGATGACCAAGCTGCAGGAGGTCATCGACGCCAAGGACCTGTGGGACATCGACAGCAAGATCGAAATGGCCATGGACGCCCTGCGTTGCCCGCCGGACGACTCCGCCGTCGACAAGCTCTCGGGCGGTGAAAAGCGCCGTATCGCCCTGGCGCGCCTGCTGCTCTCCAAGCCCGATATGCTGCTGCTGGACGAGCCCACCAACCACCTCGACGCCGAGAGCGTGGCGTGGTTGCAGCATCACCTGGAAGCCTTTCCCGGCTGCGTGATCCTGGTCACTCACGACCGTTATTTCCTCGACCAGGTGACCAAGTGGACGCTGGAGCTCGATCGCGGCAAGGGCGTGCCCTACGAGGGCAACTACTCCGGCTGGCTGGAGCAGAAGACCAAGCGGGTGGTGCAGGAGCAGTCGGAATCCGAAGCCCGCCAACGCGCCATGACCCGCGAGCTGGAATGGGTGCGCTCCGGGGCCAAGGCCCGTCAGGCCAAGTCCAAAGCCCGCCTCGCCGCCTACGACGAGATGGTGCGAGAACAGGAAACCTCGCGCCTCGCGCAAACCTTCGCCACCATCCAGATCCTGCCGGGGCCGCGCCTTGGCAATGTGGTGATCGAGGTCAAGGACCTGGAAAAGGAATACGGCGACAAGGTCCTGTTCAAGGGTCTGTCGTTTAAGCTGCCACCCAACGGTATCGTCGGCGTGATCGGCCCCAACGGCGCGGGCAAGTCCACCCTGTTCAAGTTGATCACCGGGCAGGAGAAGCCGGATTCGGGCTCGGTACGCTTGGGCGAAACCGTCAAGCTGGCCTATGTGGATCAGAGCCGCGACGCGCTCGATCCCAACAAGAACGTCTGGCAGGAAATCTCCTCGGGCTTCGACGTGCTCAAGGTCGGCAATCGCGAGATCAACACCCGCGCCTACGTGGGCTCGTTCAACTTCAAAGGCGGGGACCAGCAGAAGAAGGTCGGGCTGCTATCGGGCGGTGAGCGCAACCGCGTGCACCTGGCCAAGACCCTGACCGAGGGCGGCAACGTCATCCTGCTCGACGAGCCCACCAACGACCTCGACATCGAAACCCTGCAGAACCTGGAGGAGGCGCTGGAGGAGTTCGCGGGCTGCGCGGTAATCATCTCCCACGACCGCTGGTTCCTCGACCGGCTGGCCACCCACATCCTCGCCTTCGAGGGCGACAGCCACGTGGAATGGTTCGAGGGCAACTTCGAAGCCTACGAGGAGGACAAGAAGCGTCGCCTCGGCGCCGACAGCCTGATCCCTCACCGCATCAAGTTCCAGAAGTTCGGGCGGTAGCAGCAACGCCAGTTTCACCTGGATCGCCCGCTCCGACGAAGCCACGTAGGCGGCAGACAATCGCCCGTCAGGCTGGCCTCACCTCGCTGGCGATGAACCGCAGGTGAACCGGTTTCTAGGCACGTGTTCAGGTCGCCGCGGGCAAGATTTCTCCATCGTGATCAGGATGACCCTGATGCGAAATACAGGTGGAGAGAGGAACCATGAACCGGACAACATCTGCAGTCCTGGCCGGAGCCGCCGTGCTAGCGCTCATCGCGCCCGCCGTCGCCTCGGCCGACTCTTGGCGGGGCGACCACGATGGCTATCGTCACGCGGGTTGGCGCGATCGCGACGACGGGCGTGGCCATGGGTGGCGTGAAAATGAATGGCGCGAACATCGGGGCTACTATGGCGGCTACGGCTATTTCCCGCGCTGCTACTGGCGCAACCAAGGCTTCTACAACTGGTTTGGCCAATACGAGGTGCGCCGGGTGAAGGTGTGTCGCTAGGCAAGAAATTCGGCGGTTGCAGCGCCTAGAACGATGCCGTGGCCGCCGATGCATCCATCTCTCGATCCAGCCGTTAATCACTCAAGGCAATCAAAAGCCGGGCAGATCGCCAGGCTAAATCTCGGAATCAAAGGCAATAGAGCTATGCGCAATCTTCTCATCATCGCGGGCGTCGCAGCCGCCCTTGGCGCGCCGTCACTCGCCAACGCCGCGACCCGCTGCCAGCAAAATAACCGCGGCAACGAAGTTGCGGGCACCGTAATCGGCGCCATCGCGGGCGGGCTTATCGGCAACGCTGTATCGCACGGCCATAGCCGCAGCGGCGGAACCGCCATAGGCGCAGTCGGCGGCGCTATCGTCGGCAATCGTCTCGCTGCAGGCTCCAACCACGCCTGTCCCGATGGCTATTCAGCCTATGACGACGGTGTGGCCGTTGATCAATACGGGCGACCGGTTTCGAGCTATTCCTCGAACGGCTACACCCAGCCCTCATCGTCCTATTCGTATGACGCTTACGGGCAGGCGACCCCGACCTATTCCTACGACGCTTACGGTCGGGCGATCCCGACCTATTCGTCCTCGCAGTATCCCCAATACGATCAGTCCCGCACGGGCTATGCCTACGACGGCGCGCGCAGCGATGGTCAGGCCTACGACCAGTACGGACAACCTGTGTCGGTTTCCGATTACGATCGCAACCGTCAGTCGTCGTCCTACTCCTACTCGAGCGCCAATTCCTACAGCGACCCGTATGATCGCTCCTACTCGAGCCAGGGCTACGAGACGCAGCCTTCCACCACCTGGCAGGACGCCTATGGCCGCACGTGTCATTGGCGCGACAAGACTGACCGTAGCGGGAACCATTCCTGGGTGCAGGCCTGCAACTAGGGTCTGCGGACCGCGCAGCGAGGGGCGAGACCTGAGCGTCTAGCAAAGGGCTCGCCCGCTTATCCCCACCTGATCATCCCGTACTATGATGGTGACTGGTTGTTGCTTTCGCGGCGATGCGGTCTTCAACAGCGGAGGGGAAGAGGTGGGAGAATGTGGGTCAGCAAACGCCCTAACTTTCTCCGTTCGGAGACGGCCGTATCCGTATTGCACTCTTTGCACTCGATATGATGGTGCAATTCAGTGCCGGAGAGCGGTTTGACTGAGATGATCACCCTCGTCGCGGGCGGATTGATCGTGCGGCGGAGGATGATCCTGCTCGGTCGCCGTGCGGCGCACCGGCGCATCTGCCCAGACACCTGGGACATGATCGGAGGACACGTGGAACCGGGTGAGACAGTGGAAGAGGCGCTGGTGCGCGAGGTGCGCGAAGAGATCGGGGTCCTAGCGACCCGCTTTATCCCCCTATCCATCATCGACTTCGGGATCGAGGCGGGAAGGCCCGTCCACTTCCACGTCTTTCGCGTGGACGCCTTTGAAGGTGAGCCCAGGCTGGCTAAACCCGAGCACACCGCATTGCGCTGGTTCTCGCTGGAGGCGGCGCTGGCCCTTCCCGACCTTGCCAGCCCGCACCGCTATCCGGTGGTGTTCCGCTCAGCCTTCGAGGGCGTTGAGGAAGGCGGCGATCTGGCGGTCTGACCGTAGTCGAATGAGGCGGGCGTGCGCGCCGTGCTCCGCCAGCGCCGCCTCCAGCCGGGGTTTCACGTCGCGGTCGAAGTTCCAGATGTAGAGGTAGAACTCGGGGTCGATCTTCTCCGGGCAGCCGGGCGCCAGGTCCGGGCGGGTGCGCCCTCGCCAACTCCACCAGCGCTTGACCGCGCCCCAGAGACAGCGCCAGCGGGGTTGCTCGATCACGATGATCGTGTCGGCGCGGGGCAGGCGCAAGTCAAAGGTGTTGCTGAAATTGCCGTCGATCACCCAGCGGTCTCCAGCGGCCGCTTCCGCCATCCGCTCGCGAAAACCCTTCTTGTCCGGCTCAACCCAACCAGGACGCCAGTAGAGGGTGTCTATGTGGATGACGGGCAGGCCGAGCCGCGCCCCCAACGCCCGCGCCAGGGTCGATTTACCGCCGCCGGAACAGCCAAGTATGGCGATGCGCTGCATCATCGGGTTAAAGCTTCACGGCCCCCTCCCCGTCAACCGAGCGAGCCCACATGACCGATACGCCCCTCAAGCCCGTAATCCTGCTCGACGGCCCGGCGCTGGCTCCGCTGAAGGGGATGCTGAGCGCTCAATACGAGGTGCTGACCCTGTGGGACCAGAGTGACCATGCGGCCTTCCTGGCCGGGCCGGGGCAAACGGTTCGGGTCATTCTCGGCGGGGGAGAGCGGCTCGACATCGCGCTGGTGGAGGCGCTGCCGAACCTGGGCCTCATCGCCCGGATCGGCTCAGGCTACGAGGCGGTGGATGTGCCGCACGCCCGCGCCCGCGGCGTCCACGTCACCAACACCCCCGCCGTCAACGCCGATGACGTGGCCGACCACGCCATTGCTCTCCTACTGGCCGTGGTGCGCGGGGTGGTGGAGGGCGACCGGCTGGTGCGCGATGGCGGCTGGACCCGCGCCCATCGCGGCGCGCCGCGTCCGTCGATGAAGGGGCTGAAGGTCGGGATCGTGGGCCTTGGCGACATCGGCCTCGCCGCCGCCAAGCGTTTGATTCCCTTCGGCAGCGAGGTCCGCTGGTGGGGACCCCGCCCGAAGCCAGACGCCGCCTTGGCCCGCGCGGAGACGCTGATGGACCTGGCGACCTGGGCCGAGGCACTGGTGATCTGCGCCCGCGCCGACGCCTCCAACGAGAAGCTCATAGACGCAACAGTGCTGGACGCCCTGGGCTCCTACGGGGTGGTGATCAACATCTCACGCGGCTCGATCCTCGATGAGGAGGCCCTGATCGCCCGGCTGAAATCGGGCACCCTTGGCGGCGCCGGGCTCGATGTGTTCGTCGAGGAGCCGACGCCCGTCGCGCGTTGGGAGGGCGTACCCAACCTGGTGCTCAACCCTCACATCGCGGGCAATACGCGCGGCGCCATTCCGGCGATGGTGGGCCTGGCTCTGGAGAACGTCCGCGCCTTCCTCGCCGGAGAGTCCCTGCCGACCCCGGTTCCCTGAGCCAGACAAAAAAGCCCGGCGAGGCATTCCTGCCTGCACCGGGCTTCTCCGAAGTCACGCATACGCCCGAAGGCGCGGCGAAGTTCTACTTGGTGGTCGTGGTGTTCGCCGTGGTGGTCGTGGTCGCGTCGGCGGCGGGCTTGGACGATTTGGCCTTGTGGCTCTTCTTCACGTGATGCTTGACCGTGGTCGCGCCCTTGGCGTCGGTCTTGGCGGTGTCCTTGGTCGCCATCGTGTCGGTCGAAGAGGCGGTGGTCTTGCCAGCGGGGGTGGAGACGCTCATCGACTTGGTGGTCTTGCTAACCGAGGCCGAAGCGGCGGCGGTAGGCGCTACGGCGGGGGCGGCGAAGACCGGAGCGGCGATCAGGGCGGCGGCGGCGACGCCGATCAGGAAGCGGTTCATGAAAAGTCCTTGGACTGGAGGGACGCCAAACCAGTTCTGGCGTTGTTGCGCAGGTCGCCCCTTCAGCTTGTCCTGCGCCGGACCCGAGCCCTACATTGCTGTAAAGCCCAGGCTGCCGGGCGCGACCTTTTGGCCGTCTACTTGGTCTGCGCGCGAAGTTGAGAGATCAGCAGGTTGATGTCGCCGTGGTTGTTGTCGAGCGTCGAGACGAAGTCCTGCTGTTCGGTGATCGCCAGCCAGATGCCCTCGATGGAGACGTCGACGGCCCGATAGCGACCGTCCGACCCCCGGATGACACGCCAGAGCACCTTCACTGGCCTTTTCACCTGCCCGCCCACCACCTCGGTGGTCACGATCACATCGCCCGGCTGACGGATGGTGGAGGTGGTAACGCGCATCTTTTCGCCGTGGTACTGGCCGAGCCGATCCTCGTAGACGCTGTTGGCGTAAAGGCGGAAGGTCTGGGAAAACTCGCCGAACTGGGCGGGGCTGATGCTGCGGCGGTATTTTCCGAGCACGAAGCCCGAGATGCGGGGCACGTCGGCGACTTGGTCCACGAAGCTGCGGAACTGCGCCTTGCGAGCGACGTCGCTCTGGCTGCTATTCAGAATGGTCAGGGCGCGGCTGACCTCGGAATTGACGAAGTTCTCCGCGTCCGCATCCCGCTGGGCCTGCGCCGCCGCTACGGTCGGGACGGCCAGAATGGGCAGAGCCGGAGCCGCCAGCGTAAGGACGCCAGCCAGGATCAGAGGGAAGGGGCGGGTGGTTGACATGGGTGGCCTTGGGTCTGGTCTAGGGTTTACGGGTGGGAGTCTTGCGCGGCTTGCCCGGCGTCGGTTCCGGCCCAAAGTCGGGCAGGGCGTTGACATCCACATCGCCTCGCCGGGCGGCGGAACTGGAATGCTGCAGAAAGCCTGAGCGCAGGGTGGCGTAGGGGTCGGTGGCGGTGCGTTCGACGTCCTTCAGAACCGGATCGGCAGCGTCGCGGCGGTCGAGCCCCGAGGCTGCGGTGCGGGCCGCCTGAACGCCCGACCGCGCGCCATATTTGATCGAGGTCAGGGGGTCGGAGACGACGTCCACCACCCGCCCCGTAGCGTCGCGGACGCTGGACGGACCGAATACCGGCAGGAAGATATAGGGTCCCTCCGGAACGCCGTAACGCCCCAAGGTATGGGCGAAGCCGTTCGGTTCTATCGGCAAGCCCGCGCTCCCCGCGACATCGAATATGCCCAGGATGCCAATGGTGGAATTGGTGACGAAGCGTACGATCGTTTTGCCGGCTTTCACCGGGCGGATTTGCAGGACGTCGTTGATGAAGGTGACGGGTTCACCGAGATTGTAGATGACGTTGTGAACGCCCTCTCGCACCGGATGGGCCAGTGCGTGATGATAGAAGACGCTGGTGGGACGGATCACCGCCCGGTCGATGCCCTTGTTGAGCCTGTAAAACTGCCGGTTGGTATGCTCCCACGGGTCCACGCTCGCGGCGTCCGGCTCCGGGGTGGCGGTCGCGGTGGAGGGAGTGGGGGCAACGGGCGCGGCGGTTTGCGCCAAGACGGGGGACGCGATGAATGCGAGCGCCAGGGCTGCGACTGCAGTCAGTATCATTCGACCCACGCGTGCTCTCCACCGATTCAATAGCCAAGCTGGTATACCCCACACCTGTGGCCGGTTAACGCCGGAATCAAGCATTGGTCCCATTCGATCTCATGTAATTGTACGGGTGTCGTCACGGAGTGGATGCTTGACATAAAGACATAAAGATACCTTTATATGCCTATGACACTCTCTGCTCCCACAACTGTGGAGGTTCTTCGCGCTGCGGGCGAGCCGACCCGGCTGCGGATCCTCGCGCTTCTGGTGCGCGAAGAGTTGGCGGTGATGGAGCTGGGGCAAATCCTCGACCAGAGCCAACCCCGCGTTTCGCGTCACCTTCGGCTCTTGGCGGAGGCGGGGCTGGTGGAGAGATTCCCCGACGGCGCGTGGGTTTTCTACCGCCTGTCCTCTCACGAGCCCCAGCGCGGGTTCGTCGATCACGTCCTGCAGATGGTACGCGACGAGGGGGTGCTGAGCCGCGACCTTGAACGGCTCAGCGAAGTGCGCCGCACGCGGCAGGTGGAGGCGGCGGACTATTTCGCCCGCAACGCCAGCCATTGGGACCAGGTGCGCTCGCTCTACGTGGACGAGGCGGACGTGGAGCGGTCTATTGTGGAGGCGACTGGCCCCGGACCCTTCGACCGGCTGATCGACCTCGGAACCGGGGCCGGGCGGATGCTCACCCTTCTGGGTGGCCGCGCGAAAAGCGCCATTGGACTGGATCTCTCGCAACAGATGCTGAACATCGCCCGGCGCGAGGTCGCGGATGCTGATCTGGCTCGTTGCGAGCTTCGCCACGGCGACATCTTCGCCACCGGCCTGCCCAGCGCATCGGCGGACCTGATCGTGATCCATCGGGTGCTGCATTTCCTGAACGATCCGGCGGCGGCGATCGGCGAGGCGGCGCGGCTGACGACGCCAGGCGGCGCCCTCCTGATCGTCGATTTCGCACCGCATACGCTGGAGTTCCTGCGCCAGGCGCATCAGCATCGGCGGCTCGGCTTTTCGGACGAGGAGATCGCCCGCTGGTGCGAAGCGGCGGGCCTGGGCCACATCGACACCATCACCATGCCTCCCGCCACCGCGCAGGGCCTGACCGTCAAGGTCTGGCGTGCACACAAAGCCGCGCAAACCGGCTCCAATCTGGCCGACAGGAGCGCCGCATGAACGCCATGCCGACAACACCGCACACCTCGCTTGGCCCGATCGCGCGCGCCGGGACTCGCGCCGCCCAGCGGCTGAACGTCTCGTTTGAGTTTTCGCCGCCCAAGACACCGGAGGCGGAAGAGAATCTGTGGCTGGCGATCCGTCGGCTGGAACCGCTGTCGCCGAGCTTCGTCTCTGTCACCTACGGGGCGGGTGGCTCGACGCGTGAGCGTACGCACCGCACAGTTCACCGGATCAATCAAGAGACGAGTATGAACGCCGCCGCGCACCTGACCTGCGTCGGAGCCTCTCGCGCCGAAGTGGACGAGGTGATCCGCGACTATTGGGAGGCGGGCGTGCGCCATATCGTGGCCCTGCGCGGCGATCCGCCGGGCGCCATCGGCGGCGCCTACACCCCCCACCCGGACGGTTACGCTAACGCCACCGAACTCACTGCTGCGATCAAGCGGATCGGCGATTTCGGGGTGTCCGTCGGGCTCTACCCGCAGGTGCATCCCGAGAGCGCGTCCATAGATCACGACATCGACGTCCTGAAGGCCAAGGTCGATGCGGGCGCTACCCGCGCCATCACCCAGTTCTTCTTCGATACCGACGGTTTCGTGCGGTTCGTGGAGCGGGTGAGAAAGGCGGGCGTGACCATCCCCATCTCGCCGGGGATCATGCCGGTGTCGAACTACAAGGGTCTTCTGAAAATGGCCGGACCCTGCGGCATTGAACTGCCGGGCTGGCTGGGGACCCTGTTCGACGGACTGGACGGCGACACCGACACCCGCCGCTTGCTGGCCTGTTCGGTGGCGGCGGAAATGTGCGCCAAACTGGAGGAGGAGGGGTTCTCCGACTTCCACTTCTACACCCTGAACCGCGCCGACCTCGTCTATGCGCTCTGTCGGGTGCTGGGGGTGCGTGGGACGATGAAGGAGTGACCCCGATGACCCGGCTCGTGTCGGTTGTAGCCGCAGCGGCCCTCGCCGTTGGTGTACCAAGCTGGACCGCGCCGATGGCGCCGTTCCGTATCGTGGGCGACCTGTACTACGTTGGTAGCCAAGGCATTTCCGCCTTCGTGCTGAAGACCAGGGACGGCTTGATCCTTCTCGACGCGGGGATGCCGACCTACGCGCCACAGATCATCAAGAACATCGAGGCTCTGGGCTTCAAACCCACGGACGTGAAGGTGATCGTCGCCAGCCACGCCCACTTCGATCATGCGGGTGGCTTCGCCGAGATCAAGCGGATCACCGGCGCCAAGCTCGCCATCATGGAACAGGATGTAAAGGCCGACGAGACCGGGACCTATCCTGGTAGCGAGGCGATCCATGAGCTGGACTTCAGGCCCGTGAAGGTTGATCGCCTGCTGCATGACGGAGAGACGGTGAGCCTCGGCGGTGAGACTCTGACGGCGCACCTTACGCCAGGACACACTGCAGGCTGCACCACCTGGACCTTCCCCGTGTACGAGGCTGGCAAGACGTATTCGGTAATCTACCAGTGCAGCATGAGCGTCGCAGCCAACCGCCTGGTGAACCGACCGCAATACCCAGGCATCGTCGCGGACTATCGCAAAAGTTTCGCCGTCCTCAAGACCTTCAAAGCCGACATCTTCCTTGCGCCTCACGCGGATCAATTCGGGCTCTTGGAGAAGAAGGCCAAGATGGCGCTGAACGCGCCCAATCCCTTCATTGATACCGGCGAGCTGCCTCGGCGGGTCGCAGCAGGCGAGGCTGCGTTCAAGGCTGATCTCGCCAGGCAGGAAGCGGCCGCGAAGGCCAAGCCATGACCCGCCCCAATTCCCGGCAAGACCGCATCGCTGCGTTGAAGGCCGCCGCCAGGGAACGCGTGCTGGTGCTCGACGGCGCGTGGGGGGTGATGATCCAGCAGGAAAAGCTAAGCGAGGAGGACTTCCGGGGCGAACGTTTCAAGGATCATGATCACCCCTTGAAGGGCGACAACGACCTGCTGTGCCTCACCCGGCCCGACATCATCACCAAGCTGCACGACGCCTACTACGGCGTGGGCGCGGACATTTCCGAGACCAACACCTTCAACGCCACATCAATCAGCCAGTCGGACTACGCGCTGGAGAGCGTGGTGCGCGACCTCAACCTCGCCGCCGCCCACCTTGCCCGCGAGAGCGCCGACCGCTGGACAGTCAAGGAGCCGCACAAGCCGCGCTTTGTGGCGGGGGCGGTGGGACCGCTAAACCGTACTTTGTCCATTTCGCCGGACGTGAACGATCCCGGCGCGCGCGGCGTCACCTTCGATCAGGTCTACGCCACCTATCGCGAGCAGGTGCTGGCGCTTCACGAAGGCGGGGTGGACCTTTTTCTGGTGGAGACCATCTTCGACACCTTGAACGCCAAGGCCGCCATCAAAGCGATCATGGACCTGGAGGACGATGGGCTGGAGCCTCTGCCGATCTGGATTTCTGGCACCATCACCGATCGTTCGGGCCGCACTCTCTCGGGCCAGACGGTCGAGGCCTTCTGGAACTCGGTCAAGCACGCCCGCCCCTTCGCTGTGGGGCTGAATTGCGCGCTGGGGGCGGACCTGATGCGGCCGCACATCGCGGAGCTTTCCCGCGTGGCCGACACCTTGGTCTCGGCCTATCCCAACGCGGGCCTGCCCAACGCCTTCGGGGAATATGATGAGACGCCGGAGGAGACGGGCCATGCCCTCCACGAGTGGGCGGAGGCAGGGCTGGTGAATATCGTCGGCGGCTGTTGCGGAACCACGCCCGATCACATCCGCCACGTCGCCGAGGCGGTGGCTGGAATGGCGCCTCGAACGCCTCCGCAGCGGGCGAAAGCCATGCGTTTATCGGGTCTGGAGCCTTTCGAGTTGGCCTGAACGATTTCAGGCGCCAAGCTTAGCGGGCAACAAGGAAGGGTGGGATGATGGCGACAAGACGTGAACTTCTGATGCGGGCTGGGGC
>JBBQLP010000043.1:0-21917 GCA_038327995.1 Caulobacterales bacterium | reverse complement strand
TAGCTCCGCCGTTGTTCCACTCGTCGTCGTCGTGGGCCTGAGCGATAGCAGGGACGGCGGCGACCAGCGTGCCGCTCGCCAGAAGGGCGATCATCCACTTGGTCATTTTCTTCACTCCAAAAAGTTGGCCCCGTGTCTGGGGTGAAGCGATAGAAACATTTCTGCAATGAGCGGTTCCTGAGCAGGTTTGTTATCTGCCGTTCAGATTGGGGGTCAGGTCGGCTGGCGCGATTGGCGACAGCGCATTGCATTCGCTAAACGCGCCTACCCCACTACCCTCCGCCTTAGCGCGATCTCGTCCAGGGCCTGGGTATCGCGGCGTCGCTCTTCTTTTTTGGCGGCGAGGGCCATGCCGTCGGCCACCTGCTCGACTTTTTTCAGGGCCTCGAAACCCTCCTGCAGCGCGTCGCGGGCTCCGGTTTCCTCCACCGTGCAGGCCCTGAGATCGGCTTCGATCTTCACCCGGCGGGCCTTGGCCCCTTCCCGGAAGCCGACCAGATACCAGCCAGCCTCGGCGTGGGCGCTGGCGTGGGCGACTTCGCGCTGGATTTCCGTTTCCAACGCCATGAGTGCTGCTTCACTAGCGGCGTGGCGGTCGAGGATGGCCTTCAGCCGCTTCCTCAGGGTCTCGATCTCGAACTCACGGATGCGGATGAGCGAGGCGGTCCAGCTCATGCAAACGCCCCGGCGAGCTGCGCGGAGACAGGCGCGGGCACATCAGTGAGGATGGCGGCCAGCCGGTTGAAGCTCTCGTCCAGCGACATGGTCTCGTCCTTGTCCTGCCCGAGGAAGGTTTCCAGCATCGGGTTCAGGACGATGGCCCGGTCCACCTGCGGGTCGGAGCCGGTGCGATAGGCGCCGATACGGATCAGCTCCTCCATATTGGCGTAGGACGACAGGGCCTGGCGTGCGCCGCGCACAACCTCGCGCTCCTCCATGCCCTGACAGCCCGGCATGGTGCGGCTGATGGACTTCAGGACATTGATAGCGGGAAAGCGGCCGCGCTCGGCGATGGCGCGCTCCATGACGATGTGGCCGTCGAGGATACCGCGCACAGCGTCGGCGATGGGCTCGTTGTGGTCGTCTCCGTCCACCAGGACGGTAAACATCCCGGTGATGGGGCCTGCCTGCGTGCCGTCGGGCCTGACCGGCCCCGGTCCGGCGCGCTCCAGAAGCTTGGGCAGTTCGGTGAAGACGGTGGGCGTGTAGCCCTTGGTGGTGGGAGGCTCGCCCGCCGCCAGCCCGATCTCGCGTTGGGCCATGGCGAAGCGGGTGACGCTGTCCATCAGGCAGAGCACCTCCAGGTCCTGATCGCGCAGGAACTCAGCTATGGCCATAGTGAGGTAAGCGGCCTGACGCCGTTTCAGAGCGGGCTCGTCCGACGTGGCGACCACCACTATGGCGCGCTTCAGCCCCGCCTCGCCCAGCGTCTCTTCGATGAACTCGCGCACCTCGCGGCCCCGCTCGCCGATCAGGCCGACGACCACCGCATCGCAGGTCGCCTCTCGCGCCAGCATGGAAAGCAGCACGCTCTTGCCGACGCCGGAGCCCGCGAAGATGCCCAGCCGCTGGCCCCGGCAGGTGGTGGTGAAGACGTCCATGGCCCTGACGCCGAGATCGAGCCGGGCGCCCACCCGACCGCGCGCATGGGCGGGCGGCGGCGGGGCGCGGAGGGGATAGGCGACGGGGCCTTGCGGGAGCGAGCCCTTGCCGTCGATGGGTTGGCCGAAAGCGTCGATGATCCGCCCGCGCCACGCGAGGGTCGGGCGCACGGACGCTCCCTCCGGCATGATGGTGATCTCCGCCCCCGGCGCCACGCCCTCGACCGGACCGAACGGCATCAGGAGCGCGCGCGCATCACGGAAGCCTACCACTTCGGCGGGCAGGCGCGGCAGCCCCCTGCCCCGCTCAACCTCGGCTCGCGCGCCGACTGACAGGCGAGAGAGCCCGCCCCGCGCCTCGATCAACAGCCCGTTCACCGCCGCCACCCGCCCGGAGACGGTCAGCGGATCGATGCGTTCGACGGCGGAGATGAGATTGCGCAAGGGCGGCCCCGGTTCTGAGCCGCCAGTGTCGTTCAGTGCTCTTTAACCGTGTGTGAAGGCCCCAGCCGCCGCGCGCATTCGCCGAATCGTGACCCACCGGGTCGCGCCATACTGCACGCCGATCAGCGCGATCTTCGAGCCAATCGGGAAGACGCCAAGGAACCAGGCCCAGAGCTTGGTATCGCCATGGGCCACCAGACCGAGGTTGAGCGCGGCCGTGGCGAACATCATGGCGGCCCAGAGGTAGCCGAACACGACCACCACATCGCGGCTCCAGGTCAGAGCCACCGGCGGCATATAGCGTGTCATCCAGCCGGGCTTCAGCATCACCGTCCCGACGGCGCAATAGACCAGCGTCGGCTTCAGCATCACGAAACGCGGATCGTGGGTGATGAGCGACGCGCCGCCGAACACGATCACGAGGCCGAGGCTCATCCACTGCATGGCGTCGATGGGGGAGCGCCGCAGCTTCAGGTAGCCGATCTGGCCGATCCCGACAGCGATCCCCAACGCGGCGGCGGCCAGAACACTGTGGGTCGCTGCATAGACGCCCACGAATAGGAGGGTCGAGAGAAGGTCGGCGAGCAGCCACTTACCGGCATGGAACAGGGGGTGGACGTAACGGGCTGGCGGCGCGGTGGCGACTTCAGGGAAGGCTTCAGGTTGGACTTGGGAAAGCTGGGTCATGGGGGCCTCGGTTGCGATGGCTGCGGCAGACCACGGGCTGCGCCTTTCCGCCACCGCCCCTGCGCCGCCGGGCGAGCGGGTTCGCGGATGGGCGGATGGCTTCCTTTCCCTTCGAGGGGAGAGGCGATTGCGGGGGGCGATCAAGCAAGGTTACACAAGCCTTATGAACTTCCCCGTCGGTCTCTTCCCGTCTTCGCGCGAATGGGCGCAGGATCTGGCGATCGCCACGGGAGTAGGCGTGTTCCTGGGAGTGATCGGTCCGTTCGGCAGCTTCAACGGCGGCCCTTTGGAGCTGCGGGTCTTCTACTGGATCGCCAACCTTTGGATCGGCTGGATCATGCTGTCCGTGATCGTGCGGCTGTCGCTGCGGGCCAGCGGTCGGCTCGACCTGCCGGTGTGGTTCGCCTTGCCCCTAGGCGTCGCCATCGGAGCCCTGCCGCTGGGCCTGACCATTTCGCTCTTCTCCGCCGCCGTCTGGCCGGGCAACCACGGACGGGTGGGACCGTTTCTAGTCTGGTATGCTCAGACACTGGCGATCAGCGAGCCCTGCGCTTTCGGTTACTATTTTCTGACGGGCAGGTCAGGGCGTTACGCCGCCCACTACCAGGCCGCGCGAGGGGAAACGTCCCCTGCCCCCACACCAACGACTTCAACATCTCCCATCGGCGGCGCCCGTTTCCTTGATCGCCTGCCGCCCCGCCTCGGCCACAAGCTTTTGTGTCTGCAGATGGAGGACCACTACGTGCGGGCGCACACGGTGGAGGGCTCCGACCTTATCCTGATGCCGTTGAAAGAGGCCATGGCCGAGCTTGGCGACACGGAGGGGATGCTGGTTCACCGCTCGTGGTGGGTGGCGCGGGCGGCGGTGATCGGCTGCACCAGCGAAGGTCGCAACCTTCGACTTAGACTGGCGAACGGTCTGGACGTACCAGTCTCCCGCGCCTCCATCGCGCGGCTACGCGCGGCGGGCTGGCTCGACGCCTGAGCGTCGCCCTGTATATTGGGGTCTCAATGCGCGCAGCACTGCGGCGACCGGGAGGAAGACGACATGGCCAAGCTGATGGTGCTCTACAAGACGCCCAAAGACCCCGCCGCCTTCGACGCTTACTATTACGGAACCCACGTTCCTCTCGCCAAGACCCTTCCGGGCCTGCGCGCCTATGAGGTCAACGCCGGACCCATCGCCACGCCCGCCGGACCCTCGGGCACGCACCTGATCGCCACCCTGACGTTCGACGACATGGCCGCCGTGGGCGCCGCCTTCGCCAGTCCGGAGGGTGTCGCGACCGCCGCCGACGTCCGCAACTTCGCCCCCAACGAGAGCGACGTGACGATGATGATGTTCGACGACAAGAGGGTTTGAACGACTGCATCTTCCTCCAGCATGAGCGGAAAGTCTCACATTCGCCCGGCGAAGAACGCGGAGTCGCCCTTTTTTGGCCTCGATCTGGAACACGTCGCAATGGGCCGTGTTAAAGATTTCGTATGCTCGCTGAGACGGGCGTAACGGCAGACGTTGCGCGGCCTTTGCGATCACCCGGAGTGATCCCGCATGGCCCTTCGTTTCAAGACCTCCACCGTTATCCCGGCGATCTTCCTAGCCTTCTCATTGACCGGGATTGCCGCCTGCGCGCTGCAATCGGAGCCCGCCCCCACGGTTGCCGCGACCAGCGACGGGCCGAGAGACCAAGGCCAACCGACGGTCCAGCAGGTCGGCGATCAGGTCGACGGGCGCGATGTGTTCCGCTTCGAAACCTTCGGCAACGAGGGGTTCTGGACCGACGCGGTGCGGCTGCCCCAGGGCATCAAGGCCGCCAGGGTAACGCCGCTACAGGCGCTGAAACTCGGCCTTCAGGTCGATTCCGACATGATCGACGACGCCACCAAGGCGCAACTGGGCCGCGAACTTGCCGCCGACCCCAGCGGACGCACCTCCGCCCTGCTCAACGACCCCGACGTGACCATGAAGCTGGTGATGGCTGGCGCGGTGATCGGGATGTCGCCCAAGAACGGCAAGGTAGGCGCAAGCTGCTCGCTCTGCCACACCATGGCCGACGCCTCGGTATTCAAGGTGGCGGAGGGCGGATCGATCGGTCGCCGACTTGATGGCCTGGCCAACCACGTCCTGAACCTTGGCAAGATTTTCGCCACCGCCGCCAACACCCGCGCCCTTTACCCCGTGGCGCAGGCGGAACTGGGCGGCAAGACGCTGGGGCGGGCGCCACGCGGCCTGACCCCGAGGTCCACCGAAGCCGAGTTCGACGCCTATTTCAGCAATCCGAGCTACTACCCGATCGGGATGTTCGACGACAGCTTCGACGGCAACGGCGATCCGATGCACAATTCGCCGCTGTTCCGTCAGGACCTCGCCGGTCCTTACGGCAGCGAAGGCACCTTCACCAAGATCGACGATTTCAGCAACCTGGTTTTCACCAGCCTGTTCGACCAGACGATGCTCACCACCCCCGGTGGGCGCGCCTTCGTCCATACCCTCGCGGGCGCATCGGGCGATGAGATGATCGCCAACTACGTCCAGATCCTGCGGGAGACCGGCGTGACGGGCTATCCCTATGTGAGGACGCAGGCGAGCGGCAAGCCGGGTGAACTGGCCACTCCCATCGGCGTGCGGGTCGACAACACCAAGCTGCTGGCGCTGAACGCCTATCTGTCTTCGTTGCAGGCCCCGGCGGGCGTGGTTGACGACCGTCAGGCTGTGGCGCGAGGCCGCGAGGTGTTCCGCACCGCAGGCTGCACCGGTTGCCACAACACCGATCAGGGCCGCCCGGTGCCCACCACCATCCATCCCATGGCCCGCATCTTCCCCGGCGACCATCCCAGGGTGCTGGCCCAGCGTCAGCCGCCTCTGAATCCGGTGCTCGACACCCCCTCATCCTATTTCGACGACAAGATGGCGGTGGTGAACGCCAGCGTCAGGGGTGAACCGCGCGGCGTGGCCATGCCGCTCCTGCTCGACCTCGCCAGAAAGCCGGTGTTCCTGCACGATAATTCGGTGGCGAGCCTCGACCAATTGCTGGACCCCAGCCGGGGCGGCGCCGCCCCCCACCCCTTCTATGTCCCCCGCGCAAGCCGGGCGGATGTAGCAGCCTACCTGCGCAGCCTCGACACCCGCTCGCGCTGACGTCAGCGCAAACTAATCCCCGCTCCACCCGACGGCCTCATACTGACGGGTCCTTAGGGTGGAGCGGGCGATATGTGGACGAAAGCCAAGCGCAAAAAGCGAACTGTTGAATTGCGCCCTTGCACCCGGAGTCTTGGGGGCAATTGCAGTGAACGGCGACGCACGTATCCATGTTGCACTTTTTGCACTCGAAATGATGGGTGCAAAGCTGCGACTTGCCCTGCGCCGGTCCGCCCCCTAGCGTCCGGCGACGTTTGGCGACGGGGAATACAATGACGATCAAAACACGGATGGCGGCTGCGGCTTTCGGCGCAGTAGCTTTGATGGCAGGCGCCGCAGCCGCCCAGACTCCCACTTTATCCCCCGACAAGGCGGCGTTCCGGGCGCTCTACAAGGAACTGGTGGAGACCAACACCTCGCTCTCGGTCAAGTCGCTGGCGGAGGGCACCTGCACCACCGCCGCCGCGCGCATGGCGGCGCGGCTGAAGGCGGCCGGCTATCCAGACGCCGATGTGAAGGTCTGGACCGCGCCGGATCACCCGCTGGAAGGTGGGCTTTTCGCCGTTCTCCACGGCAGCGATCCCAAGGCCAAACCCATGCTGCTTCTCGCCCACATCGACGTGGTGGAGGCCAAGCGCGAGGACTGGACCCGCGACCCCTTCACCCTGATCGAGGAGAATGGGTATTTCTACGGGCGCGGAACGTCCGACGACAAGGCGGAGGCTTCGGTCTGGACCGACACCCTGATCCGCCTGCGCCAGGAGGGCTTCAAACCGAAGCGCGACATAAAACTGGCCCTGACCTGCGGCGAGGAGACGGCGGGGGCCTTCAACGGCGCCGAGTGGCTTTCCACCCACGAGCGCAAGCTGGTCGACGCCGAGTTCGCCCTGAACGAAGGCGCGGGCGGGCGGCTGGACAAGACCGGCAAACCCATCGCCCTGAACATCGAGGCGGGCGAGAAGTTTCCCCAGAACTATCGGCTGGAAGTCACCAACCCCGGCGGGCACTCCTCGCGTCCCACCCCCAACAACGCCATCTATCATCTGGCCGCCGCCCTTGGCCGCATCCAACCCTACGCCTTCCCCATCGAGGAGACCGACGCTTCGCGCACCTATCTGAGGGAAATGGCCAAGATCACCCCCGGCGCACCCGGCGAGGCCATGGCCGCGCTGGCCAGGGATGTGCACGATGAAAAGGCCGCCGGTGTTCTGACCCAGGACCCGGGCCTGAACGGGATGCTGCACACCACCTGCATCCCCACCATGCTCGACGGCGGACACGCCACCAACGCCCTGCCGCAGCGAGCGCGGGCCAACGTGAATTGCCGCATCTTCCCCGGCACGTCGGTTGAAGCGGTGCGGGCGAAGCTGGAAAGCCTGGTCGCCGACCCGGAGGTGAAGGTGACGACGCTGGAGACCCGCAGCCCGATCTCGCTCACCCCGCCGCCGTTGACGCCGAAGATCATGGGGCCGATCAGGTCCGTCGCAGCCACGATCTGGCCCGGCACGCCGATCATCCCGGTTCTGACAGCGGGCGGGACGGACGGCGCCTTCATGACACCCGCAGGCATCCCGACCTATGGCCTGACGGGTATGTTCGGCGACCCGGACGGCAACGGTGTGCATGGGCTGAACGAGCGCATCCGGGTGAAGTCGCTCTACGACGGGCGCGATTTTTTATATCGCGTGGTCAAGCTCTACGCTGTGCAGGGGTAGGGTTTTGGGGCGCTGGCTGCGGCATTGAATCCCTGTGATTCAAAAAGTTAACGGCGGCGCTTGATACGGGGACTCAAATCGTTCTACTGATTCGCACACACCGTTAGGATTAACCAATCTTAAGGGACTCGCCGCCTAGCGTGGCGAGGAGAGAGACGGGATTCCGCTGAGGGGCGGGTCCGCCATGGCTGCGAACCTGGAGGGGTCTATGCGTGTTCTGCTGATCGAGGACGATAGCGCCACAGCGCAGTCCATCGAACTGATGCTCAAGTCCGACGGCTTCAACGTCTATACGACGGACCTTGGCGAGGAGGGCATCGATCTTGGCAAGATCTATGACTACGACCTGATCCTGCTGGACCTGAACCTGCCGGACATGAGCGGCATGGAAGTGCTGCGCCAGCTTCGCAACTCCAAGATCAACACCCCGGTGATGATCCTTTCGGGCACGGCGGAGATCGACACCAAGGTCAAGAGCTTCGGCGGCGGCGCCGACGACTACATGACCAAGCCCTTCCACAAGGACGAGCTGGTTGCGCGCATCCACGCAGTGGTCCGCCGCTCCAAGGGTCACGCCCAGTCGATGATCAAGACTGGCGACATCAACGTGAACCTCGACGCCAAGACGGTGGAAGTCCACGGCCAGCGGGTTCACCTGACCGGCAAGGAATATCAGATGCTGGAGCTGCTTTCGCTCCGCAAGGGTACGACCCTGACCAAGGAAATGTTCCTGAACCACCTCTACGGCGGCATGGACGAGCCGGAACTGAAGATCATCGACGTCTTCATCTGCAAGCTGCGCAAGAAGCTGGCCGCCTCCACCGATGGCAATCACCACATCGAAACCGTCTGGGGCCGGGGCTATGTGCTGCGCGATCCGCAGGAAAGCGTCGCCCCCGTCGCCGCCTAACCACTCCACATATGATCTAAAGGCCCGTCGGCGACCCCGGCGGGCCTTTTCGTTTGCGCCCGCGCCAGCCCTGATGCAGCTTCCCTGAAAACGCGGGGGCGACGATGGGCTGGATCAAATTAGCGGCGGCGACAGCGGTGAGCCTACTCCTGGCTTGGCTCGCCTGTTCTTCCCCGCCGCCGACCCCCGCCTCGGCTGATCCGCTGGTCTTCTCCGCGATACGCGCCATGAGCGATGTGCGGGTGATCGCCCGGGCGCCCCACCCCAACCCCTCGGCCGAGCTGCCCAAGGTCGCGTCCTATATCCAGGACCGGATGCGGGCGCTGGGCCTTCAGGTCTCCATCCAGGCCGCGCAACGGACCTATACGAACCGCGCCAAGGATAGCCATACCGCCGACCTGACCAACCTGATCGGCGTCATGCCCGGCCGCAACCCCGCGGCCCCGGCCCTTCTGCTCATGGCGCACTACGACACCGTGCCGGGATCGCCGGGCGCCGCTGACGACACCTCCGGCGTGGCGTCGGAACTTGAGATCGCCAGGATTTTCAAGGTCAGGGGTCAGCCAGAGCGCGACGTGGTCTTCCTCATCACCGACGGCGAGGAACTGGGTCTCCTTGGCGCCAAGGCCTTCTTCGCCAGCCACCCGCTGGTTCCCCACGTGGGATTCGTGATCAACATGGAAAGCCGGGGCGGCGGCGGTAAGGCCGCCATGTTCGAGACCGGCGATCACGATGGAGCGGTCATCTCCCTGTTCGCCCACACGGCCCGCCGCCCGCTCAGCAACTCGCTTTCGACCTTCCTCTACAAGAAGCTGCCCAACGACACCGACTTCACCGTTTCCAAGGCGCTGGGGATCCCCGGCCTCAACTACGCCTTCATCGGTCGCCCCGGACAGTATCATTCGCCTACCGCAACCCCCGACGCGCTGGATCAGGGCGCATTGCAGAGCCTGGGCGAGCAGGCGCTGGCGTCAGCGGGAGCGACAGCCTATGCGCCCGCCCTTCCGGCTGCGGCCCCCGACGTGGTCTGGGGCGATGTGCTGGGCGGGCCGGTGCTGGTCTACGCGCCGGTTTTCGGGTGGGTGATTCTGGGGATCGAGGGGCTGCTCATCCTGCCCGGACTGCGCGGCGCTACGATAGGCGGGGCGCTCAGCGGCGCCGGGGCTGGCGTGCTGATGATCGCGTTCGCCGCCGTGGACCTCTGGGCGCTTCAGCATTTCGCCATGCCTATGAAGTCGCGGGCGGCCTACTACCAGATCATGCGCGACCTTCATCGTTACGAGGTCGCGGCCCTCATCATCTGTTTTGCCTCTGCTCTGCTTGCAGCGTTCGCCTTGAGGGGAAAGGGAGCGGATCGCGGACGCCATGCAGGCCTCCTGGTTCTCGGCCTTTTGCTGGCGGTCGCGTTGCAGGTCGCGGCGCCGACCACCGGGTTCCTGTTCGCGTGGCCACTGCTGATCGGCGCGCTTGCCAGCGCACTGACGTCTCAGCGCTGGCCGGGCGCCGCCTGGGCAGCTCTGGTGGGCGGGACTCTGACCACCGCCCTTGTGCTCTACTGGGGCCACTTCGTGTTCCAGGGGATCGGGCCGACCCTACCCCTCGCCACGGCTCCGTTCGCGCTCCTAGCGTCGTTCGGGCTTTATCCCTTGCTGCGGGAGTGCTGGACCAGGACGGAGGCGGTCGACTCCAGCGTTTGAAGCCTGACAATCAGTGGTCGCCTTTAGCAGCGAACACCCTGATACTTTGATTTGATTCTCTCGGGCTCAGGCGATCAGGCCATGCGCAAGGCCACCACGGCGCTTCTTGCAGGCGCCTACCTCTTTCTGGCTTCAACGGTCGCGGTGCTGCTCTGGCGCACAGGGGCCGGATGGGGCGCGGCGGGCGCTGGCATGGTCGGCGCCCTGGCGTTGTGCCTTGCGGTGCACGACCTGATCGCGCGAACCTCCGAAAACAGCGCCCTGCGCAAGGACCTGGAGCGGCTTCGCGAGGCTCACCGTCTGCTGGCCGACCACATCGAGGCGACGCAGGGCGATCTGGAGCACCTCGCCGAAACCCTGCAGGCCGAGGCGGCCACCCGCACCGAAGCCCTGACCGACGAGGTGCGAATCCTCGAAGACCTTGTGGCACGGATGAGCGAAAGCCTGGAAAGCCGCGCCTTCGAGCCGCGCTCGGCTGGAGGGCCTCGCCCGAAAGGCCAGACGGCGGCGCTGCTCGACACGGTGCGCGAAGCGTTGGAGCAGAACCGGGTCGATCTCTATTTGCAGCCGGTGGTGTCGCTGCCCCAGCGCCGGACTGTCTTCTATGAAAGCTTCTCCCGTCTGCGGGATGAAACCGGCCGGGTCTTGATGCCCGCCGAATACCTCAAGGTGGCGGAACCTGAAGGGCTGGTCTCGGCCATTGACAACCTCTTGCTGTTCCGCTGCGTGCAGATCGTGCGCCGCCTGGCCAAGACCGACCGGCGTATCGGCATCTTCTGCAACATCGCGCTGGGGTCGCTGGGCGACGAGGTCTTCTTCCCCCAGTTCCTCGACTTCCTGTCCCAGAACAAGGACCTGGCAGGCGCCCTTATCTTCGAGCTTGGGCAGGACGCCTTTGCGGAACGCGCCTCGCTGGAAGCCCGCAACATGGCCAAGCTGGCCGACCTCGGCTTCCGCTTCTCCCTCGACAAGGTGCATGACCTCGACCTCGACTTCGCTGACCTGTCGCGGGCCGACGTGAAGTTCGTCAAGATCGGCGCGGACGTGCTGCTCGACCAGCTTCTTGAGGTCGACGGACGCATGGCGCTGAAGTCCATGCGCGATCTTCAAGCCTCCGACTACGCCTCTCTCACCCGCCGCTATGGGGTTGAGGTGATCGCCGAGAAGGTCGAAGCCGAGCGTCAGGTGATCGACGTGCTGGAACTCGACATTGGCTATGGTCAGGGACACCTCTTCGGCGAGCCCCGCGCCATCCGGGACTCAGTGCTGGCCGAAACCGACCCTCCCGCCGACTTCATGCAGGGCGCACTCCGGCGGGCCGCGGGGCGCTAGGTTGACGCCAGCGCGCCGCCTCTCTACCCCCGGCCCATGCCCCAGCCCGTCCTGATCCGAGGTCTCGCCGAGATCGCCGAGCGCTACGATGCGATCCTGTGCGACGTGTGGGGCGTGATCCACAACGGGGCTGCAAGCTTCCCGGACGCGGCTGAGGCGCTTACCCGCTTCCAGGCCGAGCGGGGTCCGGTAGTGCTCATCTCCAACGCCCCGCGCCCTTCGCGCGATGTCATCCCGCAGCTTTCGGCCCTTGGGGTGCCGGACGCGGCATGGTCGGGCTTCGTTACCTCGGGCGATGTGACCCGCGACGCCCTGATCGCCCGCGCGCCTGGACCCGCCTGGGACCTCGGGCCAAACCGCGACCAGACCCTCTACGCGGGGCTCGATCTCACGTTCGCCGGGCCGGACGAGGCCGTCTTCATCAGTTGCACCGGCCTGATCGACGACGAGACCGAAACCCCCGACGACTACAAGGACCGCCTCGCTCTCGCCGCCGCGCGCGGTCTGCCGATGATCTGCGCCAACCCCGACCGGGTGGTGCAGCGCGGCGACCGGCTGATCTATTGTGCAGGCGCCCTGGCCGACCTCTACACCGCCATGGGCGGCCCGGTGGTGATGGCGGGCAAGCCCTATCCGCCCATCTACGGGCGCACGTTGCAAGAGGCCGAGCGGTTGGCCGAGCGCGCCCTGGACAAGTCCCGCGTCCTGGCCATCGGCGACGGGGTGCAGACCGACGTGACCGGCGCGGCGGAGGCGGGGCTTGACTGCCTCTTCGTCACCTCCGGCATCCACGGGGCGGAGATCAATGGAACGGACGGCCATCCTGACCCGGCGCGGCTGGAAGCGTTTCTGGCGAGCTATGGGGTGAGCGCCGCCTGGGCCATGGCGGACCTCGTCTGGCGCGGCTAGAAGCGGTGGTTCACAGGAGACGAGACTTATGTCGGAAGCTGTCGGCAAGGGCCTGACCCTGGACCAGCTCACCATAGGCCAGAGCGCCGAGCGGATGCACACCGTCACCGAAGCCGACATCCAGGCCTTCGCCGAGGTGTCGGGCGACTTCAACCCGGTGCACCTCGATCCTGTCTTCGCCGAGACCACCCAGTTCAAGGGCCGGATTGCCCACGGAATGCTGTCCGCCGCGTACATCTCCGCGACCATCGCCGGAGACCTACCCGGCTCCGGCTCCATCTACCTGTCGCAAAGCCTCAGCTTTCGCCGCCCGGTGCGCATCGGCGATGTGGTGACGACCCGCGTGAGCATCACCGCCATCGACGCCGACAAAGCCCGCGTGACCCTGAAAACCGAGTGCGTGGTCAACGCCAAGACGGTGATCGAGGGCGAGGCGGTGGTCATGGTTCCCAATACCGGAGACGCCTGAAACGTGGCGCTGCACCGGGTCGAGGACTGGCGCGGGCTTGAGCCCGAGGCGAAGGGCGCGGCGGTGGCGCTCGGCAATTTCGACGGCGTGCACCGGGGCCACCGACAGGTGATTGCTGAAGCCGCCAGAGCCGCCGCCTCCCTGCACGCGCCGCTGGGCGTAGTCAGTTTCGAGCCGCACCCCCGCCGCTATTTTCAGCGCGAGACCGAACCCTTTCGCCTGATGACCATCGAGCAGCAGTCGCGGGCACTGGATGCGCTTGGCGTCGATCTATTCTACGTCCTGCCCTTCGACGCCGAGATGGCGGCCATGAGCGACGAGGAGTTCGCCCGTCAGGTGCTGGCGGAGGGGATCGGCGCTCGCCACGTCGCCGCCGGGTTCGACATTTCGTTCGGCAAGGGGCGGACGGGCGACCCCGAGCTTCTGGCCCGATATGGCGAGGCCATGGGGTTCGGCGTCTCCATCGCCAGCGCGGTGTCCGACCCCGACGGCGAGAAGTGCTCCTCCAGCGCCATCCGCGCGGCCCTGCGCGCCAGCAAGCCCGAGCGCGCCGCGCAGCTTCTGGGAAGGCCATTCTCCATTGAAGGGGTGGTGATCCACGGCGACAAGCTCGGTCGCACTATCGGCTTTCCCACCGCCAATATGCCGATGGAGGACTACGTGCGACCGGCCTTCGGCATCTACGCGGTGAGGACGCGGCTGGCGGACGGACGCGAGATTCCCGGCGTCGCCTATGTGGGTCGCCGCCCGACGGTGAACGGGGTCGACGAGCGGCTGGAGGTGCACCTGCTCGATTTCGACGAGGACATCTACGGCCAGACCCTCGAAACCGACTTCATCGCCTTCCTGCGCGGAGACGAGAAGTTCGATGGTCTGGACCCCATGATCGCCCAGATGGACCGCGACAAGGCCAGGGCGCGACAGATTCTGATGCCGGAGTTCTGAGGCCGCCGCCTCGCCTTATACGCGACCCCCCTCGCGCCGCCGACCAAGCTTGGCTAACGTCGCGGCGGGGAGTTTCAATGGGCATATTCCGCAAGGCGCGCAAGTACGACGGCCACGCCATGCGTGCGCCGACACGCGCTCCGAAACACGCGCACCGGTCGATCAACGTGCTCGATATCGGCGCCGAGCCGCGCATGATCCCTGTGCTCGGCCCGTCCGCGCCCTCCACCCCGGTCGATCTGAACCTGCTCGACGCCTATTCCCAGGCGGTGATCCGTGCGGTGGACCGGGTAGGCCCGAGCGTGGTGCAGGTGCGCCCCATCGGCATGAACGGCGGCGGATGCGGGGTGGTGGTCTCAACCGACGGACTGATCCTGACCAACCATCACGTGGCGCGGGGCGCGCGGCAGGTCGAGGTGCTGAGCCCCGAAGGCAAGGCCTTCACCGCCTCCATGGTCGGCCATGACCCCGACACCGATCTGGCGGTGCTGAGGCTGGACCAGCCGTCACACTTTCCCGCCGCGCGGCTGGGGGATTCCAAACAGCTTCGGCGCGGTCAGCTTGTCATCGCCATCGGCGCGCCGCTGGGGTTCGAGGCGACGGTTACAGCGGGGGTGGTTTCTGCGCTCGGCCGGTCCCTGCGCGACGGGCGCGGACGGATGATCGAAGACCTCATCCAGACCGATGCGGCCCTGAACCCCGGCAACTCCGGCGGACCCCTGGTCAATGGGGCGGGTGAGGTGGTGGGTGTCAACACCGCCATCATCGAGGGGGCGCAGGGCATCTGTTTCGCTGTCGCCGCCAATACCGCCATCCTCGTCATGGCCGAAATCCTCAAGCACGGACGGGTGCGGCGGGCGACCATCGGCATCGTGGCGCAGCAGGCGCCCGCCCCGACGGCCCTCCTCGACAAGCTGCAGCTCGATCAGGCCTACGGGGTGCTCGTCACCGCCGTGACGCCCGGCGGCCCGGCGGATCAGGCGGGAGTAGTCTCGGGCGACCTGATCCTCGCTGTGGGCGGGCGCTCGGTGACGGGGCTGGACGATCTGTTCCGCGAACTGGACAAGGACACCATCGACCAGCCGTGCGAGCTTTTGTTGATCCGCGAGGGCCGGCTTCTGAGCGTGAAGATCACGCCGAGGGAACGCAGGCGGGGGTAGCAGAGCATCCGCCCCTCTGTTACATCCGCGCCGATGAGCACGGTCTTCGCCAATCTGCGAATTATCCGCCCGGCGTGACGCCTCAGGGGTCGAACCGATCCCCGCGTCCGCCGGATCGCGCCTCCCTGTGCAACTCATAAGCGGATAAGCTGACTTCCATGGCCGACGACCATTCCGATTCCCAAACTGCCGCCAACCGCGACTACCGCGAGACCGTCTTTCTGCCCACCACGCCCTTCCCGATGCGGGCGGGCCTGCCCAAGCTGGAGCCCGAGCTTCTGGAGAAGTGGGCGCAGGGCGAGGGCCTTTATCGCGCGATCCGTGCGCGGCGACAGGCGGAAAACAGCCCCCTGTTCGTGCTGCACGACGGGCCGCCCTACGCCAACGGACCGATCCACATCGGGCACGCCCTGAACAAGCTTCTGAAGGATTTCGTGGTGAGGAGCCGCTTCGCGTTGGGCTTCGACGTGGACTATGTGCCCGGCTGGGACTGCCATGGCCTGCCCATCGAGTGGAAGATCGAGGAACAGTATCGCGCCAAGGGCCAGCGCAAGGACGACGTGCCGGTGGCCGAGTTCCGCGCCCAATGCCGCGCCTACGCCGCCCAATGGATCGAGGCGCAGAAGGCCGAATTCAAACGGCTGGGCGTGCTGGGCCGTTGGGAAGCGCCCTACGCGACCATGGACTTCTCGACCGAGGCCAAGATCGTAGAGGAGTTCCACAAGTTCCTGATGTCGGGCCAGCTTTATCGCGGCTCCAAGCCGGTGATGTGGAGCCCGGTGGAGCGCACGGCCCTGGCCGACGCAGAGGTTGAATACCACCCGCATACCTCGCCGACGGTGTGGGTGAAGTTTCCACTGAACGTCTGGCCCGACCCTAAAACACCCGACGCCCACGGGATAGATTTAGCGGGCGCTTCCATTGTGATTTGGACCACTACGCCTTGGACGATCCCGGCAAACCGGGCGATCTCGTATGGGAGGGCAATCTCCTACGGCGTCTACGAAGTCATCGCGATGGAGGCCAACTTAGATTTCACGCCTTGGGCCAAAGCAGGCGACAAGCTTATTTTGTCTGATGCGCTGGCCGAAAGCGTGAGAGTAGCAGCAAAGATTGATTCTTGGTCCAGGCTCGGCCCGGTTTCGATTGTAGGATTAAGGGCCAAACATCCTCTCGCAGCCCTTCACGAGGAATATGACGACCTCGGGATTCCCCTTCTCGCCGGAGAGCACGTCACCGACGATGCGGGCACCGGCTTTGTGCATACCGCTCCCGGCCACGGGGCGGACGACTACGCCGTCTGGCTCGCCAACGGCCACCGCGACATCCCCGACACCGTCGACCCGGACGGCGCCTATTACCCCTCCGTGCCGCTGTTCGGCGGGATGAAGGTGATGGAGACCGAGGGCAAGAAGGCCGGTAAGTTCGGCCCCGCCAACGCCGCGGTGATGGACAAGCTGATCGAGGCGGGGAACCTGCTGGCCCGCGGACGGGTGGAGCATTCCTATCCCCATTCCTGGCGCTCCAAGGCCCCGGTGATCTTCCGCAACACGCCCCAGTGGTTCATCCGCATGGGCGAGGCGGGAGGGCTGCGCGAGACGGCGCTCAACGCCATCGACCAGACCCACTTCTATCCCGAGAGTGGTAAGTCGCGCCTGCGCGGCATGGTGGAGACGCGGCCCGACTGGCTGATCTCGCGCCAGCGCGCCTGGGGCACGCCGCTGGCCATGTTCGTGGACAAGCGCACCGGCGAGCCCCTGCGGGAAGAGGCCGTCAACGCCCGCATTGTCGAGGCGATCAAGGCGGCGGGCGCCGACGCCTGGTATTCCGCCGACCTTGCGGCGTTGCTGGGCGAGGGTCGCAATCCTTCGGACTTCGAGCAGATCACCGACATCCTGGATGTCTGGTTCGATAGCGGCTGCACCCACGCCTTCACCATCGAGCACCGGGAAACCGGCCCGGACCGCAGCCACTGGCCTGCCGACCTCTATCTGGAGGGTTCGGATCAATCGCGCGGCTGGTTCCAGTCTTCCTTGCTGGAAAGTTCCGGCACGCGGGGACGAGCCCCCTACAAGGAAGTCGTCACCTGCGGCATGACGCTGACCGACTCAGGCGAGAAGATGAGCAAGTCGCTCGGCAACGCCGTCGAGCCGCAGACCATCATCAAACAGTCGGGGGCGGAGATCATCCGCCTCTGGGTCGCCACGGTGGACTACACCGAGGACCAGAAGATCGGCCCCGCCGTGCTTCAGACCGTGGCCGACAGCTATCGCAAGCTCCGCAACACCGCCCGCTATCTGCTGGGCGCGCTGGAAGGGTTCGAGGACGCTGAGCGCGTGGCCTACGCCGATATGCCGCCGCTGGAAAAGTTCATCCTGCACCGCCTCTACGTGCTGGATGGCGAGGTGCGCGCCGCCTATCGCGGCTATGAGTTCAACCGGGTGCTGCGCGCGGTTTCGGAGTTCTGCAACGCCGACCTTTCGGCGCTCTACTTCGACATCAGGAAGGACGCGCTCTACTGCGACCGGCCCGACAGCCTCCGCCGCAAAGCCTGTCGCACGGTGATGGATGAGGTGTTCGCCCGGATGACGATGTGGCTCGCGCCGTTGACGCCCTTCACGATGGAAGAGGCGTGGGGGGTGAGGTTTCCCGACGCAGGGGCGAATGCTTTGCGGGTGATACCGGAGGTTCCGACGGAGTGGGAGAATCAATTTGAACATGAGCGCTGGGGCTCGCTCAAGCTCAGCATAGAAGCCGTCACCGCCGCATTGGAAGAACAACGGCGTGAGAAGCGAATCGGCTCAGCTCTGGAAGCAAGTCCAATCGTGTGGCTCAAATCCGAAGTGAAGCTTAAGGCCTTTGAGGGAATTGAGGCAGCAGAGGTCTTCAGAACTAGCGAGGCGCATATCGAAGAAGGTGAAGCGCCGGAAGGTGCGTTCGCTGACGCTTCCATTGGCGGCCTAGCCGTGGACTTCAAATTGGCCACGGGCCAGAAGTGCGAACGCTGCTGGCGTATCCTGCCGGAGGTGACGGCGCCGAAGTTCCTCTGCATCCGCTGCGACGACGCGGTGAGTGACTGGGATGCACGGCATAGGCAATAGCCATTCGCTGTCCCCCGTCGCGGACGGAAGGTAAGATCAGGTCATGACCACCGAAATCCCCACCGAACCCCCGCTCGCCGCGTCCAAACCGGGCCAACCTCTCGTCACCCAGCTGGGCTGGCTTTCGTTTGCGACAGCGGGCGGGGCGGTGGTGTTGGATCAGCTCACCAAGGCTTGGGTTCTCGGGCCGCTGGACTTGCCGTCGAAGGGCAGCGTGCCAGTGCTGCCATTCTTCAACCTGACCATGGTTTGGAACCCCGGCGTGTCGTTCGGCCTGATGCGGGCGTCGGACGGGCTTGGCCGGTTCGCGCTTTCGGCCTTCTCAGCCATTGTGATCGTGGCGCTGGCGCTGTGGGCGCGGCGGGCGGCGCGACCGATCAACGCGATCGCGCTGGGGCTGGTGATGGGCGGGGCCATGGGCAACAATCTGATCGACCGGCTGCGCTATGGGCGCGTGGTGGATTTCCTCGACTTCTCCGGCCTGCATTTCCCTTGGGTGTTCAATGTGGCCGACAGCGCCATCTCCATCGGCGTGGCGCTTCTGCTGCTCGACACACTCATGCCGACCAAGGCCCCGGACTAGCTGCGTCACGGCGACGTTTGCGACGCGCGGGGGAATGCGCTAACCACTCTCATCAAATCAGGGCCGGGGCGGCTCGTGGAGTTCGCTAGATGATCCATACGCTTAAGTCTGGCCGCAAGCTGGCGACCGTGGCGGGCGCCGCCCTCGCTGTCGGCGCGCTCGGCATGACCGGTTGCTCCGGCGTCAATGGAGCCTTGGGCCTCAACAAGATCACGCCGGACGAATACCGCGTGGTCGCCAAGGCGCCGCTCGTGGTGCCGCCCGATTACGCGCTGCGCCCGCCCGCTCCCGGCGAGCCGCGTCCGCAGGAGTTGCAGCCTGAAAGCCAGGCCCGCCTCGCTCTCCTCGGCCAGCGCGAAGCCACCACCCGCAGCCAAGGCGAGACTTTGCTGGCCAACCGCGCCGGCGGCGAGAAGGCAGACCCTCTGATTCGCTATGTGATGGACGACGAATTCGGCTCCATCGCCCACAAGGACAAGAGCTTCGCCGACACGGTGCTGTTCTGGCGCAAGGGCAGGCCGCAGGTCGCGACCGCCAATACGCAAGGCGCCTCGACCACCTCCACGCCCATCGATCCCATCGCCGAACAGGCCAAGATAAAGACCCTGACCGGCGACCAGGAAGTCGTGATCGCCCGCGCCCCCACCGGCAAGAAGTTCAAACTGCCGGGGCTGTAGGCTTCCCATCAGTTCGGGAAGACTGGGAAATGAAGACGGCGGAACTCTGAACCTGTAGACCTTCCTCGTAAGCCTTGAGGGAGCGCCCCATGACCACCCCCCCCGACCTGTCGCCCTGGATGCCGCCGGTTCAGTATGCCGACGTGAACGGCATCCGCATGGCCTATTACGAGGTCGGGCCGCGCGGGATGGGAACACCCATCGTTTTCTCGCACGGCTTCCCGGAGCTGGCGTTTTCCTGGCGTCATCAACTCCGGGCGATGGAGGCGACGGGTCGTTGGGCCATCGCGCCGGACCAGCGCGGCTATGGCCTGACCAGTCGCCCCGAGGCGGTGGACGCCTATGACATCGAACACCTGACCGCCGACCTGATCGGGCTTCTGGACCACCTTGGCGCGAAGAAAGCGGTGTGGTGCGGGCACGACTGGGGCGGGTTCGTGGTCTGGCAAATGGGCCTGCGTTATCCCGAGCGGACGGCGGGCGTGATCGGGCTGAATACCCCCTTCACCCCCCGCGCGCCCATCGATCCCATCGCCATCATGCGCGCCCGGATGGGGGAGGAGATGTATATCGTCCATTTCCAGAAGCCCGGCGAGGCGGACGCCATTCTGGGGGCCGACACCTCCAAGACCATGAACTTCTTCCTGCGCCGCCCGCTTGCGGGATCCACGCCCGCCGAGGGGCCGACCCCGGTTCAGGGCGTCTCAAGCATCGAAGCCTCCGAAGGGTTTGCCCGCGAACGCAAGCCGGGCGAAGGCTCGGTTTTCGCGCTGGTGCGGATGCTGGAAATGTACGATCCAGCCTTCGATCCCCGACCCAAGTTCCTCACCGACGCCGAGTTTGAGGTATTTGTGCAAACTTTTGAGGCCACGGGCTTCACCGGCGGCATCAACTGGTATCGCAACTTCACGCGCAACTGGGAGCGCGGGGCGCACATCGAGGATGTGGTGAGGGCGCCGTCGCTGATGGTGATGGCGGAGAACGACGCTGTGCTGCCCCCCTCCTCCGCAAACGGCATGGAGGCCTATATCCCCGATCTGGAGAAGGTTCTGGTGACGGGTTCGGGCCACTGGACCCAGCAAGAGGAGCCGGAGCAGGTGAACCGCATCCTGCTGGAGTGGCTGGACAGGCGAGCGCCTAAAGGATGACGCGCTTTCAAGCGCTGGATTACGCGCCGCATCCGTCCTAATCACACCCTTGATGAGCATTCAGAACGGCCAGTCGCGCCGCGCCCTCTACCCCGAGAACGAGCCCTTCTCGATGGGCTGGCTGCCCACAGGCGACGGGCATGAAATCTACTATGAGGAATGCGGCAAGCCGTCGGGCAAGCCGTGCGTGATCCTGCACGGGGGGCCGGGCGGCGCGATCAACGCCACCATGCGCCGCTTCTTCGATCCCAATCACTGGCGCATGACCCTGTTCGACCAGCGCGGTTGCGGCAAGTCACGGCCGAACGCCTCTCTGGACGAGAACACTACCTGGACCCTTGTGGAGGACATCGAGCGCCTGCGGGAGCGCGCCGGGATTGAGAAATGGACCGTGTTCGGGGGCTCCTGGGGATCCACCCTCGCGCTGGCTTACGCCGCCAGACACCCGGAGCGAGTCGAGGCACTGATCCTGCGCGGCATCTTCCTGCTGACTGAAAAAGAGGTGCGCTGGTTCTATCAGGAGGGAGCCTCCATGCTGTTCCCAGACGCTTGGGAGCGGTTCCTGGCCCCGATCCCCGAGGTGGAGCGCGGCGATCTGCTGGGCGCCTATCACCGTCGCCTGATTTCGCCCGACATCGAGGTGCAGCGCGAAGCGGCTTCCGCCTGGAGCCGCTGGGAGGGCGACACCATCTCCATTCGCGGCCCAGAAGCGCGGCCAGCCAAGTTTAACGAGGCCGACTTCGCCATCGCCTTCGCGCGGATCGAGTGCCACTATTTCATGAACCGGGGCTTTTTCGAGCGCGATGGCTGGCTGCTCGATCAGGCGGAAGTCTTCCGCAAGATCCCCGGCTGGATCGTCCAGGGACGATTCGATGTAGTGACGCCGATGACAACCGCCTGGGCCCTCAAAACGGCGTGGCCTGAGGTCGATTTCAACCTGATCTGGGACGCGGGACACGCTTCCACCGAGCCAGGAATCATCGACGGTCTGGTGCGCGCGACGGATGCCGCGTTGAAGGCCTGAACTCTTCCGCGATCTGACCGGTCAGATTGTCGCATGGTTAATGCCAGTAGTTGCTAAGGTTGTTGCGACTCTGCAATGAAGCTTGGCAGTCCTCCTTCCCGGAGGATGGCGGAGGGGGGTGTGATTTGGCTTACAACCTTGCAGCTTCGAGCACGCTCTACATCGGTGCATTCGGCGTGCTGGCTGTCGCCGGGGTGGCGATGCTCACCTTCCGGTTCGAGCTTGCAGTTAGGCGCTTCGAGGTGGTGCGGTCACAGGTGTGGAATCGGCGGGTGCGACTTGACGAAACTAAGTCGGCAAACTTGGCGGACAACCGATGGCTGACGTCGGTGGTGAGCTCGTTCGAAGCCGATTAAACCGCCGGATCGAAAGGCGC
>JBBQLP010000042.1:0-22624 GCA_038327995.1 Caulobacterales bacterium | reverse complement strand
GCGCTGATCTACGGCATCCTGCACCTGCAGAAGAAGATCCGCCGTACCGGGACCATTGATCGATGAGCGCCGCTTCATCTTTTGAGGTCTCTTCGGAAGACCTGGAAGCCCTGGGTCAGGCGATCAAGGCGGATGCGGTGGGAGCGGTGAGCAGCGTGCAAGTGGCGCACGGCGAGCTTACCCTGACCGCCCCCGCAAGTCGCATCGTCGATCTTCTGGCCCTGCTGCGTGACAACCCGGCTTACCGCTTTGCACAGTTGATCGACGTCTGCGGGGTGGATTATCCAGACCGCGAGTTGCGTTTCGATGTGGTTTATCACCTGCTGTCGCTCACCCGGAACCGGCGAGTGCTGATCAAGTTGCAGACTGACGAGGATACCCCCGTGCCCTCCGTCACGGCGGTGCATCCGGGCGCTGACTGTTTCGAGCGGGAGGCGTTCGATATGTACGGCATCTTCTTCTCTGGTCATCCCGACCTTCGCCGCATCCTCACCGACTATGGCTTTCATGGGCATCCCCTGCGCAAGGACTTCCCCATGACGGGCTACGTCGAGGTGCGGTGGGATGAGGCGCTGAAGCGGGTGGTCTATCAGCCAGTGAAACTGCCGCAAGAATACCGCGCCTTTGACTTCCACTCCCCTTGGGAGGGAGCGAAATACGCGCTGCCGGGCGACGAGAAGGCAGTTGAAAGCCCGGCTGTTCCTATTCCGACTGCCGCCAACACGCCCGTCAAGGGTTGAGCGGCGTGGTGACTGTCGCAAATCTGGTTAATGCTCTTGTGGCGCGCGTGGATGCGCGTCTGGGAGGTTGATCGATGCATAGAAGCCAAGCCTTGCGTTCCGCCGCCGCTTTTTTTCTAGTCACCTTCTCCACTGCCTTCCTGATGACCATCGGCATCCGGTTGACGGGCTGGTTCAGCCACGCGCCATCCATACCGCCCGAGGCGACGGAGGGGCTGGGCATCGCTATCATGGTGGGTGTCGTCACCTTGGCCGTCGGCGCGGCGCTGCGTCGTCTTGAGGCCATCGAGATCAGAAGCGCGCTTTTGGGCGCAGCCAGCGTGCTGCTCGCCATTCCCCTTTCGCTTGCGGCCTTGACCCGCGTTATCGAGACCTCGACCTTTCTGATCTCCGGTTTTGGAATACTGTTGCTGGCAGGCGGCCTTTTGGTTGCCAACAGCCTGCGCGGCGCGCGCGAGGCGATTGAATCGGACGTGAAAGATGGCTGACTGCGAGATGATCCCGGCGGCGGATACGGTTCCAGGCGAAACGAAAGTCCGCAAGTTCAACATCAACTTTGGCCCGCAACATCCAGCGGCGCACGGAGTGCTGCGGCTTGTGCTGGAACTCGACGGCGAGGTTGTGGAGCGGGTCGATCCGCACATCGGGCTTCTGCACCGCGGCACCGAAAAGCTGATGGAGGCCCGAACCTACCTTCAGAACATCCCCTATTTCGATCGCCTGGACTACGTGGCGCCGATGAACCAGGAGCACGCCTTCTGCCTGGCTATAGAGCGGTTGGCGCAGATCGAGGTGCCAGTACGAGGTCAGTTGATCCGCGTGCTTTACTGCGAGATCGGTCGGATACTCTCTCACCTTCTCAACGTCACCACCCAGGCGCTGGACGTCGGCGCGCTCACCCCGCCTTTGTGGGGGTTTGAGGAGCGCGAGAAGCTGATGGTCTTCTACGAGCGCGCCTCAGGCTCGCGGCTCCACGCCAACTATTTCCGCCCCGGCGGCGTGCATCAGGATCTGCCGCCCGAACTGATCGCCGACATCAGAACCTGGTGCGCCGAGTTTCCCAAGCGCCTGAACGACGTGGAACGGCTCGTCACCGGCAACCGTATCTTCAAGCAACGCAACGCCGATATCGGTGTGGTGACGAAGGAAGAGGCCTATGCGTGGGGCTTCACCGGGGTGATGCTGCGTGGCTGCGGAGTGGCGTGGGATTTGCGCAAAAGTCAGCCTTACGAGCTTTATTCCGAGATGGACTTCGACGTGCCGGTAGGCGTGCACGGCGACTGCTACGACCGCTATCTATGCCGCGTCGAGGAGATGAAACAGTCACTGAAGATCATGCTGCAATGCCTTGATAGGCTGGAGAAAACGCCTGGGCCTGTCCTGACTGAAGATAAAAAGGTCGCCCCGCCGCGCAGAGCCGAAATGAAGCGCTCGATGGAGGCATTGATCCACCACTTCAAGCTCTATACCGAGGGCCTGCACGTGCCCGAGGGCGAGATTTACGCCGCTGTGGAGGCCCCCAAGGGAGAGTTCGGCGTCTATTTGGTCAGCGACGGCGGCAATAAGCCCTATCGTTGCAAAATCAGGGCGCCCGGCTTCGCGCATCTGCAGGCCATGGACCGCATGAACCGAGGCCACATGATCGCCGACGTTGCGGCTATTCTGGGGTCCCTCGACATCGTGTTCGGCGAAGTGGATCGGTGAGCGAGAACGCTATCTCCTGCGATAAGCACGAGTCCGGTAAAATGCCCATCAGCACTTGTAGTACATATCGAACTCGACCGGGTGGGGGTGGAGTTGGAGACGGTGGACTTCCTCCATCTTCAGTTCGATGTAGGCGTCGATAAAGTCGTCGTCCATAACGCCGCCCTTTTTCAGGAACGCCCGATCCTTGTCGAGATTCTCCAGCGCCTCTTTCAGCGAGCCGCACACCTCGGGCACCTTCTTCTGCTCGCGAGGAGGAAGATCGTAGAGGTTCTTGTCGGCGGGGGCACCCGGATCGATCCGGTTTTCGATACCGTCGAGCCCCGCCATCAGCAGCGCCACAAAGGTCAAATAGGGATTGCCCATGGGGTCGGGGAAGCGGCACTCGATCCTTTTCCCCTTGGGGCTATCCACGTGCGGGATGCGGATGGAGGCGGAGCGGTTGCGGCTGGAGTAGGCCAGCTTCACCGGCGCCTCGTATCCGGGAACCAGGCGCTTGTAGGAGTTGGTGGTGGAGTTGGCGAAGGCGTTGATCGCCTTGGCGTGCTTGATGATGCCGCCGATGTACCAGAGGCACAAATCGGAAAGCCCGGCGTATTTGTCACCGGCGAACAGTGGCTTACCGTCCTTCCAGATCGACTGGTGCACGTGCATCCCCGAGCCGTTGTCGCCGAACATGGGCTTGGCCATGAAGGTGGCAGTCTTGCCATAGGCGGCGGCGACGTTGTGGATCACGTATTTGTAGAGCTGTAGCCGGTCGGCCATGGTGAGCAGGTCCGAGAACTTCAGGCCAAGCTCGTGCTGGGCGGGCGCCACCTCGTGGTGATGCTTTTCCACGTCCAGGCCCAGTTCGCTCATCACGGACAGCATCTCGCCGCGCAGGTCCTGGGCTGAATCGATCGGGTTGACGGGGAAATAGCCGCCTTTCGGTCCGGGCCGGTGGCCCATATTGCCCTCGGCGTAGTCCTTGCCAGTGTTGGAGGGCAGTTCGACCGAGTCGAACGAATAGCCAGTGTTGTAGCTATCGGTGGACCACTTCACGTCGTCGAAGATGAAGAACTCCGCTTCCGGGCCGAAGAACACCTTGTCGCCAACGCCGGAGGACTGAACGAACGTCAGCGCCTTCTTGGCCATGGAGCGGGGGTCGCGGTTATAGGGCTCGTTAGTGTCGGGGTTCAGCACGTCGCAGAACAGGAACATGGTGGTTTGCTGATAGAACGGGTCGATGTAGGCCGTCGTCAGGTCGGGACGCAGCTTCATGTCGCTCTCATTGATGGCCTTCCAACCCGCGATGGAGGAGCCGTCGAACATAGTCCCGTCGGTCAGGAAGTCGTCGTCCACCAACGAGATGTCGAAGGTCACGTGCTGCATCTTGCCGCGAATGTCGGTGAAGCGGACATCGACGTATTTGACTTCTTTGTCCTTTATTTCTTTAAGGATTTCAGCGGCCTTCATGGTATTCCTTTGCACACCCCTCAATCCGGGGCTGAAAACTGTGTGGCCGTCTGGCCTAGTTCGTGGGCCTAGATCGCTTGGGCGCCAGTCTCGCCGGTACGGATACGCAGCACGTCCAGAATCTCCGAGACGAAGATCTTGCCGTCGCCAATCCGGCCCGTGCGGGCGGCGTTTGTAATGGCTTCGAGCGCGCTGGTGAGCTGATCGTCGGCGACAACCACCTCTATCTTTATCTTCGGTAGGAAGTCCACGACGTACTCGGCGCCGCGATAAAGCTCAGTATGGCCCTTCTGGCGACCATAGCCCTTGGCTTCGAGCACCGTCATGCCCTGCACACCCAGTTCCTGTAGCGCCTCCTTTACCTCATCGAGCTTGAAGGGTTTGATAATCGCTTCGATTTTCTTCATCGGGTCGCCGCGCTGAGAGCAGGTTGGGCCGGGGAGGTCGGCGGATCGTAGGGAGCATTTCGCCCGAACCGCCTCAAGCCGGGCGCGCGCCGGGCTCCGACCAAGTGCTGCTTTGCCAGCATACGCCCAAAATAGCGGCGCCTGGTGAGCGTTTTGTGGGCGTGCGGGCAGATTATTTCGCTTGGCTGTCGGTGAGTAAACCGCTGCACTGTCGATACACACGCCGCGCCGGAGGATTGCCCCATGCTCGACAACACCCCGGTCCTGATCGGCGCGGGCCAGTTCACCTACCGGGGGGAGGCGGCCGCTTCGCCCTCGCCCTTGCAGATGATCCACGACGCGGCGCGGCGAGCGGCGGCGGATGCAGGGCTCCCTGAAAGCGCTCTGGCAGGGCTGGACGCGCTGACGGTGATTGGGTTCACTATTGACGCAGGCGGCGGGTTACAGCGCTTGCCCTTCCCGCGTCTCACCAATCCCCCGTCCAGTCTGGCAAAGGCGATGGGGGCTAAGCCCCGCTACGCCGTCTATTCGCACATGGGCGGAAACTCCCCGCAGCAGACGGTCAATCTTCTGTGCGAACGGATCGCGGGGGGGGAGAGCGACTTTGCGCTCGCCGTAGGCGCGGAGTTCCTGGGCGCACTGATGAAACGCATACGCACCGGGTCTGCTTTCGTCGGCTATGGCGATGCTCCCGGCGATGAGGCGTTCGGTCCGCCAGCGCGCATCGGCGACGGACGCCCCGGCGCGACCCCCGAAGAGGCGGCCCACGGGCTGAATTTCCCCGTCAACACCTATCCGCTGTTCGAGAACGCCTGGCGTGCGCACAACGGCTGGAGCCTGGATGAGCATCAGCGCCACATGGGCGCCCTGTTCGCGCCGTTCACCCGCGTCGCCGCCGCCAATCCCGACGCCTGGTTTCCCACAGCCCGCTCGGCCGAAGAGTTGACCACCGTGACTGAGCGCAACCGGATGATCAGCTATCCCTACCCCAAATACCTCAACGCCATCATGGAGGTTGATCAGGCGGCGGGGGTGATCCTGTGCAGCGTGAAGAAGGCGCGAGAGCTTGGCGTGCCACAGGAAAAGTGGGTCTATCTGCACGGCTGCGCTGACGCTTCGGACCTCTGGTATCCCCTGGAGCGACAGGATTTCCACTCCAGCCCGGCCATGCGGATGACGGGGGAGAGGGCGCTGGAGATGGCGGACCTGACGCTGGACAGGATCGGCGCCTTCGACCTCTATTCCTGTTTTCCAGTCGCGGTGGAGGTTGGGGCGGCGGAGCTCGGCCTCGCCCCCGACGATCCGCGCGGGCTGACGGTGACGGGCGGGCTTCCCTACTTTGGCGGGCCCGGCAACAACTACGCTATGCACTCTATAGTCACTATGGCGCAGAAGCTTCGGACCAAACCCGGAAGCTTCGGCATGACCACCGCCAACGGCTGGTTCCTGACCAAACAGTCAGTAGGGATATGGTCCACCACTCCGGTTGAGGGCGAGTGGCGCCGCGAGGACGCCGCCGTGATCCAGCGCCGGATCGACGCGCTGCCACACCCGAAGATCGTCGATCGACCCGAAGGTCCCGCCGTCGTTGAGACCTATACGGTAGCTCACGGGCGCGAGGGTTATCGGCTGGGGATCGTCATCGGGCGGGACGCGGAGGGCCGCCGCTTCATCGCCAACACCCCATCGGATGAGGCGACCCTGCTCGATCTTGAGGCCCGCGAAGGCGTCGGTCGCATGGGTTTGGTGACGCGTTCCGACGACGACCGGCTGAATATCTTCACGTCGGATCGGTGAGGAGGTAGGACGAGGCGCCAGGAGGCCTCCCATGACCCGCGTCTATCTGATCCGCCACGGCAAGCCGCAGTCAAGCTGGGGCGATCACGGCGCCGATCCCGATCCGGGTCTGGACGAAGTTGGGAGGACGCAGGCGCGAGGGGCGTCAGACTTCCTTATGGCGCTACCCTCCACGCACAGGCCCACCCACGTTCTGACCTCGCCCTTGAGACGTTGCCGCGAGACGGCGCTGCCCTTCGCCATGGCGCTGGACGTTCAGCCGGGGGTGGAGCGCCTGGTCGCGGAAATCCCCACGCCCGCTGGACTTTCGGAGGCCGAGCGCGGTCCGTGGCTGCGGGGCGCCTTCCAGTTGAACTGGGCCCAGGTGAAGGGCGACATCGACTACGCAGACTGGCGCACCCGCGTGGCGAGAGCCGTGGCGGGGCATGGCTCAGCGGCGATCTTCGCCCATTTCGTGGTGATCAACGCTGCGGTATCGGCTGCCACGGGGGATGAGCGGGTGTTAGGCTTCCGCCCCGACCACGCTTCGATCACTGTGTTCGAGAGCGACGGAGAGACGCTGACTCTCATCGAGCGCGGGCGGGAAGCGGAAACGGGGGTGCTTTAGGCGCCCTTCGCCAAGGCTCGAAGGATTAGCGCCTCCAGCACCTTCAGGTCGATGTCCGCCAGAGACTTGACGTAGACGCAGCCCTTGCCGGTCGTGATCTTGCCAAGGGAAGCCACCAATGGGTCATTCTCCACTGGCCCGAGATAGTAGAGCACCGTGGCGGGCTTGCGCGGCGAGAAGCCCACCTTGAGCGTTTCACCTTCGCGACCGCTCTCATAGCGATACTGGCGCACGCCGAAGCCGACGATGCTAGGTCCCCACATGCGAGGCGGTTCGCCCGAGAGCCGCTCCATGATCTGGCAAAGCGCTAGTGCGTCCTTGCGGCGCACATCGGAGTCGACGCCCGCCAGGAAAGTCTCCACCGACACCTCGGTGACTTGGGTCTTGTTCGCCTTGCCCACCATTGGTCCCACCCTTGCTTGCACCCAGGCAGAGTAACCCACACTTTCATATCGCGACCAGCCGCCTTCTCGGCGAAGTCTGGTCGATGTTCAGGGTAAGCCGGAGAGGCGGATATGACCGTTCAACCCACTCCCAACACCCCCGACCTCTGGCTAGGAGCTTTCCCCTGGCCAGCGCAGGATGGGCACAAACATGACCGGGGCCGGATGGGGGTGGTGTCGGGCGGGCCATCGTCCACGGGCGCGGCGCGGCTTGCGGCGCGGGCGGGGCTGAGGATCGGGGCAGGGCTGGTGACGGTGCTATCGCCGCTCGACGCGCTGGCCATCAACGCCGCGCATCTGGAAGCGGTGATGCTGAAGCCCTTCGGCGGCGCGGCAGCGCTTTGCGACATCGCCGCCAAGCTAACGTCTGCGGTGATCGGACCAGCAGCCGGAGTAGGAGAGGAGACGCGGCTGAACGTCCTCGCCATCGCCAAAAGCGACGTATGTCTGGTGGCCGACGCTGACGCGCTGACCTCGTTCGAGAAAGACCCGGCACGTCTGTTCGGCCTGCTCCAGTCCCATGATGTGCTGACCCCGCACGACCGCGAGTTCGAGCGCCTCTTCCCTGGCCTCTTGGGCGCTTCGCCTGATCGGGCCGCCGCCGCGCGCGAAGCCTCTAGCCGTTCCGGCGCGGTGGTGATTTTGAAAGGACCTCACACCCTGATCGCCGCGCCAGACGGACGGGCCGCGATCAACAGCAACGCGCCGCCTTTCCTCGCCACGGCGGGGTCGGGCGATGTGCTGGCGGGGCTGGTCTGCGGTCTTCTGGCGCAGGGTATGTCGAGCTTCGAAGCCGCCTGCGCTGCGGTCTGGATTCACGGAGCGGCAGCGAGCGCCTTTGGACCGGGCCTCATCTCCGAAGACCTACCGGATCTGGTTCCGCCTGTGCTGAAAGCGCTTTACCTTCAAGCGCACCTTTGAGCCGCCCGAAGATCGGCGTAGAACCCTGATAGCCCTCAATGGTTGAGGGCGCGCAGGCGCCGAGGCGCCGCCGGGATGCCCCTTGATGGCGTTCGCTATTCCCATAGTTTTCGTAATCTTCGCCCTGATCGTTGTACTCAGCGTGATCAAGATTGTGCCGCAAGGCTATGAATATACGGTCGAAAGGTTCGGCCGTTACACGCATACCCTTTCCCCCGGCATCGCCATCCTGACCCCCTTCGCCGACCGCGTTGGGCGCAAGGTCAATATGATGGAGCAGGTGCTGGACGTGCCGCGCCAGGAGGTCATCACCAAGGACAACGTCACCGTTCAAGTCGACGCCATCGTCTTCGTGCAGGTAATCGACGCTGCCGCCTCGGTCTACAAAGTGGCGACGCTGCAGATCGCAGTGATCCAGCTTTGCATGACCAACCTCCGCACCGTGGTGGGCGCGTTAGACCTCGACGACGTGCTTTCCAAGCGCGAGTTGATCAACACGCAGCTTCTGACCGCGCTGGACGCCGCCACTGAACCATGGGGGGTCAAGGCCGCGCGGGTCGAGATCAAGGACCTGCAGCCCCCGCCCGACATCACCAACGCCATGACCCGACAGATGAAGGCCGAGCGCGAGCGCCGCGCGGTGATCACCGAGGCGGATGGCGAACGTCAGGCGCAAGTCACGCGCGCCGAGGGTTCCAAACAGGCGGCGATTCTCGAAGCCGAAGGCCGGCGCGAGGCCGCCTATCGCGACGCCGAGGCCCGCGAACGCTCCGCCCAGGCCGAGGCGACCGCCACCACCGCCGTCTCCGAAGCCATCGCCAAGGGGGATGTGCGGGCCATCAACTACTTTGTCGCCCAACGCTATGTCGAAGCGTTCGGCAAGTTGGCTTCCTCGCCGCAGCAGCGCACCGTGATCGTGCCCGCCGACTTCGCCGGACTCACTGGCGCGATTGCAGGGGTGAGCGAACTGACCAAGTCGCTTGGAACGTTCACTGGGGCCGCCACCACAGCCGCTGCGCCAGCTCCGCGCGGCGGTGTTCTGCCGACCAATCGTCCGACCGACGGGTAGGGGAGGGGGCGATGGACCATCTGTCTTGGATCTATCATCCTGCCGTGATGTGGACGGCGGCGGGGGCGGTGTTTCTGGCGGTGGAGATGCTGAGCGGCTCCGGATGGCTGTTATGGCCCGCAGCGGCGACGCTGGTTCCGGCCATGGTGGCCGTGTTCGGATTCCGGGACGACATTGCCCTTCAGGCCATACTGTTCGCGGCCACGGCCATTGTGCTGACCGTGATCGGACGCCGCTATCTGAAGAACCTGCCGGGCCTTCGTCCCCATCACGACATGAACGATCAGAGGGCGGCGCTGATCGGCGCATTCGGCGAAGTGACCTCGTCAGAGGCCAACGGCAAATGCCGTGTCATGGTCGGCGGCAAGGAGTGGGCGGCGGAATCCGAAGGGGTCGCGCCCGCCTCCGGTGCGAAGGTCGAGGTGCTAGCCGTAATCGGCGGCGCCCGCCTGTCAGTGCGGCGCGTGGGCTGACTCAGATCGCTGGTGCGGACGAGAGGACTCGAACCTCCACGCCTTACGGCGCTGGTACCTAAAACCAGTGCGTCTACCATTCCGCCACGTCCGCAGGTCCGGAGGGGGTTCTATGGACACACGCCCCTCAAGACAAGTCAGGTGATGGGCCGCGCGCATCCGTCCGGGCTTGCAGCCCTCTTTCCGCTTCACCGGGGCGGCGCCTCGTGACATAAGACCGCCTCCCCGCTGCCGGATCATCGATTTCGGGGGCCGTTCCTGTTTGTCCTGACGCCTCACGCGGTCCCCCGCGACGGCGAGACCTCGTGCAACGAGGCGCTTTCGGAAGTTCATTATGTCGATGCAGATCGTTGAAAAGTCCGGCGAAGGCCTGAGCCGCGTCTATGGTGTGACGGTGCCCGCCGCCACCCTGCACGAGCGCCTCGAAGCGAAGATCGCCGAGATTCGACCGCAAATGAACATCAAGGGCTTCCGACCCGGCAAGGTGCCCGCGGCGCACGTGCGCAAGATGTATGGCAAGTCCTTGATGAGCGAGATCGTCGAACAGGCGGTCAACGACGGCCAGGCGCAGGCTTTGGGCGACAAGCTGCGCCCGGCAGCCTCGCCTGACATCAAGCTCTCGTCGGACATGGACCAGGTGTTGAACGGTGTCGCCGATCTCGCCTTCGACCTGGAAGTCGAACTGATGCCGGAGTTCGAGACCATGGACCTTGGCAAGATCAAGATAGAGCGCCCGGTCTACACGCCGACCGATGCTGAGGTGAATGAGTCACTCAAGACCATCGCCGAACAGAACCGCACCTACGAGACCAAGACCGGCAAGGCGGTGAAGGCCGCCGATGGCGACATGGTTGTGGCCGATTTCGTGGGCCGGATCGACGGGGAGGTGTTCGAAGGCGGCTCGATGGAAGGCGCCGACATCATCATCGGGTCCGGCCGCTTCATCCCCGGCTTCGAGGAGCAGCTCATCGGCGCCAAGGTAGAGACGGCAGTGACCATCAAGGTGAGCTTTCCCGACGACTACGGCGTGGATACCCTAAAAGGCAAGGCCGCCGAGTTCGAGACCACGATCAAGGAAATCAAGAAGCCCGTCACCGCCAAGCTCGACGAGGATTTCGCCAAGACCCTTGGCATGGAGAGCCTGGAAGCGCTCACCACCGCCGTGCGCGGCCAGGTGGAGCAGCAATATACCCAGGCCTCGCGCTTCAAGGCCAAGCGGGCGCTGCTCGATGTACTCGACACCGGCCACGACTTTCCCCTACCGCCGCGCATGGTGGAGGGCGAGTTCGCCACTATCTGGCAACAGGTCGAGCAGGAGAAGGTCGCAGGAGAACTGTCAGACGAGGACAAGGCCAAGAGTGACGACCATCTCAAGGATGAATATCGCAAGATCGCCGAGCGGCGGGTGCGCCTGGGTTTGGTGCTGGCAGAGATCGGCCGAGTGAACAATGTGGTGGTCGAGGACAGCGAACTGAACGCAGCGATGATCGCCGAGGCCCGCCGCTATCCGGGCCAGGAGCGCGAGGTGATCGATTTCTATCGCCAGAACCCTCAGGCGGCGACGCAACTGCGCGCGCCGATCTATGAGGAAAAGGTGGTCGACCTGATCCTTGGTCAGGCCAAGGTGAAGGACAAGAATGTCACCAAGGACGAGATCATGGCCGACGATGACCTGCCCGAAGGCTACGGCGGGGAATAAAACGAGGGGCAGGGCCGCCCTTGCAACCGCCCGCGAACGCCCTGATATCCAGTTTATCTTTCCGCGAGGCCGCCCGGCCTGCGCTCCAGTGATAAAAAGGGCTGGCCCATGGCCGACATGATTGAGACCCAGATGAATCTCGTCCCCATGGTGGTCGAACAGACCAGCCGGGGTGAGCGCGCCTATGACATCTTTTCGCGCCTTTTGAAGGAGCGGATCATCTTCCTGACTGGCCCGTTCGACGACGGCATGTCGTCGCTGATCTGCGCCCAGCTTCTGTTTCTCGAGTCGGAGAACCCGAAGAAGGAAATCGGGATGTACATCAATTCGCCCGGCGGGATCGTGACGTCGGCCTTGGCGATCTACGACACCATGCAATACATCAAGAGCCCGGTTTCCACCCTGTGCATGGGCATGGCGGCCTCGGCGGGCAGCTTGATCCTGCAGGCCGGCGCGCCCGGCCATCGCATCTCGCTTCCCAACGCGCGCATTATGCTTCACCAGCCGTCCGGCGGGTTTCAGGGCAAGGTCTCTGACATCGAGCGTCACGCCGAGGACATCATCAAGACCAAGCGTCGTCTGAACGAGATCTACGTGAAACACACCGGCCAGGACTATGAAACTGTGGAACGTACCCTTGATCGAGACCACTTCATGAGCGCCGAGGAAGCCAAGGCTTGGGGTATCGTCGACCACGTTTATGAAACCCGCGAGGCGGCGGAAGCGGCCACCGCATAGGTGCACAGCGACGCTCTGATCCTGCTGCTTGTTCTGGCGGCGGGCTTGTGGGCGGGCGCACAGAATGCGTTGGCGGGGGGCGGCTCGTTCATCACCCTGCCGACGCTGATCCTGGCGGGGCTCGACCCGCGCGCCGCCAACATCACCTCCACCCTGGCCCTGTTCCCAGCGCAGATCGCGACAGGCTGGGTGGGCAGGGAAGGGGCGGCGGGCGTCGGCCCCCTCTCCTTCAAGGTGCTGTTCATCATCAGTTTGATGGGTAGCGTGGTCGGCGCGGCGCTGCTTCTGGTGACTCCGCCCACCTTCTTTGCACGCCTCGTGCCTTGGCTGGTGCTGTTCGCCACCACCGTCTTTGCCTGGGGCAGCTTTCGCAGGAAACAGGACCATCAAACTGTGGCGCTACGACCCCGCGCGGCAGCCAGCGCGCAGTTCCTGATCTCTATCTACGGAGGGTATTTCGGGGGCGGGATCGGATTTCTGATGCTGGCGGCCCTGACCATCGTGGGTCAATCGCAAAAAGCCGCCTACGCCACCAAGAATGTGCTGGCGGCGGCGACGAACGCCTCGGCGGTGGCGATCTTCGCCTTTTCACGCGACGTGCACTGGCTCCAGGCGGTCGCGCTTTCTATCGGTGCAGTGATCGGGGGTCTGATCGGCGCGTGGATGTTAAAGCGGGTCAACGAGAAAGTGTTGCGATTTGGGGTGGTGGCTGTCGGCGCTGCGCTGACGGTCGGGCTGTTCCTGCGACCAGTCTAGGTCAGGCTGGTCTTGCCCTTGCCCGGATCGCCCACGAAAAGGCCCATGAACTTCTGCTCGGCGATTTCCAGCATCTCCCTGTCACCGTCGGTGTCGCCGTAGGCGGCCGCCAGATGCACATCCTCGCCGAAATGCTCTTTTAGGCGTCGCACCTTCTCTGGTCCACGGCAGTTGCGCCCCAAGAGACCATTCCCAACCCGGTCGTCCTTGTCGTAGGAGATCAGCGAAGCGATCAACAGGTCCGCCCCGAGACCCCGTGCAAAGGGAGCTACGATGGGCTCAGGCGAGGCGGACACGATCACCATGCGCGCACCGTCGGCTCGATGACGGCGCCAGACCTTCAGCGCGTCAGGCCGCAGCATCGAGGGCGCAAACGCGCTGGCGAATTCCGCAGCCTCATCTTCGAGCAATTTACGGGGAAGGCCGCGCAGATAGGCGCGGATCGCCGCCGACTTCAACCGGCCCGGGTCACGCTTACCAAGATAACTGATGGTGGCGGGGGCCAGACGAATCATCTCAGCGTAATAGGCTGCCGCGCCCGCGCGCCATTTCAGAAAAGCAGTGAAGCTGTCACTGACGGTCAGGGTGCCGTCAAAATCGAACGCCACCAATGGTCCCTGCCGCGAAGACGCCACGCTTTTTACCCTCTGGTGTTCCGTTATGGACGTCACCATGTTCAAATCCACTCTCAACGCCCACTTATAGCAAAAGCGGCGCCGGAACAGGGCGGCCTCTTGATCGCTTTGTCGTGAGTGTGGTCGTATGATTTGGGTTGGCGTGAGGGTTTCCGTAAACCTTGCGAGGCACAATCTCCAGATTCGGCCCTAGGCGGGCTGATACGAGGTTGGAACCGCAGGGTTGGTTTGGTCCGTTTTCCCTTGCCGGAGCAGTGTGAGAAGATCGATGACGAAAGCCGCCAGTGGCGACACCAAAAGCACGCTCTACTGCTCTTTCTGCGGGAAGAGCCAGCATGAGGTGCGCAAGCTCATCGCCGGACCGACGGTGTTCATCTGCGATGAATGCGTCGAGCTGTGCATGGATATCATCCGTGAAGAGCACAAGATCGCCTTCGTCAAATCCAAGGACGGGGTACCGACGCCTAAAGAGATCCGGGAGGTTCTGGACGATTACGTGATTGGACAGGGCCACGCCAAGAAGGTCCTGGCCGTGGCTGTGCACAACCATTACAAGCGCCTGAACCACGCAGCGAAGAATAACGACGTCGAACTGGCCAAATCAAATATCCTGCTGCTCGGTCCAACGGGCTGCGGCAAGACTCTGCTAGCCCAGACGCTCGCCCGCATCATCGACGTGCCCTTCACCATGGCCGACGCCACCACGCTGACTGAAGCCGGTTATGTGGGCGAGGACGTGGAGAACATCGTTCTGAAGCTGCTCCAGGCCGCCGACTACAACGTCGAGCGGGCCCAACGCGGCATTGTCTACATCGACGAAATCGACAAGATTTCGCGCAAGTCAGACAACCCTTCTATCACCCGCGACGTGTCGGGCGAGGGCGTGCAACAGGCGCTTCTGAAGATCATGGAGGGCACCGTAGCGTCGGTGCCGCCGCAGGGCGGGCGCAAGCATCCTCAGCAGGAGTTCCTGCAGGTCGACACCACTAACATCCTATTCATCTGTGGCGGCGCCTTCGCGGGGCTGGAAAAGATAATTTCCTCGCGCGGCAAGGGCACCTCGATCGGCTTCGGGGCGACGGTGGCCGACCCCGAAGAACGTCGCACGGGCGAGGTACTGCGCAATGTGGAGCCGGACGACCTTCTGCGCTTCGGCCTGATCCCGGAGTTCATTGGCCGCTTGCCCGTGATCGCAACGCTGGAAGACCTGGACGAGCCGGCGTTGGTGCAGATTCTCACAGAACCTAAGAACGCCTTCGTCAAACAGTATCAACGCCTGTTCGACATGGAGAACGTGGCCCTTACCTTCACTGACGACGCTTTGCGCGCCGTGTCCCGGAAAGCGATCCTGCGCAAGACCGGAGCGCGGGGCCTGCGCTCGATCCTGGAGGGAATATTGCTCGACACCATGTTTGAGCTGCCGACCTATGACGGCGTCGAAGAGGTGGTGGTCAACGGCGATGTCGTGGAGGGCCGCACCCAACCGCTCCTGATCTACGCCGAGAAGCGCGACACCGGCGGCGCGGCCTAAAGGCTCTCTTTTAACGATCTGCTGCGACGCATCGCGCCGCGACGCCACCGCGCTTGAACGGTTTGCGGGAGCCGCCACATTACAGGACAACGACAAGGCCCGATTCCGTCGCCAATCGCGGGACGGAGGTGGTCTGAGGGTCTTCGCGGTTCGCCGGTCGATCCTGAAAAGCGGTCAGGCGCAGTCGTGCGCTGGCCAAGGAGTGTTTGGAATGTCTGATATCAGGACCCTTCCGGTGCTGCCCCTCAGGGACATCGTGGTCTTTCCGCACATGGTTGTGCCGCTCTTCGTCGGACGCGAGAAATCGGTGCGGGCGCTTGAGGAAGTGATGCGGGGGGACAAGCAGATCCTGCTCGCCACACAAAAGAACTCCGCCGATGACGAGCCCCAGCCGTCGGCCATCTATGACGTCGGCGTGATCGCCAGCGTGCTGCAACTTTTGAAGCTGCCCGACGGCACCGTGAAGGTGCTTGTCGAAGGCAAGAGCCGCGCGGCGCTTTTGAAGTTTACCAGCCAGACGGAATTCTTTGAAGCTGAAGCCGCCGATCTGGATGAAGACGGCGAGGACGCCGCCGAGGCCGAAGCCCTAAGCCGCGCCGTGGCTGAGCAGTTCGAGAACTACGTCAAGCTAAATAAGAAAGTGCCCCCCGAGGCGCTGGCGTCAATCCCGAACATTACCGAGCCGGGCAAGTTGGCCGACAGCATCGCCGCGCACCTTTCGGTGAAGATTACCGACAAGCAGCAACTTCTGGAAATCTTCAACGTCGCCAAGCGGCTGGAGCGGGTCTACGCCCTGATGGAAGGCGAGATCAGCGTTCTGCAGGTCGAGAAGAAGATACGCTCGCGTGTTAAGCGCCAGATGGAAAAGACCCAGCGCGAATACTACCTCAACGAGCAGATGAAGGCGATCCAGCGCGAGCTTGGCGAGCAGGACGACACGCGCGACGAGATGATCGATCTCGAAAAGCGTATCAAAAAGACCAAACTCTCCAAGGAAGCCCGCGCAAAGGCCGACGGCGAGATGAAGAAGCTCAAGAACATGAGCCCGATGTCGGCCGAGAGCACGGTGGTGAGGAACTACCTCGACTGGCTGCTGTCTATCCCATGGGGCAAGGCCAAAAACAAACCTATCGACCTCGATCTGGCGGAAGATATTCTGGATAACGACCACTTTGGCCTGGAGAAGGTCAAGGAGCGCATCCTCGAGTATCTCGCGGTGCAATCACGCACCGGCAATCTGAAGGGGCCGATCCTCTGCCTCGTCGGGCCTCCAGGCGTCGGCAAGACCTCGCTCGGCAAGTCCATCGCCAAGGCGACAGGGCGCGAGTTCGTGCGTCTGTCGCTTGGCGGGGTTCGCGACGAAGCGGAAATCCGCGGCCACCGGCGCACCTACATCGGCTCAATGCCGGGCAAGGTGATCCAGTCGATGAAGAAGGCCAAGACTACCAACCCCTTCTTCCTGTTCGACGAAATCGACAAGCTGGGGGCCGATTGGCGGGGTGATCCGTCTTCTGCCCTGCTCGAAGTACTAGACCCGGAACAGAACAACACCTTCGCGGACCACTATCTGGAGGTGGACTACGACCTGTCTCAGGTCATGTTCGTCACCACCGCCAACAGCCTGAATATGCCTCAGCCGCTAATGGACCGGATGGAGATCATCCGCATCCCCGGCTACACGGAGGACGAGAAGGTCGAGATCGCCAAGCGTCATCTGTTGTCCAAGCTCGCGGTCAACCATGGCCTCAGCGCGGAGGAGTGGATCGTTCCCGACGAGAGCATTCGCGATCTGATCCGCTATTATACGCGGGAGGCCGGGGTGCGCTCGCTTGAGCGCGAGCTCGGCAATCTGGCCCGCAAGACGGTGCGGGACCTCGACCGGGAAAAGCTCACCACGATTACCGTAGATGGCGAACGCCTCGCCAAATACGCTGGCGTGCGCAAATACCGCTACGGCGAGACCGACGAGGTGGACCAGAAAGGTATCGTCACGGGTCTGGCCTGGACCGAGTTCGGCGGCGATATCCTGACTATCGAGGCGGTGAAGATGCCGGGCAAGGGACGGATGACCGTCACCGGCAACCTCAAGGATGTGATGAAGGAGTCGATCTCTGCGGCCAACTCCTACGTCCGCTCCAGGGCCCCAGAGTTTGGTATAAAGCCGACCCTGTTCGACAAGATCGATGTCCACGTGCACGTGCCAGACGGGGCGACCCCGAAGGACGGGCCGAGCGCAGGCGCGGCCATGGTCACGGCTATTGTCTCGGTACTTACGGGCATTCCGATCCGCAAGGACCTGGCCATGACCGGCGAGATCACCCTGCGCGGACGTGTGACGGCCATCGGCGGCTTGAAGGAAAAGTTGTTGGCGGCGCTTCGGTCTGGCGTGAAGACTGTGCTCATTCCTCAGGAGAACGAGAAAGACCTGGCGGAGGTGCCCGACAATGTGAAGTCGGCTTTGACCATCATCCCGATCTCCAATGCGGACGAGGTGCTGAAGCACGCGCTGACGGGGCCGCTGACGCCGATCGAGTGGAACGAGGACGAGGAGATCGTGAAGCCTCCCACGGCCTCTGATGATGGCGATTTGGACGCCGTTGTGACCCACTGACACTTGAAAAGTACAAAAAACCGGGGCGGCGCGGACGGTCGCGCCGCCTTTCGTTTTGACGTAAAGGAAATCCGTGCCCAATACTCGTCCGACGCGAACCACTGGCGCAGTCCGGGGTCGCTAGAAAACGGGTTGGGAGGTTCAAATGACCAAGGCCGAATTGGTGGCGGCGATCGCGGAAAAGTCTGGATTGAACAAGAACCAGTCAAAAGATGCGCTGGACGCGTTCGTGTCTTGCGTAACCGCGTCTGCAAAGGCTGGCGCAGAAGTCCGCATTGTCGGCTTCGGTAGTTTCGTGCCCGTCTCGCGCGCCGAGGGCATGGCTCGTAATCCGCGTACAGGCGAACAGGTGAAGCGCCTTGCTTCCAAAACGGTGCGGTTCCGCGCGGGCGAGGGTCTGAAGTCGGCGCTGAACTAACCGCCTTCCTTCATCGCCCAGGGCGGCTAGCTCAGTTGGTTAGAGCACCTCGTTTACACCGAGGGGGTCGGGGGTTCAAATCCCTCGCCGCCCACCAAGGCTCACATACACACCCCCGTCTCCCTCGGGTCGGACCTGAAGAAGGTGGGATTGTGTGGACACATCCGTGGTATGGAAAGCTTCGTTACCCTTAGGTGGAATGGCGCGAGAGACGGGACTTGAACCCGCGACCCCCGGCGTGACAGGCCGGTACTCTAACCAACTGAGCTACTCCCGCGCATTCCGCCGCCGACACGACCTTTGGGCCATGTCGGGGAGGGCGCTGAATAGGCTTTGCCGCCCTCAGGTGTCAAGCAGGAGAACGGGGATTGCGGACAACGCGCAGAGGACTTGGCGGACGCCCGGCTATGGAGCCGCAGGTTCCAGCAACTCCAGTCGGTTGCCGAACAGGTCGAACACATAGGCTTGCCGCCATGACTGGAATAGCGCGGTGTCGATTACCTCACACCCGGCAGCGCGGGCGCGGACCAGTAGCGCGTCGAGATCGTTCACCACCAGCGCCACGTGCGCCTTTTTCGCTGGGCGAAAGTCGTCCTCCACGCCGACGTGCAGCTTGACCGTCCTATTCTCGAACCAGCACCCCCCCCGTTTGGCGAGACCAGCCGGTTTGGGAACCTCCGGCACACCGAGCACGCCCGTATAGAAGGTCCGCGCCTTATCTTCTTCGCCGCGCGGCATGGCGAGTTGCACGTGCTCGATGGCGAGGGTGGTCACGCCCCCAGCATCCGCGCCGCTCTCGGGGCGAAGTAGGTGATTACGCCCGCCGCGCCCGCCCGCTTGAAACCGTGCAGGCTTTCCAGGATGGCGCGGTCTTCAGCGATCCAGCCGTTCTGGGCGGCGGCCAGGATCATGGCATATTCACCGGAGACCTGGAAGGCGAAGGTCGGAACCGCGAACGCCTCGGCCACCCGTTGCACGATATCGAGATAGGGCATTCCGGGCTTGACCATCACCATGTCCGCGCCCTCGGCGATGTCGAGCGCCACTTCGCGCAGGGCCTCATCGGTGTTGGCGGGGTCCATCTGGTAGGTCTTCTTGTCGCCCGGGTTGGCGATAGGTCCAGAGCCCAGCGTTCCTGAGCCGATGGCGTCGCGATAGGGACCATAGAAGGCCGAGGCGTATTTGGCGGCGTACGCCATGATCATCGTATCCTGATGTCCGCCTGCCTCCAGCGCGGCGCGCAGGGCCGCCACCCGCCCGTCCATCATGTCGGAGGGCGCAAGGATGTCGCAGCCTGCCTCAGCCTGCACCAGCGCCTGTTCCACCAGCTTCTCGATGGTGGGGTCGTTGACGATGCGGCCACCTTCCAGCAGCCCGTCGTGGCCGTGATCGGTGAAGGGATCGAGGGCCACGTCGCACATGATACCGACCTCGGGCGCAGCGTCCTTCATCGCCTTGACGGCGCGGCAGACCAGCCCATTGGGATCGGCGGCGTGGGAGCCCCGCGCGTCCTTCTTATCTCCGTCAATATAAGGGAAGACGGCGATGGCCGGGATGCCGAGGGCCTTAGCCTCCTTCGCCGCCTCCGCCGCGCGGGCGATGGACAGGCGGGGCACACCGGGCATGGATTTCACCGGGATTTCCGCCTCAGGCCCGTCGTGAACCACCAAAGACCAGATCAGGTCCGACGGCGTCAGCACCGTCTCGCGCACCAGCCGCCGCACCCAGTCGGCCTGACGCAGGCGACGGAGCCTGAGGGCAGGGTAGGGGGCGAGGGGCGCTGTAGTCATTCGAGGAAGGTCCGCTGGCGGAGGATCAGGCCGTCCTGTGACGGATCGGTCTACCCACCACAAGCTTGATGAAACCGTAAGCCGTGCTGGCCATCAAATAGGCTATGGCCCCGAACACGAACAACAACGCGGCGATCAGAAGCCAATTCTCCTCCTCCGCCACATTGGCCCCGTGGATCAGGGCCATGGCGGGCAGGGCCAGGGTCGGCGCATTCTCACGGACAAAACTGTAGAGTCCCCCGAACGCCAGACCTCCCGCGCCCAGCGCCAGGGCTATACCGATCACGAGACAGACCACGGTGGTCCAGAAGATGCGGATCTGGAACCGGTAGTGGCTGCGCATCAGGGAGTGCGAATCCTGACGATGGGCGAAGGCCATGCCTAGGCCAGCCAGCGCCGGGGCGCCCAGCATGAAGGGCGAGACGAACAGCAGCCCATAGGCCGTCAGCGCCACGCCCCGGTCAAACGTCGCCATGATCGGATCGTGTCCGGGCTCGTTCTGGACCGCCATTCTCATCCCTATCTGGCGTGCTTATCGCAACGGTGCGACAGATTGACAGAGTGAGCCCCCCGGCGCACCTCATCAACCGGATTCGCCAAACTTGAGGCCGGTTTACCCCGGAAAAATCGCTTTGGACTTTACCCTCTCCGACGACCAGCGCGCCATTCAGGACGCCGCCCACGCTTTCGCGTCCGCCGAACTCGCCCCCCATTCTGCCCGTTGGGACGAGGATAAGCACTTTCCGGTCGATGTGATCAAGAAGGCCGCGGCGCTGGGGTTTGCGGGGATCTATGTGCAGGAAGATGTGGGCGGGTCGGGCCTGAAGCGGCTGGATGCGGCGATCATCTTCGAGGAATTGTCGCGGGGCGATGTGGCGACCGCCGCCTTCATCTCGATCCACAATATGGCGAGCTGGATGATCGACCGGTTTGGCACGGATGAACTGCGCCGCAAATACCTACCGCGCCTGACTTCGATGGCGTTGATCGCCTCATATTGTCTGACCGAGCCGAGCTCGGGTTCGGATGCGGCGGCGCTGAAGACCTCCGCGCGGCTGGATGGCGATCACTATTTGCTGAACGGGACCAAGGCCTTCATCTCAGGCGCCGGGGTTTCGGACATCTACGTCGTCATGGTCCGCACCGGCGGGGAGGGGCCCAAGGGCGTCTCCGCCATCGTGGTCGAGAAAGGAACGCCCGGCCTGTCGTTTGGGGCCAATGAGCGCAAGATGGGCTGGAACGCTCAGCCCACCGCCAATGTCATCTTCGACGACTGCCGCGTCCCCGTGGAGAATCGCATCGGCGCAGAGGGCGACGGGTTTCGCTTCGCCATGATGGGGCTGGATGGGGGGCGGCTGAACATCGCCGCCTGTTCTCTCGGCGGCGCGAGCCTCGCCCTGGAAACCGCCACCGCCTACGTGCAGCAACGCACCCAGTTCGGACGCCAGCTCAAGGACTTCCAGGCGCTCCAGTTCAAGCTGGCCGACATGGCGACCGAGCTTGAGGCCGCTCGGTTGATGGTGCGGAACGCCGCCGACGCCCTCGACAAGCGCGATCCCGCCGCCACCAAGCTCTGCGCCATGGCCAAGCGCTTCGCCACCGACGCGGGGTTCGAGGTGGCCAATCAAGCGCTGCAACTGCACGGCGGCTATGGGTATCTGCGCGACTATCCGGTGGAGCGGATCGTGCGGGACCTCCGCGTTCACCAGATCCTCGAAGGCACCAACGAGATCATGCGTGTCATCGCCGCCCGCGAAATGCTTAGGCAATGACCGAGGACGTTCTCACCCGCATCGACGGCGCCGTCGGGCGGATCACGCTCAATCGGCCGAAGGCCTTGCACGCGCTGAACACCGCGATGTGCGAGGCGATGATCGGGGCGCTGCTGGCGTGGCGTACTGACCCGGCCGTGAAGTTGGTGATGATCGACCATTCCGGCGAGCGGGGTTTCTGTGCGGGCGGCGACATACGGATGTTAGCGCAGAGCGGTGCAGGTGATGGAGCGCAGGCCCGCCAGTTCTTCCACACCGAGTATCGCCTGAACGCCCTCCTCGAGGCCTATCCCAAGCCGACGCTGGCGGTGATGGACGGCATTGTCATGGGCGGCGGCGTGGGCATCAGCCTGCCGTGCGACTATCGCGTCGCCACTGATCGCACCGCCTTCGCCATGCCGGAAGCGGGCATCGGCCTGTTTCCCGACGTCGGCGGGGGCTGGTGGCTGCCGCGCCTGCCCGGGGAGACCGGGATGTGGCTGGCCCTGACCGGCGCGCGGATTAAGGCGGCGGACTGCCTCTTGCTCGGCATCGCCACCGACTATGTGCTCTCGAGCCAGATCGAGCCTCTGAAAGCGCCGATCGTGGCTGATCCGGCGGCGGTCGAAACCCTTCTGACCGAGTTCGAGGCGGAGGCGGGCGAGCCACCGCTCTCGCACCATCAGGACGCCATCGACGCCGCCTTCGCCGCACCGAGCGTCGAGCACATCCTGCAGGGACTTCGGGAAGATGGATCGGAATGGGCCATCGCCCAGCACGACACGCTCCTCACCAAGTCGCCTCAAACCCTGAAAGTCGCGTTCCGCCAGCTTCGGGCTGGCCGCATGCTGAAGAGCTTCCCCGAGCACATGGCGATGGAATATCGCATCGGCGCCCGGGTAGTGGCGCGCCACGATTTCCTGGAGGGAGTGCGCGCCGTGATCGTGGACAAGGACAATGCGCCGAAGTGGAACCCGCCCCTACTGGAAAGCGTAACCGCCGCCATGCTGGACGAAATCTTCGCGCCCCTGCCGCCCACTGAGGAATGGACACCGCTGGCCTAACAGCGCTTGACGATT
>JBBQLP010000041.1:0-23285 GCA_038327995.1 Caulobacterales bacterium | reverse complement strand
TGGGCGCGTCGGGAAAGCCCTGCGGTTCGATGGCGAGGGCGCCGTGCTTCACAAAAGGCGGCTTCAGCCCCTGTCCACTATAGACCTGCAACCCCGGCTGGTCGGTTTCCACCTCCAGCGTCACTCCGCTTTCGGGCGAGTACAGCCGGAGCGCGGCATGGTCGCCCGTCAGCACGAAATTGACGTCCAGCCCTCCGGCGGCGGCGAGTTGTGGGTGCGGCAGGCCGAGGGCGTGACCAATGCATCCGCCCGCCCGGAAATCGAATGGCGTTCCGTCTACGGACACTAATTCTCCGGTAGGGATCAATCCTGGCCCGGTAGGGGTAATGGTGTCCGCCGCCAATGTCAGGATGTGGTCGAGCACCGTCTTCATCGGGTCGCCTGACAGGTTGAAATAGAGATGATGGGTCAGGTTGACCGGCGTCGGGCGATCCGTGCGCGCCGACCAGACGATTTCCAGCGCGTTGTCTGCGGTCAGGGCGATCCCCACCTCGGCGGCGACGTTTCCTGGAAAGCCCATCTCGCCATCGGGAGAGGCGTAGCTGAGGCGAACCCCATGCTCGACAGGTTGTATATCCCACACTCGCCGGTTCCAGCCGGTTCCGCCTCCGTGCAGTGTGTTTGCCCCTTCGTTGGTGGAAACCTGGAACACTTCCCCGTCGATCTCGAAATGACCGTCCGCGATCCGGTTCGCGCAGCGACCGATGACAGGGTTCAGGTAGAAGTCGTCCACGGCATATTCCGCCGTGTCTTCCAGCCGCAGCAGGGTTTCGATCCCGTCGATCTTCAGGGAACGGACAATCGCCCCGAGTGGCAGGACTTCCGCCTCTAGCCGCCCGCGTTTCAGGATCATGAGGCGATCACAGCTTGGCCAGCCGCCCCCCATCCACGTCCACCGAGGCGCCTGTGATAAACGCTGCATCATCGGACAGGAGGAAGGCCACGGCGGCGGCCAGATCTTCAGGGCGGCCCACGTCGGCCTTGTCGATCTTCTCAGCGCCGGACTTGATGTTGGGGTTGTCCCACAGCATGGGCGTGTCCACCGCCCCCGGCAGGACGGCGTTAACGCGGATGCCCTTGGCCTTGCCCTCGATGGCGGCCGTGCGGGTAAGCGAGCAGACCGCCGCCTTGGCCGCCGCGTAGGGAGCCACCAAAGGCGAGGTCATCACCGCGTGCACGCTCGACACATTGACGATCGCCGAGCCCGGCTTCATGTGCAGGAACCCTTGCTTGACGAAGTAGAAGGCCCCCATCAGGTCCACGTCGAGCACTTTGTACCAGTCCTCCTTGGTCCACTCCTCAATCGCCTTGAAGGTCATCACTCCGGCGTTGTTGACCACGTAGTCCAGCCGCCCGAACCGTTCCAGCGTGCCTTTGACGGCGGCGATAACCTCGGCCTCATTGCCCACGTCGCACGGCGCAGCGTTCCACACATCGGGGTCCTTGACCGAGGTATTGGCGTGCACGTCCTGTTTCACCGCTTCAGCCTTGGGGGCGTCGCGGTTAGCCAGCGTCAGCTTGCAGCCTTCCGCCGCCAGCCGCTTGCAGATCGCCGCGCCGATGCCGCCGGACGCGCCGGTGACGATGGCGACCTTTCCGTGGAAGCGGCCTGAAATAGCGACCTTGAGTGTGGTGGATGGCGAAGATGCGGCAGGTTCGGTCATGGATCAGGATCCCGTCTGGTTGTCGGTTACGCGGTTGGGCGTCGCTGCGTCGTGCAGGCGCATGACCTGCTCCTGATCCTCCACCCAGAGCTCGCCATGCTCGGAGGGGCTGACGATGGGGGCGACGAGGCAGACGCTCTGGGTCGGCAAGACATCGCGCCAGTCGGCGATAAGCTGTTTGTAGGCCTTGCCGACATTCCGGATGTTGCGGTCGAGGTCGTAGAGGCCGAGCGGATTGACGTTGCCGTTGTTCTCGCGAAGGGCCGTATCCCAGTCCACCTGGTCGGTCAGCGAATACCAGGTGAAGCCGAGTATGGGGATGCCGTCGTTGCGGACGCGCAGGACGTTGGCCCACTCCTTTTGCAACCAGACCACCGCTTCCTGTCCGGTCGGGCCTTCGACGATGTTGGTCTCGGTGTGCATGACCGGCAGCTTGTAGCGGTCGTAATACTGGCAGGTGATCTCGCTGTAGCCGAAGATCTCCCCAGACGATTCAGTCGATCCATCCGCCCGCACGCGATGTTCGTTGGTCATGTAGTAGTCATTGCCGAGGATGCAGTGCTGCTTCAGCTTGTTGCCGAGGAAGAAGTGGTATTCCTCGCGGGTCATGCCGTTGTCAGTGAGAAACTCGTACATTTCCGAGTCCACGCGGCGTCCGTAGTTCAGGTCCAGCGACAGGAAGCGTTCGGAGTTCATCACCTCCGCCGGACCGATCGCGGCGGGGTTTTCGGCGTGGTAATATTCGGAGCTTTCGCTCTGCACGAAGATGGCGTCGCCGCGCACTTCAAGGATCGACTGCATGGCCAGAACGTTGGCTTTGACAATATATTTCAAGGCGTTGACGAAGCCGCGGTCGCTCGTCATTTGTTCGTTCCACCAGCCGTAGCGGGCGGAAAAGGTAGCGCAGATATACATCTCGTTGACGGGCGTGTAGAGCTGCACCCATGGGAAGCGCATGGCGAAGTCGTACGCATAGCGCTTGAAAAGGTTCGGGAAATCCGGGTTCTGGAAATTGCCGATCCAGTCGGGCACGCCGAAGTGGCAAAGGTCAATGATCGGCACGATGTCGCGCCGCTTCAGGTCGTTCATGGTCTCGTCGGTGAACGACCAGTCGTAGCGCCCTTCGCCCAGCCATGTGGTGTGGATCGCCGGGCCGAAGCGGAGAAACCTGACGCCGAGGTCCTCCACAAGCTGAAAGTCGGTCTTCCAGTGCTTGTAGAAGCCGCACTTCTCCATCTCGTCGACCCGTTCGCGGCCCCCCTTGATGGTGGGGTAGCTGTTCTCGATTCCGGTCGCGAACATGAAGCTGAACATTAATCAGGTATCCGATTTTCGGCGAGGATGTCGGTGAAGCCGGGCTCAGCCCAGATACGCGCGCACCCTTAGTTGGCGGCGGCGTGTTCGCGGGTGTTGTCGGCCGCCCTGTGCGCCGCGTTGCTGGTTTTCGCCCCCGCCATGTCCACCGCGTGGCCCGCCTTCGCCGCTGCGTCGCCAGTAGCGTCGGTCAGGTTGGCGAGGCCCTTGTCGGCGTCCTTTTCAAGTTTGGTCAGCGCGGGTTTGGCGTCGTCAGCCGCGTGCTTCAGCGCCGCGCCCGTATCGATGGCGGCGGCCTTTAGCTCGCTCCCGGCGGACTTGATCTCGCCTTCGGCGGCGGCCTGATTGGAGGTCTTCGCCGTTTGATCACCGCAGCCGGCCAGCGCTGTCGCCATGGCCACCCCTGCCAAGACCGCGAAGGGCTTGGCGGATACGGAACGCCAAAACGGACGCTCGGCAAGCGGCGCGCGAAGCACGATCAAAGAGCAATTGGCGCGCGGGCTGGACATGGATGATCGTTCCGAAAGAGGGCTCTGCGCAACAAACCCGTCTGGCCCTCATAGGTTCCGGTGAAGCTTGCCACTGGCCATCGTCGCTGATTCAGCGCCCGAAGGAGTGGAAACTGTCGCAACAGGGCCTCACAATGGGCGAATCGCCCGGGTCAATCGAATGCCGCTCCTCCAGCCCCCCTCGTCGGTCTTTCCCCTGCCCCGCGACCGCGAGGATGATCAGCCGCTCGCGCCGCTCGGATGGCTGCGCCGCACAGCCGAAGCGATGGGATTTGGCCGCAGCTTCGCCGACGGCGCCTTGCTGGACATTCCGAACACCCCCCCCCCCGTCCTGAGCACGTACGAGGCGGCGCTGGAGGCATTGCCCGATCCCGTCCTGATTGTGGAGGCCCGCGACCCGGATGATCTGACCGGGCGTAGCATTGTTTTCGCCAATCCGGCGGCCCGGCAGCTTCTGCGCATTCCTCGCACGGGCGCGCTCCTCGTATCGGCCCTGCGCAACCCCGAGGTTCTGGAGGCTATCGACGAGAGCCTGTTCGGCAATATCGCCAGCGAGACGCTCTACGAGCCTGGGGGCGCCCAGGACAGGGTCTGGCACGTGCGCACCTTGCCCTTGCCGCCGCGCACCGAGGAACGAGGTGAAGTGGTTCAACTGGCGCTGGTGCACCTGCGCGACGACACCGACGCCCGCCGGGCAGAGCGGATGCGGGTGGATTTCCTCGCCAACGCCAGCCACGAGCTTCGCACGCCCCTGGCCTCGCTCTCCGGCTTCATCGAGACCCTGCGCGGCCATGCCCGCGACGACGTGACGGCGCGCGACCAGTTCCTGCGCATCATGAGCGCCCAGGCCGAGCGGATGGCGCGACTGATCGATGATCTGATGTCGCTGTCGCGCATCGAGCTAAACGAGCACGTCCCGCCGGTCGGATCGTGCGACCTGTCGCTGACGGTGATGGACGTGGTGGACACGCTTCGTCCCATGACCGCGGGCCGCAAGGTTTCGCTCGACCTCAACACTGCCCCGAAGGGACAGGCGCTGGCGGCTGGCGACCGGGATCAATTGATCCAGGTGGTGCAGAACCTGATCGACAACGCTCTGAAATACTCCTCTCCCGGCGGAGCAGTAGCGGTGGAGGTGGCCTCGGACCTCACCGCAGAGAAGGCTGCGGCTTACGCCTCCCACGCAGAGCAGCGGGCGGCGGAGGGCGGCGGGCGGCTGGCGCTTCTGACCCCCGACCGGGCGGACGACGAGCGCTTTGTCCTGATCCGGGTGACGGACAAGGGGCCGGGCATGGCGCGCGAACATCTGCCGCGCCTGGCCGAACGCTTTTATCGGGTCGAAGGCCAGAAAAGCGGGGAACGGCTCGGGACTGGCCTGGGATTGGCCATCGTCAAGCACATCGTCAATCGCCACCGGGGCGGGATGGTGGTCGAAAGCGCGCCCGGCATGGGGTCATCGTTCGCTGTCTACATTCCCATGGTTCGCACAGAGGGGGGCAAGGTTCCCAGAATTCTCGCTGTTGGAGAAAGATGACGATGCGCCCGGCGCAACAAAACTGTCATACAATCGTCATGATGGGACAGCAATCGCGGCGCAGTTAGGCGACAATCGGGACTGTCCCCGGATTCGGGTTTCGCAGGCGTCGGCGTTTCATGACCAACAACGAACACACCCTGAAGTTCTTCGGCGAGGAGTTGCAGCAGCTCAAGGCCGAGGTGGCGCGTATGGGCGGGCTTGTAGAAGCGCAGGTGGCCGACGCGATTCAGGCCGTGGCGAACCGCGATGTGGCCCTTGCGCGGGCCGTAGTGACGCGGGACGAAAAGCTCGACCAAATGCAGGTCGAGATCGAAAAGAAGGCGATCCGCTTGATCGCGCTCCGCCAGCCCGTGGCCCAGGATCTGCGCCGCACCGTCGCTGCTTTGAAGCTGAGCTGGAATCTGGAGCGCACCGGCGATCAGGCCAAGAGTATCGCCAAGCGCGCCCTGGTCATCGCCGAGGCCGAGCCAATCACCCCAGTCACCCGCTCGGTAGAGCGAATGGGCAAGCTGGTGGTCACGCGCCTGAAACAGGCGCTGGACGCCTACACCACCCTCGATCTCAACCAAGCGATGGACGTATGGCGCAACGACCAGGAGGTCGATGAGCACTACAATTCCCTGTTCCGCGAGCTTCTCACCTACATGATGGCGGACCCGCGCACGATCGGCGCCTGCGCCCAGCTTCTGTTCATCGCCAAGAACCTGGAGCGGGTGGGCGACCACGCCACCAACGTGGCGGAGATGATCTACTACGAAGTCACTGGCGCCGAGATCGAGGGCGACCGTCCGCGCTGGAACGGAGTCGAAGCCATGACGGAAACGGGGCCGCGCGGATGACGCCTTATATTCTGGTGGTCGAAGACGAGGACGCCCTCGCCACCCTCCTGAAATACAACCTCGATAAGGAAGGCCATCAGGTCGCCGTCGCCTCGGACGGCGAAGAGGCTCTGGTCATGATCGACGAGCGCCTGCCGGACCTGGTGGTGCTGGACTGGATGCTGCCCAAGGTTTCGGGGATCGAGGTCTGCCGCCGCCTGCGCTCGAAGAACGAAACCCGCAACCTGCCCGTCATCATGCTGACCGCCCGCGGGGAAGAGAGTGACCGGGTGCGCGGCCTCGACGTAGGCGCGGACGATTACATCGTCAAACCCTTCTCCATGTCGGAACTAGCCGCCCGTGTGCGGGCGGTGCTACGCCGCATTCGTCCGGGTCTGGCGGATGACCGCATCCGCCACGGCGACCTCGTCATCGACCGCGTCGCCCACCGGGTGAAGCGCGACGGCAAGGAGGTGCACCTGGGCCCCACCGAGTTTCGCCTTCTGGACTACCTGATGCAGCATCCCGGCCGGGTCTTCTCCCGCGAACAGCTTCTGGACGCGGTCTGGGGTTCGGACGTCTATGTGGAGGCCCGCACTGTGGATGTGCACATCGGGCGGCTCAGAAAAGCTCTCAGCGTCGGCGTCGCCAACGACCTCGACCCCATCCGCACCGTTCGCTCGGCGGGCTATTCGCTGGAGGCGGAGGGCTAGCTCCGCGCGCGCCTAAGGGTCAGATTGATCCTGCCGCCGCTGGGCACGAGGCGCGCGGAGCCCGCCAGGATGCGGTCGACGCCATGGTATGTGTGGCGGGCTTCGCCGGTCAGAAGGTTGATGTCGCCGGACGCGAGCCGTATCGTTGTGCTGGGGTCTTTCCGCGCTGCGCCGCCCATACGGAACACCGCTGTGTCGCCCAATGAGATTCCCATCACGGGGGCGTTCAAGTCGGCCTCGTCGCTGTCGGTGTGCATCCCCATCTTGGCATCCCCGCGATAGAGGTTGACCAGGCAACTGTCGGGCGGCCCGTCAGCATCGGCATAGCACGCCCAAAGCTCCAACAAGCTCTCAGGTATGGGCGGCCAGGGCTCGCCCGTCACGGGATGCCGGTCCGCATAGCGATAGCCCGCCTGGTCGGTGATCCATCCCAACGGCCCCAGCGAGGTCTGCAGCACCGACATCGGCTTTCCCCAGGGGGTCACCGGCGCATAGAAGGGCGCAGCCTTAACCGCCGCCAGCACCTCGCTCACAAGCGTCAACTGCTCCGCTTCACAGAGCGCGCCGGGATGAAAAATGAAGCCGTTCTGCTGCATCGCACTCATATATGCCTCGCGCTCCGGACTTGCAGCCGCCGCTCATCTTCCCATATCCGCCCTATCGCAAGGTTGACGCGTGCGTCGCCCTTGAGGAGCCCCAGAAACACAGAAGGGGACGGATTACGTGGCGCTTCGATGAAGGCCCAACGTCCGCCCGCCGCATACGGAGTATGAGACCTCAGATGAGCAAGATCATCGGTATCGACCTCGGCACCACCAATTCGTGCGTCGCCATCATGGACGGCAAGACGCCTAAGGTGATCGAAAACGCAGAGGGCGTGCGCACCACCCCCTCGGTCGTCGCCATCCAGGACGACGGCGAGCGCCTGATCGGCCAGCCCGCCAAGCGTCAGGCCGTCACCAACCCGACCAACACCTTTTTCGCCATCAAGCGCCTGATCGGCCGTAACTTCGATGACCCGGTGGTGGCCAAAGACAAGGGCATGGTGCCCTATGAAATCGTCAAGGGTCCCTCCGGCGACGCCTGGGTGCGTTCTCACGGCAAGGACTACAGTCCCCAGGAAATCTCCGCCTTCATCCTGCAACGCTTGAAGGAAGCGGCCGAAGCCCACCTCGGTGAAAAGGTCGAAAAGGCGGTCATCACCGTCCCCGCCTATTTCAACGACGCCCAGCGGCAGGCCACCAAGGACGCGGGCAAGATCGCGGGCCTTGAGGTTTTGCGCATCATCAATGAGCCCACCGCTGCAGCCCTCGCTTACGGACTCGAGAAGTCCGAAGGCAAGAAGATCGCGGTCTATGACCTCGGCGGCGGCACCTTCGACGTGTCGATCCTGGAGATCGGCGACGGTGTATTCGAGGTGAAGTCCACCAACGGCGACACCTTCCTTGGCGGCGAAGACTTCGATCTGCGCCTCGTAGATTTCCTCGCTGACGAGTTCAAGAAGGAACAGGGCGTGGACCTGCGCAAGGACAAGCTCGCCCTGCAGCGCCTGAAAGAAGAAGCCGAAAAGGCCAAAAAGGAGCTTTCGAGCGTCCCGTCCTATGATGTGAACCTGCCCTTTATCTCGATGAATGCCTCGGGCCCTCTGCACCTCACCTTGAAGCTCACCCGCGCCAAGCTGGAAAGCCTGGTGGAGGACCTGATCGCCAGGACCATCGGCCCGTGCGAGCAGGCGCTGAAGGATAGCGGCTACAAAAAGTCCGAGATCGACGAAGTCGTGCTGGTTGGCGGCATGACCCGGATGCCCAAGGTGGTCGAGGCGGTGGAGGCCTTCTTCGGCCGCGAGCCGCACAAGGGCGTGAACCCTGATGAAGTGGTCGCCCTCGGCGCCGCCGTTCAGGCGGGCGTGCTGCAAGGCGACGTGAAGGACGTGCTGCTTCTCGACGTCACCCCGCTCACCCTCGGCATCGAGACACTGGGCGGCGTGTTCACCCCCTTGATCGAACGCAACACCACCATCCCGACCAAGCGTTCGCAGACCTTCTCGACAGCGGATGATAACCAGTCGGCTGTGACCATTCGCGTCTTCCAGGGCGAGCGGCCCCTGGCGTCGGACAACAAGATGCTTGGCCAGTTCGATCTCGTCGGAATCCCCCCCGCCCCCCGCGGCGTGCCGCAGGTTGAAGTGACCTTCGACATTGACGCCAACGGCATCGTCAATGTCGGGGCCAAGGACAAGGCGACCAACAAGGAGCAGTCGATCCGCATCCAGGCCAACGGCGGCCTCTCCGAGGCCGACATCGACAAGATGGTAAAGGACGCCGAAGCCAACGCCACCGCGGACAAGGCCAAGAAGGAGTTGATCGAGGCCCGCAACTCGGCGGATTCGCTCGTCCACCAGACCGAAAAGTCGATGGCCGAATTCGGCGACAAGGTCTCCGCCGAAGAGAAGGCCGAAATCGAAACCGCTATCACCGACCTGAAGTCTGTCAAGGACGGCGAGGACGCCGAAGCCATCCGCACCAAGACCCAGACCCTAGTGCAGGCTTCGATGAAGCTCGGCGAGGCCATGTACAAAGCCAGCCAGGCGGAAGCCGAAGCGGGCGAAACCGAGGCTAAGGACGATGGTGTGGTCGACGCCGAGTTCGAAGAAGTGAATGACGACAAGAAGTCGGCGTAAGCCCTGCGATGAAACGCCTCGCCTTTGGATACGCTCGAGGTGAGGCGTTTTTTGCTAAACTCGCTTCACCATCAACACTAGTCCTCCTCCTGAGCTTGTTGACCCGCAAGGGCGGCGTAGCCAACGACGAGGACGGACCCGCTGCGGCGGGCAAGGGAGTCCACGTCTGACATGGCGCGCGACTATTACGAGGTGCTGGAAGTCACCCGCACCTGCACCGAGATCGAGATGAAGGGCGCCTTTCGTAAAGCCGCCATGCAGCATCATCCCGACAAGAACCCCGGCGATCCCCAGGCGGAAGTCCGCTTCAAGGAGTGCAACGAGGCCTATTCCATTCTGTCTGACCCGCAAAAGCGGGCGGCCTATGACCGGTTCGGCCATGCCGCCTTTCAGAACGGCGGTCCCGGCGCGGGCGGCTTTGGTCAGCAGGGCGGATTTCAGGACGCGGGCGACATCTTCTCCTCGGTCTTCGGCGATGCGTTCGGCGAGATGTTCGGCGGTGGCGGCCAGCAGCGGCGAAACGGCCCCGCGCGGGGACAAGACCTGCGTTACGACCTGGAGATCACCCTCGAACAAGCCTTCTCCGGCGCCGAGGTGGAGATCAAGGCGCCCGTCACCATCACCTGCGAGACCTGCGACGGGTCGGGCGCTAAGCCGGGCACCTCCGCCACCACCTGCGGAACCTGCAACGGTCAGGGCCGGGTGCGCGCCAGCCAGGGCTTTTTCGCCATCGAGCGCACCTGCCCCCGCTGCGGCGGCGCGGGCAAGATCATCACCGACCCCTGCCGCACCTGTCATGGGGCCGGGCAAGTCAGGAAGGAACGCACGCTGCAGGTCCGCATCCCGGCTGGCGTCGATGACGGCGCGCGTATCCGGCTGCAAGGCGAGGGGGACGCCGGCGGGCGGGGCGGTCCGAACGGCGACCTCTACATCTTCCTCTCGGTGCGCGCACACGAGCTGTTTGAGCGGAACGGGCTCGACCTGCACTGCTCCGTCCCCGCACCCATGTGGATGGCGGCGCTGGGGGGCGAACTTGAGGCCCCCTGCCTCGCGGCCGCCCCGGATTGCGAGAACGACTGCAAGGTCAAGGTGAAGATTCCCGAGGGCGCGCAGACCGGCAAGACCGTGCGCATCCGCGGCAAGGGAATGCCGTCGCTCAGGGGCCGCGAGCGCGGCGATTTGATCGTCGAAATCTATGTCGAGACGCCCACCCATCTGACGGGCCGCCAGAAGGAGTTGATGCGCGAGCTTGCCGACAGCTTCGGCGGTGCGAACGGCGCTGGCGAGCGCCACCATCCCCAGCACGCTGGCTTTTTCACCAAGGCCCGAAAGTTCTGGGACGGGGTGGTGCGAAACAAGGCTGAAGCGGAAGAGCGGGCTTAAGCGTCCCTACCGCCGGAAGTTCTTCAGTCCCTCGGTCATCTCGCCCATTACCTTGGCCAGCACCGGGTCTTGTTTGGCGTTCTGCATATAGGCGGTGAGGCGTGGGTGCGGGGCCATGACCTCCAGCCTTCCGAGGCCGCTCAGCACCGCATTGACCATGAACAGCACCGGCGTCACCGCGCAGTCGGCGGTGGTGAACTTGTCGCCCGCCGCGTAGCTGCCTTCGCCCATTACCGTTTCGAGGTAGGTCATACCCTGCCCGAGCTTGGCCAGGCCGGCATCCACCACCGCTGCATCGCGCTTGGCCGGGTCGATCTGGTCGAACAGCACGCGCAGGGGATCCAGCACATATAGCTCGGCTACCCGGGCGATCAGGCGCACCTTGGCGGCGGCTTCGGCGCCGTGAGGACGCAGCGCCGGATCGGGGAAGGCGTCTTCCAGATATTCGACGATGGTTTCGGATTCCGGGATGCCCGTCCCGTCGTCCAGCACCAGCACCGGCACCCGGCCCATGGGGTTCAGCGCCAGATACTCCTCCGACTTGATCCCGGAGAGCGGGGGGGCAAGGATTTCGATTGGCAACTTCTTGGCGTAGATGGCGATGCGCGCCCGCGCGGCGTACGGCGACAGATCGACGGAATAGAGCTTCATGGGATGTCCTGGGAGCGAAGAGGCGCTTCGGATTGACCGTAGCCGCCCAACGGCGCAACGACTATCGCGGATTATCGCGAGGGACCGATGATTTCAGAACCGGTGCGGATCGGCGTCGCGGGCGCCTTGGGGCGGATGGGACAGGTGGTGGCCTCCCGGATCGCCGCGCGGCCCGGCGCCATCCTAAAGGCTCGCTTCGACCAGCCCGGCCTGAGCGGCGAGGGACTGATCCCGCGAGAAGAAGCTCTTTCCCTTTGCGATGTGGTGATCGATTTCACCACTGGCTTCGCCTCTGCGGATCTGGCCAAGGCCTGTGCGGAAGCGGTCGAGAACGGACGGAACGCGCCCGCGCTGGTGATCGGCTCCACCGGGTTTTCGGCAGGCGAGGAGCGGATGGTCCGCGCGGCCTCAAAGCGGGTCGCCATCGTCAAATCCGGCAACTATTCGCTGGGGGTCAATATGCTGGTGGGGCTGGTCAATCAGGCCGCGCGCGCCCTGCCCGCCAACGCCTGGGACATCGAGATCACTGAGGCGCACCACCGTCGCAAGGTGGACGCCCCCTCCGGCACCGCGCTGATGCTGGGTCACGCCGCCGCCGCCGGGCGGGGACAGACGCTGGACGATGTGCGCGTATCCATCCGTGATGGGATCACCGGAGAGCGCAAGGCAGGCAGTATTGGCTTCTCCGCCATGCGCGGCGGCGGCATCGTGGGCGAGCACAGCATAGTCTTCGCCGCCGAAGACGAAATCCTGACCCTTTCCCACTCCGCCCGCGACCGAAGTCTGTTTGCCCGAGGCGCGGTGGAGGCGGCCATCTGGGTGGCGCGCCGAGGGGCTGGACTTTACGATATGCAGGACGTCCTGGGATTTGAGAAAGCGTCGCTGGACGGCCCCCATGGCTGATCTCAATGCGCTGGACGCCACCGCCCTTCTCCAAGCGCTCGACGCCCGGCGGATCAGTGCGGTGGAGCTTCTGGAGGCTTCCGCCGCCAAGGCTCATGCCCTGAAAGCGACATTGAACGCGGTGGTCGCCGAAGACCTTGGTCCGGCCCGTGTCCGCGCGCAGCAGATCGACGAGCGCCGCGCGGCGGGAGCGACCTCACACGACATAGGCCTCCTCGCCGGTCTGCCGATGACCATCAAGGACACGCTGGATGTGGACGGCCTGCCCGCCTCCGCCGGACTGAAGGCCTTCCTCGGCCGGGCTGCGGGCGACGCCGCAGTCGTGGGCCGGGTGCGCACTGAGGGCGCGGTGATCTGGGGCAAGACGAATGTTCCGGTGATGGCCGGAGACTGGCAGAGCTATAACGCCCTCTACGGCCAGACCAACAATCCTTGGGATGCGGATCGCACGCCGGGCGGCTCGTCCGGCGGGGCGGCGGCGGCGCTGGCCAGCGGGATCACGCCCCTGGAAATCGGTTCCGACATCGGCGGCTCGCTCCGCATTCCGGCCAGTTTCTGCGGCGTCTATGCCCACAAGCCGACCTACGGCCTGGTAAGCCAGCGAGGCCACGTGCCGCCCGCGCCCGGCATGGCGGCGGAGCCTGATCTGAACGTGATCGGACCCATGGCGCGCTCGGCGCGGGACCTGCGGCTGTTGCTGTCGATCCTGGCCAGCGGACCTGTCGCAGGCAAGGCGCCGTCTGCTGTGCTGGCGGGCATGAAGATCGGGCTATGGCTGGAGGAGCCCGCCTTCATTCTAGACGCCGAGGTGCGCACGGCGGTCGAGGCCTTCGCGGCTGACCTGACGACCGAGGGAGCCGTGGTGACGCAGGTGCATAGCCCGGTGGATGCTCCCGCCTTGCTTGACGCCTATCAGACGCTGCTTTTGCCGCTGATCGCCATGGGCTTTCCCGCCAGCCAGCGCCGCGCGCTGGAGTGGATGCGAGGCCCGGCGAAACTGGCGCAGGCCATGGGCATGACCCCGGCGTGGGGAACCATGGCGCTCGGCGCCACCGCGCGGCATTCCGAATGGCTGAGCGCGGACGAGGTGCGAGCGCAAATGAGCCGGACTATGCGGACCTTCTTCGAGCGCCACGAGGTGCTGATCGCGCCCATAACCCCCATCGTCGCCTTCCCCCATGACCACTCGCCGTTCGCGGGGCGCAAGCTGGTATGTTCGGACAACCAGAAAATCCCCTACGACGCGATGCTCCGCTGGATCGCTCTCGCCACCGTCTGCGGCCTGCCTTCCACCGCCATGCCCATCGGTTTCGACGGTCAGGGATTGCCCATCGGCGTGCAGATCATCGGCCCGCGCGGCGGAGACTCCAAAACCCTCGCAGTGGCTCAGGCCATCGAAGAACGACTAGGGGGCTTTGTCGCGCCGGAGTTGGGTTAGATTGACGGACCTGCAGCCTTTTTGGCAGGCGCCGCAGCGCGCCGCATCTCGTTAATGAGGTTGGCCGCCCAGGCGTCGCGATCATCTTCACGGCGTGGGGGCGGGGATGCCTCCAGACGGCGTGGGGTCTGCTGAACGGGCGAGGGGAAGGAAGCGGTGGTCATGCCTCATATGGCCACGTAAATGTGAACAAATAGCGAACGTAAGTTAACGACCTGTCGAGCCGAAACCGCCCACACCGCGCACGGTGTCGTCCAGCGCTTCGGCCTCCACCCATACGGCCTGCACCACCGGCGCGATCACCATTTGTGCGATGCGCTCGCCGCGCCGGATCACGAAAGGCTCATGGCCATGGTTGATCAGAATAACCTGAAGCTCGCCGCGATAATCGCTGTCGATAGTGCCCGGCGAGTTGAGACAGGTGACCCCGTGTTTGGCCGCAAGCCCGGAGCGAGGCCGCATCTGCGCCTCATAACCCTCGGGAAGCGCTATCGTCAGACCCGTGGGGACCATGGCCCGGCTCCCCGGCGCCAGCGTCACGGGCGCCTCTTCAGGCACGGCGGCGCGCACGTCCATTCCCGCCGACCCCTCAGTCTCGTAGTCGGGCAAGGGCAGGCCCTCGGCGTGGGGCAGGCGGCGCAGGCGCACACTGATGGGGGTGGAGGCGATCATGCCCCTCTACTGCAGCGATTCGGCGATCAGGAGAGCGAGGCGTTGCGCCACCGCCGCCTTGTCCATGCGCGGCCAATGCTCGACGCCCGAGGCGCGCACGATCAGCACCGCATTCTCCGCGCCGCCCATCACTCCGTCCTGAGTCACATCGTTGGCGACGATCAGGTCACAGCCCTTTTTCGCCAGCTTGGCTCGGGCGTAGGCTTCCACGTCGTGGGTCTCGGCGGCGAAGCCTATCACCAACGCCGGGCGGGCGGGGCCCTGAGCCGAGAGCGTCGCCAGAATGTCAGGCGTTTCCACCAGTGTCAGCGTCGGCGGCCCCCGGTCGTTCTTCTTCAGCTTCTGTTCGGCGGGAGCTGCGAGCCGCCAGTCGGCTACGGCGGCCACCAGCACCGCGATGTCGGCTGGGAGCGCGGATTGGCAGGCCAGAAGCATCTCCGCCGCTGTCTCCACCTCCACCCGTGCAACGCCGGGCGGCGTCGGCAGGGCGGTCGGGCCGGAGATCAGCGTCACCTGCGCCCCAAGGTCCTTTAGCGCCTTTGCGATGGCGTAGCCCTGCCGACCCGAGGAGCGATTGGAGAAGAAGCGGACCGGATCAATAGGCTCCACCGTCGGGCCAGCCGTGACCAGCGCGCGTTTTCCGGCGAGCGGCTTGGCGGCGCCCGCTCCGTTCAGCATTCCCATGATCGCATCGAAAATCGCGACAGGCTCAGCCATGCGTCCCGGCCCGAACTCGCCGCAGGCCATAGCCCCTTCGTCCGGTCCAATGAGGTGCACGCCATCAGCCTTGAGCATCGCCAGGTTGCGTTGGGTGGCGGGGTGAAGCCACATCCGCACGTTCATGGCGGGCGCCATCAGCACCGGCTTGTCGGTGGCGAGAAGCGCGGTGGACGCGAGATCGCCCGCGAGGCCGTTCGCCGCCTTGGCCATCAGGTCCGCCGTGGCCGGGGCGACCACGATCAGGTCAGCCGCGCGCGATAACTCGATGTGACCCATCTTGTGCTCGTCGTTGAGGGAGAACAGGTCGGTTCGCACCTCTTCCTCAGCCAAGGCCGCCAGCGACAAAGGGGTAACGAACTCGGCGCCCGCCCTGGTCAGCACCGGGCGCACGACCACACCCGCCTTGCGCAGGAGCCGGGTTAATTCCAGCGCCTTGTAGGCAGCGACGCCTCCGCCGACGATCAGCAGCACGCTCTTTTGGGTCACGCATCCCTCCGTCCCGCTGGATTAGCGTATTCGGCGGGCGGCGTCTTCTGCCGCCAGCTTGACGCGTGCGCAAAAATGTTCTCATATTGTTCCATTGGTGGATCAAGGGCTGATCGGGAGAACTCCATGAGGACGTGGCGTAGGGAAGGTGCGGTGTTCGCCGTGCTGATGGGACTGGCTCTGCCACTGGCTTTGTCGAGCTGCGACCGGGGCGGCTCAAGCGCTCCCGCGCGGGACCATTCGGCGGAAGATAGCGGCAGCCGCGCGCGCGACAATGGCCCCGGCAGCGACGGTCCCCCTTCGTCAGGCGACCGAAACGGTTCACGCTCCGCCAGCTACAATAGCCGCGATGAGCGCCCGCGCACGCCCGTTCCCATGGTCGATGGCAAGCCTATGTGGGCTGACAATCGCCAGCACACTGCGCAGGAGAATGTCGATTACCAGTACGGCAAGTGGGGCGCCGACCTTGGAGCGAAGGACGCGAAGGATTACGCTGCTAGGGCGCGCCGCTTCATCGATCATCCGCCATCGGACGTGCAAACCCTCGTCCGCGCCAACGGCGACAAGCTGATGTACGACCCGGACGGCAACCTTTTCCTGGTGGCCCGCAAGGACGGGGCGCCGCGCACCATGTTCAAGCCGCGCGACGGAGCAGCTTACTGGAAGGAACAACAGGCCAAGGCGGCTTCGGGCGATACCGGATATGGCGGCAAGAGCCGTCGCTATCACGCGCCTAACCCCAGCGAGTTCGGCCGGTCCAACGCCGGAGACAATTAGACTCGTCAAAGCTACGGCATCAACGCGATCTTTACGGCGCGATGACAGGATACGGCTCCCAGAGTAGTGGAAGCGCTTCGTGTTCAACGCCGACAAAAAGGTTCTCGCCCGGATCGCCCGTCAGGTGGAGCGGGTGCTAATCGTCGATCCAAACGCGGCCTCCGCGCGGATGCTGGGCGAGATTCTGAAGGAACTCGGCGCGCGTCAGCCCGTCTACGCCACCAGGACCGAGCAAGCTCTGGCCATCGCCCATGAGTTCGATCCGCAAATCATCTTTGTGGAACTTGAGGGTCCAGAACTTGACGGGGTGGATTTCACCACCCGGTTGCGGCGCTCCACCCTTGGCGCGCGCAAGGCCCCAGTGGTGATCCTCGCCGCCAGCCCCCGCGAGGGCTCGATCAAGGCGGCGCGGGATTCAGGCGCGCACGAGTTTCTCTGCAAGCCGTTCACAGCGGGCCACCTCTACAGGCGGGTGGAGAATGTAACGCTGAAACCGCGCCTGTGGATCGAGGCGAAAATGTATGTCGGCCCGGACCGGCGCCGGTTCAACTCGGGCGACTTCGAGGGGATGAAGAAACGCCGGGCCGATAGCGCCGAAAGCCAGAAACTGGCCTGCGCCTTCGCAGCGGCGGAATCAAAGTTCAAGCAGGAACTCGATCTCCATGATGTGCGCCCGCAACAGGCGTTGAAGGGAATGCTTGAGCAGGCTACGGGGCTGCAGGCCGCCGCCTTTCACCATGCCGACCCGGACCTGGCGGCCGCCATCACCTCGCTCCTCGCGTACCTGCATCGCGGGGTTGAGAACGGCGGGATCGACCGTGCGATCATCGACCAGCATATGACGGCGGTGCGGGCCCTGCGCGACACCAAGACCCGGCTGTCCGGACCGGAGCGGGCGCAACTCCTGCTCAAATTGTCCAACACCTCGGGCCAGATCGCGGCCTGACGCACCTCCAAACGTTCGCGAGGCTTTGACTCCCGCGCGAGGACAGGGGAGGATTTAAACCTTCGCTTTCCGACAGCAGGGTCTTCATCGATGGATCTTCCGACACCCCACCTCACCCGTCCCGAAGGCTCAGAGCCGCAGGATTTCCATCTGTCCAGACGAGGCCTCGCGGGGCTCCTCACCGCAGGCTACGCCGCCTACGCCTTTTCCGCCGACGCCGCTCCCATCGTCACCGACGCCGAGGGGTTGATCGAGGGACCGGTCTCCGTTCCCGAAGGCGGCTCCAGCCTGCCCGCCTACGTCGCCCGGCCCGCGGCCAGGGGCCGCTATGGAACGGTGATTGTGGTCTCAGAAGTGTTCGGCGTACACGAACACATCCGCGACCTTTGCCGCCGGTTCGCCAAGCTCGGCTATGTGGCCATCGCCCCAAACTTCTTCTTCCGCGCCGACCCGGACGCCACCCTCACCAAAACCATGGACTTCGCGGTCATCACCAAGATCGTCGGCACGGCGAAGAATGAGCAGGTAATGGGCGACATCGACGCCACCCTGAACTGGCTGAACGACCAGCCCTTCGTGGATCGTAAGCGCACCGCCATCACCGGCTTCTGCTGGGGCGGAGCGGTGGTGTGGATGGCCTGCGCCCGCTTCCCGCAGATCAAGGCCGGAACCGCCTGGTATGGCCGCCTGTCGCACCCGGCCCCTACCGCGTTCATGGGCGACGATGTTCGCAAATGGCCGCTTGAGATCGCGGGCCAGCTTAGCGCCCCGGTGCTCGGCCTCTATGGCGGCAAGGACCAGGGCATCCCGTTGACCGACATCGAGGCCATGCGCACGGCTCTGAAGACGGCAGGCAAGACCTCGAGCCAGCTTGTGGTCTATCCAGAGGCGCAGCACGGGTTCAACGCCGACTATCGCTCCAGCTACAACGAGGCGGCGGCGAAGGATGGCTGGTCGCGGATGTTGGCCCATTTCGCCGCCAACCACGCTGAACCCGGCAAGGCGCACGGCTTCTTCGGGTAAGGGGCGCCGCAGTTCGGCGCAAACCGAGGCGACCGGGCGTCTGCTTGGGCTATAATCGCTGCATGACCCCCCTGCGATTCGATATCGACGCCCTGATGGCCCGTCTCGGCGAGAAGCGCGCTCGCCGGGCGCACGCCTATTTCGAGAGGAACCTGGTCAGCCTGATCGCCATCGAGGATGATCGGCTGATCGCCCTGGTCACGGGGGAAACCGGCGCCCTCTATTCCGTGGAGGTGCGGGGCGATGGGGAGGGGGAATGCACCTGTCCTGATTTTCCCATCGAGCGCACCTGCAAGCACATCGGCGCCTCAGCCCTGGCGGCGGACGCGCTCAACCCCCGTGAGGCGCGGGCCTTGTCCGGGCGGCTGTCACACTTGCGTCAGGCCCTCGAAAGCGAAGACCGCGAGGCGCTGATCCAGCGGATCATGGACCTCGCCCGCCTGACCCCCGGCGCCATGGGCGCGCTCGAACCGTGTGAGACCTGACTTGTCTACGTCGCAGTCCGAAAAGATCGCCGCCTTCCGCAAGCTGCACGAAAGCGGCTGTTTCCTCCTACCCAATCCGTGGGACGCAGGCTCCGCGCGCTATCTGCAGGCGCTGGGGTTCAAGGCTCTGGCCTCCACCAGCGCCGGGTTTGCATGGACCATGGGCCGCAACGACTACGGGCTGAAAGTGGATGAGGTGGTCGATCACCTGTCTGCGCTTTGCCGGGTGTCGGACATTCCCTTGAACGCCGATTTTGAGGGTGGCTTCGCCGTGGAGCCGGAGGGCGTCGCGGTGAATGTGAAGAAGGCCGTCGCGGCAGGGGTAGCGGGGCTATCCATCGAGGACCGTGCCGAAGCGGGTGCAGCCGAACCCCTGTTCGATTTCGCCCTTTCAGTAGAGCGCATCCGAGCAGCCCGCATGGCGATCGCCCAGACGGGCACGGGCGCGGTGCTAACCGCCCGCTGCGAAAGCTATCTCGTCGGGATGAGCGACCTGAAGCTGACCATCGAGCGACTGGCCGCTTACGCCGAGGCGGGCGCTGACTGCCTCTACGCACCCGGGCTCAGGACCGATGCGGACATCCGCGCGGTATGCGAGGCGCTGGCGCCCCTTCCAGTCAACGTCGTGGTGATCGATCCAGGCTGGACTGCAGCGCACCTCGCGGGTCTTGGCGTGCGCCGGATCAGCGTCGGCGGCGGCTTCGCCCGTGCGGCCTACGGCGCCTCAATGCAGATCGCCAAGGGCTGGCTGGAAGGCGGCTCGCTGGATCGCCTGACCGTCACCGCCCCGCCTATCCCCATGGGGCAGGTGTTCGCAGGCTAGCCCCACACCCCATAAGGATCGAAGGACGGCTTGCCCAGCGCCTGCGCCACCGCTGGGTGGGTTAGCTCGCCTTTCAGCACATTGAGCCCCTTGGCCAGGTGCTTGTCTCGCTTCAGGGCGTCGAGGCCATGGTCGGCGAGCGCCAGTCCGAACGGCAGGGTCGCGTGGCCCAAGGCTTCGGACGAGGTGCGCGGCGCTGCGCCCGGCATATTGGCGACGCAATAGTGCACCACCCCATCGACGGTATAGCTCGGATCGGCATGGGTGGTGGGGCGCGAAGTCTCGAAACAGCCGCCCTGGTCGATGGAGACGTCCACCAGAACGCTGCCGCGCTTCATGCGGGAAAGATGCTCCCTGCGCACCAGCTTCGGGGCGGCGGCCCCTGCAGTCAGCACGGCGCCGATCACCACGTCGGAGCGCAGGATTTCTTCTTCCACCGCCGCGACGGAGGAATAGCGGGTGATCACCCGGCCCATGAAGATGTCGTCGATCTCGCGCATACGGGGGATGGAGCGTTCGAGCACCACGACCTCGGCGTTCAGCCCCATGGCCATGCGCGCGGCGTTGATGCCGACCACGCCGCCGCCCAGCACCGCCACGCGGGCGGGCTGAACCCCCGGCACCCCGCAGAGCAGAAGGCCCATGCCGCCATTGTGCTTAAGCAGGGTCTCGGCGGCGGAGAAGACAGCGATCCGGCCCGCCACTTCACTCATCGGCGCCAGCAGGGGCAGGCCGCCCCGCGCATCGGTGACGGTCTCATAGGCGATGGCCGCGCAGCCCGAGTTCAAAAGCCCCTCGGTCTGGGCAGGGTCGGGCGCGAGGTGCAGGTAGGTGAAGAGGATGTGGTCGGGCGTCAGCTGTTCCCACTCGACCTTCTGGGGTTCCTTAACCTTGACGATCAGGGTCGCGCCCTTGAACACCGCGTCGGCGTCGGGAACGATTTTAGCGCCCGCCTTGACGTAGTCGGCGTCGGAATATCCCGCGCCTTCTCCCGCGCCAGCTTGAACCAGCATCTCATGGCCATGGGCGGCGTATTCGCGGACGGCGGTCGGCGTCAGGCCCACGCGATACTCGTCCGGTTTGATCTCCTTGGGCACACCGACGCGCATGGGACTTCCTTCAACCAGTGATTTTCGGGGCAGATGCACCCGCCTAGGGGTGGGGTCAAGGCATGGACACGCCTTAGGCCTCTACCGCTTCCAGCGAATCTTGCCGATCACTAGCTCATCCACCTGCAACCGGCGAAAGCGGGCGTCGCCCACCGCCAGCCGACCGATGGCCAAGGCCCCGATGGCCAGCGCCCCCACAGCCACAGCGCCCATCGCGGCCGATCCCAGCATGACGAGCCCGAGGGCTCCTGCGGGCGAGAAGGCAGGCCGCGCCTGTTCGACATCGCTCAAGACAGAGCCGTGGGGGCGATGGGTCGGTTGCCAGTGCACCAGGTCCGGGTTGGGCGCGCTGTCCCAGGCTGGCTCATCGTCGTCGATAGAGTTTTCCATCCTGCTGCAATCCCCGCCGGGGGCTCGCGGTTCCGACACTGGTCTTGGCGACCGCGCCCCGCTAGAAGCCGTGACCGCTCATTCCATCCAGATCATAGCAGAAGCCAAACCCATGGCCGAACATTCCAAGTTCAAGAACATCCAGTTCCGCAAGGGAGCGCAGGACAAGAAGCGTTCAAAAATCTTCTCCAAGCTGTCGCGCGACATAACCCTGGCGGCGAAGACCGGGATGCCAGACCCCAATATGAACCCGCGGCTGCGCCTGGCCATCCAGAACGCCCGCGCCGAATCCATGCCCAAGGACAACATCGACCGCGCGGTAAAAAAAGCGGCGGGCAGCGAGACCGACACCTATGAGGAAATTCGCTACGAGGGCTTTGGCCCCGGCGGCGTCGGCCTGATCGTCGAGGTGCTGACCGACAACAGGAACCGCGCGGCCTCGAACGTGCGAATGATCTTCTCCAAGAACGGCGGCAATCTTGGCGAATCCGGTTCGGTCGCCTTCATGTTCGACCGCTTGGGGCAGATCATCTATCCGCTCGCCGTCGCCGACGAGGATACGATGATGGAAGCCGCCATCGACGCGGGCGCCGACGACGTGGAGACCGACGCCGGAGACGACGACACTCCCGCCACCCACTTGGTGTTCACCGCCTTCGAGGACCTGAACGCCGTGGTGGAGGCGATGGAAGCGCGCTTCGGCCCCGCAAAGTCCACCGCCATCGTCTGGCGCCCCAAGACCCAGACCCCGGTGGCGGGCGCGGATGTGCCCACCCTGATGAAGCTGATCGACGCCCTGGACGACGACGACGACGTGCAGACTGTATTTGGCAACTACGAGGTGTCGGACGAGGACATGGCCAAGCTGGGGTAGGCGGCGCTATTTGACCTTGGACACCATGGTGAAGCTCAGCATCACGCGCTTGTCGCGGATGGTGGTGATGCCCAGAAGCTGCGCGTGGGTCTTCTGGTCGATCAGGCTGAGGGCCGCCTGCATCGTTCCCTTGCGCCAAGCTATGCCGGTCTGGCGCTGGCCGATGAAGCCGCCCTTGTCGGAGGTGAGGCCCGCGTTGCTCCATTCGCCCGAGGTTGCGTCATGCAGCAGGTTCACCCCCACCCCGCGGCCCGAAAGAGCGGCGAACATATAGACCCGACTGCGGTTTTTCAGAGCGGCGCCGTCGTGCAGACCCAGCACCCTGGCCACCTGATCCTTCACCGCACTGCGATTGAGGGGGAGTACGCCACCGGCCTGGGAGCGCGAGCCGCCAATAGAGTTGAAGTTCAATCCCGGCGCAGTGCGACCGTCGACGCGTAGGCGAAGCGCCTGTTGGTCGGCTTCGGCGAAGGCGACGGCTTCCTGCTCTACGTCCTGGGCATGGCGGGCGTCGATCTGGGCCTGCACCGCGCGGGCGTCGGCGAGACCGATGGCTTCGGTCTCGGCCTCCATGATCTCGGCGCTGGATTTGCCCGTGGCGTCGAAGGTGATCAGACCGCGTCCCGGCACGAACACCATGCCCACCGAATGTCCCGGCTGGGGCGCTTCAGGCGAGGCGGCATAGGCGGCGCCGAACAGCAACGCCTGCGAGACCGGCTCCGGCGTAGACTGGGCGGCGAGCGAGGCGAGCGAGGTCTGTGCGAAGACGGGGGGAGCGCACAGCAGGGCGAGCGGACAAAGGCCCGCCGCCGCGTTTCGCCATCCCCAAACCAGAGCCACCCGCGTCTCCCCAGAGATCGATTTAAAAAGTTAACGTGAAAATCAGCGGGCTTGCACGCGAAATCTGGAGATAGCACAGGGGAGCGACGCCTTGACGCGTCAAGGCGCTCCAGGGGCCGCTGGCGGTGCGGGTGCAACTCGATACCGATGAGGGTCTCCCGATCCGCCGCTGGCGCGTTACAGTGGGGTATCCCAATGGAGACCGCCGCCATGGACACCGCCGCCCAATCTCTCACTCCGGCCGCCGAGATGGCCGCGCGCAGCCCAGTGCGCTTTCCGAACGAGAGCGCCGAGTACCGCGCCGCCCGCACCGCCCTCCTGACCGAGGAGATCGAGCTTCGTCGCCATCTGGCGCGGATCGCCGACCAGCGCCGCGCCTTGCCGCCCGGCGGCGAGGTCAGGGGGGACTACCGGTTCGAGGGCGGGCATGGTCCCACCGATTTCGCCGGGCTCTTTGGGGATAAGCAGACGCTGGCGGTCTATAGCTTCATGTTCGGGCCGGAGCGCGAGCGCCCCTGCCCCATGTGCAC
>JBBQLP010000040.1:0-23450 GCA_038327995.1 Caulobacterales bacterium | reverse complement strand
GAGACCTTGTAGGAGTTCTGGTCGAACTTACCGCCCGCGTGCAGTTGGGTCATGATGACCTCGGCAGCGGAGACCCCCTCGCCCGCGTGGATATCCACCGGGATGCCGCGACCGTCGTCGTCGATGGTGGCCGAACCGTCGGCGTTTAGCGTCACCGCCACCCGCGTGGCGTGGCCAGCCAGCGCTTCGTCGATGGCGTTGTCGACCACCTCATAGACCATGTGATGCAGGCCAGAACCGTCGTCGGTGTCGCCGATATACATACCGGGACGCTTGCGCACGGCGTCCAGCCCCTTGAGCACCCGGATCGACTCGGAACTGTAGGCGGCGGCGTTCTCGTCAGCGGTCAGGATGCGCTCGGGGGGCTCGTCTTCGGCGTTGTGGTCTTCCGGCAGATCACTCATCAAGTTTCGTCTTCCAATGTCGTAAGGCGCCCATGATCGACGCTGATCGTCTGGGCGCGCGAGCCGAGCCCCACGAACAGCGCCCGGTCGGTCCCGGTCAGGAACGCTTGCAGTCCGAGCGCGGTGATCTCGTCGAAGAGGGCCGCGCGGCGGGAGGCGTCCAGATGCGCGGCCACCTCGTCCAGCAACACTATAGGGTTTGCGGCTGATTCTGCACGCGAAAGCCGTGAGGCCTGGGCCAGAACCAGGTTCAAAATGAGGGCTTTCTGCTCCCCCGTCGAACATTCCGCCGCCGGACGGTCCTTTTCAGCGTGAATGACGATCAGATCAGTGCGTTGGGGCCCCGTAAGCGAACGCCCGGCGGCGGCGTCGCGCTCGCGGGATTTCTGCAATGCGAGGCGCAAACGATCGGCGTCGCCGCCGCCCCAATCGCCCAAGAGCGACAGGCCAGCGCGGGGAAAGGGTCGATCCGCGCGGGTTTCGATCTCGGCGGCAAGCGCCTCCACCGTCGCCGCGCGCCCGGCGGCGAGCGCTGCGCCTGCTATCCCCGCCTGCGTCTCCAGCGCGTCTAGCCATGCCGGGTCGCGGGCGCCGTCAGTCAGGAGACGCAGTCGCTCCCGCAGCGCCTTCTCGTAGACCGAGGCGTGGCCCGCGTGTTCCGGGCGGTCGGCGAAGGCGAGCCGATCCAGAAACCGCCGCCGCTCGGTTCCCCCTTCGAGAAAGAGGCGGTCTTGTTGCGGCGTCAGCCAGACCAGCCGCACCAGATCCGACAGCCGCCCCGCCTGCACCGTCTCCCCTTCGATCCGCACGATGCGCCGCACACCGCCTGGCTCGACCCCAGTTCCCGCGCGCACGTCGCCATCGTCCGACGCAAAGATCGCCGCAACGCTCCACGCCCTGCCCTGCGCCTCCCCGGGCATTCGCCGCCCGACCTCGGCCACGCGTGCGCCCCTGAGCCCCCGCCCCGGCGCTAAGTACGACACCGCCTCCAGAAGGTTAGTCTTGCCCGCGCCGTTCGGGCCAAACAGCACCACTGGCCGCCCGTCGAGCGCCAGGTCCGCCCGCTCATAGGAGCGCACGTCGGTAAGCGTCAGATGCCGGAGAAAAGCGCGGGCCATGGCCGTTCTTAGCCAGCGTTGCGCTCCAGCGCCAACGGCGTAAGCTTCGCGGGAAACTGGAGGCTGCGCCATGTTGGGTGGGCGTTGGTTGGGACGTACCGCAGGCGTGCTGGGCGCGCTCCTGATCTGGTCGCTAACGGCTGGGCAGGCCATGGCCAGTGTCGCGGCCTGCTATCGCCTCGCCAAGGTGGTCAATCCGGCCGATTTCAAGATCGCCTACAAGTTCGTCACCCAGCACGGTCAGTGCCTTGCTGACTTCGACGATCCGGCCTTCGACGCGGTGGCGGCGGGGCTGACCAGCTTGCAAGTGGCCGGCGCCATCAACGCCGGGACGTGCAGCGCCCTTCTGAACGACGTTAACTCCCCGGCGGTAAAAACCCTGCAACAGGCGGTTCCAGACCTAAACATCGTCTCCGAATACCTGGATTGCGGCTGCGCGGTCGCCGAAAGCGGCATCGCCGACCGGATCAAGGGCATCCTCAACGACATGAAGTCGTGCGCTTCGAGCTTCGATCCCTCGGGTGTCATAGAGAGCGGGCTCAACAAGGCGGGCACGGCGCTTGGTTTCTCCACCCTATGGGGACTGTCGTCGAACGCCCCAGACCCCAGAGCCGGAGTCGGAAACGGCGGCGCGCCCACCACCGCTTACATCTGCGGCGCGGGCGGATGGTTTTATGAGAACGGACAGTGTTCGGATTGTTCGGGTCCGGGTGAGAAATACTATGACCAGAGCCATCCCGGCCAGTTCTGGTGCCAGCCCTGCGCCAAGGGGCAGGCCCTGCAGAGCGGAACCTGCGCCGCCTGCCCGAGCCTCGGCCCACAGAGCTTCAACAGCCCCAACCCCACCCGCACCCAGTGTATCGGCGGCGGAACCGGCCAGGTCTCCAACCCCTGCCAGCCGAGTCAGAAATGGAACGGCGGGAGCGGCGGATCCAACGTCTGCTGCAACGCCGACCAGAAGATCATCACCGTTCAGGGTCACGATCAATGCCTGGCCATCTGTCAGGACTATCAGGATTACAAGGGGGGCCAGTGCATCGCCAAATGCCCCTCCAACCGGGTCTGGCAGAACGGGGCCTGTCAGGTTTGCCCGGCCAACAAGCAGCCGAACGGCTACAATGGCTGCAATCCCTGTCCCGCAGGGTCGACATCCACACCAGGCGGTATCTGCACCGCCGCCTTCCCGCTTCCGCAATGCTTCGGCAACCAGATCAATCCGCCCGCCAATCCCTATCAGTGCACGGCCTGCCCGGCGGGGACCTTTCCCAACCCGCAGCGCAACGCCTGCTACGGCTTCACCTGCCAGGGAAACGCCGTGCCAGACCCCAATCGCGCCAACACCTGTATGCTGTGCGACAAGGGAACTGCGCCCAACGCCCAACGGACGGCCTGCGTCCCGGTTGGCGTCCCGCGCGGCGTGGTTCTACCCAACCGAACGCTCCCTCCTCGTCAGACACAATAGCACCGCCACACCACCGTTGCCGCAAAGCAACATTATGGCCGCGATTTAATGTGCGATGCAGCATTCGCCTCTTGCGGCAGCGCTTGGACGAGCCTATTTCACCCTTGTCGAACTGACGAGACGAAATTACCGGGATTTAATGCAATCTTGGCACGAAACGCCCCGCCAGCTTTCATAACAAGGGGATAAATCATGACCAAAGTTTTCGCTTATACCGAAATGTTCACCAATCTGGCCACGGTCGTCATGCTGGCGGTTCTGCCCGCCGCGGTGATCGGTTTCACGGTCCTGTCGGTCTGATCGTTTCAGGCCCTGAGTGAACTAAAAAGGCCAGCTCTCGCTGGCCTTTTGCGTATCTGGATCGAGGCTGGGTTCAGCCCGCCTCTTTCACCAGTCCCTCCAGCCCCTGCTCTCGGACCTTGCGGTAGAGGGTCGAGCGGCCGATGCCCAGGCGGCGGGCGACCTCGGTCATGTGACCGGCATAGATTTCGATGGCGAGTTGGATCAGGTCGCGCTCGATGTCTTCAAGGGTGCGCAAATGCCCCCGATGATCCAGAATCCGCACCGGCGCGTCGGCGCTGCCTTCGGCATCGAAAGCAGCGGCGTCCGGCGACAGCGCAGGTTCCACCGCTACCTCGTGCGCGTTGGGCGCGGGCGGGGCGACGCCGGAGATGGCCGGAAAGTCGTGCGGTTGCAGATAGGGCGCGTCGGCGAGCACGATGGCCCGATAGACCGCGTTCTCAAGCTGCCGCACATTGCCTGGCCAGTCGTGGGCCTGAAGCATGGCCACGGTTTCGCCGGTGGCGGCGACCACCCGCTTGCCCTCCTCGGCGTTGAAGCGGCGGATGAAGGCGTCGATCAGGGCGGGCACGTCCTCGCGGCGTTCTCGCAGGGCCGGCGCCTCGATCGGATAGACGTTCAGGCGATAGAACAGGTCTTCACGGAAATGCCCGGCCGCGACGCGCTCCTGCAGGTTACGGTTGGTGGCGGCGATGATCCGCACGTCGACCTTGATCGCCCGCTTGGCGCCGACGGGATCGACTTCCTTTTCCTGAAGCGCGCGCAGCAGCTTGACCTGCATATCGAGGGGAAGCTCGCCCACTTCGTCCAGGAACAGGGTCCCTCCGTTGGCTTCCATGAACTTGCCGAGATGCTTGTCGTGTGCGCCGGTGAAGGAGCCCTTCTCGTGGCCGAACAGGATGCTCTCCACCAGATTCTCGGGCAGCGCGCCGCAGTTCACCGCCACGAAGGGCTTGCCGGCGCGGTCGGAGGCACAATGCACCGCCCGCGCAATCAGCTCCTTGCCGACCCCGCTCTCGCCTAGGACCAGAATGGGGATTTGCGACTTCGCTCCCCGTTCGGCCATGGCCTTCAGCATCCGGGTCGGCGCGGCGGAGCCGACGATATCGTCAAAGCTCACGTGCCCCTGCGCCCGCTTGGAAAGACGCGTGACCTCCTTGGTCAGTTGGCCCATCTGCAGGGCGTTGCGGATGGAGACGATGATCCGCTCCGGCGAGGCAGGTTTGATGAAGAAGTCCTGCGCTCCGGCCTGCATGGCCTGCACCACCACGTCGACGCCGCCGGTGGCGGTCAACACCACCACGGGCGCGGTCAGGCCGTGCGCGCGCATTTCCTTGAGCGCTTCGATGCCCGACATCCGGGGCATGACCAGATCGAGAATCACCACATCAGGGATTAGGCCCGAGGCGATCCGGTCCACCGCCGCCTCGCCGCCATCGGCCTGCGCCACCGCGAAGCCCTCGCGCTCCAGCACCGCCTGCATCAGGCGCCGCTGGGTCGGATCATCATCCACGATCAGGACGGTCTTGGACATTAGAGGGACACCCATCATCACAGCCCGCCCTCTGATGGAGCGTGGCTTCGTTGTGTCCTGTTATGGGGCAGACCGATGAAGGTTCGGTTGAGGAGAGGTGAGCGGGGGGTTAACCACGGGGGGCGACGAAGACTAGGCGATCCGCGTTGATCGGAGGCATCAGTTGGCCCATATCCGGCCCATCATGAACGCCCAAGCCCCAACCCGTCCCGCCACAGCCACCCTTCCCCGCTGGGACCTGTTCGACCTCTATTCCAGTCGGGACGATCCCCGTATGGACGCAGATCTGAAGTCCGCTGAAAAGGTCATCGCCGAGTTGGTGCGGTTGAAAGGGCAGCTTATCGCTTCCCGCGCCAACCCGGATCGGTTGGGCCTCGTCCTGGCTCAGGCGATCAGCCTCTATGAGCAGGCCACCAACCTGATCCTGGCGGTAGGGGCCTACGCGGGGCTCGCCGCCTCCACCGCGCGCGACGATCCGGCCTGGGCGAAGATGGAGGCGGACCTTCGGGCGCGCACCGGGACTATAGGGGCCGAAACCCTGTTCCTGACGCTTGAGATCAACCAGCTTGACGACTGGGAACTGGAAGGCGCCATGCGCGCCAGTCCGGCGGCGGAGAAGTGGCGACCGTGGCTACGCCGGGTGCGCCTGTCGCGTCCGCACGAGCTATCGCCCGACCTCGAACGACTTCTGGTGGACAGGGCCCCTGCCGTCGCCAACTGGGCGCGGCTGTTCGATGAGACGCTCGCCCGCCTCGTCTGTCATGTAGAAGACGAGGAACTGACCCTGCCCGAGGCGTTGAACCGCCTCTCGGACTCCGACCCAGCCCGCCGCAAGGCCGTGGCCGACGCTCTCTCAAAAGCGCTGGGCGAGCGGGCGCCGGTGCTGGCGTTGGCGCTCAATACCCTGGCCTTCGAGAAACAGGTGGAGGACCGCTGGCGCAAATACCCCACCCCCGTCGCCAGCCGCCACCTCGCCAACGAGGTCGACGCCGAGGCCGTGGACGCCATGGAAGCGGCGGTGGTCGAGGCCTATCCGCGCCTGTCGCACCGTTATTACGCCCTCAAAGCCAAGGCCATGGGGTTTGAGGCGCTGGACTACTGGGACCGCAACGCCCCGCTCGATCAGGCGCAGCCCCGCCGCTATGCGTGGGAGGAGGCCAAGGCCGTGGTGCTGGACGCAGTGGGCGCGCTCGCCCCCGGCTTTGCGGCTATGACCAAGACCTTCTTCGCCAATCCCTGGATCGACGCCGAGCCCCGCGCGGGCAAGGCGTCGGGCGCCTATTCTCATCCGGTGTCGTCGGACAAGCACCCCTACGTCTTCCTCAACTACATGGAGGAGCGGCGGGACGTGCTGACACTGGCGCACGAGCTGGGTCACGCGGTCCACCAGACCTTGGCCGCGCCGCTTGGAACGCTTCTTTCTGACACCCCGCTGACGCTGGCCGAAACCGCCTCGATTTTCGGCGAGGGGCTGGTGTTCGAGCAGCTGCTAGCCGACGCCACGGGCAAGGAGCGCCGGGCCTTGCTTGCCGGCAAAATCGAAGACGGCCTCAATACCGTGGTGCGCCAGATCGCCTTCCACCGCTTCGAGACCCGCTTCCACGCCGCGCGTATGGAGGGCGAGCTGTCCCCAGACGCCATTGGCGCCCTATGGATGGAAGTGCAGGGCGAAAGCCTCGGCCCGGCGGTGCGACTGAACGCCGGTTATGAGAACTACTGGGCGTACGTCACCCATTTCGCCCACGCACCCTTCTATGTCTACGCCTACGCCTTCGGGGATTTGCTGGTCTCCGCCCTGATGGAGAAGCGGCGGCAGGACCCGGCCGCCTTCGCCCCGCTTTACGAGCAACTCCTGGCGGCCGGCGGATCAAAGACCTACGTCGAGGCGCTCGCGCCCTTCGGCCTTAATCCCCGTGAAAAGAGCTTCTGGACGGCGGGGGTGGCGCGCCTCGAACGGCTGGTGGACGAGTTCGCGGCTTTGATGGACTAGGCGTCCCGCGCGCCAAGCCTTGCCTTTCCCTCCCTCGCCTTTACGTCTGATCCGCGAGGGAGAAGCGCCATGTCCGACGACGTTCAGGGGCCGATGCGGCAGGAGCCGCCGGAGGGCTATGTGTCGCTGGACTGGTCGCGCGGGTTCGGACGCCAGATCGGCCCGCTTTATCACAAGACCAACGCCACGGGCCGCGCCATCGGCTTTCGCGTCGAGGATCATCACACCAACGGAATGGCCAACGCCCACGGGGGGATGCTGATGACCCTGGCCGATGTGGCCTGGGGCAATGTGGTGTCGTTCGAGCGGTCGACCTTCTGGGTGACGGTGCGACTGACCTGCGACTTCCTCTCCTCCGCCAAGCTCGGCGACTGGGTTGAGGGAACTGGCGAGCTGATTTCGGAAGACGACGACGTCTATATCGTGCGTGGTCGGGTGTGGGCAGGCGAGCGCACGCTCATCACCGGCACGGGCCTGTTCAAGGCGCTAGGCCCCCGCGAGCCGAGGCCCGGCGAAAAGGCGTTTGTGCGCCAGATGGAGGGTGCTTCCCTATGACCGACGGCGCGCCAACCCCGCCCCACCCGGCCCAGAACCCCGCCTTCATGGTGGATATTCCGCCCGTCCTCGCCCCCTTCCATGGCGCCCAGCCCCCTGCGCCTGCCTGGTTCGAGGACGCCATCGCCCGCCATCAGCCTGAGCGCAGCTTCGTCGATGTCGAGGGCGCGCCGATAGAGCTGCTCACCTGGGGCGAGCGCGGCAAGCCGGGGCTCTTATTCCTGCACGGCAACGGCGCGCACGCCGACTGGTGGAGCTTCATCGTCCCTTTCTTCGCCAGGGAGTTCCGCTGCGCCGCCATTTCCTGGTCGGGCATGGGGCGTTCGGGCTGGCGGGACAGCTATTCCATCGACCAGTTCGGCCGCGAAGCCATCGCCTGCGCCGAAGCTGCGGGGCTGTTCGAGGCGCGGGAGAGGCCGGTGGTGATCGCCCACTCGTTCGGCGGATCGATCACCGCCTCGCTTGCGGCGGCGTCGGGCGAGCGGTTGAAGGCGGCGATCATCGTCGATTCCGGCGCGCGGCCTCCCGAACGCCAGTGGGGCGGGCCGCCCCGCCGCACCCAGCCCAACCGGGTCTCGCCCACCCTGGAAGACGCCCTCGTCCGCTTCCGTCTGATGCCGCCGCAGGGATGCGAGAACGCCTTCATCATCGACTACATCGCCCGGGAGGCCCTGCACCCGGCGCCGCTGGGCGACGGGTCCGGTCTGCAAGGCTGGACCTGGCGGTTCGACCCCTTCATCTGGTCGAAGATGGACTTCTCCAAGGCGTTCGAGTCGGGCGAGGAGTTGGCCCGCGCCAAATGCCGCCTGGCTTTCGTATGGGGTGAAAACTCCAAGTTGATGACGCCGGACGTGATCGACTATTCCCGCTCTCACGCGGCCTTTGGAACGCCGTTCGTGGCCGTGCCCGAGGCCGAGCACCATGTCCTGCTGGACCAGCCGTTAGCGCTGATCGCCGCACTCCGGGCCGTGATCGCCGGGTGGGTTTAGGCGGGGTGCGCTCCGTAGAAATCATCCCCCCGCGCCGCCCGATCATCGGACGCGCCTCACCCCCCGGCTCCAAGTCGATCACCAACCGCGCGCTCCTGCTCGCCGCCTTGGCGGACGGGACAAGCCGCCTGACCGGCGCCCTGAAGAGCGACGACACCGCCCGCATGGCGAAAGCTCTGACCGTCATGGGGGTCAAGGTCTCCGAGCCGGATGCAACGAGCTTCGTCGTCACCAGCGACGGGCGCCTGCGAGCCGCCGCCGGGCCTCTGTTCCTCGGCAACGCTGGCACCGCCACCCGTTTCCTCACCGCCGCCGCCGCCCTGGTGGACGGGACCGTGGTCCTCGACGGCGACGGCCATATGCGCAGGCGCCCTATCGGTCCCTTGATCGACGCCCTGCGCGCACTCGGGGTGGAGGCCGAGGCGCCCACCGGCTGCCCGCCCGTCACTGTGCGTGGGACCGGACGTGTCAGAGGCGGACGGGTGGAGATCAACGCCGGTCTCTCCAGCCAGTACGTCTCCGCTCTCCTCATGCTGGCGGCGCGGGCGGAGGCGTCCGTGGAGGTCGCGCTCACGGGCCACGGCATTGGCGCGCGCGGATACGTCGACCTGACCCTTGCCGCCATGCGCGCCTTCGGAGCCAAGGCCGAGCAGACTGCCGAGGGCGTCTGGCGCGTGGAGCCCACAGGCTATCGAGCAACGGACTTCGCCATTGAGCCAGACGCCTCGGCTGCGACCTATCTCTGGGCAGCGGAACGGCTGACCGGCGGGGCCATCGACCTCGGCGTAGAAGCGCCAGCCTTCACCCAACCGGACGCCCACGCCCACTCGCTGATCGCCGCCTTCCCCCATATGCCCGGCGCGATCGATGGCTCGCAGATGCAGGACGCCGTGCCCACCCTAGCGGTCATGGCGTCCTTCAGCGCCTCGCCTGTCCGTTTCATCGGGGTGGCCAATCTAAGGGTCAAGGAGTGCGACCGCCTGCGCGCGCTTTCCACCGAACTGTCGAAGTTCAAACCGGGGCTGGCGGTGGAAGAGGGCGATGACCTCGTGGTCTCGGGCGATCCCGCCCTGAGCGGCCAGCGAATCCCGGTGCGGGTTGAGACCTACGCCGACCACCGCATCGCCATGAGCCTGTCGCTGGCCGGGCTTCTGATCGATGGCGTAACCATTCTGGACCCCGGATGCACCGCCAAGACCTGGCCGGAATATTGGGATACGCTGGCAGGACTCGGGGTGGAGCTACAGTTCAACGAATAGGGGGCTGAGGATGAAATACGGCTGGGCGATATTGGCGGGCTTGATGCTGGCGCCATGTGCGGCGCGGGCGCAACCAACAGCGGAGTCGGTGGTCATGGTATTGGGCGAGGCCACGGTCTCGAAACCCGCCGACTACGTGACCATCAGCGGTCAGGTTCACGGGGAGGGACGCAATCAGCAGGCCGCGCTTAAGGCCTTGTCTTACAAACGCGACGAGATCGAAGACACGTTGAGTCGCTTGGCGGGCGCCAAGGCGGTCAAGTTCGAGACCTCGGAGATCAGGTTCGCAATCGTTCGCCCAGCCGCGTGTCGCGACGATAATGGCTATCGGTCAAGGTGATCCTGACCCGGCTAACGACGTCGTCTGTAGTCTGATTGTTTGCTCCTTGGAGCATTAGCCGATTGCAAGGCGTCGCCACGTTGAAAGCGGGCGAGCATCTCGCGTCCTGTAACGCCCAGTTTTGGCCGGGACCCGCTTGGAGGGCCAGCCTGAGTCCGGCTGGCGTTACAAGTTCGGCGCGGTCTGCATCGAGGCTCACCTTTACACCCGGCGCGAGGAGAAGCCCGCTGGTCCAAGCGAGGCCCCTCCGCTTCGGCTGGCCGATAAGGCGATCCTCGATCAGGTAGCCGTCGGGTTCAAACGACACTGTGCGCCGGTGAACCATGCCAAACCGCTGCAGAAAGCCTTGGTGCTCCGCTGTAACCCGTTCCTGTGTGGCTTCCAGCAACCGCGTCCGTGCATGGACCGACCAGTTGAAGGGACCAGAAATCCGGCTTTGGTCTTCACCCTCGATGCTGAGGGTATTGTGCGCGGGCGTCCCGCGAAACTCGTCGCGAGCGCTGCCGCCGGAATGATAGAGATAAGTGCCCGCATCGACGATGATCGCCTCGTCGCCCCAGTGCAGCCAGATCGAAAGCGCATCAGCGTGCCCATGTGCGGCGATCGACAGAAAGCCCAAAGGAGCGTGGTCGAACACGAGCAGAGCTGGCCCCTTGGATGTAGGTAAGCGGGCAACAGTATAACCACCCTCCAAAAATATCCGTACACCCCATAACTTCGGAAGATCGGAACTTGCACCGCCCGTTGGGGACGCAAACAGGCTGTCGCGCAGTTCGGGCGTGGGGGTCAGTTCACGCATTTCGGCTAACCCTAGCCAGCGTCGGGTCAAGCTGACAATGGAGGCGACGTAGCGCGGCTCCGGCGCCTGAGCGAGGGCGATGACCCGCCCTTCGTCGTCGTCGCCAATGCGCGGGACGCAGCCCCCGTCGTCCAGAAGCCATTGCAGATGCTCAGCCGCAGCCCGCGCCCGTTCCTTGTAGGCAGGTGAGAACGGCGCGCCTCTTTCCTCCGCCCCCACGCCCGCAATCGCAAACCATTCCAAGCTGTAGGCGGCGTAGGTCGGCGACTGTTCGGCCCCCACGCCATCGGTGTGAAATTGGCGCAGTATCTCCGCCTCCAGCCCCGCGCGTGCTTCGGCCAGATAGCGGCGGGCGTCTGGCAACCCTGGCGCACATAGGCCTGTGAGAAACAGAGCAGCCAGTTCGGAGACCCTATGGTTATTGGCTGAGGAGTGTAATGAAGGGTAACGGTCGATCCACCGCGCGTGAGCCTCGATAAAAGCACGCAAGCGAAGATCCATTTCATCCGGATAGGGATGATCTATACAAGATAGGAGCGTGAATACCGAAACCAGTCGCGTCGCAGCCTCGATGCCATTGGTCCAGTTGATCCCTTGGTAGGGCGGGTTGGCGTCCATCCAGCCCTGCAGGATCGCAAAGGCGGTATCGCTTCCATGGGCCGGATCGCCGACGGCGAGGGGAGGCAGAAATTGGAGCCGGTTGATCTCCCACACGAACTTTACATCGCCGCGCTCATGATCGTGTCGATAAGGAACGTCGAAGGCGAAAACGTCCGCGCCGGGCCACTTTAGCCCTGTGACCGGATCGAGGAACCAAATCCCACCGCGCCACCAAGGGGTCGCCGCAGGCTCCGGCCAGCGTTGACCCAGGAATCGAAATCGTCCCGCCGTCGCATCGCGCGCAGCTTCGCTGGCCAACGCGGCCAACTCCAGGTCAACATCCTTGCGAAGCCCCGGAAGTCCATTCACATCGCCGCGAAAGGCTCCGAACCCCTCCCAGCCCCAGACGCGTGATCGATCCCTCCGGCGGCGTATCTGCTCGACAAGGCGATGCGCCAATTCTACGGCTGACATACTGGTCAACCGGCGCACATACCAAACCAGTTTCTGCGCGCTCAGCATGTTTCAGAGGCCCTCAACCCGCGATCTGGCCCCGGCGGGCTTGAGCGCGCATTCCCATTCGCTGCAACATTCGCTAGCACGTCATTCACCCTGTCCCTGAGTAAATATGCCCGAAGGTAGAGTTCTTATCATTGTCGAAAACCTGCCCGTGCCGTTCGACCGGCGCGTCTGGCTAGAAGCGACGACGCTGGCTGCGGCCGGGTATCAAGTTTGCGTCATCTGTCCCACGGGCAAAGGGTTCGAGCGACGCCGCGAGACTCTCGACGGCGTCAGGATTTACCGCCACCCCCTGCCGCTGGAAGCCTCGGGGGCGTGGGGATATCTAGCGGAATACGGCGCGGCGCTATTCTGGGAGTTTACGCTCGCTATCGAAATTGCCTTTACAGTGGGCGTGGACGTCATCCACGCCTGCAATCCGCCCGACCTTATCTTTATCGTAGGAGCGTTTTTCAAGCTGTTCGGCAAGCGGTTCATCTTCGATCATCACGATCTCTCCCCTGAAGTATTCGAGTCGAAGTTCGAGCACCGTGGCTTCTTTCATAGCCTCCTCAGACAGTTCGAGCGGCTGACCTTCAAGACCGCCGATGTGGTCATTTCCACCAACCAGTCCTACCGCCAAGTCGCCATCGACCGGGGCGGAAAAAGCCCGGACAAGGTGTTCGTAGTACGCAGCGGCCCTAACATCGCCAAATGGCCATCCGAGCCGCCCTACGACGACAAGTGGCGCAACGGCCGGCGGCATCTGGTGAGCTACGTGGGCGTGATGGGCGAGCAGGAGGGATTGGACCTGCTTCTGGAATCCGTCCGCTATATCGTGCATGATCTGCAGAGGACCGACTGTCAGTTCGTGCTGGTGGGCGACGGCAGTTATCGCAAGACCATAGAGGCGCTCGCCGCGACGCTCGATGTGGCCGATTACGTGACCTTTACGGGCAGGATTCCCGATGTGGAACTTCTCTCGGCAGTGGGCTCGGCGGAGGTCTGCGTCAACCCCGACAAGTTCTCTGAACTGAACGACAAGTCGACCATGAACAAGATCATTGAATACATGGCTCTGTCGAAACCCATAGTGCAGTTCGACCTGAAGGAAGGCCGCCACAGCGCACAGGACGCCTCGCTCTACGCCCGGATCGGCGACACACGAGATTTCGCTGACAAGGTCCTCAGCTTGCTGGACGATCCGGAGCGCCGCGCCGCCATGGGCGCGTTCGGGCGCAAACGAGTGGAGAGCGAACTCGCCTGGGGCCATCAGGTCCCGACCCTGTTGGAAGCCTATCGAGTGGCGTTGAAACGCTAGGCGGCGCCTCGCGCCTCGCCCACCGAGAGGAAACCGTCAGCCTTCAGCCGCGCTGCGAGGTCGCGTTTGATCCGCCGAACCAGCCCCGGCCCCTCGAACACCAGCGCCGAATAGAGCTGGATTGCATCGGCCCCCGCCCTGATCTTGGCATAAGCGTCCGCGCCGGAGGCGATTCCGCCCACCCCGATCAGCGGCAGGTTCGGCGCCGCAGCGCGGAAACGTTTCAGGATTTCTGTGGACGACGCCATCAGCGGAGCGCCTGACAGGCCGCCCGCCTCGCCAGCCTGGACTGAAAGCAAGCTCGCGGGCCACTCGATGGTGGTGTTGGAGACGATGATCCCGTCCAGCCCATGTTCCGTGACCGCGCGAACGATCTCCTCAATCTGATCATCAACCAGATCGGGCGCCACCTTAAGGAACACCGGGGGGCGGGCCGCGAGCGCGCTCCGAGCCTCCGCCAGCGCGCCCAGTAGATTGTCCAGCGCATCGCCAGACTGCAAGGCCCGAAGGCCTGGCGTATTCGGCGAGGAGACATTCACCGTCACGTAGTCGCAAAGCCCCACCACCCGCTCCAGCCCGGCTACGTAGTCGGCGATCCGATCCGGGGCGTCCTTGTTGGCGCCGATGTTGGCGCCCACAACCCCGCGTTTGGTCCGGCGTTCCAGCCGGGCGGCGAAGGCGTCCAGACCCCGGTTATTGAAGCCCATCCGGTTGATAACGGCGCGGTCTTCGGTGAGGCGAAACAGGCGCGGGCGCGAGTTGCCCGCCTGCGGCAGGGGCGTGACGGTGCCGCACTCCACAAAGCCGAACCCCGTGCGCAGCATCGCATCTGGAACTTCTGCATCTTTATCGAATCCGGCGGCAAGACCCACCGCGTTCGGCAGCCTCAACCCGGCGATCTCCACCGCGAGGGTCGGATCGTCCGTAGACGGATCGTTAGGTCCAAATCCCAGCTTCATCCCGAGAATGGCGGCGCGGTGGGCGTCTTCGGGATCCAGAACATGAAGGGCTCGCGATGCGAGGTCGTGCAAGCTCATGGCTTGAGCGAGGGGACCAGCGGGACGCCGTCCGGCCCGAGCGGCAGTTCATGAACGGCCTTCACCAACGCGGCGGGCAAGGTGACGAACAGATGCGGGAAAAGCTGACCGCCCCGCGAAGGCTCCCACTTTAGATCGGCTCCGAAACCCTCCGCTTCCAGTTCTAGAAGCACGAGGTCCGTCTGGCCGTGGAAATGTAGCCGCGCGGTCTCGCCTGCCTGCGCCTCCGTCGAGAGGTGGATGAACCCGTCCTCAACGTCCTTGGCCGAACCGGTGAAAAACCCCGAGACCTTGGCGGCGAGCCACGCCGCGCGGGTGATGATCTTGTAGATGCGCGTCATTCGCCGCCGTCCTGACCTTTGGGTGAAAACAGGCCGAGCGCCCTCACGGCGTCACCCTCGAAGGCGAACGCCGCGGCGCCGGAGGTGACGAAGCCTTCTCTCGCGCGCGCCTCCAGGTCCCGCGCGCGCGCCCGGCCAAACAGGGCCATGGCCAACACCTGAATCCCCGGATTGTGGGCGATCACCGCCACCGTTCGCGCGAGGGGCGAGCGCGCTGCGTCCAACAGCGCCTGCGCGTCTGCGTTGTAGAGGTTTGCGCGGACGTCGGCCCGCGCCCCCGGCCACACCACCCGCGCCGCCTCCCAGGTCGCTACCGTGCGCGCCGATGCGGAGAGGATAACAAGCTCAGGGACCAGCCCGGCGGCGGCCAGCGCCTCGCCGGTCTGGCGCGCCTCTTCCCTGCCGCGCGGGGTGAGGTCGCGGTCGAAATCGTCGCCGGATGCGGCTCGGTTCTCGGCCTTGCTGTGGCGAAACAGGATAAGGTGCTCCATGCTCTCCCTTTGCCCCGTCAGGCGCGCGAAAGAAAGCTGCCCACCGCCTCGATGGCGTCCACAAGGCCCATGCGCTGAATTTCCACGCCCTCGGGAAGACTGGTGAACAACCGCGTCGGCGCCGCCGCGTCCAGCATGACGAAGACCCCACGGTCGTCCGCCCGCCGCACCAGCCGCCCGAAGGCCTGGGCGATTCGCGCACGGGCCAGACTGTCATCATAGCTCCTGCCGCCGAAACGCTCGCGCCGCGACTTGTGCAGGATGTCAGGCCGGGGCCAAGGGATACGGTCGAAGACCAGCAAACGCAGCGAACGTCCCGGCACATCCACGCCGTCTCTCACGGCGTCAGTGCCAAGGAGGCAGGCGTCTTCTTCCGCCCGAAAGATGTCCACCAGGGCTCCGATCTCCAGCGGGTCAACGTGCTGGGCGTAAAGCGGCAGGCCCTTGTCGGCCAAGGGCTGAGCCATCCGGTCGTAGACGATGCGCAAGCGCTTTATGGCGGTGAACAGGCCAAGCGCGCCGCCCCCCGAAGCGATGAACAGTTCGCGCATTGCGGCGGCGACCTGTCGTGGGTCGTCCTTGCCGACATCGGTGACGACGATGGCGCGGGCGTTGGCGGCGTAATCGAACGGCGAGGTCAGCCGCAGGGTCTTGGGCAAATCTTCCAGCCGCGCCGCGCCCGTTCGCATTTCAGCCAGCGCGAAGGGCGCCTCGTGCGCCATGTCGGCCAGAGTGGCGGACGTAACCAGCACCCCGTGGGCAGGGCGAAGAACCACGGCTTCCAAAGGCTCGGTGGGATCGATCCAGTGGCGGCGAAAGGCGGCGTCGGCCACCCGCCTGAAGGCGTTCACCGTCTCGAACCAGTCGACGAACTTGGGATCGTCGGCCTCGTCTTGAAGCGCTTGGAGCATCTGCCGCCACGCCGGAAGCTGCATTCGGGCGCGCCGGTCAAGGCCCCGAAGCGCGCCCTCGATCCGCGCCCGGTCGACGGTGACGAGATCGCCAGCCTCCTCGTCCAGCATCGCTTCAAGCGCCTTCGACAAGGCGAGCAGCGGCGTCTCGAGCGCCTGCAACGCCCGGGCGGCGCCGAGGGCGGCTTCCTTTACCGCGTCGATGGCGGGCCTGGCGGTGCATTCCATACCCTCGGACTTCTGGTCGGCACGGGCCGTCAGTTGTTCGAGAATGGCGGCGAGGAAGGTTTCCACCGGTCCATGCGCGCGGCTGACCGGCGGGTCCCAAAGCTCGTCCTCCGGGTCCGCGCCATCCCATACTGGCGGGGCGATGCGGGCCGACCAGCCCTCCCCCGGCAACTGCGACGCGGCGCGGATAGCGTCGCCGAGCGCGGCGAAGGCGACCTCGTTGTCGGGCAGAAGATCGCCGAGGCGCTGGTCCAGCCCCCGGCCCCGCCGCCGCCCCTCCGGGCCCCGGACCCAGCGACGCAGTTCCGCCGCTTCTTGCCCCGACAGGGCGGCCGAAAAGGCGCTATCGGCGGCGTCGAATAGATGGTGGCCTTCGTCGAAAACAATGCGCTTCAGGCTGGCGGCTTCCACGTCGGCAGGCTTGCCGCGCGCCGCCCGCGCGCCATCAAACGCCGCCTGGGTCAGCACCAGCGCGTGGTTGGCGATGACGAGGTCGGCCTTGCGCGAGGCGCGGATCGCCTTCTCGACAAAACAGGTGCGATAGTGGGCGCAGCCCGCGTGCACGCACTCGCCCCGTCGATCCACCAGCACGTTAGGCCCGGCCTGCGCGGCCCCACCAACCGCGAACAGACTGGGGAGCCAGGCGGGGAAGTCGCCACCAGTCATGTCGCCGTCCCGCGTCGCCCGCGCCCACCGCGCCGCCAGCACCGCGCCGATCAGGTCCCCGCCGCCCATCATGGCGTTCTGCACTACGTCCTGCAGATTGAGCAGGCAGAGGTAATTCTCGCGCCCCTTCCGCACCACCGCCTTTTTCGCGCGGACGGCCGGATCGGGGAAGACGGCGTGGCTTTCCCGCTCGATCTGGCGCTGCAGGGCACGGGTATAGGTGGAGACCCAGACCGCCGGACCGTTAGCCTCGGCCCAGAGTGCAGCGGGCGCCAGATACCCCATGGTCTTGCCGATGCCGGTTCCTGCCTCCGCCAGCATCAGGCGCGGCGAGCCTTCCCGTTCGCGCGGCTGGAAGGTGAAGGCGACCTCGGCGGCGAAGGTGGACTGGGCGGGACGCGCCTCGTCAAGACCGACACGGGCCAGAAGCTCCGCCAGCTTGGCCTGAGCCGCCTCGGGGGTGATGGGCCTTGAGCCAGGTTCGCCCGCAGGACCCGCGTCCTCCCACTCGGAAAGGCGGGTCCAGACATCGACGCCGGAGCCCCGCCACACCCGCCCGATCGGCGCGCTTCTAAGGGCCTGAAGCGTGAGCGCGCCCCACGCCCACCCCGCGCGGGATAGGGTCTCCGCCAAGGCCAACGCCTCCTCGCGGCTAGGCCATGGCGTCGCAGCAAGCTCGCCCAGCAGGGTCTGCGTTGTGGTCCTCAGCGCGTCCGCCTGTGCGATCACGCCCTTGGGTTCTGCCAATCCCAGAGCTTGCGCCAACCCGGCGGCGGAGGGCGCGCAAGACCGGGCGGGCCGCACGAAGGCGAAAAGCTCCAGCACATCCAGAATGTCGCGCGAGCGGGCGGGCGGGTTCATACCCAGCCGCCGGGCCGAGAGGCTGGCGTGGGCCAGAAGCACTGGGCCGGTCTGGATCATCAGTCGGGCCGTGCTTGGTTTCAGCGCGCGTGCGCCCTCGGTGTCCGCTGTTGCGGCAGCCTGACCAGGAAGCACGGCGAGGGCGGGTGGCAGGGTCAGCTTCGCCGCCTCACCCCCTTCGTGGCTCAGTTTCAACGGCGTTGAAGGATGCTCGCTCATCGTCCGAGCCTAGCGAGGCGCGCTGGGAAACGAAACAGGAACTTTCGCCAGACAAGTTCAAACCGCCTCTAATTCTTCCTCTTCCCCGAGGCCGCCGTTTTCCGGTTCTTAACCACGATCAGCCAGATTGCGGATCGAGTTCCGTTCCGCGTCAGGCCCGCCCTTCATGTTCGCCCGTCGTCCTGTTCCAGCCATGCCGATGCCGAGTTCGCCGGGAGGCTTCCGCTTGCCCGAGGCCTTGAGCAAGCCGTGGGTTCCACCCGTAGGCGCGGCGTTGCTGTTGCTAGGCGCGGTCGGCCTGATCGTCCTGGCCACCGCAAACCCGCACGCGGGCGCACCGACCGTCACCATGTCGCTGGAAACACCTAAGACCGGCACGGTCATCACTGGCGCCCTGCACCCCACGCTCGATCCGAACGCTCCGCCAACCCTCGGAACTCTACCCCTCGGGCAGGACGTGGGCATGGCGGGAGCGCCGTCCGATCCCCTGATGCAACAGTTCGCCGGGGTGAACGCGAGTGGCGGCCAAGCGGTTATCACCCTACCGCAAGGGGGCTCTTTCGGCGGCGGCGGTCCCGCCGCGCCCGCCCAAATCGCCCGGCCCAAGCCCATTCCCCTTTCTCCCGCTCCGGCGGCGGGCCTGACGGCGCCTGGACCCGGCGGGCTCCTGCCCATCATCGCCAAGGACGGCCGCACGCCCTTCACCGCCTACGCCCGCCCGTTCCAGAGCAACGGGAAGCCGAAGATCGCCCTTGTAGTTGGTGGACTGGGCCTGAACGGAGCCGCTACCCGCACCGCCATCGAAAAGCTGCCGCCCGAAGTCACCCTCTCCTTCGTGCCCTATGCCGATGGATTGCAGGGATGGATCAATCTCGCCCGCGCAGGTGGCCACGAGGTGATCCTGGAAATCCCCATGGAGCCGCTGGACTATCCCTCGAACGATCCAGGCCCCTACACCCTGATGACTGGCGCTCAACCCGCGGAAACGATCAAGCGGCTGGAGTGGCTTCTGGCGCGCACCACCGGCTATTTCGCAGTGACAAACTATCTCGGCGGACGCTTTGTCACCTCTGATCCCGCAACGAACAATTTCGCCAATGCGTTGAAGGGGCGAGGCCTGGGCTTCCTCGACGACGGCTCAGCCAGCGCGCGCGCCCATGGGACGGTTCCGCGCGGCTCGGCGGATGCGATCGTGGACGAGCAGCTCTCTACCGACGCCATCGACGCGGCGCTGCGGGGTCTTGAGGCCAAGGCACTGCAAAAGGGTCAGGCGCTGGGGACCGGTTTCGCCTATCCGGTAACGGTCGAGCAGGTGACGCGATGGGCCAACGCCATCACCGCGCGCGGTTTCCAGCTTGCCCCAGCCTCGGCGGTCATGCGCAAATAGGACGTGACCTCAGAAATCTCCACCGATCAAGGCTGTGATCCCGGCCCCCTCTATCGTCCCAATGTCGGTATTGTGCTGTTCAATCGCGAAGGGCTGGTCTGGATTGGCCACCGCCCTGACGCGGGCAGTGCGCACGACTGGCAGTTTCCGCAAGGCGGGATCGATGCGGGAGAAGACTTCGAGGTCGCCGCCCGCCGTGAGTTGCTGGAAGAGACGGGGGTGTCGAGCGTCTCCCTTCTCGGGCGCACACACGGCTGGATCGCCTACGATTTTCCGCCCGAAGTGATTGCCAATCCGAAGCGGGCACGGGGCTTCAAAGGTCAGAAGCAGGTCTGGTTCGCCTACCGATTCGAAGGGCAAGACTGCGAAATCGACCTTGAGGGCCATCACGAGATCGAGTTCGACCGCTGGCGTTGGGCGCCGCTGAGCGAAGCGCCGGATGTGGTCGCCGCCTTTAAACGCGAAGCCTATTGCAAGGCGGTGGACGCCTTCGCCCGCTTCGCGCACAAGCTCAGTGATGACCGATAAGTGCCGGGGCTGCGTCGCATCGTGAAGCCGACCATTATCATGGTGCACGGCGCCTTCTGCGGCGGCTGGACCTTCGAGGATTTCCGTATCCCGTTCGAGGCGGAAGGCTACAGGGTGCTGACCCCCGACCTGCGCGGACACGGCGCCAACGCATCACGTGCTGCTGTCGCCAGCGCCTCTATGAGTGATTTCGCCAGCGACATCGCCGCCCTGATCCGCGCCGAGCCTACGCCGCCCATCCTGATCGGCCACTCCATGGGAGGGTTAGTGGCGCAAATGGCGGCAGCCAAGGCGCCCGTCTCGGCGCTTGTTCTGCTGGCGCCTTCCGCACCGTGGGGTGTGCAGGGGGGCTCGATGGAGGAGGCGGGGTCGGCTTTTGGCCTCTATGCGCTCGGCCCATTCTGGGCGCAGGCGGTGGAGCCGGACAAGTTCGTCGCCAAACTCTACAGCCTCGGACGGATGGACGAGGCCTCTGGCCGCAGGGTCTACGACCGGATGACAGCGGAAAGCGGCAAGGCGTTGTTCGAGACTCTGAACTGGTGGCTCGATCCGTTCATGACCACGAGCGTCAACGCTTCGGCCATAAAGGCGCCGGTGTTCGTGGCTGCGGGGGGCAAGGACCTGATCCACCCGCCTGCGACCGTGCGTCAGACCGCCAAACGGCTAGGCGCGGGCGTGCACGTCTTTGCTGAGATGAGCCACTGGCTGATCGGCGAGCCGGGCTGGGAAGAGGTGGTGGACGCCTGCCTCTCGTGGCTCGCCGAACCGCAAGTCAGCGCCGCTTGAGACCGCGCGGCCTGACGAAGAAGAGCTTGACGAGGCCGAACAACGCCATCGCGGCCCATGCCGCCTCCATGATGAAGGCGGGGAGGTTGAACGCCTTTACCATCGACAGCAGTATCAGGCCCGAGCCCATCAGGTTCAACAGCAGTGCGAACGTCTTCTTGGGATCGAACCAGTCGAAGTGGATGCCCGCATAGGCGAGCAGGATCATCAGCACGCCGAGGACGCCGCCAACGTCGAGGAGGGTCACTACTGGACCGTCGCTTCGGTCGCCTGTTCAGCCAGCAGAGTGAAGCTTTCGGGCGTGATGTCGGCGAAACCACCCTGAATTTCATAGACGCGCTTTATGGCGCCGTTCGTCACCGTAACCGCGCCGGGACGTAGCGTAGTCATGAAGGGCTCATGGCCTTCCAGTACGCCGAAATCGCCCTCCGCGCCGGGGGCGTCCACCTGATCGACCTCGCCGGAGAACAGTTCGCGCTCGGGCGACACCAGGGAAAACAGGAACTTGGCCATGGTCTAGCGTCTCATCATTCTAGCGTGTCGTCGGGGTCGAGGCGGCAGGGCGAGACCCTGACCAGAACCGCGGGGGAATTGTCTTTCAGGCGAAGGTCTTCAAAGACTGTGGTGCAGAGGCCAACGCCCCGCGTTTCAACCACGGGAATGAAATAGCGGATTGGGCCGGGTGGGCCAACCCTGCTGGTGACGACGGCGCGCCAGGGCGTCGGAGCCGAGCCTTCTGGGCCTATCGGCAGGCGGCGGGTCTTCAGTTCATCCAGCACCGCAGCCGGTGTCTTGGTGCCCGGATAGACCAGCGAACAGGTCCCACGCCGCCGATCCACGAACGCGTGCGGAGCATCGGCGGCGGCGAACTCCACCATCTGTCCTGCGATTTCCGCGTCCTGCGGCTGGAACGACTGCGCCGCCGCTGCGGTAGAGGATTTCGCCTCCCACACCTTGAACACCCGCCTGAGCGCGGCCGGATCGGACTCGCCCAGCGTCAAAGGTGCGCAGAAACCGGAGATGTAGGGGCGAGGTTCCTCGATAGCGGGGGCGGAAGAATCCGGCGCGGCGACCGAGGCAAGAGCCGCAATCGCCAGACCGATGAGGATCACTACGCCTCGGCCGCCATCTTCTCGGCCTTGGCGGTGGCCTCCTCAATCGCGCCGACCATGTAGAAGGCCTGTTCGGGCAGGTGATCGCACTCGCCGTCGACAATGGCCTTGAAGCTGCGGATGGTGTCGGCCAGTTGCACGAACTTACCTTCCAGGTTGGTGAACTGCGCGGCCACGAAGAAGGGCTGGCTGAAGAAGCGCTGGATCTTGCGGGCGCGGGCGACGATCAGCTTGTCCTCTTCGGATAGCTCGTCCATGCCGAGGATGGCGATGATGTCCTTCAACGCCTTGTAGGTCTGCAACACTTCCTGCACCCGGCGGGCGACGGCGTAGTGCTCTTCGCCGATCACGTTCGGGTCCATGATCCGTGAGGTGGAGTCCAGCGGATCGATGGCCGGGAAGATGCCCTGCGAGGCGATGTCGCGCGACAGCACCGTGGTGGCGTCCAGGTGGGCCATGGAGGTGGCGGGCGCCGGGTCGGTCATGTCGTCGGCGGGGACGTAGATGGCCTGGATCGACGTGATCGAACCCTTGTTGGTGGAGGTGATGCGCTCCTGAAGATTACCCATCTCCGAAGCGAGAGTGGGCTGATAGCCCACCGCCGAGGGGATACGACCCAGAAGCGCCGACACTTCAGACCCCGCCTGAGTGAAGCGGAAGATGTTGTCGATGAAGAGCAGCACGTCCTTGCCCTCCACGTCACGGAAATATTCGGCCTGGGCAAGGCCGGTCAGGGCCACGCGCGCGCGGGCGCCGGGGGGCTCGTTCATCTGGCCATAGACGAGAGTGCACTTGGAGTCCCCGCCGCCGCCAGCGACGTTCACATTGCTCTCGATCATCTCGTGATAGAGGTCGTTGCCCTCGCGGGTGCGCTCGCCGACGCCCGCCAGCACTGAATAGCCGCCGTAAGCCTTGGCGATGTTGTTGATCAGCTCCTGCATGGTCACGGTCTTGCCGACGCCCGCGCCGCCGAACAGGCCGATCTTGCCGCCCTTGGTGTAGGGGCAGAGCAGGTCGATCACCTTGATGCCCGTGACCAGAACTTCGGCCGACGTGGTCTGCTCGGCGAAGGACGGCGCCTCACGGTGGATCGAGGACGAGAACGGCGAGTTGATCGGGCCGGCTTCGTCGATCGGGTCGCCGATGACGTTCATGATCCGGCCGAGGCAGGCGGGGCCCACCGGCACGGTGATCGAGCGACCCGTATCGGTGACCGGCTGGCCGCGGGTCAGGCCCTCGGTGGTGTCCATGGCGAAGGCGCGGACGGGGTTCTCACCCAGGTGCTGGGCGACTTCCAGCACCAGGCGGAAGGCCTGGCCGGTCCGCTGGTCGACGTTGGTGCATTCCAGCGCGCTGAGGATCGCCGGCAGTTGGCCCACGAACTCGACGTCGACGACGGCGCCGATGATCTGCACCAGCTTGCCGGTGGCGACACCCTGGACGGCGGTCGCCGTCGGCGCGGCGGCGCTCTTGGCGGGCGCGCGCTTGGCGGGAGCCTTCGCGGGGGCCTTGGCGGCGGGGGTCTTGGCGCCCGTTTTGGGGGCAGCGGTGGTGGTGGCCATGGGGACTCTCTTCGTGCTCGTCTAGATCGCTTCGGCGCCGGAGATGATCTCGATCAGCTCCTTGGTGATCTGCGCTTGGCGGGCTCGGTTCATCTGCAGGGTGAGGCTGGCGATCATGTCGCCGGCGTTGCGGGTCGCGTTGTCCATCGCCG
>JBBQLP010000039.1:0-23646 GCA_038327995.1 Caulobacterales bacterium | reverse complement strand
GCCTATCTCGACAAGCTGACCCGCTCGGAGCTGTTCCTAATGATGGTGGTGGGCCTGGCCACCGTTGCGGGCTCCACAATGGTGGCCTACGCGACCATCCTGCGCGGCAGTCTCGACAATGCTGCGGCCCACGTGCTGGTGGCCTCGATCATCTCGGCGCCCGCCGGCGTCCTGCTGGCCCGCATCATGGTGCCGGAGAAGCCGGGGCAGGGGGGCTTCTACGCGGATTACAACTCCCTCTTGAAGTATGACAGTGCGATCGACGCCATCTCCAAGGGCACGATGGACGGCCTGACCGTGGTGCTGAACATCTCGGCCATCCTCATCGTCTTCGTGGCCCTGGTGGCCATCGGCAACGGCATGCTCTCGATCTTCCCGGACGTGATGGGCGCGCCGCTGACTATCGAGCGCATCCTGGGCGTGGTGTTCGCGCCCCTGGCCTGGACCCTGGGCATCCACTGGGACGAGGCCTTCAAGGCCGGCTACCTGCTGGGCGTGAAGCTGATGCTGACGGAGTTCATCGCCTTCATCCAGCTGGGCGCGGTCCCGGCCGGCGAGATGACCGAGCGCACCCGCATGATCATGACCTACGCCCTGTGCGGCTTCGCCAATGTGGGCTCGGTGGGGATCAACGTCTCCGGCTTCAGCGTTCTGGCGCCCGACCGACGCCAGGAGGTGCTGGGACTGGTGTGGAAGGCGCTTCTGGCCGGTTTCCTCGCCACCTGCATGACCGCCTCGATCATCGGCGCCATGCCGCAAAGCCTGTTCGGAAAGTGATTCCATGAAGCTCTATGACAGCCGCCGCGCGCCCAACCCCCGCCGGGTCCGCTGGTTCCTAGCGGAAAAGGGCGTCACCGATATCGAGATCATCCAGGTCGACCTGATGAAGGGTGAGCATCGCACGCCGGACTATCTGGCTACCGTCGGGCTTCCGGTTTGCCCGGCGCTGGAACTCGACGACGGGACGGTCATCACCGAAAGCCTCGCCATCTGCCGCTATCTGGAGAGCGTCTATCCCGAGCCCAACCTGTTCGGGCGCGATGCGAAGGAACAGGCGATCATCGAGATGTGGACCCGCCGGGCGGAGATGCTGCTGGCCACGCCCCTGATGATGGCGGTGCGCCACGGACACCCGGCGCTGGCGGCGCTGGAAACCCAGGTGCCCGAGGTGGCGCAGACCAATCGCGCGAGCGCAGAAAAGGCCCTGAAACTGTTCGAGCGCCGCCTGACCGACAGCCCCTTCATCGCCGCCGACCGCATCACGATCGCCGATATCGTCGCCATGTGCAGTCTGGAGTTCTCGCGCATGGTCCAGTTCAAGACCCCGGAAGAACTGGTGCATTTCAACCGCTGGGCCGAGGCGATGCGGGCGAGACCGGCGGCGGCTGCGGGGGTGTAGTAGCCTCCTCTCCTCTCCACGGGGGAGGGAGAGGGAGAAACGCTAGAGCTATCAATCGCGCTGACAAATAAACTGCAGCCACGCTCGCGGACTGACCGCGAATCCCCATCTAGATGATGGGGCACTGGAGACTCCGTGAACTGTTTGCATTCCGACGATCACGGGGCCGACGCCGCTCTGGCTGGGCGACTCAAGAGCTACGCTGTGGCCCGAGGCTCAAGAAGCCTGATCGAACTCGCCGTCACGCTCATTCCGCTGGTGGCGATCAGCATCGCCGCGTTTCTGATGGTGGGTCACGCGATATGGTGGGGTCTGGCCCTCATCGTGCCCGCCGCGGGCTTTCTGGTGCGGCTTTTCATGATCCAGCACGATTGCGGCCACGGCTCGTTCTTTCGCTGGAAGTGGCTCAACGACTGGCTGGGCCGCAGTTTGGCAGTCTTCACCCTGACGCCGTACGACTATTGGCGGCGCGCCCACGCCATGCATCACACCTCGTCCGGCTCCCTCGACCGACGCACTATCGGGGGCATAACGACGCTGACGGTTGACGAATACCGGGCGCTGCCGCCGCGCAAACGGCTCGCGTACTGGCTTTATCGTCACCCCTTGGTGATGTTCGGACTTGGCCCCGCGTTTGTCTTCATTCTTCAGAATCGCTTGCCGGTGGGAATGATGAGGCAGGGTTGGCGGCCCTGGCTATCCACGCAAGGCACCAACCTCGCGGTGCTGGCGCTATCGGTCGGAATGATCCTGGCGTTCGGGATCGTTCCATTCCTGATTTTCTGGGTGCCCGTGACCATGCTCGCCGCATCGATCGGTGTCTGGCTTTTCTTCGTGCAGCACCAGTTCGAGGACACCTATTGGGCCCGCCGTCCCGCCTGGAACGCCAACGCGGCGGCCCTGCACGGCTCGTCGCACTATGACCTGCCGCCCGTTCTGAGGTGGTTCACCGCCAACATCGGCATCCACCACGTCCACCATCTGAACAGCCGCATTCCTTTCTATCGCCTGGACCATATCCTGCGAGACGAGCCGCAATTGCGCGCTCTCGGCCGTCTGACGCTAATGCAAAGCCTGCGCTGCGTTGGTTTGGCTCTTTGGGACGAGCCCGTCGAGCGGCTGGTGTCGTTTCGCAATGTCCGCCGCGAGGCAACGGCCTGAAAGGTCGTGTCCGAAACCGATGCGCTAGCCATTGGAGGGCGAACAGCGCTTTGGCATCCAGACACTTCGCTGCCTCAGGTTGAGGGATGACGGGAGGCTCGACGGCGCCCGACATTGCGCTAAGCTGAGCCATACGCCCTTCTGGCCCTCAGGAACTACCCATGCGAAGTAATCCTTGGCTCGTCACCGCTGGCTGTCTGAGCGCTCTCGCGGCGGTACTGCACCTAGGCGTCATCGTCGGCGGCCCGGCCTGGTACCGATTCTTTGGGGCAGGGGAGGGGATGGCGCGCATGGCCGAGCGGGGCGATATTCGCGCGGCGCTGATCACCCTCGGCATCGCGTCGGTGCTCGCCGTCTGGGCAGCCTACGCCTTTGCGGGGACGGGCCTCTTGCCCCGTCTGCCACTGATGAGGACGGCGCTTGTTCTGATCACCACCATCTACCTCCTGCGCGGGCTGATCCTGTTCCCGACGCTGGTGTTCAAGCCAGCGCTCGTCACGCCCTTTGTCGTGTGGAGTTCGCTGATCGTGCTGACCTACGGGATCGTCTACGCGGTGGGAACGTGGCGCGCGTGGGCGGCGCTTTCGGTCAGATCCTAGCGAGCATTTCCCACCCGAATGGCTCCCCCCGTTTCAGGTCGCGCGCCGCGACCCGCCCCAACACGTCGGGCAGGCGTTTGGGCTCCAGGCCATAGCCGGGGCGGATGGAGCGGATGTCCTCAACGGTCAGGGCGCGCCCGGCGGGCACGTCGCGCACCACATAGAGCGAGCGGCGGAACTGCTTGTTTCCGATCTCCACCTCGCTGCGCACCAGGCATGCTTCGCCAAGCGCCTCCCAGGCGCTGCGGCAATCGTCCACCAGCCGCTTCAGCTCGTCCGGCTCAAGGCTGAAGTCGCTGTCCGGGCCGCCGTCGGCGCGGGCGAGGGTGAAGTGCTTTTCCACGATCACCGCTCCCAACGCGATGGAGGCCACGGCGGCGGCGGTTCCGGGGGTGTGGTCCGACAGACCGACGAAGCAGCCGAAACGCTCCGCCATCCACGAAATGGCCCTGAGGTTGGCGTCGGCGAACTTGGCTGGATAGGCGGAGACGCAGTGCAGGAGGGCGGTGCGCGCCGGTCCGCCCGCCGCTTCCAGCGCCTCGTCGATTTCGTCCTCGGTGGTCATACCTGTTGAGACGATCATCGGCTTGCCGGATCGGGCGGCGCGGCGGATCAGCGGCAGGTCGATAGCCTCGAACGAGGCGATCTTGTAGGCGGGAGCGTCCAGGCTCTCCAGAAGCTCAATGGCCGTCTCGTCGAAGGGCGAGGAGAAGACCATCAGCCCCCGCGCCCGTGCATGGGCGAACAGGGGCGCGTGCCAGGCGTAGGGCGTGTGCGCCTCGGCGTAGAGATCGTGCAGGGTGCGCCCGGCCCAAAGCCCGCCCGCGATGCGAAAGCCCGGTCCGTCGTGATCGATGGTGATGGTGTCCGGGGTGTAGGTTTGCAGCTTGACGGCCTCGGCGCCCGCGTCGGCGGCGGCGTCGATCAGCCGAAGCGCGCGGTCCAGGCTCGCGTTGTGATTGCCCGATAGCTCGGCGATCACCAGCGGCGGATGGTCCGGTCCGATCTCGCGCCCATTGATGGCGAAGCCTTCGGCCATCGCTGCTTCCTCATCGCCTGCGCGCCATATGGATTGCCCGGCGGAGGAAACGTCGCCAAACTTGGTTAAGACTTCATCGCCTGCCGTGGCCGTTTCCTTCTTTGAGTCCCCGATGATCGAACTTCGCAACCTGCAGGATGAAGACGTCGAGCACACGTTCCGCTGGCGCAGCGAGCCTGAAGTGGACCGCTGGATGTACGGCGCGCCGCCGAGCCGGGAGGAGCACGGGCGCTGGTTCGAGCATTTCCGCACCGATCCCGACGCCAAGGGCTGGATTATCCTTCAGGACGGGACGCCGGTGGGCTCACTGACGCTGGTCGGCCTGACCAACAAGCTGCGCCGGGCCAAATGGGGGTGGTATATCGGCGACGCGGACGCGCGGGGCCGGGGCGCGGGGCGGGCGGCGCAGGCGCTGGGACTCGACTTGGCGTTTCGCGACTTCGACTTGCAGAAAGTGTGGTCCGAGGTTCTGGCCGACAACGACACGGCCCTTCGCGCACAGGCGGCGGCAGGGTTTCGGCGCGAAGGATATCTGCGCCGTCACGCCTACAAGCACGGCTCCTACCGCGACGTGGTGCTGTTGGCGATCCTGGTGGAAGAGTGGCAGGTGCGGCGGGAGGCTGTGGTGAAAGACCTGCGCACATCAGGTCTGATCGCCGCCTGAGGCCCTGATTCGTTAAGGAGGCGTAAGGGTCGGGCTGCGAGAATACCGGCTCCGTCCCTTTGCGAGCGCGCGCGCCGTGTCGATTTCAGCAGGAAGCACCACCGCGCTACTGCTGTCGCAGAACAGCTTGCTGGTAACATCGCCGTACACGCCGACGAAGGATCCCTACACCGGCAAGATCACCTATACCTATAATGCGCCGCCGCCCGTCACCATCGACGCCTCCACCCTCGCTGCCTACGCGTCCTCCCGACCGGGCGGGACTATCGCCAACGCAGTAGCGGCTGCAGGGGCCACTAAGGCTTCTCCCACACCGCCATGGTCGTCCAGGTCGCTGGCTCCGAAGGCGGACGCGCTCGTCGCTGCGGTTACTGGCGGGGCCGCATTCTTCGATCCGTCCAAGGCGGTGCTTGATGCACCGGCCGGGACCAACCAGAAAGACTATCAAAGCCTGTTCGCCCTCTATCAGGGGCTGAACGCCTTGCAGGGTCTGACTGCACACACTGCGGTGAAGGGGATTTCCACCGTCCAGCAGGCCGCATACGCCGCGACCTTCGCCAAGGGGGTGACGCAGCTTCAGAGCTACATTGCCTCCAACCCGTTTAACAACATTGACGTGGCGCTTGGCACCATCACCCCCAAGGACCAGACCACCCACGGGGCGACGCAGGAAACCGACACCTACACCACTGGCGCCCTGACCAGCGGCAAGGTCAGTGATCCGGTAGCGGCTTTCAGCGGACCGGTGGCCTTTTCCGCCACGCTCAAAATCCTGAATGGAGGCACACAGACGGTCAGTTTCGACCTGTCGGAACTGGGCGCCCAGCCGCGCTCTGTCGCCAATGTGGTGTCCTATCTGAACGGCAAGCTGTCGGCTGCGGGGGCGACGACGCGGTTCGCCGACGTGCGCACACCGGGCGTTGCGCAGACGACGCTGGTCAACGGCAAACCCGTCACCCTCTCTACCAGCGCCGACACCTTTTCGCTGAAGGTGGTGGGATCACCGCTGGAAGCCGTTAGCTTTTCGGCCTCAGCGCCCACCCCCGCGATCTACCTCACCTCGAGCGCCGGGACCTCGACCGCTGCGACCTCGGTCAAGCCAGCGACCTCCGATGTGGTGCAGCAACTGACCAAGCTGGATGCGGGCTCCGCCGCCGTCCAGACCGCCCCGACCGATGGACAGGTGTTCAACAAGACCCTTCCCGCCAGCGTCAGCGCCGCCCGCGCCACCGCGACCGCGCCGGATGGGTCGGTATACGTGCTGGGTGACGTGTCTAAGACGACCGCCGATGGCCAGAGCATCAATGGAACGTCGGACGTGGCTCTGTCGAAATACGATTCCGCCGGAAATCTTGTCTATACGCGCACCCTCGGGGCGGCGAATGCGGCTTCGGGCTATGCACTGGCGGTCTCCGCTGACGGCTCGCAAGTGGCGATCGCGGGATCGACCACCGGTCCTCTAGATTCGAGCGACACGTCGCAGGCGCCCACCGCCACCGCCAGCTTCGTCAGCGTCTACTCTGCCGCTGGCGAGGAGCAATGGACCAGCACCCAGTCCTCCACAGCCTCGGATGTGGCGACCGGCGTGGCGTTTGGCGCATCGGGTCAGGTTTTCGTCACCGGCACGGCCGCGTCCGCTATCGCGGGCGGCGGCGGCGAGGTCGGCGGACAGGACGGCTTCATCCATGGCTACCAGGCGACCGCGACCAAGGCAGTCGATGGCTCGGTGAGTTGGAAGTCCAAATCCACCTTCGTCCAGCAATTCGGCACGACCGGAACCGACAAGCCTGCAGGTATCGCGGTTTCCGGCAATACGCTGATCGCAGCGGGCGTGGAGAACGGCCATGCGGTGGTGCGCAACTATACACTGAACGTCACGGGTGCGCCGACGCTGACCGCCACGCGCGATCTTGGCGACCTGAAGGGCGGGGAGTTGGCGGGTGTGGCCATCGCCGCCGATGGATCGGTGATCGTGGCGGGGGCGACCCACAACGGGGCGCTCAGCGGCGGAACCATCGGGCAGGCCTATACGAGCGGCAAGGAAGCCTTTGTCGCCAAGCTGTCCAGCGACCTGTCGGTCCAACCCTCTGAAGCGTTGAACTACATCGCCTCCACCGGCGACATCACCGCCAAGGCGCTCACCCTGTCGAACGGCGTGGTCTATTTCGCCGGACAAGTGGCGGGAACCCCGACGAGCAGCCAGCCCAGGCCCGAAGCGGGGTATGTAGCGACGATCGACCCCGCTAGCGGCGCCGTGTCCTGGTCGCGCCAGCTTCACGGCCTCGACGGCGTGGAGGTCCCGACCGGCATCGCGGTATCGCAGGGCGGCGCGTCAGCTTTGGACAAGCTCGGGTTGCCGTCCGGCGCGCTAAGCTACGCCAAGTCGGCGACGCTGGTGGCCAACAGCAGCCTTCGGGCGGGCGATCAATTCTCCCTCAAGATCGGCGCCGGTTTGGCGCAGACGATCACCATCGGACCCAACGACACCTACGCTTCGCTGGCGCAGACCATCAATCGGGTGACAGGATTTCAGGCGACCGCCTCGACCACCACGGTCAACGGGCAGAGCCAGCTCAAGATCGTCCCGCTCAATACGCGCACCACTGTTCAGTTGCTGGCAGGCCCCAAGGGGCAGGACGCGCTAGCTCCGCTGGGCCTCGCCTCGGGAGAGATCACCCTCGACGCCAGCAATGTCGATTCGTCGGGTAAGGCTACCAAGGGCGGACGTTCGATCCTGGGCCTGAACCTCACCCCGACGATCAACCTCAGTTCCGCGGCGGACATCAAGAAGGCCTCAACCGCCCTCGATCTCGCCATCGCCAAGGTGGAGAACCTTTATCAGGACCTGGTCAAGCCCGCGGTAAAGAAGCCAGGATCGGCCGGTTCGGGAACTGTTCCGGCCTATCTCACGGCCCAGATCGCCAACTACCAGCTCGCCCTGCAGAGGCTGGGCGGATAAGCGAGGCGCCCGATTGCTCGCGTGAAGCGATCACGCCCTTGCGTGCGGAGCCGACGCGGAATAGCTGGATGATCTCATGAACCCAATGCAAGATCGCCGTGTGATCGCCGCCGTTGGCGCGGTTGTGGTCGTGCTCATCGCGATCCTTCTCGCGCTGTTCGTCATGCGCCAGCACAAGCCAGCGAAGAACGCCGCCGCGGCTCTACCCGGTGCGTTGCAGGTCGATGTCGGGCATGACGAGGCGAAGGTCAGCCAGACCAAGCCCCTGCGCTGTTTCGTGGGCGGCCAGTTCGTAGGCCAGTTCACGGTTCAGGAGTGCGCCAGCCGCAACGGTGTCGCCGCCCAGGCGCTCGACGTCGGGCTAGATCCCGCAACCGGCCAAGTGGCGGCCTCCAGCGGCTCGGCCTCAGTGCTGCAACCCCTCCCGCCATCGGTCGCCGCGACGGTAGATCCGGCCAGCCTGCCTCCTACGCCCAAGCCTTCCGCCGCTCTCGCCGCCGCAGCCCAGCCGCAGTCAACCGGGCAGGGGGGCGATTGCCTGCGCTTCGCTGGCGAATGGCGCAGCGTCGGCGGCGCCATGCCGCTCGGCCAGTGCGTGCGCACCCTGTTCGACGGCCGCTGCATCCGGCCCGGCGACGCCCTCTATGGCCGCTGGAATGGCCAGACCGTGCGGCTCTTGCCAGGTCGGGTGGAGATTTCCGGTGACAACCGCAACTTCCGTACCCTTGTCCAGCAGGACCAGGACGATTGCTCGCTGCCCAACGCCTGACCCCTCTCGCGCGGCCCGAAACGTCGGTGTAGGCTTCTTGCATGAAGCGCCTTCTCCTCGCCGCCGCCCTGCCGCTTGCGCTCGTTCCCATGGCGCTGCTGGGCGGGTGCGACAACTCACCGACCCCGCCAGGAGACACCGGCGTCTGCTATCAGTTCATCAGCCCCAAGAGCGGCAAGCCGCACTTCAATGTGCTGACCCGCAACGTTCCCAATCTTGAGACATGCGCGGCGAACCTTGAGGCGATGCGCATCCATTTCATCACGCTTGGCAGCACCAACACCGATATCGTCGGTGCCTATCAGTCCAAGTTCCTGTTCCTGCAAAGCGAGGGAGTCTTCTCTTCCGACACCCTGAACGGCCCGGCCTATCTGGCGCTGGTGCGCACGGGCGACGGGCGGCTGGCGATGCCGGGCGCGGTGCAGCAGCCAGCGAACTAACCTCGGTCCAGCTTGACTCGGACGAGAACATAAATAGAACATTAACGCCGGAGCGCGCGATGCGGCCCGGAGCAGCGAACGGATTTTTCCATGGCGGGCAGCGTCAACAAGGTCATCATCATCGGCAATCTGGGCAAGGACCCGGAAATCCGCACCCTCAATTCCGGCGACCGGGTCGCCAATTTGCGCATCGCCACATCAGAGACGTGGCGTGACAAGTCGAGTGGCGAGCGCAAGGAAAAAACCGAATGGCACCAAGTGGTTATCTTCAACGATAACATCGTCAAGGTGGCCGAGCAGTATCTGAAGAAGGGCTCCACCGTCTATATCGAGGGCTCGCTGCAGACCCGCAAATGGACCGACGGACAGGGGGTAGAGAAATACTCCACCGAGATCGTCCTGCAAAAGTTCCGCGGCGAACTCACCATGCTCGGGGGGCGCAACTCCGGCGACGGAGACGAGAGCGGCGGGCGCAGCAACGAATACGGCGGCGGCGGCGGCGGCTTCCAGTCCGGTCGCGCGACGCAAGGCTCGGGACCCCGTGAAAGCTTCGCCGCCGACCTTGACGACGACATTCCGTTCTAGGCGATGGATGTTTCGATGCGGACTGCCGCCTGCCGTTGCGGAAAGCTGACGGCGCAGTGCGAGGGTGAACCTGCGCGCGTCTCCGTGTGCCATTGCCTCGCCTGCCAGCGCCGCTCCGGCAGCGCGTTCGCCGCCCAGGCCCGATTTCCGGCCGACAAGGTGACGGTGTCGGGCGCGACGCGCCGGTTCGACCATGTGGGCGAGAGCGGTCGCACGGCGTCCTTCGATTTCTGCCCGGTTTGCGGTTCGACCATCGCCTACCGGACCGAGGATCAGCCGGAGCTCATCGCTATCCCCCTCGGCGCCTTCGCCAGCACGGATTTCCCGCTGCCCGCCTACTCGGTCTATGAGGCGCGCAGGCATCCTTGGGCGGTCATCGTGGGCGAGGGCGTGGAGCATTACGACTAGGTCGCTTTCGCTGCACTGCGATCCGCGCTAAACGCGAGCGATTATCAATCGCGAAGGCGCGTGCAATGCTTGAACCCATTATGCTGGTGAAGCTGATCCACGTGATTTCTTCCGCCGTCCTGTTTTGCGGCGTGCTAAGCGCTTCGGTCTTCTTCACCCTGGCCTATCGAACGGGAGAGGCAGCCGTCATCACCACGACGGCGCAGTTCTGCCGGATGGCCGCAACCCTTACCGCAGCGGCTATGGTGGTTCAGCCCGTGACTGGGTTGATCCTGATCAAGCTGATGGAAGACTCGCCCACCCAGCCTTGGCTGATGGCGGCCTATGCGCTTTACCTAGCGGTGCTCGCCGCCTGGCTCGTTGCCACATCCTTGCTCGGCAAGGTCGCCGCGACAGTGCGTGATTCAGCCCGGGATGCGCGTGTTTTCCGCCTCTGGGCGCCGCTTAGTTGGGGTTCGGTTCTGGTGGTCTGCGCCATATATTACCTGATGCTGGCGCAACCGGCGCTGTGGGCTTCTGCGGGTTGACGAAAGGCCGCTTTTCTTTGCGGTAGGGGCCTCGAACTGCTAGTTAACAGAGGACGGCGAGCAGCGCCGATTCCCCTTCGTGGCGCGGTTTCGATCCGCCGCCGCACCAGCCCCCAAAGGCCATAAGTTTCGTGAGCGACGACGACCTTAATCCCCCTTCGCCGGCGAGCCTCGGCGGGGCGATCGCCCCCATCGCCATCGAGGACGAACTCAAGCGTTCCTATCTCGATTACGCCATGAGCGTGATCGTCAGCCGGGCTCTGCCCGACGTGCGCGACGGCTTGAAACCGGTTCACCGCCGCATCTTCTATTCGATGCACGACCTGAACATGACGCCTGAGCGCCCCTATTCCAAGTGTGCCCGCGTGGTCGGCGACGTTCTGGGCCGGTTCCATCCGCACGGAGACCAGTCGGTTTATTTCGCCCTGGCTCGGATGGCCCAGTCGTTTTCCATGGGCCTGCCGCTCGTGGACGGTCAGGGCAACTTCGGTTCGGTGGACGGGGATATGCCCGCCGCCATGCGTTACACCGAGTGCCGCATGGCGCCCCCGGCCAAGGCGCTGCTGACCGATATCGACAAGGACACGGTCGATTTCCAGGAGAACTACGACGGCAAGGAGATGGAGCCGGTCGTACTGCCGGCGCGCATCCCGAACCTTCTGGTCAACGGCGCGGGCGGCATCGCCGTCGGCATGGCCACCAACATCCCACCGCATAACCTCGGCGAGATCGTCGATGCCTGTCTGGCGCTGATCGACGATCCGACCACCACGCTGGAGGCCCTGCTCGACATCGTGCCGGGGCCGGACTTCCCGACGGGAGGAGAGATCATCGGCCGCACAGGGGCGCGTCTGGCCCTGATGACCGGGCGGGGCTCGGTGGTGGTGCGTGGCAAGGCTTCGGTGGAGATGCGCGGCAAGGATCGCGAGACCATCGTCATCACTGAAATCCCCTATCAGGTGAACAAGGCCAATCTGGTGGAGCGGATCGCCGAACTGGTGCGCGAGAAACGCATCGAAGGCGTCTCAGACCTCAGGGACGAGAGCGACCGCGACGGAATGCGGGTGGTGGTGGAGCTCAAGCGCGACGCCCCCGCCGACGTGATCCTGAACCAGCTTTATCGCTACACGCCGCTGCAAAGCTCGTTCGGGGTCAATATGCTGGCGCTGAACCGGGGCCGGCCCGAGCAGATGGGCCTTCGGGCCATGCTCGACGCCTTTCTGGAGTTCCGCGAAGAGGTCGTGGTTCGCCGCAACAAGTTCGAACTGAACAAGGCGCGCGACCGGGGCCATGTGTTGGTCGGTCTCGCCATTGCGGTCGCCAACATCGACGAGTTCATCCGCATCATCCGAGCGGCTAAGGACCCGGCGGAGGCGCGAGAGCAACTGGTCGCCCGCGTCTGGCCCCTTGGCGATATGATGCCGTTGGTGGAGCTGATCGCCGATCCGCGCACCGTGCTGGTCGAAGGTGGATCGATCCGGCTTTCGGACGAGCAGGCCCGCGCCATCCTGGCGCTGACGCTCTCACGCCTGACGGGACTTGGCCGCGAGGAAATCTTCGGCGAGGCGGGCGAGCTTGCCGCCTCGATCCAGGGCTATCTGGAAGTGCTTGCCTCGCGCGAACGCATCATGGGCATCGTGCGCGACGAGCTTGTCACTGTGCGCGGCTCCTTTGCCCGCCCCCGCCGCAGCGTCTTCGTTGAGGGCGATTTCGACGTGGAGGACGAGGACCTGATCCCCCGCGAGGAGATGGTCGTCACCGTAACCCACGGCGGCTACGTCAAGCGCACGCATCTTTCGGCCTATCGCACCCAGAAGCACGGCGGCAAGGGCCGAGCGGGGATGAGGATGAAGGACGAAGATGCAGTCACGCGCGTGTTCTCCGCCTCGACCCACGCGCCGGTGCTGTTCTTCTCCTCGGGCGGCAAGGTCTACAAGCTGAAGGTGTGGCGCCTGCCGTTGGGCGATCCGGCGGCGCGGGGCAAGGCGTTCATCAACCTTCTTCCCATCGAGCAGGGCGAGAGCATCACCTCCATCCTGCCCTTGCCCGAAGACGAGGCGAGCTGGGAGCGCCTCGACATCATGTTCGCCACACGCTCCGGCGGCGTGCGGCGCAACAAGCTGTCGGATTTCGTCAACGTGAACCGCGCCGGCAAGATTGCCATGAAGCTGGATGAAGGCGACAGCATCATCGGCGTGGCGCTGGCCGACGAAGAGCGCGACGACGTGTTGCTCACCACCGCGCAAGGCCGGGCGATCCGTTTCGCCACTGACGAAGTCCGGGTATTTGCAGGGCGGGACTCGACCGGCGTGCGCGGCATTCGGCTGGCGAAGGACGACCGGGTTATTTCCATGGCCATCCTGCGCGCCGTCGCCGCCACCCCAGACGAGCGTGTCGCTTACATCAAGCAATCACGTGCGCTCCTGAGGGCGACCCAGGGCGAAGACGCCGAGGAAGCGCCAGCCTCGGAGGATGTGGACGAAGAGGTCGGCGACACCCAGCTTTCCCAGGAGCGCTTCATCGAGCTTGGCGCGGCGGAGGAAACCATCCTCACCCTGTCGTCTGAAGGCATCGGCAAGCGCTCGTCCGCCTACGAATTCCGCCGCACGGGCCGGGGAGGGCAGGGGCTGATGGCGCAGGATCTGACCCGTAAGGGCGGCGAACTTGTCGCTGCCTTCCCGGTGGAGCAGGGGGATGAGCTTTTGTTGGTCACGGATGGCGGCCAACTCATCAGAGTGCCAGTGGCGAAAATCCGCATCGCTGCTCGCAACACACAGGGCGTGATCGTCTTCCGCACCGCCGAGGACAACCACGTGGTCTCGGTGGAGCGTCTGGCGGAGTCGGAAGGCGGGGCGTCGGATGATGACGAGATCGAAGGCGGTCCCGAAACTGGTCCTGAACTCTCCACAGGCGACGATCAGGCTTGACGGTGACGCTCGCACGGGGTTTGGCTTCCTGCCGGAACTAAGGCGCGGACACTTCGGGAGCATCCATGCGCATTGGGCTTTATCCGGGCACCTTCGATCCGATCACCAACGGGCATCTCGACGTCATCGAGCGGGCGACCAAGCTGGTCGACCGGCTGGTGGTGGGTGTGGCGATCAACTCGGGCAAGGGACCTATGTTCAGCCTCGAGGAGCGCGTGGCCATGGTGACGGCGGAAACGGCGCACCTGCATGGCCAAGCCGAAATTGTCGTCGAGCCGTTCGAGAGCCTGCTCATGCACTTCGCCCAGACGCTCAACGCGACGATGATCGTGCGGGGTTTGCGAGCGATGGCTGACTTCGAATACGAGTTTCAGATGACGGCGATCAATCATGCGCTGAACCAGGACATCGAAACCGTCTTCCTGATGGCCGATCCACGCCACCAGGCCATCGCGTCGAGACTGGTGAAAGAAGTCGCCATGCTGGGCGGCGAAATCTCCTCCTTCGTCACGCCCCATGTGCGAGATCAACTCCTGGCCAAGGTCGCGGCGGCGCGCTGACTTCCGCCTCAATTAGCTGGTTGTTCCGGTGCTTCCGTTTATCGCGCCCCTGGATAGGTTTCATGCTTAATCGCTTTGCCCTGTTTCTACTTGTTGCGTCCTCTATCGCCGGTGTTCCCGCCCTGGCCGCCAAGCCAAAGGCCAGGGCGGTCGCCGCAGAACCGGCGGCATCTCCCACGCCAGCGCCCGCCGGCCCCACCGCGAGCGACTGGCGCTCGCCCGATCCGCAAAACCTGCTGGTGATCGACACCAACAAGGGCCGGATCATCGTCGAGATGTATCCGCAGATCGCCCCCGCCCATGTCGCCCGAATCAGGACGCTGGCGCAGCGCAAGTTCTATGACGGGCTGACCTTTTTTCGCGTGATCGATGGCTTCATGGATCAGACCGGCGATCCGAAGAACACGGGAACAGGCGGTTCGGACCTGCCCGACCTGAAGGCGGAGTTCACGTTTCGCCGCGGCCCTGACGTGCCCTTCGTTCCTGCGCAGCAGGCGGAGGGCGGCGAGGTCGGCTTTATCGGCTCAGTTCCGATAGCCACTCAGTCCGATGACCTGATGACGCTGACAGCGGACGGTAGGGTGAACGCGTGGGGCCTGTTCTGTCCCGGTACGGCTGGCATGGCCCGCTCAGGCGACCCGGATTCCGGCAACAGCCAATTCTATCTGATGCGCGACGCCTATACATCCTTGAACCACAAGTACACAGTCTGGGGCCGGGTGTTGGTGGGACTGGAGGTCGTGCGCTCGGTCAAGACCGGCGAGCCGGTGGAGGCGCCGCAGGATCAGATGCTGACCATGCGACTGGCCTCGGACCTGCCTGAGAAGGACAGGCCCAAGGTCGTCGTGCTCGACACCCGCAGCGCCTGGTTCAAGGGATTTCTGGACCGCGAAAAGGCGTCCAAGGGCGCGGACTTCTCCGTCTGCGACGTGGCGATTCCGGCCAAGGTGAACCAGCCCTAGCTGGCCAGACGCGCTTCCAGCATCGCGCATACGTGCTCGGGGGAGTAGGGCTTTGGCACGAACTCTGTGCCGTGCACCCGCTCGCGCTCGAACTCTCCGAGCGATCCGCCAGAGGTGTAGATGATCCGGGTATTGGGATACAGCGCGCGTACTAACCGGGCCACACTATAGCCTCCGCCCTTGTCGCCGATATCTATGTCGAGAAACACCGTATCGAGATCGTCGTTCCCCTCCACGATACGTAGCGCTTCAGCCGTGGTTGACGCACACAAGACATTGAAACCGTGGTCTTCCAGCACCGCTCGTGTGATCTCTTGCACCAAAAGCTCGTCTTCCGCGACCAGTATGCTCAATCCATTCGTCATCACATCACCATGCGCTACCGAGCGCTTAGAAGATGGAACACCCTTTTCCGAATTCAGTTCCGTCATTTGTGTATATTGCTTGAGTAGTAAAGTTTAATGATATTTAATGGGCGGCGAATTAGGGTATAGCAGAGCTTATTTCCGGCAACAGACAGTTGATTATTTGAACATACAGTCCATTGCGGGCTATTGCCCGCCCGGGCCGCGTCCCCTTGCGCGGCTTATCCGATAGCCTAGGGTCGCGGCGGGCAGATCGGGACCGATGATGAGCTTGGATGGCGGCGCGAAGGCGGCGAAGGAGCGGGACGCCATGTCGCAACAGGTCTTCAACCGGGTGTTTGTCGCGGTGCTCGGTGCTGGCCTAGCCATCCTTGTGGTGTTGGTAGGAACAGCCTTCTGGTTCTCTGCCAAGTCCCGCGAAAGCGCCCATTGGGTAGATCACACCTATCTGGCCGAGTCGCAGATTGTCGCCTTTCAGGCGGCGATGGAGCAGGCGGAGACGACGCGGCGCGGCTATCTTTTGTCGCCGACCCCGCAACAGTTCGACCGCTATGCCCGATCTCGCTCCAACGTGCCGTCGACGCTTTTTTCGCTGGCGGAGACCACGCGGGACAATCCGGTGCAGGGCGCGAACATCGACAAGATCAGGCCGCTGCTGAACTGGAAGCTGAAGGCCAACGATGAGAGCATCGCCTTGGCGCGGGCGGGGCACATGGTCGAAGCGACCGCCGCTTTCAAACAGGAGCAGACCTTCCAGCCGCTTATAGGTATTCGTGTGGTCATCGGCGAAATGCTGACAGAGGAGAAGCGGCTCCTCGACCAGCGGGCGGGGCGCGAACAGAGTAATACCGACGTTTTGAGTTACGTCGCGGTAACGGCGGCGATCGTGCTGGCTCTTCTGGCGGTCGGATCGATTCTGGTAATGCGACGCTATGGAGGCGACCTGCAGCGGGCGCAAGCCAAACTGATGGGGTTCAACGAGGAACTGGAGCAGCGGGTCGCTGACCGCACAGCCGAACTCACCCGCGCCAACGATGAAATCCAGCGCTTCGCCTACATCGTCTCGCACGACCTGCGCTCGCCGCTGGTAAACGTAATGGGGTTCACCTCCGAGCTTGAGGAAGGGCTGAAACCGCTCAAGGGGCTTGTGGACTGGATCATGGAGCGGGCGCCGGAGCGCCTGCCAGCCGCGGTCAAGCGGGCGGTTGAGGAAGATATTCCAGAGGCCATCGGCTTTATCCGCGCGGCGACCCGCAAGATGGACCGGCTGATCAACGCGATCCTGAAGCTATCGCGCGAGGGTCGCCGCAACCTCAATCCCGAGCCCTTGGCGATGGAAATTCTGGTCGAGGGGCTCCTCGCCAGCGTGCGCCACCAGCTCGACGCCAAAGGCGCCCATGCGATGATCGAAGGCTCCTTGCCGAACATGACTTCCGACCGGGTGGCTATAGAACAGGTCGTTGGAAACCTGATCGACAATGCCGTGAAATATCTCAGCCCGAACCGACCCGGCCAGATCGTCCTGCGGGGACGCGAGGCGGGCGGGCGCGTGATGATCGAGGTGCTGGACAATGGGCGAGGGATCGATCCGCGCGACCACGAGCGTATCTTCGAGCTTTTCCGCCGCTCGGGTCCTCAGGACCAGGCGGGCGAGGGGATAGGGCTGGCGCACGTGCGTGCACTGGTTTACCGGCTGGGCGGAACGATCTCCTGCGCTTCCGAACTTGACCGAGGTTCGACGTTCAGCGTTTCTCTGCCCCGAATCCTGTCGCACAAAGAAGGAATGGCCGCGTGACCGACCAGCAGCCCGTCACCATCGTCATGGTTGAAGACGACGAGGGCCACGCTCGCCTGATCGAACGTAATATCCGCCGGGCGGGTATCTCCAACGAAATCCGTCACTTCCTTGACGGCACCTCTGCGCTCGATTTTCTGTTCAATCATCAGGCAGGGCCAGCGCTTAACGGCCCTTCGCTGATCCTGCTCGATCTGAACCTGCCAGACATGAGCGGCATCGATATTCTGGCGAAGATCAAGGAGTCGCCAGCGCTCAAACGGACCCCGGTGGTGGTGCTGACGACCACAGACGACAAGACCGAGATCCAGCGTTGCTACGACCTTGGCTGCAACGTCTACATCACCAAGCCGGTCAATTACGAAAGCTTCGCGGATGCGATTCGCCAGCTCGGCCTGTTCCTGTCGGTGATCCAGGTGCCCGAGGTCTCTGCGTGACAGCCGAGGCCCCGCGCCTCCTCTACATAGACGACGACGAGGGCCTGTGCCGCCTGGTGCAGCGTGGGCTGGAGCGGCGCGGCTACGTGGTGGAGTTCGCCACCTCCGGCCAGGCGGGGGCCGCGCGCGCGGTCAGCGAGCCGTTCGACGTGGTCGCCATCGACCACTATATGCCGGACCAGGACGGTCTGACGACCATGGCGCAGATGCGCGCCCACCCGAATGCGCCTCCCGTGGTCTATGTCACAGGTTCGGACGAAAGCCGCATCGCGGTCGCCGCATTGAAGGACGGGGCGGCGGACTATGTGGTGAAATCGGCCTCTGATGACTTTCTTGACCTTCTCGCCAGCGCCCTTTCCCAGGCTGTAGCGCAGGTGAAGCTGAGGCGCGAACGCGACGCAGCAGACGCAGCGCTGCAATCCGCCAACGATCGCCTGGAAGCCATTGTCGCCCGCCAGGAGGTGCTTCTGCGCGAGATGAACCACCGGGTCGCCAACAGCCTGCAACTCGTGTCGTCGCTGGTGCACATCCAGGCCAATGCGGTGAAGGAAGAAAGCGCCCGCACCGCCCTTCGCGACACCCAGGCGCGCATCGGCGCCATTATGCAGATTCACAAGCGCCTCTACACCTCAGAAGACGTACAACAGGTCGATATGCGCGACTATCTGGAAGGACTGGTGTCCGAACTCACTCAATCCCTCAGCCCGAATGGATGTCGAGAGATTTCGCTGCACGCCGAGCCCATATTGCTGAATACAGACAAGGCGGTTTCGGTAGGCGTCGTCGTGGCCGAGCTTGTCACCAACGCCTGCAAATACGCCTATGGCGACCGGAACGATGGGCCGGTGAGGGTTTATCTGGCGCAGGCGGGCGAGGGTAGGCTTCGCCTCGTGGTCGAGGACGACGGCTCCGGGATGCCCGCCGCGGAAACCGCGGCCAAGGGCACAGGCCTAGGGCGAACGGTCATCGCCGCCATGGCCCGCAGCCTCGACACCAAGCTCGAGTTCGATCCCGACCACAATGGCGCACGGGCGGTACTGGAGTTTGAGGCCTAACCGCCCGCAGCCGCACCAACCACGCTGCTCCGGCGCGCGAACAGGAAGTAGATCAAAAGGCCCACGCCGTTCCAGATGAAGAACAGCATGATAGTTAGGTTGGGCAGAGTGCTGAACAGGTAAAGGCACCCCGGTATCCCCACCAGCGCCACCAGCCACCACAAAGGCGCGCGAAACACCCGCCTCCGGCCCGGATCGCGCACGCGCAGCACCGCCATGCAGACAATGGTCGCCACGAATGCCGCGAGGGTTCCCGCATTGGCCAGCGCCGCGATCAGACCCAGCGGAAAGAAACCCGCCAGCGCCGCCGCAACTGTCGCGGTTACCAGTGTCATCACCACCGGCGTGCCGGTCTTCGGGTTCACCGTGGCTAGGCGGCGGGGCAAAAGGCCATCACGCGCCATGACGAAGAAGATGCGGCTCTGACCATACATGAAGGCCAGGATCACCGTTGGCAGCGCGATCACTGCTGCTGCGGCGACCAGTTTGGCGACGAGGGGTTGTTTCAACTCGTCCAGTACGAACACCAGCGGGGCTGCGCTCTTGGCGAAGCTGGCCACCGGCACGGCGCCGATCGCGGCGGCGCCCACGGCGATGTAGATCAGGACGCACAGCAGCATGGAGCCGATGATGCCGATGGTCAGGTCGCGCCCTGGGTTTTTCGTCTCCTCGGCGGCGGTGGAGATGGTGTCGAAGCCATAGAAGGCGAAGAAGATAATCGAGGCCGCGGCCATTACCCCGATCTTGCTGCCGTCCGCCGCCTGACCCGAGAAGCCGAATGGCATGAAGGGGTGGAAATGACCGGCATCGAAATGCGGGAAGGCGAAGATCACGAAGGCCAATAGCGCCACCAGCTTCAAGATCACCAGAACGATATTGACGGTGGCGCTTTCCTTCGTTCCGGCGATCAAGAACGCCGCAACGAGAAACGAGATCAGAACAGCGGGTAAATTGAACACTCCGCCCGCGCCCGGCCCCGCCAGCAGCGCCTCCGGCACGCCCAAATGATAGGCGCGGATGAACTCCGCCGCGTGGCCCGACCAGCCCACGGCCACTGCTGAGCAAACGACGGTGTATTCCAGGATCAGGCTCCAGCCGACGATCCAGGCCAGAACCTCGCCCAGCACCGAATAGGTGTAGGTATAGGCGCTGCCCGCGGCTGGGATCATCGTCGCCATTTCCGCGTAAGCCAGCGCGGCGCAGGCGCAAACCGCCCCGGCGATGACGAACGACAGGATCACTCCCGGTCCTGCCAGCCCGGCGCCCACACCGATTAGGGTATAAATGCCGGTGCCGACGATGGCTCCGACGCCGAGCGCCATCAGGTGCGGCCAGCTCAGGGTCTGCTTCAACCTCTCCGACACAGGGGTGTTGGCCAGGGCGTCGAAGGATTTGCGGCGCAGCCAGTCGCTCATGCAGATGGGCCCTTCAGAGCGGCGGCGGCGCGGTCGATCTGCGCGGTGTAGGCGTTTAGCGCCTTAGCCGTGCGGGCGACGTAGGTCTGCGCTTCGGTCCAGCGGCGAGCCTCAAGCGCTTCTCTGACCCCCGGCAAGGTCTTGGCCCCGTAGCCGGTCAGGCGGCCGGGCGCATAGGCGAGGTTCTTGAACCAAGGGCGGCCCGGCAACCCGTCGGGGTCGAGCAAGGCCTGATCGACCGTCTGGAGTATGGCGTTGGTCGCCTTGAGTCTGGCGGGCGACAGGGTTCCGGCCTTGGCGAGCGCCTCGTCATAGATTTTGGCGGAGGCTTTCAGCTTCGCTGTCGCCTGGTCAAGCGCGGTGAAGTCGATCCTCGGTGCGGGCTCCTCGATGGCGGGGGCGACCATGGTGCGCGCAGGGTCGGCGGCGGCCTCAAAGGCGCCGGATCGCACCAGCTTGTTGGTGGCCTCGGTCTTCTCGCGGCTGTCCGTCACGAGTTTCTTTAACTCGTCCACATAGGTCGCCACCGTATCTGCGAAGGGCTCGAATGCGAAAGGCAAAACGTCCGCGTCGGCGCTGCGCAGCACCATCCGCCCGGCCGTCTGGCCGAGCGCCACCCCGTATTCGAACTTGGGATCGCCAAAGCGAACGTAGTGCTCAAAGGTGTCGTAGAGCGAGTGGTAAATGCCGCCCTGTTCGTCCTCGCCGCCGAAGCCGAGGTTGATCGAGGGGATGCCGAGATGCTGGACGAAGCTCGAATAGTCCGAGCCCGAACCCAGCGGCCCGATCGGCAGATCGCCCCCAGCCGCCGCCCGTTTGGCCGCACGTGCGTCGCGGGACGAGGGATCGAGAAAAGCGCGGGCGCCGATGGCCGCGCGCTGACGTTGCAGGATGCTGACCGACTGTTCGGGATCACGCACGTCGGCGGCAGCTTGGTTGACCATCCTTTCCAGATCGTGGCTGCCCTCGACACCCAAGAAGCCCCGGCCATTGGTGTCGGAGTTGATGTAGATCACCGCCTTCTTCTGCAGCTCTGCGGCGTGAGTCTCGGCGAACTCGGTGGAGCCGATTAGGCCCGGCTCCTCCGCGTCCCAGCTTGCATAGACGATGGTGCGCTTGGGCCTCCAGCCGCTCTTGGCCAGTTGGCCGAGCGCCTTGGCCTCCTGCATCATGGCCACATTGCCCGCGAGCGGATCCCACGCGCCGAACACCCAGCCGTCGTGGTGGTTGCCGCGCAACACCCACTGGTCAGGCGCTTCAGCGCCCCTCATCACCGCAATCACATCATAGATGGGCTTCTGGCCCCAGTCTGACTCCACCGTCAGATGGACCTTGGCGCCGCCAGAGGAAGGGCCGACGTGATAGGTGATCGGCAGCCCGCCCCGGAAACTCTTGGGAGCCGCCTGACCGCCCAGCGCTTCCAGAATCGGCTGCGCCTCCGCATACGAGATCGGCAGGGCGGGGATTTTCAGGATCGTTCTGGCTTCCTCGCGGGTCAGCCGCTTGGCGTCCTTCGTCGATCCGATTCCGGGAGTGAGGGGATCGCCCGCATAGAGCGTCATGTCCTGCACCGAGCCGCGCTGGACTCCGTAGGCAGGCCGCGCGCCGCCCTTGGGGTAGACATCGTCCTGCGCGTAGCCGTCTTCCGCCGGATCGGAATAGATCAGACAGCCGACCGCCCCGTGTTCCTGCGCCAGCTTGGGCTTCAGCCCCCGCCATCCGCCGCCATAGCGGGTAATGACGATCTTGCCGCGCACATCGACCCCCATGCGGGCGAGCGCCTTGTAATCGTCCGGCATTCCGTAGTTGGCGTAAACCACCTCGGCGGTCACATCCCCGTCGCCCTGATAGGCGAGATAGGGCGGCAGTACGTCTCTGGTCTGCTCAGATGAGGCGTCGCCCGCGATGGGCGGCTCGATCAGGTGCAGCTTGTAGGGGCGGAGACCGAGAAGCTCGACCGCAACGGTCTTGGGTGTCGGATAGAGGATGGAAAAGGTCTCGATCCGCGCATCCCAGCCCCAGCTTTTCAGCTTTTCCAGCATCCACTCGGCGTTGGCCTTGTCGTGCGGCGAGCCGACGTTGTTGGGGCGCGAAGACATCAGCTTCAGCCATTCGCGCTGTTCGTCAGCGTTGAAATAACCGTCGAAACGGGTCTCCAGCGCGCGCTCTCTGGCGGCGCTCGCGGTGTCGAAGCCCAGAAGCACAGGAGCGGCCCAGGCCTTGGCGGCGGTGGCTACGCCTGCGGCGAACAGAGCGCCCGCGAAGACGGTAGTGCAGAAAAAGCGGCTGTGGCGCACGAAGGGCTCCGGGTTCTAATGGAGCGCCCCCCAAGGACCCTCCGCAGGCTGACTTTATCCGGATTCAAGGGCGGGGCTATAGCGGTTAAGCGAGCCCCGTAAGGGTACGCTGAGCGGCGCGCAACGTATTCTGCAGCAGACACGCGACGGTCAGCAAACCCACGCCGCCCGGGACGGGCGTCACGACGCTCGCCACGGCCAAGGCCTCGTTGAAGGCCACATCGCCCACCACACGGGTCTTGCCCTCGGCGGCCTTGACCGGGTCTCTCGACGGCACGCGGTTGATGCCCACGTCGATCACCACCGCGCCGGGCTTGATCCAGTCGCCGCGCACCATTTCTGGTCTGCCCACAGCAGCGACCACGATATCCGCCTGGCGACACAACCTCGGCAGGTCTTTGGAACGCGAGTGGGCGATGGTTACGGTGCAGTCAGCGGCCAGCAGAAGCTGCGCCATCGGCTTGCCCATCAGGTTGGAGCGTCCGATGACAAGGGCGTTCTTGCCTCGCAGGTCGCCCACCACATCGCGCAGCAGCACCATGCACCCCAGCGGCGTGCACGATACAAGCCCCTCCGCCCCGAGCGCCAGACGCCCGGCGTTGATGGTGGTCAGCCCGTCCACATCCTTGTTCGGATCGATGGCGGCGATCACGCGGGCTGCGTCGAGGTGGGCTGGAAGCGGGAGCTGGACCAGGACGCCATGGATTATCGGATCAGCGTTCAGGCGCGCCACCATGGCCTCGATCTCGGCTTGAGTAGTCTCTGCAGGCATCCGGTGGGTTTCCGAGTGCATCCCCGCCGCCACGGTCTGCTCGCCTTTGGAGCGTACGTAAATGGCGCTGGCGGGATCCTCGCCAACCAGCACCACTGCAAGGCCGGGGGTAAGCCCATGCTCGGCTTTAAGGCGCGCGACCTCAGTAGCGACCTCCGCGCGGATCGCCTCGGCATAGGGTTTGCCGTGGATGATACGCGCTTGGGGGAGGGTGGCCTCGCTCACCTAACGGCGTCCGATGCTGTGGTATTTGAAGCCGCGTTTGGTCATGTCCTCGGGGCGGTAGACGTTTCTGAGGTCGATCATGGTGGGGTTTTTCATGAGCAGGCGCAGGCGGTCGAAGTCGAGCGCGCGGAACTGGTCCCATTCGGTCAGGATCACCACCGCGTCGGCGCCCTCGCCCGCCTCGTAGGGGCCGGACTTGAACGCGACGTCTGTGAGAAGCCTGCGCGCCTCGTGATCTTCGGGATCGAAGGCCTGGATGATCGCGCCCCTGGCGATCAGCGCCGGG
>JBBQLP010000038.1:0-23841 GCA_038327995.1 Caulobacterales bacterium | reverse complement strand
GCTCAGGCGAGTGCGAAGTTGCCGTCGATGAGGTCGCGGATGGCGGCGAAGGCGGGCTGGCCCTTAAGTCGGGCGGTACCGGTTACGGAGCGATATCCGGCGTGGATCTGAGCTCCCCAGTCTGAGCGGAAGCCGTTGGTGACCTTTCGGAACACGACGGAGGGTCGGATTTCCCGCTCGGAGATGTTGTTGGTGGGCGGCACGTCGCGGTTGACCATGAAGACGAAGAACTTGGTCCGCCAAGCCTTGATCTGTCTGAGCAGGACCTTGCCTGCGGGATGGGCGACGGGGAAGTTGACCAGATCGTCGAGCTTGCGGTCAGCCCTGGCGGCGTATTGGGCCAGGGTGGCGTCCTTCAGCTCGCCTCGGCGCTTTCCGACCCGGATGGCCCATCGCAGGTGATCGCGGATCTTCGGCGCGAAGATCGTGTCGCCGCTGTCGATGGCGTACTGCACGTCGCGCAGCACGTGAGCCAGGCAGACCTGGTGGGCCTTGCCCAGTTCCTGTTGTCCGGCATAGCGGTCTGAGACCCAGACATCGGGTTGATGGCCGCCCAGGATGTCCTCGGCCACGCTTCTGGCCCTGCGCGCGGCGATGGTGTGCAGCACCGCGTCATCGGAGATGAACACCCACTGCCAGTGGGTGACGCCGTTGGTGCGGGTGGTGGTCTCGTCCGAAGCGATGACTTTCGCGGTGAGCAGCTTGCTGGTGATAGCCCTGGCGGCGGCGGCCATGTCTGGGCCCGTGCGCCGGAAGATATTGGTGATGGCCCCTTCGGATATCTTCAGTCCGAGCAGTTCAGCCGCCAGCCGCGACAGACGCTCAAAGCCAATGTGGTGGCTGTGATGCAGATACATCAGCAGCGAGCGCACGCCCGGTCCGAACGGTGTTCCCGGCGCCATGCCCACCGGCGCTTCAGCGCAAAAACGACGCCCGCATCGGCAGCGGCCACCGAACAACTCCACCCGCGTCACGATGGGGCGGATGATCGGCAGATCGATATGGTCATAGCGGCGACGGCGACGCTGGATCACCGACGAGAGGTCGGCGCCGCAACCGCCGCAGGCTTGCGCCATGCGCCGCTCGGTCTTGTCCGGCGTCAGCGTCAGGGGACGGGCCTTACCCTCGCGGGGCGGACGTTTGCGGCCAGGGCGCTTGGGACCCTTCTTGCCTCGGCCGAAATCATCCTTCGACGGCGGGATCGACGAGTTCTTGGACGTCTTGCGCGGCTTGCCCACCAGGGCTTCCAACTCGCCGACCCGCGTGACCAGGCGTTCAATCATCTCCGCCTGCTGCGCCAGCAGCGCGTCCTTGTCGGCATCGCTCAGATTGTAGCGCGGCGGCTGAGTCACCCACAGGGTGAATCAAATCCCGTGTCCAACAGCAAGCATTTTCCGCCACCCCCGTGAGCAGTTACGCTCGTCGCGCAAAGCGCATATCCCCCAACTTATCCCCGTTCCGCCAATCACCCCCATACTGCGGGGATGAGCATTGTCCGCACCTACATCCCTGATCCTGATCCTTCCGCGCTGGAGCCGCAGGCGCCGGCCTCGGGGGAGGGGTCGAACCTGCCGGCCGATACGTCCGTGTGGGCGGCGGCGCGGGCGAGCTATCTGCGCGGGTTTTCATCGCCCGTGGTGGCCGAGCGGCATGGGCTGAACGAGCGAACGGTGCGTCGCTTGGAGTGGATGGCCGAAACCGAACTCTCCCATCAAAAGTAATCCCCCTACTTATCCCCCTCGCTCCAATCACCCCCATACTGCGGGGATGACCATAAATCGCACCTACATCCCCGACCCCGATCCTTCCCCGCTGGAGCCGCAGGCGCCGCCTTCGGGGGAGGGGTCGAACCTGCCGGCCGATACGTCGGTGTGGGCGGCGGCGCGCGCGTCGTATCTGCGCGGGTTCTCATCGCCGGTGGTGGCCGAGCGGCACGGGCTGAACGAACGCACTGTCCGGAGGCGTGCGGCCGAAGAGGGCTGGGCCGAGATGCGCCAGCGCCTGCGCACAGGGGAGGCGGATCGTCGCCGCCTCGGGGCGCTGGCCGGAGAGCCGCCCTCGGGCGAGGAGGCGCTGGCGCTGTGCCCAGAACTCGAGGAGTTCGTGGCGGCGCACAGTTATGAGGTGGGCGAGCTTTTGCTGCAGCCAAACGCGAACCGGCTGTCGCGCTTCGCTTTTCGCCGGGCTGCGGAGATGGCGGCGGAGGGACGCCCGCAGGAGGCCGGGGCGTGGATGCGGCTGGTGGAGCAGGCCGGGCGGGCCTCCGAGCGGCTGGACCGGCTCGCGCGTCCCTTTTCCCCCGCCGACCATATGCGCGCGCAATACGCTGCCGACCTGCGCGCCGCGTTCATGGGGCCCGAGGAGAGTGAGGCTTACGGGGAGGATGAGGGCGCGGTGGCCGATTGTCCGCCTGTCCGGTGATTTTTCGGTGCGGACACGGGGGCGCGCTCCCTCCCCCTCGACGGGGGGTGGGCGTAAACTGCGTTACGGCTTGGCGATCCGCACCGGCAGGGGCGTGTTGCAGACGCCGATGTGACCGGAGGAGTATTTGTACCAGCTCTCCTTGCGGTAGCGCCGGGACTGAACCAGCGTCTGGAACGTCGCGCTGTCGGTGCGCAGGGTCTGGAACGGGGTGCGATCCGCAGCAGGCAGGTCGGCGGCCATGCGCACGCGCAGGATCGGGGTCTTTTCCGCATCGGTCTTGTAGAAGCCGAGATCGCCGGTGCCTCGGGGCAGCACCGACAGGCGCTCCATCCCGTCGATCACCCGGCCCACCAGGGTGACGTTGCGGTCCAGCCCCCGGGGCGATTGCCCGTTGACGGCGTAAAGCTCCTTGCCGCCCCCCGTATCGGCCCCCTCGTCGCGCCCCGCGCCCACCATGCCGTAGCAGTGGATCAGCCAGGTCTTGCGGGTTTTGGGGTCTCGCGCGGCTGGAAAATCGCCTGAGAAGCCGACAACGGGGGCGTAGGTGTCGGGACCCGGAAGGAGGGTGAAGGGTTCCCCTTTTTTCCCCGCCGAGCCGATGGGTTTGTCGAACTCGGCCTTCAGCGCGGCCTGGGCCTTGCCGATGGGGCGATCCTCGGGCGCGGACCACTGGGCCACATAGTTGTCTTGCGAGCGGACGACGGCGCTGTTGTCGAAATAGCCCTGTCGCACCAGGGTGCGGATATTGGCGGCGTGGTTGGGCGCGAAGTCTGGCGCCAGCTCGATCACCACCCGCCCCGAAGGCAGGTCCATATAGACGGTGTTCTCAGGGTCGACGGTGCGCCAGTCGCTGGCGGGGGACTGAGCGAGCAGGTCGGCCATGGAGGGCGCAGGCGTGGCGGCGGGCGGGGGGCTCGCCTTCGGTGCGGCGACGGCGGTGGAACCGAGGCTCAGGGCGAGGCTCACAGTAGCCCAGGCGTTCAACATCGTTCCGCTCTCCCCACGTATCTGGGCGAGACTGGCACGGACGATCCAGCTTCGCAAAGGCTCTCGCCAACGAAAAAAGGACCAGCGCAAGGCTGGTCCTTCCTCGTCGCGTCAAGGCGTAAACGCCGACGCGAGCCGCTTCCCCGTGTGCGGCGATAAAGAGTTTAGGAGCCCTGGCGTTGGGCGCTGTCGAGCTCGATCACCTGCGCTTGCGGCGCCGGCTGGGCGATGGGCGAAGAGGGCGCAACGGCGGCCACCGGGCGGAACTGCGCGCAACGGCCCTGGAAGAAGGCGCCGACGTCGATGGAAAGCTGCTCGTGGGTGATGTCGCCTTCCACGTGGGCGCTTTCGAGCAGGCGGACGGCTTTGCCCTCGACATTGCCGATCACCCGGCCACGAACCTCGATGGAACCGCCGCGGATGGTGCCTTCCACATGGGCGTGCTCACCGATCACGAGGCGCGATACGTGGATGTCGCCCTTCACCGCGCCGTCGATCATCAGTTCGCCCTCACCGGTGATCGATCCCTCGAACACCAGATCAGAGCCAAGAACCGAGGCGTTGCGCGCCGGAGCGCGGGACGCTGTTGGAGCCGCCGAATGCGCTGTCGCCGCTTCCGGGAAGCTTACGCCGGTTGCGCGCGGAGCGACGGGGGGAGGGGTGGTGGTGTTACTGATTTTGTTGAACATAATCGCCTGCTTTCAAGAAACGCGTAGGGTCCTGTACTCGACCGTTTTCCCAGACCTCGTAGTGCAGATGAACGCCCGTTGAGCGCCCGGTAGATCCCATGGCGCCGATCCTCTGACCTACGCCTACTTTTTGCCCCATCGCCACCGAAATCCCCTGCAGGTGGGCGTATCGTGTCTTGAATCCCCCACCATGGTCTATTTCAACCACGTTTCCGTAACCGTTTCGTTGACCCGTGAAAGAAATCACCCCCGGCGCCGTGGCGTCGATCGGGGTCATGTAGGCGCCGGAGAAGTCCTGGCCCGGGTGAAACGCGCCGTGGTGGGTGAAGGGATCGACCCGTGCGCCGAAGGGACTGGAGTGCACCGGATGGGAAACCGGCTCGCCAAGCGGAAGGCGTTCGGCCTCGGCGCCGAGGGTGCGCATGGTCGAAAGATTCTGCGCCGCGCTCTGGATACGGGCGGCGAAGCCGGTATCCACGTCAAGCACAGCGGCGAGGGCGCGAGGATCCTTGGCCTCGATTAGCGGACCGCCAAGGGCGCTGGGCGCGCCGGGCCGGACGTAAGAGGCGGGGTCGAGGCCGGCGAGACGGAAGGCCAGTTTGAGCCGTTCGGCGCGGGTGCGGGCGAGGCCGTCAGCGGCGGCGATCATTCGCTCCTGATCGGCCTGCACGGCCTGGATCTGGGCGTTAGGAGAGCGGTCCTGAAGCGCGGCCGGAGTGACCGGAGCCAGGGCCGAAGCCGCGCCGGGCGCTCCCTTCAGATCGGTAAGCAGAAGGGCCAGCGCGGCGTGGCGCGCCTCCACCACCTGCGCCAGACCCTGCACCGACCCAGTGTTGCTGGACAGAGCGGCCACAGCGGAGTTCAATCGCGCCTGCCGATCCGCGATCAGGCGCTCGTAATAGGCCTTGGTCTTGACCGCCGCCTGCTCTGTAGACGCCGAAGAGAAGGCCCCGAACATCATCGTCAGGATCGAGAACAGGGTGACGAGCGCGCACAGAAGGGCGCACGCGGCTAGAGTCGCCTGTTGCGCCGTGGAAAGGGCGAGGCTGTACATATCGCCGCCCGACCGCAGGTAAATATGACGCTCAGGAAACAGATGCCCTATTGACGAGCGTAGCTGCCTCCAGACTTGGCCGTTCATTCGCCCACCGATCACCGTGCATATTTCGGTGTGTATGCAGCAAAAATGCGACAGGGATGCAAGCCAGCGACCCCGCGACCTTTCGGCAATTCCTGGCGGGCGAATTGTTCGGGCGGACGAAACGAATCTGCTTAACGACGGCACTTAACTGTCGTTTCCATCTTGTGAGGCCCGGTTAAGCTTGTGCAGCTTTCCGGTGGTCTGGATGAGCGCGCTCGGTGGAAAAGATGCAAGCTGCGGCGTTGCGCCACGGGCGGTTGGGCTTATTGCTCAGCTTTTAGGCGCCGTGACCGCCTTGAGGACTGCCTCGGTGTGGCCAGTCACTTTCACCTTGCGCCAGACGTCCCGGATTACACCCGAGTCGTCGATTAGGAAGGTAGCCCGCTCGATCCCCATATATTTACGCCCGTACATACTTTTCTCGACCCAAACCCCGTAGCTTTCCAGCATCGCGCCGCTCTCGTCCGAGGCTAGCATGAGATCAAGGTCGTATTTGGCTTTGAACTTCTCGTGGCTCTTCACGCTGTCCTTTGAAACTCCGATCACAACCGCGTTCGCCTTGGCGAACTCGGGTGCCAGGGCGGTGAAGGCCTGCGCTTCGGAGGTGCAGCCCGAAGTGTCGTCCTTAGGATAGAAGTAGAGCACCACCGACTGACCCTTCAGGTCGATCAGCCGCACCCGCCCGCCGCCGTCTGTAGGCAGGTCGAAGCTGGGCGCCTGGTCGCCGGATTTCAGGTCTGCGGTCATGGCTCGGTTCTACCTAAAAATGTCCGTCATGCTCGGGCTCGACCCGAGCACCCAGCAAGCGGGACGGTTGGAGATGCTAGATTCCCGGCTCGAGGCCGAGGATGACGATCATAGTGGTTTTACGTGCACGACGCTTCTTCCACGGCGCACTTCAAACACACCATCGCGCGCCTCTGCCAGTGTGTGCTGGTGTTCCATGTTCAGCTTGACGCCATTGATGCTCACTTGCCCAGCAAGAATGGAGACCCGTGCTTTTCGCAAAGACGGTTCGAGACCTGCTGCCACGACAAGTGCTGCCGATGTTCGCTCGGTGAAACCTTGGCCGTCGTCCCAGATAATCGTCTTTTCCGTAACAGCAGGCCCTATTCCGTCATCAAACTCTTGCTTTGCCCTCGAAGCAGCCCGCTCCGCCTCCGCCACCCCGTGCAGCATGGCGGTGGCTTCGTTGGCCAGCACCTTTTTGGCCTCATTGATGCCGGCGCCTTCCAACGCCTCCAGTCGGGCGATCTCCTCCAGCGGCAGTTCGGTAAACAAGCGCAGGAACCGGCCCACGTCGGCATCCTCGGTGTTGCGCCAGAACTGCCAGTAGTCATAGGGACTGCGAAGCTCGGCGTTCAACCACACCGCCCCCTCCGCCGTCTTGCCCATCTTGGCGCCCGAGGCGGTAGTAATCAGCGGCGAGGTGAGGGCGAAGGCAGGTTTCTGATCCTTGCGCCGGATCAGCTCGACCCCGTTCAGAATATTCCCCCACTGATCCGAGCCGCCCATCTGCAGCGAGCAGCCATAGCGCCGGTTCAGCTCCAGGAAGTCCGCCGCCTGCATCAGCATGTAGTTGAACTCGAGGAAGGTCAGCGGCTGTTCGCGGTCGAGGCGCAGCTTCACCGAATCGAAGGTCAGCATGCGGTTGATGGTGAAGTGCGGGCCGTATTCGCGCAGGAACTCGACGTAGCCGAGCTTGGACAGCCATTCGTCGTTGTCGACCATGATGGCGTCAGTGGGGCCTTCGCCAAAGGTCAGGAATGGCGCGAAGGCGCGCTTGATGCCTGCGATGTTGGCGGCGATCTTCTCTTCGGTCAGCATTTGGCGCTGCGCATCCTTGCCGGAAGGATCGCCCACCTTGGTGGTGCCGCCGCCCATGACGATGATCGGCTTGTGCCCGGTCTGCTGCAAACGGCGCAGCAGCATGATCATCAGAAGATTGCCCACGTGCAGGCTGGAAGCGGTGGCGTCGAAGCCGATGTAGGCCGAGATCACTCCGCTCGCCGCCGCCGCGTCGAGTTCCTCGGCATGGCTCTGCTGGTGGATATAGCCGCGCTCGGCAAGGACGCGGATGAAGTCGGACTTGGGAGTGGGCTGGGCGGACATAGCGAGGCTTTCAGAACGGCGAGCGCGCGTGTAGCACGCAGTTCAGTATCTCTGAACCCGCTCGGAGATGTGGGATCAACGATGCGCGTCCTTGGCTTCATGACCGGCACCTCGCTCGACGGGATCGACATGGCGATCCTGGAGACCGACGGGGAGACCATCACCGGCTTTGGCGCGGCGGGTGAGGCAGCGTTCCCCGAGGCGCTGCGAACGCTCGCGCTGGAGGCCATCGACGCTGGGCGGGGCTGGAAACGGGGCGAGCCGGAGCCCAATCTGTTCGTCCAGCTCTCGGAGGCGTTGGCACAGGCGCACGCGGAGGCGGGCGCCGCCTTCCTCGCCGCCAACGGGCTCAGCTTCGCCGACATCGACCTGATCGGCTTCCACGGTCAGACGGTGCTTCACGAAGCGCCTAACTCTGAACGATCCGGCCGCACACGCCAGCTTGGCGATGGCCAGCTTCTGGCCCGGCTCACTGGGCGACCCGTGGCCTTCGACTTCCGCACAGCGGACGTCGCGGCGGGAGGGCAGGGCGCGCCGCTGGCTCCGGTTTACCATCTCGCCCGCGCAGAAGCCTCCGGACTGAAATCGCCGCTGGCAGTGCTCAACATCGGCGGCGTCGCCAACCTGACGGTGATCGACCGGGACGGGCGGGTGAGCGCCTTCGACACCGGCCCGGGCAATGGCCTGATCGACCAATGGGTCGAGCGCTGCGGCCTTGGCCGCTTCGACGCGGGCGGGGCGCTGGCAGCGAAAGGCCGGATCGACACCGCCGTGCTAGACAGACTGATGTCCCACCCATTCTTCCAGCTTATGGGGCCGAAGTCGCTGGACCGTTACGATTTTTCCCTGAACGCCGTGGAAGGCCTGTCGCCCGACGACGGCGCCGCGACGCTGACGGCATTTACGGCGCAAAGCGTGGCGCTAGCGCTCCGTCAGACCGGCGTCGCCACCCAGGCGGTGATCGTCTGTGGCGGCGGTCGCCGGAACCGCACTCTGCTCGGCGAGATCGGGCTCCGGTCCCGCCGCCCGATAATGACAGCGGAGGCGGCGGGCTGGCGCGGCGACGCCATCGAGGCGGAAGCCTTCGCATATCTGGCCGCGCGGACGCTAAAAAACCTGCCGATCAGCTTTCCGGGCACAACAGGAGTTGGAGTTCCGCTGGCGGGCGGGATTGTAGTCGACCCCTAGAGCGCGTCCTGAGCCATGCGTTTCGACACATAGGCTCCCACGTGGTCCTCCACGTCCTGGATATGATTGCTCCAGTAGTGGTTGGCGCCTTCGACCAGATCGTAATCGATGACGATGCCCTTCTGCGTGCGCAGCTTCGCCACCACCCGTTCCACCTCATTGGGTGCTGCCACTCCGTCATCGGTGCCGTGCAAGATGAGGCCAGAAGCTGGGCAGGGGGCGAGGAAGCTGAAATCATAAACGTTGGTGGGCGGCGACACCGAGATGAAACCGTCCGTTTCGGGCCTGCGCATCAGAAGCTGCATCCCGATCCAGGCGCCGAACTGATAGCCCGCCACCCAGCATTGCGAGGCGCCGGGATTCTCGGACTGTAACCAGTCTAGCGCCGAGGCCGCGTCTGCCAGCTCGCCGATGCCGCTATCGAACTCACCCTGGCTTTTGCCCACGCCGCGGAAGTTCAAGCGCAGCGTCGCGAACCCGCGCTTCATGAACACGCGATAGAGCTGCACCGTCACCGCATTGTTCATCTGGCCCCCCGCCTTTGGGTGCGGATGCAGGATCAGGGCGATGGGCGCATTGGGCGTCTTGCCGGGCGTATAGGCGCCTTCTAGTCGCCCCGAAGCGCCGGTCAGGATCACGTCAGGCATGAAGCGATAAATCCTCCTGCGAATCACCAATGGCGATCGCCAATATAAGAGCCGAAATACTTGACCATGGAAGTCGGGTTTACTACATCCCGGCAGTCCCAAGAGCGGGTCAACCCTCGAAGCGGCGGCTATTAGCACAGGGCGCCAGCCCGACGCCCGTTTTTTTGAACCAGACAGGTCTCCGATGCGACTGGGCACCAAAGGCCGATACGCGGTGATGGCGATGGCGGACATCGCCCGCAATGGAAGCGAGCGCGCTGTCTGCCTCGCCGACGTGGCCTCACGCCAGGAGATTTCGCTGGCCTATCTCGAACAGTTGTTCGCGCGTCTGCGCCGCAAGGGACTTGTCACCAGCGTGCGCGGCCCGGGCGGCGGTTACCGTCTGGGGCGGACAGCGGAGGCCCTTTCTATCGCCGAAATCGTCAGCGCTGTGGACGAGCCGCTGCACGCCACCCGCTGCGGCGCGAACGCTGCGGTGGGATGTATGGCGGCGGGCGAGCGCTGTCTGACCCATCACCTGTGGGAAGCTCTGGGCGATGAGATTTCGTATTTCCTGAGCGGTGTATCCTTGGCGGACGTGATCGAACGCCGCCTGCCGAGCCGCCGGGCCACCGCCACGCTCGAAGGGGCTGCGGCATGAAGCATCCTCCCGTTTATCTTGACTACAACGCCACCGCACCGCTCCGCCCCGAAGCGCGCGAAGCGATGCTAAACGCGCTCGACATCGGCGCCAACGCCTCCTCTGTCCATGCGGGCGGACGGGCGGCGCGGGCGGTGATTGAGGTAGCGCGCGCCGCTGTCGCCACTCTGGTGGGCGGCGATGCGGAACGGATTGTCTTCACCTCAGGCGGCGCAGAGGCCGACACCCTGGCGGTGATGAGCGCGGCGGCGGCCGGCTCAAAGCGCCTGATTATCGGCGCGACGGAACACGCCGCTGTTGTCGAAGCGGCGAAAGCGACCGGCCTGCCGGTGGAGATCCTTCCGGTGGACAGTAGCGGCGTCACTGACCTCGACTGGTTGCAAACCCGGTTGAAAGCCTGGAGCGCCGCCGACGGTCGCCCCTTCGTCGCCCTGATGGCCGCCAACAACGAGACCGGGACTATCCAGCCCATTGCGGCGGCGAGCGTGATCGTTCACGACGCGGGCGGCTGGCTGCACGTGGATGCGGTGGCGGCGGCCGGGAAGATCGCGGTGGATATGGACGGGCTGGGCGCTGACACCCTCGCCCTCTCGGCCCACAAGCTCGGCGGCCCGCAAGGAACGGGTGCGCTGCTTTACGCAGAGGGCGTGACACTTTCCAGGCAGGTCCACGGCGGGAGCCACGAACGAGGTCTGCGCGCTGGCACTGAAAACCTTTCCGGCATTGCCGGGTTTGGCGCAGCGGCGGAGGCCAGCGCGCGTTTCGGCACACAAGGCGCGGCACGCAACGCCGCCACTGAGCGCCTGCGCGCTGCTGGCGCGATCATCATCACCGACCTTGCCAACTCGACCCCCGGCGTTCTCTGCATCGCGGGCCCCGACTTCCCCTCGCACCTTCAGGTCATGGCGCTCGATCTCGAAGGGGTGATGGTTTCCGCCGGGTCGGCTTGTTCCTCGGGCAAGGTCAAGCCGTCGGGCGTGCTTCAAGCCATGGGGCTGGGCACGCTTGCCAACGGCGCCCTTAGAGCGTCCGGCGGGTGGGCGACCACGTCTCAGGACTGGGAGCGGTTCACTGAGGTGTGGCTCGCCGCCCGCGCCCGCCACGCCGCGCGCCATCCCGTCCTCTCCCAGCTTGAGGTCGCGTAATGGCCGCCGTCATCGACACCGTTCGCGCCGTCGAAGCGCTGGAAGCCGATAAGTACCAGCACGGCTTCGTCACCGACATCGAGACCGAGTTCGCGCCCAAGGGCCTGAACGCCGATACCGTCCGCTTCATCTCGGCCAAGAAGAACGAGCCGGAGTGGATGCTGGAATGGCGCCTCGCCGCTTTCGAGCGCTGGCAGGCGATGGACGAGCCGGATTGGGCCAAGCTCAACTATCCTCGCATCGACTATCAGGACGCCTATTACTACGCGGCTCCCAAGGAGAAGGTCGGCATCGCCAGCCTGGACGAGGTCGATCCGCAGATCCTCGAAACCTACAAGAAGCTGGGCATCCCCATCCGCGAGCAGGAGGTTCTGGCGGGGGTGATCGGTTCGCCCAAATATGCGGTGGACGCGGTGTTCGACAGCGTGTCGGTGGTCACCACCTTCAAGGCGGAACTGTCTAAGGTAGGGGTGATTTTCTGTCCGATTTCCGAGGCCTTGCGCGACCATCCCGAACTGGTGAAGCAATACCTTGGCAGCGTGGTGCCGGTGTCGGACAACTATTTCGCCTGCTTGAACGCGGCGGTGTTTTCCGACGGATCGTTCGTCTACATCCCGCCGGGCGTGCGTTGCCCGATGGAGCTGTCGACCTATTTCCGCATCAACGCCTCATCGACCGGCCAGTTCGAGCGGACGCTGATCATCGCCGACAAGGGCGCCTACGTGAGCTATCTGGAGGGCTGCACCGCCCCGATGCGCGACGAGAACCAGCTCCACGCCGCCGTGGTGGAACTGGTGCTGCTCGACGATGCGGAGATCAAATACTCCACCGTTCAGAACTGGTATCCGGGCGATGCGAATGGGGTGGGCGGCATCTATAACTTCGTCACCAAGCGCGCCGATTGCCGGGGCGCGCGCTCGAAAGTGAGCTGGACCCAGGTCGAGACCGGCAGCGCCATCACCTGGAAATACCCCTCGTGCGTCCTGCGCGGCGACGGCTCGTCGGGCGAGTTCTACTCCATCGCCATCACCAACGGTCGCCAGCAGGCCGACACCGGCACCAAGATGATCCACCTGGGACGCGACACCAAATCGCGCATCATCTCCAAGGGCATTTCGGCGGGTCGCTCGTCCAACACCTATCGCGGGCTGGTTTCATCCCACCCCAAGGCGGTGGGCGCGCGCAACTTCACCCAATGCGATAGCCTCTTGATCGGCAAGGACTGCGCCGCCCACACCGTGCCCTATGTGGAGGCCCGCAACGGCCATTCGCACTTCGAGCACGAAGCCACCACCACGCGCCTCTCCGAAGACCAGCTTTTCTACTGCCAGAGCCGGGGGCTGGGCGCAGAGGAAGCCGTCGCCCTCCTCGTCAACGGCTTCGTGCGCGAAGTGATGCAGAAACTGCCGATGGAGTTCGCGGTGGAAGCGCAGAAGCTGGTGGCGGTGAGCCTGGAAGGGAGTGTGGGGTGATGTTTGGCAGCCTCTTTCGAAGACGTGATCGCTCTTCGACGCAGTGGGATGTGATGGCATTGTCCGATTTTATTGGTCGCCAGGTTTTGCTCTCGATCGGAGAGCCATGGGATTTTTCATCGTCTGATGGCGAAAACGTTCTTCGAGGAACTATTGTGGGAGAAACGACAGGTCTGCTCGGTAATCCGAGCCTGATTTTAGATGTCAACCCGTTCGAGCTAGACGGTCAATTCGAAAACCAATTGACCGCATCATCTCGATATGTCGGACACACACTTCTCGGTGATCTGACTAAGCATGGTGCAGTGACAGCGAACTTTCATGGTGTTTCAACCCGCGTCGGTCTTATCGGCTCATTGAGTTTCTCCTAGTCATGCTCTCCATCCAAAACCTCCACGTCTCCATCGCCGACAAGGCGATCATCAACGGGCTCAGCCTCGCCGTGCCAGCGGGGGAGGTGCACGCGGTGATGGGGCCGAACGGGGCGGGGAAATCGACGCTGTCCTACACCCTGGCCGGCCGCGCCGGGTATGAGGTGACGGAGGGCTCCGCGACGCTGGACGGCGAGGACCTTCTGGCCCTCAGCCCCGACGCCCGCGCGGCCAGGGGCGTTTTCCTCTCCTTCCAGTATCCCCTTGAAATCCCTGGCGTTCCGGCCCTCACCTTCATGCGCACAGCCATGAACGCCCAGCGCAAGGCGCGCGGTGAGGACGAGATCTCCGCCCCCGACTTTCTGAAGCGCGTCCGCGCCGCCGCCGCAAACCTTCGCATGGATATGGAGATGCTGAAGCGCGGACTGAACGTCGGCTTCTCGGGCGGCGAGAAAAAGCGCATGGAAATCCTGCAGATGGCGATGCTGGAGCCGCGCCTTCTGATCCTCGACGAGACGGATTCGGGCCTCGACATCGACGCCCTGCGCATCGTCTCCGAAGGCGTGAACGCCATGCGTGCGCCAGATCGCGCAATGCTCGTCATCACCCACTACCAGCGCCTTTTGGACTACATCAAACCCGACCGTGTGCACGTGCTGGCCAAGGGCCGGATCGTCGCCTCGGGCGGCCCGGAACTGGCGCTGGAGCTTGAGCGCGAGGGCTACGACAAGTACGCGGCGGCGGCATGAGCGGCCTCGCCGCCGCCATCGCTGCGCGCGATCCGGACCTGCTGCCTTCGCGGCGGGACGAGGACTGGCGCTGGACCGGATTGCGCGAACTCATCCGTTTCGTGCCTGAGCCGTCGCCGGTCGGTGAGACGTTGTCCGCCGGTCCCTGGGCGGGGGTGCATTCCGACGAATTATTGGTGGTCAATGGTCGGCCGTTGAACTTCCCGGGCCTGATACAGATCGGCCCCGGCGATCGCCCGACCGCGCAACTGCGGTTCATCTCCACTGCCGACGCCGGTTCCCATGCCCCCCACATCAGGATCGTGGTGCGTGAAGGGGCGGACTTCACGCTGCTGGAATCCTACGAGGGTGCGCCGGGCGGGGCTTACGTCGCTTCGGCCGAACTCGAAATCGATCTGGCGGAGGGCTCTAGCCTCACACGGCTGATCCTGGCCGACGAGCCGGACGATGCAGTCAGCGTATCCAGGGCCGACATCGCGCTCGGCGCCAAGGCGCGGCTGCAACAGACCGTCCTCGCCACCGGCGCCCGGCGTCAACGCTTTGAGACCCACATCGCCCATCCGGGACAGGGGGCCAATGTGCGCCTCGACGGAGCCTATGTGTTAGCCGCCAAGCTGCATTCCGACCAGACCACTGTCGTGACCCACGCGGGGGAGGGCGGCGTCACCAACCAACTTACTAAAGGAGTGGCCACCGACCAGGCGCGGGGCGTGTTCCAGGGGCGGATCGTGGTCAAGCCCGGCGCAGACGGCACAGACGCCCGCATGGGCCACCACGCGCTCCTGCTATCTGACCGCGCCGAGGTCGACGCCAAGCCGGAACTGGAAATCTACGCCGACGATGTGCAATGCGCACACGGCAATACGGTAGGCGCTCTGAGCGATGAAGCCATCTTCTACGCCCGCTCCCGGGGCATAACCGAGCCCGAGGCTCGCGTCATGCTCACCGCCGCCTTCCTGGGTGAAGTGGTGGAGCGGATCGAGCATGAACCCGCCCGTGAGATCGCGCGAGCATGGGTCGAGGCGAAGCTGGGAGCGCTCGGTCGATGACCCGCTTTGCACCCATTGCGGCCGCGAACGAGATTGAAAATCGCGCTGAAACGGAAACGCTCGTTTCCGAATTGCACTCTTTGCACCCGAAACGCGTAGTGCAATTCGACGTGGCGGCGATCCGCGCCGAGTTTCCGATCCTGTCGCGGCAGGTGAACGGCAGGCCGCTGGTCTACCTGGATTCAGCGGCGTCCGCGCAAAAGCCCCGTGCCGTGATCGACGCTATGAGCGGCGCGGCGGAGGGTTCCTACGCCAATGTTCACCGTGGCCTGCACACCCTCGCCAACGAGACGACCGACGCCTATGAGGCGGCCCGCCGCGCGGTAGCGGGCTTCCTCAACGCGTCGAGCCCGGACGAGATCGTCTTCACTTCCGGCGCGACCGAGGCGATCAACCTGGTGGCCAACAGCTATGGCGACCGCCTCGGTCCCGGCGACGAGATCGTGCTGTCGGAACTGGAACACCACGCCAATCTCGTGCCGTGGTTCATGCTGCGCGAACGGCGGGGCGTGGCGCTGAAGTTCGTGCCCGTGCTGGACGACGGCTCGCTCGACATGGACGCCTACTACGCGCTGCTGGGCCCGAAGACGAAGCTCGTCGCACTGACTCATATGTCCAACGTGACCGGCGCTGTGTCCGACGCCCGCGCCATCGCCGAGGCCGCTCACGCAGTGGACGCGGTGGTGTTGCTCGACGGCTGTCAGGCCGTGGTGCACCGCCCCGTGGACGTTCAGGCCATCGACGCGGACTTCTACGTCTTCTCCGCCCACAAGCTCTACGGCCCCACCGGCATCGGCGCGCTTTATGGGCGAGCGGAACTGCTAGCCGATATGCCTCCGTGGCAGGGGGGCGGGGAGATGATCGCCTCGGTGTCGCTTGAGGGCGTGACCTACGCTGAGCCGCCGCACCGGTTCGAGGCGGGAACCCCGCCGATCCTCGAAGCCATCGGCCTGGGCGCGGCGATCAACTGGCTCTCAGCGCAGGATCGCGGGGCTATCGAGACGCATGAACAGGCGCTCTATGCCCACACGCTGGAGCGCCTTTCGGGGCATAACTGGCTACGTATCCTCGGAACCTCGCCCGGCAAAGGCGCCATCCTCTCCTTCACCGTGGAAGGCGCCCACGCGCACGACGTGGCGCAGATTCTGGATCGTTATGGTGTGGCCGTCCGGGCCGGGACCCACTGCGCCGAGCCCCTGATGAAACGATTTGGAATAACGTCGAGCGCGCGCGCCTCCTTCGCCCTATATAATACGCTGGACGAAGCGGACCGCTTCGCCGACGCCCTCATATCCGCCAAGGGTTTCTTCGCCTGATGGACGACTGTAGCGACATCCCCGCCGTTTCCGACCCGGAAGTCTCCGCCCTTCCGCAGGAGGAGCTTGACCGGCTGACGGACGAGCTGATCGTGCAGCTCAAGTCCGTGTTCGATCCCGAAATCCCCGTGGACATCTACGAGCTTGGCCTGATCTACAAGGTCGATGTTTCGGACGACAAGGACGTGGTGATCGACATGACCCTGACCGCGCCGGGCTGCCCAGTGGCGGGCGAGATGCCGGGCTGGGTGCAGGATGCAGTGATGCAGATCGAGGGTCTGAAGTCCTGTAACGTCAACCTGGTGTTCGAACCCCCGTGGGACGCCTCGCGTATGTCGGATGAAGCCCGCCTGCAACTGAATATGTTCTGATCCGATGACCGATCTGGCCACCTCAATCCGTCCCCGGCGCCCCCGTCCCAAGGTCGTCACCCTGACAGACCGCGCCGCTGATCGCGTGCGTGAGATCATGGCCAAGGATGAGGGTTCGGCCCTCGGTCTGCGTGTCGGGGTCAAGAACGGTGGCTGCGCGGGTCAGGAATACGTTCTGGAATACGCCGCCTCCGCCGGGCCGCTCGATGAGGTGGTCGAGGACAAGGGCGTGACCATTCTGGTCGAGCCCAAGGCGATCCTCTTCCTCATCGGCACCGAGATCGATTACGAGACCTCGCGCCTCTCGGCCAAGTTCGTGTTCCGCAATCCCAATGAGACCGACGCCTGCGGCTGCGGCGAGAGCGTGACCATCGTGCCCGCTGCGCCTCAGAGCGCCGACGAGGGCGTCTAAACCGTGGCCCTGTCGAAGGATTTTGAAGCCTTCGCCATCGAGCTTTTCAGCGGGCTCGGCGCTGTTCGGGTCAAGCGGATGTTCGGCGGGGCGTTGGCCTATGTGGACGATTTGGGTTTCGCTCTCCTCGATGACGAGGTGATCTGGATCAAGGTCGACGAGACCTCCGATCCCGTATTCGCAGCCGAAGGAATGCCGCGCTTCACCTATCCCATGAAGGACGGCCGAATTATGGACATGGCCTATAGGCGCCTGCCCGACACAGCGATGGACGATGCCTCAGAAGCGGCGCGATGGGGGCGTTTGGGGATCGAGGCGGCGGCGCGCAAGCTCGCCAAACCAAAAAAAGCCAAGAAAGCCGCCAAGGCCAAGGCGGGCTGACGGTTGGTCGCGTCCGTCCTCGTCTATTCGGTTGAGGAGATCAGCGGCGACGGGTTGGTCAAACTGCCCTTCGTCGCCGGGGTGCGGGCCGCCTTTCCGGGCGCGACGTTCACCTGGTGCGCCGCCAGCGGGAACAGCGTCTACGACGGTTGGCTTAAACCGGTGGTAACCGGCGTAATCGATGAGCTGATCCTCGGCGAGCCGCTTGGATCGGGCGCCCTGGACTTCCTATCGCCCCGCAAACCCTTTGGCGGGCGCAGGTTCGAGGTGGTGATCGACACCCAGTCCAACGTCCGGCGGAGCCTGGTGGTCAGGCGAGCAGGGGGCGTATTCATCTCTCCAGCGGCGGGGTTCGCGCTTTCCTCGCGCAAACCGAAGTCATGGCCGGACGCGCTGGTGGACCGGATGGCCGTGCTCCTGTCGCTGGCGGGGGGCGATGGGGCCAGTCTGCGTCCGTTGTCTCTGATTGAGCCCCGCGTGCAGGCGGCGGCGGAAGCCCTTTTACCACCCGGTCCCCGCTATGTGGGCCTCGCCCCCGGCGCGGGCGGTCCCGAACGCCGCTGGCCCATTGAGCGCTACATCGCGCTCGCCGCTCTTCAGCATCAGCGAGGCCGGACGCCCGTCTTCATCCTCGGCCCGGGGGAACGGGACTATCTTGAGCCCATCCGGGCCAGCGCGCCGTTCGCGCTTCTGCCGCAGGAAGACCGAACCGATTCGTTCGCGGACATCACGGGGCCGCTCCTCACCATCGCGCTCGCCGGAAGACTTCAGGCCGCCGTAGCCGCCGACGCCGGGCCCGGTCATATGCTGGCGGCGGGCGGCTCACCCTTGGTCAGCCTGTTCCGCGAGCGGCGCAAGGCGCTGAAGTTCCGCCCGGCCGCCCCCCGCGTCGAGGTGCTGATCGCCGAGGATTTCGGCGGCAGGGAGATCGGCTTGATCTCCGTGGAAGCGGTCGATCAGGCGCTGGAGCGGTTACTCACCGTCCCTTGAACGCTGCAGGACGCTTGCCGAGGAAGGCTTTAACCCCTTCGCCGAAGTCTTCGGTCTTGCCCGCGACCCGCTGCGCCATGCGCTCGTGGTGCAGTTGCGCGTTCCAGTCAGCGTCGAGGCTGGCCCAGACGGCGCGGCGGATCATGCCCAGCGCCATCGGTCCGTTGGCTAATTCCTTCGCCAGCGCCATCGCCGTGGGCATTAGTTCCTCGGCGGAGACGCAGCGGTTGATCAGCCCCCATTCCAGCGCTTTTGGCGCATGGATACGCTCGCCCAGCAGCATCATCTCCATGGCGCGCGCCTTGCCGATCGTGCGCGGCAGGATGTAGGTCGAGCCGCCGTCGGGCACGAGGCCAATGCGTCGGAAGGCCTGGAGGAAATAGGCTCCCTCCGCCGCCACGATGATGTCGCCCATCAGCGCGAAGGAACAGCCAACCCCCGCCGCCGCTCCGTTCACCGCCGTCACGATGGGTACCGGCATATCGCGCATGAGGGTGACGAGGGGGTTGTAGGTGTGCTCCAGCGCCTTGCCCGCATCGGGCTTGCCATCCGGGTCCACTGCGCCGCCGCCGGGTCCCGGCCCGCTGGAAAGATTGGCGCCGGAGCAGAAACCCTTGCCTTCACCGGTTAGGATCACCGCTCGAACGGAGCCTTCCCCGTCGGCGACGCGGCGCAGGGCGTGGGCCAGCTCGGCGCCCATTTCCAGCCCCGCCGCGTTCATCGTGGCGGGGTCTGAAAGAGTGATCACCGCCACCCCGTCGTCGATGGCGAACTTGATCTTTGAATAGTCCATCAGGGCCTCCCGGCGCAGTTTTGCGCCACGATAGGCCTCGGTCGGGCTTGCGCAACGCTCACCTTGCGGCAAGCGTGCGCTTTTTCAGAGGATCAGGCGGCTTCGGCCTGAACAACCTCGGCGGTGGTGGTCCGATCGCGTCCGCCACGCTTAGAGGCGTAGAGGGCGGCGTCGGCCCGCTCCAGCAGCCCCGCCGAGCCTTCGCCCCGTTTGTATTGTGCCAGACCGATGGAGACGGTGACGGCGCCCAGGTCTTCATTGGTGGAACGGCGCTTCAGAGCGCGCGAGCCGATCTCGCCGCGGACGATGTCCAGTTCCCGCGCCACGCTCGCAGCTTCCTCGCCGGGGAAGATCAGCGCAAACTCCTCTCCGCCGAACCGGGCTGCGAGGCGGGGGGCCGTGCCCACCCGGGCCATGACACTGGCCACGTAGCGGATCACCTGATCCCCGGTCTGATGACCCCAGGTGTCGTTGAAGCGTTTGAAGTGATCGATATCAATGATCGCCAAGGTCATCGGAGCGCTGGTGGTTTCGGCCTCGCTGCAGGCGTTCAACAGCCCCTCATCCAGCGCCTTGCGGTTGGCGAGGGTGGTCAGGGCGTCGGTCATGGCCTCGCGCCGCACCTGTTCCAGGTGTTCGCGCAGGCGGCTGACTTCGTGGGTGGAGGCGGTGAGGCGCTTTTCCAGCGAGGTGTTCTCGCGTTGCACCTTGCGGGTGGCGGTGGCGAGCCCCTGGACCAGCTTGGCGATCTCGGGCGGTTCAGGAGCCGCAGCCAGTTCCTGCGAGGCGCCCGCCAGCGTCTTGCCATAGGCGTCGTTGGATTTCTGGGCGACCTGGATGGCGGCGGAAATGCTTTCCAGTTGCTGGTTCAGCTTGTCGCCCGCGTCGCGGATTTCCTCGTTGAGCCGGGCTTTGGGAAGGTATTGGGCGGCCAGCCCTTCGGAGACCGCCTCTGTGATCGCATCGCCGGAATCCAGTAGCTGCTTGATCGCAAGGCCGAGCGGCCCATCCGGGTCGCCGACAAAGTGCAGCCAAAGCTCGAAGTTAAGCGGCGTCGGCCAGATTTCGTGGCTCTCCATCGCCTCAATCGCTGAGCGCGCCAGCCGGTAGGCCCCGGGGCCTCGCAGAGAGAGTTCGACTTCACCGGCCATGGTTCTTATCCCGACTGCCGCTCTCGGTGCGGCGCTGACATCCATGTAAACTAGACCACAGAGCCAAACGGGCGGTTAAGAGCGGGGCTTGTGACGCACCGCTCATGCCATATCCTGTAGAAAACTGGAGGAAACGCCATGAACGCCCCGAGCCCGGCCAAAAGCGCTGATCGTCTATCGGAAATGCAAGCCGTTCTGGAACGGCAAAAGGCGGCGAACCTGAAGGCTGGCGCTCCGAGCGTTGAGGTTCGGATCGAACGGCTGAACCGCTGCATCCGCATCCTGCAGGAGAATGCTGACGCCATTGCCGAAGCTTTGAACACCGATTTCGGCAATCGGCCAAAGGAGTCCACCGGCGTCACCGATGTGGCTGGCTCCATCGGACCCTTGAAGCACGCGCGGGATCACATGAAGACCTGGATGAAGGCTGAGAAGCGTAAGCCGACCCCGGCGATCCTCGGTTTGTTCGGAGCAAAAACCGAAATCAGGTATCAGCCCAAGGGCGTCGTCGGCATCATCAGCCCCTGGAACTTCCCGGTGAACCTCACCTTCGCACCCTTGGCCGGGGTGTTGGCGGCGGGCAACCGGGCGATGATCAAGCCTTCGGAGTTCACCCCTGCGACCTCGGAGTTGATGGCGAAGATGTTCGCTTCGGCGTTTTCGGAAGATGAGATTGCGGTCTTCACGGGCGGACCAGAGGTAGGACAGGCCTTCTCAAGCCTCGCGTTCGATCATCTGGTGTTCACGGGCGCCACCTCCATAGGGCGGCACGTTATGCGCGCGGCTGCGGAGAACCTTGTGCCCGTCACGTTGGAACTCGGCGGCAAGAGCCCGGTGATCCTGTCGAAAAGCGCCGACATGGCCACGGCGGCGGCACGCATCATGGGAGGCAAGACCCTGAACGCGGGGCAGATATGCCTCGCACCCGACTACGTCATGGCCCCGGCGGATCAGGTGAACGCCTTTGTGGACGAGGCTCGCGCCTCGGTCGCCCGGATGTTCCCGACCATCCGTGACAACCCGGACTACACAGCAGTGGTCAACCAGCGAAACTTCGACCGCATCACCGGCTACATTGAGGACGCCCGGGTCAAGGGCGCCGAGATCGTGGTCATCAACCCGGCGGACGAGGACTTCAGCCAGCAGGAGCATCGAAAGATTCCCCCGACCCTGATCCTCAATCCCACCGACGACATGAAGGTGATGCAGGAGGAGATTTTTGGGCCGGTCCTGCCGATCAAGACCTACACCACAGTCGATGAGGCCATCGGCTACGTGAACGATCATGACCGGCCGCTCGGCCTCTACTATTTCGGGACTGATGCGGCGGAGCAGGATCACGTGCTGGAACACACCACCTCGGGCGGGGTGACGGTGAACGATGTGGTCTTCCACGTGGCGCAGGAAAACCTGCCGTTCGGCGGGGTCGGGCCCTCCGGCATGGGCAGCTATCACGGCGTCGACGGCTTCCGCGAGTTCAGCCACAGAAAGGCGATTTACACGCAGATCAAGAAAGACATTGGCCCAATGCAGATGCTGCGCCCGCCCTATGGGGAGGGAATTCGCAAGTATCTGGCGGGCCAGTTGAAGGGATAGGTTTCAGCCCCGCTCTAGTCGTGGCGTTATTCCGCGACGGGTGCTGCGTCCGTCTTCGGTTTTGCGCGGGACTTGCGAGCGGCGGCCTTCTTGATGGGAGCCTTTTCCACCTTGGCTTTGGGCGCAGGCGCACCGCCCATCCCTTGCATCAAAAACGCAGGCATATCCGAGCCGAAACCCACCACGCGCGGACCGAGATCGTCGCGGTAGGCCCGGCCATCGTCGCGGCGGCGGGGCTCTGAGCGGGGTTCCGGGTGAGGTTGGCGGCGGGTATCGGCGCGCGGTTCCTCGACTCGCGTTTCCACTCCGCTCACTTCGGCGGCGATCGCCTCGGGTGCGGCTTGGCGCTCGCCTTCGGGGCGACGTTCGCTGCGGCCACGTCCGCCGCGTGAGCGACCTCCGCGCTCCCGCTCCGGGCGGAGTTCGCGCTCGGGACGGTCGGTCTGCACCGGAGAAGGAGAGGGCGCCTCGGCGTCGAACGTACGGGGCTCGGCGGTGGCGGGAGCCATGTCGGCCCGCTCGCCGTGATCCTTGATCGGCCGGGAGCGATCCTTGTCGTGGCCATTACTTCGGGACGACGAGCGATAACCGCCCCGACCGCCGGAGCGGCCACCGCGCTCTTTGCGCCGCTCGTTGTCACGTTCCGACGCCGCCTTGGCCTCGGCCCAATCGACTTCGACGGTTTCTTGCTCGGGCTGGGTCTTGATAAGTTTCAGCACCTTGTCATAGCCCCGGTCGTCGGCGGGGGTGACGAGCATATAGGCGACCCCCGCGCGCCCGGCGCGACCCGTGCGGCCGATGCGGTGAACATAATCCTCCGCGTGATGGGGCACGTCGTAGTTGAACACGTGGCTGACAGCGGGAATATCGAGCCCGCGCGCCGCCACATCGGAGGCCACCAAAAGTTTGAGTTCGCCCCTACGGAAGCTCTCAAGCGTCTTCGTCCGCATCGACTGATCGAGGTCGCCATGGATCGGTGAGGCATCGAGGCCGTGCACCTTCAACGACTTGGCGACGATATCCACCTCGGTCTTGCGGTTGCAGAAAACGATGCCGCTGTCGGGGTTTGCCGCTTCGATCAGGGCGCGTAGGGCCATGCGCTTGGCCTTGGGGTCGGCAATGGGGATTTTCACCACGACCTGGCGGATATTCTCGCCCGTTGAGGCGGGGCGCGAGACCTCGATCCGTGTCGGATCTTTCAGGAATTGGGTGGTGAGGCGGGTGATCTCTGGTGGCATGGTGGCCGAGAAGAACAGGGTTTGCTTCTGTTTGGGTGTCAGGTTGAAGATGCGCTCAAGGTCGGGAATAAAGCCCATGTCCAGCATCCGGTCGGCCTCGTCGACCACCATGATCTGCACGCCCGTGAGCAGAAGCCGCCCGCGCTCGAAATGATCGAGCAGGCGCCCCGGCGTGGCGATCAGAACATCCACCCCCCGGTCTAGCTTCTTGATCTGATCGTCGAAAGAGACGCCGCCGATCAAAAGCGCCCAAGAGAGCTTTTGGTATTTGGCGTACTTGTTGAAGCTCTCGGCCACCTGATCCGCCAACTCGCGCGTTGGGGCGATGACGAGGGCGCGCGGCATCCGCGCCTTGGAACGGCCCGCAGCCAGCCGGTCGATCATCGGCAGGGTGAAGGCGGCGGTCTTGCCGGTGCCGGTCTGAGCGATGCCGAGCACGTCGCGCCCGGCCATGGCCACAGGGATCGCCTGTTCCTGAATGGGGGTGGGGATCGTATAGCCGGTCTCGCTGACCGCCTGTAGGGTCGGGGCGCTCAGGCCCAAGTCTGAAAAGTCTGTCATATCTCGCAGGTAAACGCCGGAGCCGCCCGTGCTTGGGCGAGCGGGCGGCGCGGAATCGCCAGACCTGCTCCGAACTATGGGGTGGATATAGGCGGAGAGGCCGGAAAGTCAATCTGGAGTTGGGTGTTCACCCTGCCGAGACGAAGCTATCGATCACCCGCTTCTCGCCCGCCTTGTCGAAGGCCACCGTCAGTTTCGATCCCTCCACCAATGTCACCTGTCCGTAGCCGAACTTCTGGTGGAACACGCGGTCGCCACGCTTGTAGGTCCCGGCGGCGGAGGGATCGGAGGTGGCGATCAGGCGGCCTTCGCCTTCGATGATCTGGCGCGGCGCGCGGGTGCCGGGTGTGATCCCCGCGTTCCGGTCCTGCGCCCGCTTCCAGCCCGGCGAAGAATAGGTCGAGCCCGAGAATACTGG
>JBBQLP010000037.1:0-24640 GCA_038327995.1 Caulobacterales bacterium | reverse complement strand
GAGAGGGTCCACGGTGTGCGCACGCCCATGGCGTAGTTGTAGCGGATCTTGCCCATGAAGTTGCCGATGAGCGCGAGAAGTAAGCCCACCGACACCGCCATCGGCCGCATGACGTCGAACTGCGCGCCGAGCCCCTTGGCGATCACCACCGCGTGCACCACGAGCAATACCGCCAGCGTTCCCAACCAGGTGACAAGATAGGGCTGTGCGGAGCGTTCCAGACGTCCCGCTTTCGGCATGACAGACGGAAGGGCGGCGAAGACCAGCGCCATCAGGAGGGTGATTATCGGCATGGCCAATAGCGCCTCGCCCTTTCCTGCATAGCCGTTGGGCTGGCCGTTCAGCCCCCAGTGCACCGCGATGGGCGTGTCCGGCATATGCGGATAGGCCCAGGCCGACGCCGCCAGCATGGCCGCCACGACGCCCGCCGAGACGAGGGTCGGTTTCAAGATATTCATGGGGCAGCTTCCTTCTTCACCGCCAGCGCGCTGAGGCTCGGCAGTAGTTTAAACCCGTCCATCAGCGCCATCAGCGCCTCTTCCAGCACTGACAGATTGAGTCGGTAGGTGATGCTGGTCCCGGCCTTCTGCGCCTCCACCAGCCCGGCCTCCCGCAAGACGGCGAAATGACCCGACAGGGTCGGTTTGGCGAGGGCGAAATGATCGGCCAGTTCGCCCGCCGTCATCTCCCGCTCGCGCAGCAGTTCCAGGATGCGGCGGCGGGTAGGGTCGGCCAAAGCCTTGAACACTAATGACATAGGGACGGGTGCATATTTTGTCTTTCGCTAAATACCGAACTATCATGGCCCCATGTTCTTCGCAAGAGGCTATGGGCTATATGGGACCCATGGCCATGACCCCCGACATCCTGAAATCCTTCGCCGCAGCCATGAACAAGGGTTCGCCCCAGGCCGCCGCGCTCGGCATCGAGACCGTGGGCTTCGAGACCGACGTCGCGATCCTGAAAGCGCCCTACAAACTCGAACTCGTCGGCGACCCAGACACCGGCGTGATTGCGGGGGGCGTCGTCACCACCCTTCTGGACCACGCCTGCGGACAGGCTGTGCACGCCGCCCAGACCGAGCCTTCGATCATCGCCACCCTCGATCTCAGGATCGACTACATGCGGTCGGCGGAACCCGGGAAGGACATTTTCTGCCGCGCCCACTGCTACAAGCTGACCCGATCGGTGGCCTTCGTGCGAGCCTCTGCCTACGACGATCACGCCGACGATCCGGTGGCGACGGCCCAGGCGGCCTTCATGCTAAACTCCTCCGCAGGACGGCCTATGGGCGCCAATCTGAAACCTTCCCGCCAGGGCCGTTCATGAGCGCGGCGAATCTGCAACTGCAGGCCATGCTGGAGCGCATCCCCTACGCGCGCTTTCTGGGGATGCGGGCCGAACTGGCGGGCGACGAAATGACCGCCATCCTTCCGTATTCAGATCACCTGATCGGCAACCCGGCCTTGCCCGCCATCCACGGGGGCGTGCTTGGCGCCTTTATGGAGTTGACCGCTCTGGCGCAAATCTCCATCGCTCAGTCGTTCGGCGACGGCGGCATGGCGCGCCAGCCCAAGCCCATCGACGTGACGGTGGAATACCTCCGTCCGGGCCGCCCCCTCGACACCTTCGCGCGCGCCCAGATCACCCGCATGGGTCGCCGCATCGCCAATGTCCGCGTCGAAGCCTGGCAGGAGAGCCGCGCCGCGCCCATCGCCGCCCTGCACGGCCATTTCCTCGTCACCCCCGCAGATGAGCCGGTTGGATGAGGTCCGAAAACGGCAAGCAGGTGAAAAAGGGGTACCTGCCCGAGAAACCCTGTCTCTCCTGCGGCAAGCCAATGATCTGGCGCAAGAAATGGGAGCGCGACTGGGACAATGTGAAATTCTGCTCTGATCGCTGCCGAAGGGAAGGCGTCAGGGCGCCCGGCGCCTAACGGCGTCTGCCTGCAATCCCTGGCGAGCCTTCTAACGACGGGTCAGGACGGGCAGAACATCGGCACGGGTGGGCCGCCTTCGGTGGGGGTCCAGACGAGGCCTACCTTGTCGCCGATGGCGAAGGCTTCCAGCGGGCCGCCGGTGAAGTTGGTGAGGATGCGAGGGCCTTCCTCAAGCTCCACGTAGCCAATGGCATAAGGCTCGGGTGTCCCCCGGTAGGTGACGCTGAGGGTGTAGATCGTCCCCCGGCCTGACGCCTCCTCCCACACCGTTTCGTCAGAACCGCATAGGGGGCACAGCGAGCGGGGATAGTAGTGCGCCTTGTCGCAGGCGGTGCAACGCTTGATGAGGAAGCGGCCTTCGGCGGCGGCGTCCCAGAAGGGTTTGGTCTCGGGATTGCCCTGCGGAGTAGGGATTTTGCGGGTCTGGATGGGTTGATTGTCAACCATTGAACTATTCCCGCTCCAGGATGACGGTTCCGGCGCCGTGCCGGGTTCCGAGAGCCCCACCGATGCCGGTGGCGACGGCTAAATCGCAATTAGCAACCTGCACCTTCGGATGCGCCTCGCCGCGCAATTGGCGAACGGCTTCGATCACCTTGGTGATGCCGCCCCGGTTGGTGGGGTGATTGTTGCAGAGACCGCCCCCATCGGTGTTGAAAGGCAGCTTGCCGACGCCGGAGATCAGGTTTCCGTCCGCCACGAACGGCCCGCCTTCACCCTTCTTGCAGAACCCCAGATCCTCAAGTTGCATCAGAACCGTGATGGTGAAGCTGTCGTAGACGGACGCATATTTGATATCGCCCGGCGTGACGCCCGCCTCGGCGAAGGCGGCGGGCCCCGACCAGGCGGCTGCTGAAACCGTCAGATCAAGCTCGCCGCCGCGCGGCCCCTTGGGCGCTTCGCCGGAGCCGATCACCTTCACCAAAGGCCGTTTCAGGCTCCTGGCGATCTCTGGCGTGGTGACGATCAGCGCGCCGCCACCGTCCGAAACGACACAGCAGTCGAGGCGGTGCAGCGGGGTCGAGATGATCGGGCTTGCCAGCACCTCCTCCACCGTCACCACGTTTTGAAGCATGGCGTGAGGATTGTATTGCGCGTGGGTGGAGGCGGCGACCTTGATCCAGGCCAGTTGCTGCGAGGTCGTGCCGTACTCGTGCATATGGCGGGCGGCGCACATACCGTAGAGGTTGGAGGTCTGGCCGCCATAGGGGTTCTCGAAATCCGCCTCTGGCGAAGCCGCGCCCATGCCGGGGCGGCGCACATTCTCCGAACGCGGACGACCGGCAAGGGTGATCAGGGCGATTGAGCAATGGCCCGCCGCAATAGCCTCAGCCGCGTGCCCTACATGAACGATGTAGGATGAGCCGCCGGTCTCAGTGGAATCGATGTGGCGCAACTTCAGGCCGAGGTAGTCCGCCATCGACAGGGCGCCGAACCCCGGCGCGTCCCCGGCGCAGAAATAGCCGTCGATATCGTCCCGGGTGAGCCCAGCGTCAGCCAGCGCGCCCACCATGCATTCAGCGTGAAGCTGCGGCGTCGATTTGTCCGGCGCATGGCGGGTCGGGTGCTCATAGGCGCCGACAATGTAGGCCTTGCCTCGAATGCTCATGCCGCTTCAGCCTCGCCCGTTGCGATACTGGGTTTTCCATGTTGCGTTGCGGGAGGCAAGCGCCGTCGGGGAAGCTAGGCGCTCAGCCTTGCCTTTAGATGATCCCCCACCCGCATGGCGTTGGCGACGATGGTCAGGGTCGGGTTCACCGCGGAGGCCGAACAGAAGACGCTGGAATCCACTACATAAAGATTGTCGATCTCGTGCGCCTTGCAATCGGGATCGACCACCGAGCTCGCCGGGTCAGTCCCCATCCGCGTGGTTCCATTCATGTGCGCGGTGCCGTAGAGGGGCAGCAGGCTGTCGAGCTGGAAATGATGCTGCGACAGGAAATGCTTGTGGTCGACGAACCCGGTCAAGGCGTCGTCCAGCTTCTTCACCAGCCGCTGATGACCCTCCAGATTATTGTAGGTGTAGTCGAGAAAAATGCGGCCGTCCGAGCCCAGCCGTACCCGGTTGTCGGGCAGCGGCAGGTCCTCGGAAATGACCAGAAAGCTCAGCATCCGCGCCGCTATGGCGTTGGTGAAGACGTCGGGCACGAGGGCGGGCGGGAGGATTTCCGAGATCTGCCCCTCCAGCGTCTGGCCGCTCATATATTCCAGCGCCTGAATGTGCCCCATCGGCTTGTCGTAGCCGCCCTTGGGATCGCCCCAGTAGAAATCGTTGACGGCGAGGGTCTTGGGAAAGGTCGAGTCCAGCGGCGCAGCCGTGACCGAGACCACCGCCGTCAGGGTGTGGAACATATAGTTGCGTCCCACCTGGTCCGAACCGTTGGCAAGGCCGTTCGGGTGCGAACTGCTGAACGAGTTCAGGAGGATCACCGGCGTATTCACCGCCCCCGCCGCCAGCACCACGATGTCGCCGGTCCAGCGCTCCTCTCCGCCGCCTACGTCGCACACCACCTCGGTGACGGTCTTGCCGGAGGGGTCGGTCTCTAGCCGCTTGACCTTGCGGCCCGTCAGGAGCGTCACATTGGCCGTATCCAGCAGCGGCCCGATGGCGATGGTGCGGGCGTCCGACTTGGCCAGCAACAGGCACGGATACCCGCCGCAGGTCTTGCAGCGGATGCACTGACTTTTTAGCACCTGTTTGTCGTCGCGATTGGCGCCGATGGGCAGGTGGAAGGGCTTCCAGTCCTGCGCCTCCAGGTGCGAGCGCAGGCGCGCGATGCCGGGATCGTCCTCCAGCGGCGGATAGACATAGGCCGGCTCATCGCCGTTTTCCGTTGGGTCAGTTCCGCGCGCCCCATGCACCCGCCACAAGGTCTCCGCCTCGTCATAGTAGGGCGCGAGGTCGGCCAGCGTGATCGGCCAGGCGGGAGAGACTCCGCCCGCGTGCTGCACCTCCTCGAAGTCGCGCTTCCGCATCCGCATCAGCGCTGCGCCATAGAAGGTGGTGTTGCCGCCGACCCAATAGTGGGTGTTGGGGCTGAATGGCTTGCCCTTCTTGTCGAACCACTTCTCCTTGGTGCGATAGCGGCGGTCGAGGAAGACGGCCTTTGACGACCAGTTCTCCGCCTCGCGCGGAATGTGTTCGCCCCGCTCCAGGATCAGGATCTTCTTGCCCGTGGGCGCCAGCCGCTGCGCCAAGGTGCCGCCCCCGGCGCCCGAGCCGATGATGATGACGTCGAAGTGGTTCTGTTCGGTCATCGGAGGCCCTCTATTGATCGTTCGGCAGGCGGAAACGGGCCGAGCCCTTCATGAGAATAGCGCGCACCAGTCCCTGCGGCAGGCGGCGAATGGCGAAGACCGCCGCGTGGTTATGCCAGCCGGGGATAACGAGAAGCTTTCCGGCCTCGTTCCCGGCGATGGCGGCGGCGACTACCTGTTCGGGCGTCTGCAGCAAGAAGGCCGGGGCGCCATGTCCGGCTTCCTTGGTGCCATTGGCGGCGGTGAACTCGGTCTCGGTCGAACCAGGGCAGACGGCGGTGACACGCACACCCTTGCCGCGCAGTTCCGCGTCCAGCGCCTCCGAAAACTTGATCGCGAAACTCTTGGCGGCGGGATAGAGGCTGTGCCCCGCTACCCCCGGCGCGAACCCTGCGATGGAGGCGACGTTGATGATCGAGCCGCGCCCCCGCCCCACCATGCCGGGGATCACCCCGTGCGCGAGGCCGCTGGCCGAGACGATCAGCGTCATCAGGAAATCCCGTTGCCGCTCCCACGGCACCCCCGCGAAGTCCTGCGCGATGGAAAAGCCCGCATTGTTGACCAGCACGTCCACTTGGCGGCCCGCGGCGGAGACGGCGGCCAGCACCGCGCCTTCGGCCCCCGACGCGGCGAGGTCTTGCGAAATCACCAGCGCTTCGACGCCATGCGCCGAGCGTAGTTCCGCCGCCAACGCCTCCAGCCGGTCGGCCCGCCGGGCCACCAGCGCTACATCATATCCCTTCGCGGCATAGGCCCGTGCGAACGCCTCGCCCAGCCCGGCGGAGGCCCCGGTGATGAGCGCGAGCGGGCCTACGACATCGATCCCTGGCGCGCGACCGGGTGCGAACTCGACAGGCCCCCGTCCACCACGATGGCTTGACCGTTGACGTAGGAGGCGTCGTCGGACGCCAGGAACAGCGCCGCCTTGGCGATCTCCACCGGCTGACCGGCGCGGCGTAGGGGATTGAGCTGCCCAAGCTTGGCCTCGGAACCGCGCTCGCGCGCCCGGTCGAACATGGGGGCCGTCATGCCCGTCTCGATCAATCCGGGGCAGATGGCGTTGACCCGGATTCCCGTGCCCGCCAGTTGCTGGGAGGAGGTCTGCACCAGGCTGATCACCCCGGCCTTGGAGGCGCTGTAGGGTGCCCCGCCCGCGCCGGATCGCAACCCGGCCACCGAGGCGGTGCAGATGATCGAGCCTTTTCCCTTTGCGGCCATAGCTTTCGACGCGTGTTTGACCACGAGGAACGGTCCGACAAGATTGATCCGCAAAAGGTTCAACCAGAACTCGCCGGTCTGGTCTGCAAGGGCGGTGAGCCCGCCCGAAACCCCGGCGTTGGCGAAAGCAATGTCGAGGCCGCCATATTCTTTGACCGCATGGGCGACTGCCGCTTCCACATCCCTTTCCTCGCCCGCGTCGCCGATTAGGGTGAGGGCTTTGCCGCCCGCGTCCGTGACCATCCTGGCCGTCTCGTGCACCTCCTCGGCCCGGTCGAACAAGATCAGGTTCGCGCCCTCGTCGGCGAAGAGTTTCGCGCTGGCCCGGCCGATGCCGCTGGCCGCTCCCGTGATCAGCGCCGTGCGCCCTTCGAGCCGTTTCATACTGCGTTCTCCAATTCAGGGCGCACCGAAGACGGCGGGGCTCGCCCTGTCAATGCACGCTCGAACTCCGGGGTAATTGCGTCTGCGCCGCGAGCACCTAACTTGGCAGTTGGGGCGAGGGAACACCAGCGCTCCGAGAGTCGTTTAGCAGGTTCGGCTTTGCCATGAAGGTCCCGATGGACGCCCAACGAAAGCCGATCAGCGACAAGGGATTGGCCGTTGAAGGTCAGACCTCTCCCCCATCCGACCGGGCCATGTGGGGCGTGCGGTTTGCGAAGGTACGCGCCGCGACCCTCGATCTCGCTCGTGATCTTTCGCCGGAGGACCAGCTCGTTCAGTCTATGCCTGACGCCAGTCCGACCAAATGGCATCTGGCGCATACGGCGTGGTTCTTCGAAACCTTCCTGCTCACGCCCTCATTGAAGGACTATCGCCCACTCGACGCGGGTTACGCGTACCTGTTCAACTCCTACTACGAGGCGGTGGGCGATCGGCATCCGCGGCCCATGCGGGGCCTCCTGACACGCCCAACGAGCGCTGAGGTGATCGCCTATCGCGCCCACGTAGATGAGGCGATGCTGCGCCTGATCGAGACGACGGTGGAGGCCGCGTGGCCCGGACTGCGCGATCTGATCGAACTCGGTTTGCATCATGAGCAGCAACATCAGGAACTGATCCTGATGGACATCAAGCACGCCTTTTCCTGTAGTCCGTTGCTGCCTGCATTCCGTGAGCGGATGATCTCGACGCCTGGGCAAGCAACGCCGCTGAACTGGATCACGTTCGAGGGTGGCCTGCGCCAGATCGGGCATGACGGCACGGGGTTCGCCTTCGACAACGAGGAGCCGCGCCATAAAGTGTGGCTGGAGCCATTTCGCTTGGCCGACCGGCTGGCCACGGCGGGGGAGTATCTGGCCTTCATCGAGGATGGCGGTTACAGGCGGCCGGACCTGTGGCTCTCCGATGGATGGGCGTGTGTGCAGGCAGAGGGCTGGCGCGCGCCGCTCTATTGGCGCGAGGGCGAGAGCAATTGGAAGGTGTTCACCCTCTCTGGCGAGCACCCGCTCGACCCGTCCGAGCCGGTCCGCCACCTTTCGTTGTTTGAGGCCGACGCCTTCGCCCGCTGGTCCGGCGCCCGGTTGCCGACCGAGGCTGAGTGGGAGTCGGCGGCGTCGTCCGCCTCAAGCCTTCGCCAGTTGAGCAGCGAGGTTTGGCAATGGACCGGGAGCGCCTATCTTCCCTATCCGGGCTTCAAAGCCGCCTCCGGGGCGGTCGGGGAGTACAACGGCAAGTTCATGTCGGGCCAGATGGTGCTGCGCGGCGGCGCATGCGTAACCCCCGCCGAGCACACGCGTATCAGCTATCGAAACTTCTTTCCCCCTCACGCCCGATGGGCGTTCTCCGGCGTAAGGCTAGCGACCGATGCTTGATGTAGCGCCCAGCCAATCGCACGGCAGCCGCGTGGCCTTCTACGACCTGTCGCGCCGACAGGAGAGCTTCGCCGAGGCGGTCGCAGCGGGACTTTCGGGCCAGCCGAAAACCATTCCGGCGCGATTTCTCTATGACGCGCAGGGCTCGGCCCTATTCGACCGCATCTGCGACCTGCCGGAATACTATCCCACGCGAACCGAGACGAAGATCCTTCAGGACAATGCACCCGCGATGGCGGCGCTGATCGGCCCGGACGCCCGGCTGATCGAGCTTGGCTCCGGCTCCAGCGTCAAGGTGCGCATCCTGCTGGATGCTCTGGAAGCACCCGCCGCCTATATCCCCATCGACGTTTCCGGCGAGCATCTGCTGGCAGCGGCCGAGGCGCTGGCGGCGGACTATCCGGCTCTTGCCGTCGCAGCCGTCTGCGCTGACTACGGCGACACATTTCCGCTGCCGCAAACGCCGGGGCAAGGACGTCAGGTCGCCTTCTTCCCGGGGTCCACCATCGGCAATATGGAGCCGGATGAGGCGCAGACCTTTCTAGCTGGGTGGGCCCAAAGCGGCGTCGATATGCTGGTGGGCGTCGATCTCGTGAAGGATCGCTCGATCCTGGAGCCAGCATATGACGACGCGCAAGGGGTGACGGCGGCGTTCTCGCGCAATCTCCTGGCCCGCGCCAACCGCGAGCTTTCCGCCGACTTCCGCCTTGATCGTTTCGCGCATCGCTCGCGCTGGAACGCCGACGCCAGCCGGATCGAGATTCACCTGGAAAGCCTGATCGACCAAACCGTCCGCGTCGCGGGCCGCGTCTATCCGTTCGTCGCTGGCGAACACATCGAAACCGAGCATTCCTACAAATATTCCGTCGACGGATTCAAGGCCTTGGCCGAACGGGCGGGCTACGGGTCAGGCGCCGTCTGGACCGATGCGCGCGATCTTTTCAGCGTCCACTACCTGACCGCAGGACCTAGATAGACATGGCCGGGGGGCCGCCAAACATCATCGCCTTCAGTGCGGTCTCCAAATCCTTCGACGGAGGAAAGACCGAAGCTGTCAACCGGATCGATCTTGCCATCCCCGAAGGCCAGTTCCTGGCCGTGGTCGGCTCGTCCGGCTCCGGCAAGACCACCCTCTTGAAGATGATCAACCGGCTGGTGGAGCCGGATGCGGGCGAGGTTTGCGTCGGCGGTGAGGCGGTGCACGGGCTTCCTGTGGCGGACCTGCGCCGCCGGATCGGCTACGTTTTTCAGGGGATCGGCCTGTTTCCGCACCTGACCGTGGCCGAGAATATCGGCGTGGTCCCGAGCCTGATCGGCTGGGACAAGGCGCGGATCACTGTGCGCACTCGCGAACTCCTGCGCCTCGTCGACCTCCCCGAAGACTACGCGACCCGTTTTCCTGATGCGCTCTCGGGCGGCCAGCGTCAGCGGGTCGGCGTCGCCCGCGCACTTGCGGCAGGGCCTAAGATCATGCTGATGGACGAGCCCTTCGGCGCCCTCGATCCCGTGACCCGAGACGGGCTGGGAACCGCCTATCGCACGCTGCACAATGAGCTTTGCCTGACCACGGTGATGGTCACCCATGATGTGCAGGAGGCGGTGCTGCTCGCCGATCGAATCGTGGTCATGCACGGCGGCAAGCTCCTGGCCGACGATGCGCCCGCCGCGCTCCTGAAAGGCCACCCGGATGAGGCGGTAGAGGCCCTGATGTCCACCCCGCGCCGTCAGGCGGAGCGGGTGCGCGCCTTGATAGATGGCCCAATGAGCGCGGCCAGCGCATGAACCCTCAGATCGCCGCCGCCTTTGCTGTACTACCACTCTATCTGGCGTGGCACGTCCTCCTCAGCGCGTCTGCGCTGGGGCTCGGACTCCTGATCGGCCTGCCTGTGGCGGTCGCGGCGGCGAGATCGAAGACGCTGCGCTGGCCCGCTCTTACATTGGCCAGTCTGGTGCAGACCATCCCCAGCCTTGCACTGCTCGCCTTGTTCTACCCTCTACTGCTCGCCCTATCGGCCGCGATCAAACCGCTTGTCGGGTTCGGGCTTCCGGCGCTAGGTTTCCTGCCCTCGCTCCTGGCGCTCACCCTCTACTCCATTCTGCCGATCCTGCGGAACGGCGTGACAGGGCTGACGGGGATCGATCTCTCAGTGATCGAGGCGGCGGACGGGCTCGGCATGACGTCCTCGCAGAAGCTGTTCCGCGTGGAGGCGCCGCTGGCCGCGCCCGTCGCCATGGCCGGAGTGCGCACGGCGGCGGTGTGGACCATCGGCGCGGCGACCCTCTCCACCCCGGTCGGGCAGACCTCGCTCGGCGACTACATCTTCTCCGGACTTCAGACCGAGAACTGGGTCTTCGTGCTGTTCGGCTGCGGCGCCTCGGCGGCCCTCGCCATCGTGGTCGATCAGCTTCTCGGCCTGATCGAGATCGGCGCAGCGCGGCGCGGCATGAAGCGCATCGGCATCGGCCTCGCGGCGCTTTTAATCGGCACGGCGGTCGCCATCACCCCGCTGGCGGGCGCGCTGTTCGGCGACGACAAGGCTGCTTACGTCGTCGGCGCCAAGAATTTCTCCGAGCAGTTCATTCTCGCCGACCTGATTTCCGACCGGTTGAAGGCGGCGGGCTCCGTCACCGACACTAAACAGGGACTGGGCTCAGCTGTGGCGTTCCGCGCGCTCGCGGCTAACGACATCGATGTTTACGTCGACTACTCCGGCACCCTGTGGACCAATGTGCTCGGCCACACCGACACCCCGTCCCGCGCGGCTATGCTGGCAGCGTTGACTACCGAGTTGAAGGCAAAATACGGCGTCACGGTTCTGGGCTCTCTCGGTTTCGAGAACGCCTACGCCTTGACCATGAAGCCGGATCGCGCGGCGTCTCTGGGACTGAAGACGCTGGAGGACCTTTCCGGCAAGGCAGGGGGGCTGACTCTGGGCTCGGATTTGGAGTTTCTGTCACGGCCCGAGTGGACAGCTCTGAAATCCGCGTATGGTTTCCAGTTCAAGGGGATGAAGTCCTACACGCCGACTTTCATGTACCGGGCGCTGTCGGGCGGCGAGGCGGATGTGATCTCCGCCTTCTCATCGGATGGGCGGATCGCTGCGGATCACCTCGTGGTGCTCTCTGATACCAAGGGGGCCATCCCGTCGTATGATGCAGTTGTGCTACTGGCGCCCAAGCGGGCGAACGACGCTCGGTTGAGCGGCGTGCTGCGTCCCTTGATCGGAAAGCTCACCGTGGAGCGGATGCGCCAAGCCAATCTGACGGTTGACCAGGACGTGAACAAGGTCTCCCCCGAAGACGCCGCGCGGGCGCTGGCGGCGGATATTCGCTGAAGGGCGGACGCTGCGTCACGCTTGCACCGGACGCGCTCCCGCGCTTAACTCGGGAAAACATACCGAACTTTCGGGAGGATACATCATGGCCGATTTCGGCGGTGATCCAGAGCTGTTTCGCGCCGAGGCGCGCACCTGGCTGGCAGAGAATTTCCCGCCCTCTCTGAAGGGGGTGGAGGTCGCCATGCAGGGGGCTGTCGGCGAGGTTCACGGCGACGCCAGACTGTGGCGCGATCGCATGGGTGCCAAGGGCTGGGGCACGCCCACCTGGCCAGCAGCCTATGGCGGGGGCGGGCTCACACCGTCGGATGCGCGGGTCTTGCAACAAGAGATGAACCGGATCGGCGCCCGCAACCCTATCGGCGGCATGGGGATCATGATGTTCGGCCCCACCCTGCTGGAATACGGTTCTGAAGAGCAGAAACAGCGCCACATCCCGCCCATCGTGCGCGGTGAAATTCGCTGGTGCCAAGGCTATTCCGAACCCGGTGCGGGCTCCGATCTGGCAGCGCTACAGACTAAGGCCGAGGACAACGGCGACCATTTCCTGGTCAACGGGCAGAAGGTCTGGACCTCCGGCGCCCAGTATGCCGACTGGTGCTTCTGCCTCGTACGCACCGATCCGAACCATAAGCACGAAGGCATCTCCTTCGTCCTGTTCGACATGAAGACGCCGGGGATCGAGGTCCGGCCGATCAAGCTGATCTCGGGCGTCTCTCCTTTCTGCGAGACCTTCCTTACCGATGTGAAGGTGCCGAAGGAGAATCTGGTGGGGCCGCTGAATGGCGGCTGGACCATCGGCAAACGCCTCTTGCAGCATGAGCGGAACTCGCTCTCAGGGGGCGGCGGCTCGGCGGGGCGGTTCGCGGCGGGCAAGCCCATCGACGAACTGGCCAAGGAATACGTTGGCGTGGACGACAGTGGCCGGATCGCTGACCCAGACCTGCGCTCCCGCATCATCCGGCACCAGATGGAGGCTAAGGCCTTCATGCTCACCCTGATGCGCGCCGCTGCGGAGGCTAAGGGCAATCAAGGCCCGTCCGCCGCCACTTCGATCATGAAGAACGTAGGCTCGAAAGTGGGCCAGGACCGGGCAGAACTGGCCGTCGAGATTATGGGCGCCAACGGCCTGGGGTGGGAAGGCGAGGGCTTCTCCGAAGACGAGCTGGCCCAGACCCGCAACTGGCTCGGTGGCAAGGCCACAACCATCTACGGCGGCTCGGCCGAGATCCAGAACAACATCATCGCCAAGCGCATCCTTGGCCTTTTGGACCACCAGTAGGAACACCCGCACATGGCCGTCCTGAGCGAAGAACAAACCATGCTGCGCGACGCCGCCAAGGCGTGGGTGCAGGAAAAATCCCCCGTCTCCGCCTTCCGGAAGGTGCGCGATGCGGGCGGCGAGATGGGCTATGATCCCAAGGCCTTCGTCGAGATGGCCGACATGGGCTGGGCCGGGGTGGTGATCCCCGAAGCCTACGGCGGATCGGAATTCGGCTACCTCTCTCTCGGCTTGGTGTTGGAGGAAATGGGCCGCACGCTCACCGCCTCCCCCTTGCTCTCCTCTGCTCTCGCCGCCGCCTCGGGCATCGTGCTCGGCGGGAGCGACGCGCAGAAACAGGCCTGGCTGCCGAAGATAGTGGCGGGAGAGTTGATCGCCACCCTCGCCGTCGACGAGGGCCCGCGCCACGATCCCGTCAAGACCGCGCTCCGGGCTGAGAAATCCGGCGACGGCTTCGTACTCACTGGCGAGAAGACCTTCGTGCTCGAAGGCATGGCGGCGGGGCTCTATATCGTCTCCGCACGCACCTCCGGCCAGATCGGGGACAAGGCGGGGATCACCCTCTTTCTCGTCACGCCGGATGCGCCGAACCTGACCCGCGCCAAGCGCACAATGGCTGACGCACGGGGTTATGCGCACCTTGTGTTTAAGGGTGTGATAGTGAGCGCAGACGCGATGCTGGGCCCCATAAACGGGGGATACGAGCTTCTCGAGAAGACCCTCGACCGCGCCCGCGCGGGCCTTGCGGCGGAGATGCTTGGTTCGGCGCTGCAGGGGTTCGAGACCACGCTCGATTACCTGAAGACTCGCGTTCAGTTCGGCCAGACCATCGGCAGCTTTCAGGCTTTGCAGCATCGGGCGGCCAAGATGTTCTCCGAGCTTGAACTGGCGCGCTCCTGTGTCGAGGCGGCGCTCACCGCCATCGACAACGACTCTCCGGATACGGCCTCCGCCTGCGCTCTGGCCAAGGCCGTGGCGGGCGAGACCCTGAACCTAGTCAGCCGCGAGATGGTGCAAATGCACGGCGGCATCGGCATGACCGACGCGCACGAGGCGGGCTTCTACCTCAAGCGCGCGCGCGTCGCCGAAGCCACCTATGGCTCCACCGCCTGGCACCGCGACCGCTGGGGTGTGATGGCGGGGTATTAGGCGCCTTCACCACGCCCGCGTCCGCTGCCACAGGGCGGCGTCGCGCAGAATGGTTTCGATGTCGGAGTGTTTGGGTTTCCAGCCCAGCTGCTGTTGAAGCAAGCGGGAATCCGCAACCAGCGAGGGCGGATCGCCTGACCTGCGAGGGCCGATGCTGTGGGGAACCGGAGCGTTCAGCACGCGGGTCGCGGCGGCGATCATCTCTTTCACAGTGACGCCGGAGCCCGTGCCGACGTTCATGATGGCGCTGTCGCCGCCGTCGATCAGCGCACGGACGGCCAGAACGTGCGCTTCGGCCAGATCGACCACGTGGATGTAGTCGCGGATCGGTGTGCCGTCGTGGGTGGGGTAGTCTTCGCCGAACACCGTCAGGGCTGGCCCCGTGCCCAGCGCCGCCTTGATGAGGTTGGGGATCAGGTGTGTCTCGGGCTCGTGGCTCTCGCCGGTCTCGCCGTCCGGGTCCGCTCCCGCCGCGTTGAAATAACGCAGCGCCGCCCAGCGGAACGGATGCGCCGCGCCGAACCATTTCAGCGCCCCTTCGAACGCCAGTTTCGACGCGCCATAGGGGTTGATGGGAATCGTGGCGTGGCTTTCAGGAATCGGCGAGACGGTGGGGATGCCATAGGTCGCGGCGGTGGAGGAAAAGACGAAAGCCTCAACGCCCCCCGCAATCAGAGCCTGGGTGAAACTTACCGCCGCACCGACGTTATTATCGTAGTATTTCAGGGGGTTGGTCGCACTCTCGCCGACCAGGCTGTAGGCGGCGAAGTGTATGGCGCCTCGAGGCCTATACTGCTTGATCAACGCGGCGACCAATCCCCGATCGCGGATGTCGCCCTCGTGCAGCGGCCCCCACTTCACTCCCTGCGCATACCCGGTCGAGAGACTGTCGATCGTCACCGGAAGGTAGCCCGCTTTCGACAGGGCCTTGCAGGTCTGCGAGCCGATGTATCCCGCCCCCCCAGCCACCAAGATCGTAGGGCGGTCGGGCGCGGTGGCTGTCATTCAGGGCTCACGGGGCTGGGGTAGTGATCGGACGTCGCGACTGGCGCCGGGTTCCTATTTACCCAGATACTTGTCGAACCAGCCGTTGATGCGGTCCTTCAAGTCCTTCACGTTCTCGGGCTTTCTGATGCCGTGCCCCTCGCCCGCGTAGATGACTAGGCTGTTGGGCACTCCATAGGTGTTCAGCCCGTGCTGGAACTCCAGCGACTGAGCCGCCGGGCACTCCACATCGCGCTCGCCCACGTAGATGAAGGTCGGGGTCCTGGCGTTCTTGATCGTGCGGATTGGCGAGAGCTTGTCATAGATGGCCGGGTCTTCGTAGTAAGAGCCGCCGAAGAAGGGGATCATCCAGGTGTCGATGCCATTCTCGCCGTAATAGCTGCCCCAGTTGGCGATGCCTGCTCCCGCTACAGCCGCCTTGAAGCGGTTCGAGTGCGTCACCGTCCACATGGTCATGAACCCACCGTAGGAGTGGCCGTAAACGCCAAGGCGCTTGTCGTCGATCGGTGCGACTTTCTCCACTGCATCCACGCCTGCCAGGATATCGGACAGATCGCCGCCGCCGAAGTCGCGGATATTGGCGCGGGTGAAGGCTTCGCCCTGACCATAGCTGCCGCGGGGATTAGGCTGGAACACGTAGAAGCCGTGCTGCAACAGATCGTGCACGGTGCCCCGCGCCACGTAGGTGGGAGTCACGGCGGCGCTCGGACCCCCGTGCACCAGCACGATCATCGGATGCTTCTTAGTCGGGTCCGCGTTCAGCGGCGCCAAGAGCCAGCCCTGCACATCGTAATCGCCGCTTTTCCAAGAGATGCTGGTCGCCTTGGCTACAGGCGTGAGTGCGGCGTTCTCATGGGTGATGGGGTGGGGCCCCGCCGCGCCGTGGATGAAGATTTCCGGGGCGCGCTCGAAACTCTGGATCACCGCTGCGGCGATGGTCCCGTCGGCGCTGAGGCTGACCTTCCCGTCCCCGGCGGAGAACGAGAAGGGCGGGGCGTCGTTTCGCGTCACCGCCCCCGTTTTCGGATCGATGCGAACGGTGGTCATGTGATCACCCGCCAGCGCCATGCCCTGCACGGCGCCGCCGCGCCAGACAATGGACTCGAAGCTACCCTTGAAGTCCGGGGTCAGGTTTTTCGGCGTTCCGCCCGCCAGCGGCACGGTCCAGACGTCGCCGCCGACCGAACCGAAGTCGCTCATGATCCCGCCGATGAAGGCCACCGTCTTGCCGTCCGGCGAGACGCGCGGATAGTTCATCTGGTCCTTGGGCGCGGCGATCACGCGCTCGGAACCATCGACGCCGAAATACTCCAGTTTGGCGACCCACCAGTTGTTGTCGCCGTCGCCCTTGGCCGCAGTGGCGACAAAGCCTTTGCCGTCCGGGGTCCAGTCGTATTCATAGATAAAGGTGTCCGATGGCGAAACCATGCGCAGAGAGCCGCCCTTGGCCGCTACCAGCGCGATGCGCTTCTCATCGATGATCGAACCTATCTCGCCCACTTGGGCTGCCCCTGCCTGTGTTGCGCCGACCTCTTTGTGGGCGCCGGGAATGGCGAGGAGGGCGATGGTCGCTCCATCTGGAGACCAGCGCGGAGTTTCGGCGACGCCGGATAGCTTGACCACGGTGCGGACGGTCCGAACGGCGCCCATCTGGGCTACGGCCAGCTCCGCCGTGCCCGCTTTATGGTCCGAAGCGACGAACGCCAGTGCATCCCCCGTGGGCGACCAGCTCAGTCCTGCGTATTTGCAGGAGGGGCAAGGGTCGAAGCGGGCGATGACCGCGCCGTCGCTCGCCTTGCGGATGATGATGGCGCCGTGAGCATCTTTGCTCGTTTCCAGCGCCTCGCTCGATTCAACCGTCGCGATCCGCTCCCCCTTCGGGTCGAGCGCAAGCCCCTGATACTGGTGCATCTGCAGCGCGGTTGGCGCGATCTTGACAGGCGCAGCGCTGCTGAGGGCGAGGGACGCAGTGAGGGCGAGGAGGCTGGCGTACATGGATGGCCTTTCGATTGCGCGGCGACGATAGCGATTGGCGCGCGGGCGACAAGCTCAAGCGTGGTGTTGGAGCAGAAGTCGGACCGCAGGATCGAGCAGGTCGAGGCGTTTGTAAGTGCGGAAGGGCGCGCCTTCTTCGCTCATAAGCCGCGTCCAGGCCCCTGTGAAGGCGGCGCGGCGCGGCGGGTCCGCCAGAAGCTCACCGAGCGCCTCACGCCAGATGCGGATGGTGAAAAGAACGCTCCCGGTCTGCGGCAAACGGCGGATGGTCTGGCGCTCCCGCCGCACCACCAGCGCCGCGCCGATCTCTTCAAGGGTCTGGTTCGCCAGTTCTGCGCGGAGGGGCTCGGAGGAGGGCAGGAACAGAGCGTCCGAATTGACGACTGACCAGTTGCGCCGCTCCAGCACCGTGCCGGTCCCCAGACTGTCGAAGATACGCGCGACACGGATCAGCAGCGTCTCATTGAAACCCGGCACCGGCGCGTGCAGGCCCGCTAGGGGTTTGCCCACCGCCTCCACCGCTGAAAAGAAGCTGGGCGCACAAAGGCTGGCGGCGGTGAGGGTCCATTCACCCCCGCGCTTCTCCATCAGGCAGAGGTCGTCCGAGACGAGACGCGAGGCGGTCCACAGAGGCGGCGCGGTGGACCCCGCGCCCCTATCCCCCAGCCAGTCCTCGATCATCTCGGCGGCTTCGGTTTGCGCGGCGCGCGAGTCTGCGAGCTCGCCCCATACCAGTGAGGGATGGGTTCTCAGAAGCGCGTCCTTGCGCCTTGCGGGATCGGCCTCGCCCCCCTCGAACCAGCGCTCCACCGGCACAGGCGCGAGGCCGATGCGGAACAGGGGTTCGGCGTCGCCCCCTTCGGGCGTGAACAGGCGGTGCATAGCCCTTTTATGCGACGGCTTCGCCCCGATGCGAAGGGTTGCGATCGACCACCCGGGCGATGGCGGTGAGCAGGAGATAGACGACCAGAGCCTGCACTCCGAACGCCACGGGATCGGCGACTCCGCCGCTGCTCTGATTGAGATACGAGGCCAACATCTGCACAGCCGTCAGAACGCCCATGAAAACGATGGCGGGCCAGGCGCTACGTCCGCCGCCCTTGCGGGTTGCGACCCACGCCGCCCCCGCCATGCCGACGAGCCCAAGCTCCAGCGCCATTTCCGGCAGCGGGAAGTTCCACAGGCCTAGCCCCACCTTCTGGCCGTGGGGAACAAGTTCGAGGTCCGGCCTGTGGACGAGGAGATCGAGCAACCAGTGGGAAAAGACTGCGAGGCCGATCACCACCGCCGCTCGCCCCGGCAGCTTGAACAGTCTGGCCAGCACCGCCGCGCCCACCGACCACGCCACCGCTGCGGGCAGACCGTGGGTGAAAGGCATATAGTAGAGATCAAGATTGGAGCCGAGCAGGCTGGGGTCGATGCGCAGCTTCTCCACTCCACCCATGACAAGCCCCGACCAGCCGATGTCCAGAAGCTGGCAGGCCCCCACGTAGGTCCAGAGCGGCACCTTTGGCTCATAGGCCTTGGCGGCGAGCGCGGCGGCGTAGTGTCCGATGAACATGACGGTATCCCTCGTTTTCTACGGCCAAGCTGCACGGATTTGCCGGAGAAGGAAATCGGCTCAAGCGTCAGGGAAGCGGCTTGAACGCCTCGCGCACCGCTGAATCCTCTTCCACCGAGGGTCGGAAGGTCGGTGGAGCAAAGCGCATCCCTGTCTCCTGGAAGGCGTAACCGAAGGCCAGCAGCCGCGCATCCGACCAGGCCGGGCCGATGACCGACAGTCCTACCGGAAGCCCCCGCACCTGCCCCATCGGCACGGTGAGATGGGGATATCCTGAGACAGCGGGAAGCTCGGTGGAGGAACTGTCGGCATGATCGCCGGAGACGACGTCCACCCGCCAGGCCGGCCCGGCGGTAGGCTCGACCAGAGCGTCGAGGCGGTCGTCGTTCAACGCCTTGTCGAGCGTTTCACGGGCTGCTTTTTCGGACGAGGCGAGGGCGGTTTTGTAGCCGGAATCGCCCAGCCCCTTGGTTTTCTCCGCCTGCACAAAGGTCTCCTGCCCGAACAGCGTCAGCTCGCGCGGGTTGGCCCTGTCGAAGGCAATCAGGTCGGCCAGGGTGCGGGTCTTCACGGCCTTGGGCGTTGAGGCGAGATAGGTGTTCAGGTCGGCCTTGAGTTCGGTCAAAAGAACAAGGAACTCTTCCCCGCCGAGCTTGGGCGTCTTCTGCAGCTTGACCTCGACCAGGACAGCGCCCGCCGCTTTCAGATGCTCAAGCGCGGCGGCGTAGAGCGGCGCGATCCCGGTGCTTTCCGCTTCGTCAGGACGCAAGACGCCGATCCGCTTGCCTCTTAGGGCGTCCTTCGACAGTCCCGCCGCATAGTCGGTCTTGTGCCGGTCGGCTTCGGCTGTGGCTGGATCGGCGGGATCAGAGCCCGCGATGGCGGTGAGCACAGCGGCTGCGTCTTCCACTGAGCGCGCCATGGGGCCGGGGGTGTCCTGGCTGTGGGAGATCGGCACGACGAAGGTGCGGGAGACGAGGCCAAGCGTCGGCTTCAGACCCACGAGCCCGTTCATGGAGGAGGGACAGGTGATCGATCCGTCCGTCTCGGTGCCGATGGCCGCCGCCGCCAGTCCCGCCGCCACCGCCGCGCCTGATCCGGCGGACGAGCCGCAGGCGGAGCGATCCAGCGAATAGGGGTTCTTCACCAGCCCGCCCACCGCGCTCCAGCCGGAGGTGGAGTGGGAAGAGCGGATATTGGCCCACTCCGAAAGGTTGGTCTTGCCGAGGATCACCGCGCCCGCATCGGTAAGGCGGCGCACTAGGGGAGCGTCGCGACCGGTGACATTGTCCTTCAGGGCGAGGGAGCCCGCCGTGGTTGCGGTATCGTCGGCGGACTCGATATTGTCCTTTATCAGGATAGGAACGCCGTGGAGTGGACCGCGCACCTTGCCCGCCTGGCGCTCCTTGTCGAGGTTTCGCGCATCGGCGAGGGCGTGCGGGTTGAGGACGATGACGGCGTGGAGCCCGACACCAGCCCGGTCCACCGCTGCGATTCGATCCAGATACCCATGCACAAGCGCTTCAGAGGTTGTTCGTCGGGCGCCCATTTCGGCCTGGACCACGGCCACTCCTGGCAACGGGCCGAGGCGGCGATCTCGTGGGAGCGGGGCTGCATGCGCGACGGAAACTGCTGTCGTGAGGGCTGCGAGCGAAACGGCGATCAATCTCATCGGGCTGGGTCCATCAGTTTTTGCGACAGGTAGACGTAGTGGCGCGCCCAGCGGCGGGCGTTCAGTTCCGGGTCGGCGTCGTTGGCATGACCGCCGAAGGTGTTCTCGTAATAGAGATACGGATCGCCCAGCGCCTTCAGTTCGGCGGCGAACTTGCGCGGATGGCCAGGATGCACCCGGTCGTCCTCGGTGTTGGTGGTGATGTAGGGCTCGGGATATTTCACTCCCGGCCTGATCTGGGTGTAGGCCGAGTATCTGGCGATGAAGGCGCGGTCCTCCGGCTTGTCGGGGTCGCCATACTCGGCCATCCACGAGGCCCCCGCCGAGAGGTGGTTGTAGCGCAGCATATCGATCAGCGGGCTCTCCACCACGATTGCGCTGAAGTCCTCCGGGTGCTGGGTCATCGACACGGTGGTCAGGATGCCGCCGTTGGAGCGGGCGTAGATGCCCATGTGGCGGGGCGATGTGACCTTGCGCGCGAACAGGTCGTGGGCGATGGCGTCGAAATCGTCGAACGCCCGCTGGCGATTTTCCCGGAGCGCCGCCTCGTGCCAGGCGGGACCGTATTCGCCGCCGCCCCGGATATTGGCCAGGACATAGGCCCCGCCCCGCTCCAGCCACAGCTTGCCGACCTCAGGCCGGTATGAGGGCGTCTCGGAGATCGCAAAGCCGCCATAGCCGAACATCTGCACTGGTGTCGTCCCGTCGTATTTCATCCCCTTGGGGCGGACCAGGAAATAGGGGATTTGGGTCCCGTCCTTCGACGTGGCGAAATACTGTTCGGTCACATCCTTCGATCCGTCGAAGCGCGCGGTGAGGGACTTGATCTTCCTGACTGAACCTGTGGCGGCGTCAACGGACCAGAGGGCGGTGGGCTCAAGGAAGCTTTCCGTAGCGATGTAGGCGCGGTTGGAGCTTCGGCTGGCGGCGCGGATCGACAGGGCCGACCCCCTGGGCAGGGCGAGGCGAGTCTTCGTCCACGATCCGCCCTTGCGCGTGGGCGGCGCGTAGACGTCGAGCGCCCCGGTGACATTATCCAGAAGCTGCACCAATACCCGGCTTCGCGTCACCCGCGCCCCGTCGATGGTCTGGGTCGCGGTGGGCTGCACGATCAGTTGCGCGGCGTTGGTCAGTGGATCATAGGCGACCAGAGCCCCGGCCTTGAAGGCAGGGTGGGCAGGGGCCTCAGCCCAGTCCTCGTTTGGCGTGACAATCAGGCGTCCGGCGATGTAGCCGTGGATGTTGTTCTTCTTCGGTAGATCGATCAGGCGCGTCGTTCCGTCCGGCGAAAGCACCAGATAATCGGTCTGGAAGAAGCCCTTGCCGTGGGCGATTAGCACGAGCGCCACCTTGCCGTCCGCATCGCGGATCACGCGGGGAGAGACGCGCACGTCCTTGGGTCCCCCGCGATAGATTTCCACGGCCTGATCCAGCGCCTGGCCGCGGTTTAAGCGCTTGACCACGAAGGGGTAGCCGGACTGGGTGAGCGTACCGCCGCCCCAGTCGCGGGCGACCAAGAGAGTGTCGGCGTCGAGCCACGCTACGTCCTGCTTTCCGGTGTCGAACTGGAAGCCGCCCTTCACGAACGCCTTGGTCGTTGCGTCGAACTCCCTGATCTCCACCGCATCGCCGCCGCCGTTGGAGATGTCGATCAGGCAGAGCCGCTCTTCCGGCTCCAGGCAGTTGGCGCCCTTGAACAGCCAGTTCTTGCCCTCGGCTTTGGAAAGCGCGTCGAGATCGATCAGCGTCTCCCACTTCGGCTCGGCAGAGGCGTAGGAGGCCGGAGTGGTGCGCCGCCAGACACCCTTCACGTTGGTGTCGTCCTGCCAGAGGTTGTCGATCTCCTTGCCGAGAAAACCGGGGAAGGGAATGCGGTCCTTGGCGGTGAACAGGGCCAGCGCCTGCTTGCGGAACACGTCGTAGCGCGGGTCTGTCTCCAGCCGCGCGGCGGTGCGGACATTCTCTTTCTCGACCCATTCAAGTGAACGCGGCGAGTGAATATCCTCCAGCCAGCCAAACGGATCGGGCGCGCCCTGTTCGACTGAGGGGAGGGCGGGCGTAGGGGCTGGCGTCTGCGCTGACGCGACTCCGGCCAGAGCGAGGCAGGCGATGGTGGTGGTGACGAGCAGGCGCATGGAGGTCCCTACGGCGGAGCTGACGCAACCTGCACGTAGGAACGGGGTTGGGGCAAGCGAACTTGCACGGGTTGCGAAGCGCCGGAGGAAAGCCCTATTGATGAGGTGTCAGCGGTGGCTTTGGGAATAGACGATGCGAGCGACCTTCAAACTCCTTCTTCTCGCCGCCGCCTACACGCTCGCAGGGTCCGCGTCAGCGGAAACCCGCACCGGCAAGGCCGCCTATGGCGACTGGAAGACCGACGCGCCCGGCGTGGTGCGCAAGATCACGGCCGCTGATATGCCGCCCGCCGACCCCAAGACCTCTGCGGTCGCCCCGTCCAGCCCCACGCCCCGGCCGGAAGGCGCTCTGCCCAAAACCCTGCCGGGCTTCGCGGTGCAGGCCTTCGCCAAACTGGATCAGCCGCGCCTGATCCGTATCGCGCCGAACGGAGACATCTTCGTCGCCGAAAGCGAAGGCGGCAAGATCAAGGTGCTACGCGCGAAGGATGGGGCTGCGACGCCAACGGAAACCTCAACCTTCGCGGAGGGGCTGTCGCGCCCGTTCGGCATCGCCTTCTATCCCGCCGGTCCGAACCCCGAGTGGGTCTATGTGGCCGAAACCGACGCAGTGATCCGCTACCCCTATAAGTCCGGCGATCTGAAGGCGCGCGCAGCGTTCGAGACGCTGGTGCCCAAGCTGACCCTGAACCACCGCGACCACTGGACCCGCGACATCCTGTTTTCACCGGACGGCAAGTCGATGCTGGTGACGGTGGGCTCGGCCTCCAACACCGCCGAATCCATGCCCAAAAAGAACCCCGACGAGGTGAAGACCTGGGAGAAGGACCACGGCTTTGGAACCGCGTGGGGCAATGAAGAGGATCGGGCCGACGTGCTGGCGTTCGATCCCCTCGGCAAGGGCAAACGCGTGTTCGCTTCGGGCATCCGCAATTGCGTGACCGCCGCGATCAATCCGGCGACGAAGGACCTGTGGTGCTCCACCAACGAGCGTGACGGACTGGGTGACAACGTGCCTCCCGACTACATCACGAGGGTCAAACCGGGCGGCTTTTATGGCTGGCCATGGTTCTACATCGGCGATCACGAAGACCCGCGCCACAGGGGCGAGCGCCCTGATTTGGCGGGCAAGACGATCATGCCGGACATTTTGATCCAGCCCCACTCGGCGCCTCTCGGGATGACGTTCTATCCCGCTACCGTCAAAGGAGTCGCCGCCTTCCCCCAGGCCTATGAGGGCGAGGCCTTCGTGGCGTTGCACGGGTCGTGGAACCGGTCGCTGCGCACGGGCTATAAGGTAGTGATGGCGAAGCTGAAGAACGGCCTGCCAACGGGCGAATACGAGGACTTTCTCACCGGCTTCGTGAAAGACGACGCCTCGGTCTGGGGTCGGCCTGTGGGCGTGGCGATAGCACACGATGGCGCTCTGCTGGTTTCCGACGACGGTTCGGGTTGGGTCTGGCGCATCGCGCCCTCGAAGGGAGCGCACTGATGCGCCGGGTTTTCGCAACGACTGTCGCGCTCTCGGTGTTGATGGCGCCGCTGATGGTCGTCGGCCAGACCAGAGGAGATGTGGCCAAGGGCGATGTCGGGAGGGGCGAGGAAGTATTCGAGGAACGCTGCGCCTCTTGCCATGTGCGCGCCGGGGGCGGGCAAGGCCCCCCTCTCGTTGGGGTGCTGGGACGCAAGTCGGCCTCCGTTCCCGGTGCGGTCTATTCAAAGGGACTCAAGGCTTCAAACCTGAGCTGGACGCCCGCCGAGCTTGACCGCTTTCTGACTCAGCCCATGGCTCGCGTGTCCGGCACCGCCATGCCCTTGGCCGTACCCAACGCCAAGGACCGCGCGGACTTGATCGCCTTCTTTGCTTCAAAGGATAACAAACGCTGATCGCCACCTGCCCGATTTGCGGGCGCCGGCGCCCGTCCTCGCCGGATTGGCGGGCATGAAGCGTAGCACGCTCCGTTGCGCGGCGAACGGGTTGGATCGCAGGCCCCGCTCGGGCGAAGGCTGAGGCGTGGCGGATCAAGCATGACGGCGTTCGACGAGATGTTTGGGGGAGAGGGGGGCGATCAGCCCCGCGCCGCCTACGCCGCTCTCGACACGTGGATCAAGGCCGCGCCGCCTGAGTTCTTCGATGCTCGCCGCCGCCAGGCCGAGCTTTTCTTTCGCCGCATCGGCATCACCTTCGCCGTCTATGGCGAGGCGGAAAGCCACGAGCGGCTGATCCCCTTCGACATCCTGCCGCGCATCATCTCAGGCAAGGAGTGGCGCAACCTG
>JBBQLP010000036.1:0-24875 GCA_038327995.1 Caulobacterales bacterium | reverse complement strand
CCGATAACGGTGAAATTGCCGAGATCACCCTTGTGGAAATTGAAATAATAAGGCCCTGCCGAAGTGGTCTCCAGAACGGTGATTGCTGAGCCCCAGTGATTGTCTTCCCGCTGACCGGTGGGGAAGTTATGCAGGCTAGCGAGGCTGGCGAAATTGCTTGAGGAAACCAGCGCTCGGCGGGCGATGTCCTTGAAATTTCCGGGGAACTGCGCCCAGAATGCGGGCTCCAGATTCACGTCTTCGCGAACCGAGATGACGCCCAGCTCGGTGAAGGCCGACTGCACGTCAGCCGACGCCTCGTTAAGCTCGCCAAGGGAGGCCGCCTTCACCATCACCGTCAGGTGGTGTTCCCCGAACGCGGAACGACCCGCCGCCACGTCATCCTTTGCTGTGACCAGATCGGTCCGCAGGCTGAGCGCCTCGTCATCGGCAGCCCGCATCCGGCGAAGGGCGAGGTTCATGCGGTCCAGAGTCTGCTGGCGGTCCACGAAACCAAAGCTTTCAGTCAGCACCATCTCGACGGGCAGCCGCAAGAGATCGTCCAGCATCCCCGGCGTGGTCTGGCCCGGATAATCCTTCACTGACAGCATGGCGGCGAAGCTGCGCTCCAGCCGCCCGGCCGACGCAAGCTCGACAGCGTCAGCCCCGAAGCTCACCCTACGATAGGGCAGGTAAAGGCCAAGGTCGGCGTCGGGCAGGCGCACGGGCCGCATCTCACCGTTGTAGAGCAGGCTGAGGAACTCGAGCGGCTCCGAACACTGTCCCTGCCCGCCCTTGTATGCGGTGAGCAGGCGCGCGCCGTAGGGAGCAAGGGCGGACAGAAGGCCATCGGTCGCCGCGTTCAGCGTCGTCTGCTCGCGCACTTGTTCGGCGGCGGTCTCATAGGGGTCGCCTGCGCCGCGGATCATCCGCACGGCGTCCTGCAGGATGCCCACCCGGCCCGGCATGGGGCGGCGCACCAAGGTCAGGAAAAGCTCGTTCACATAGAGCTTGCGGGCATTGAGCCGCTCGCGCCAGCGTTCATCCAGCGAACGGCTGAACGGATCGGCGAACTCGCCCGTCATCTCAGGGCTCGCCTCGCGCCGGACGATGTGATGGTAGAGTGCGAAGCGGGAGCTGGCGACGCCCCGTAACATCGTCTCGCGCACGCCCTTGCGGTAATTCAGCTCGTCCGTATCCGCAGTCTCGAAGGGGAAGCCCGAGAGGTGGATGAACTGCATCAGTCGCCCGTCACGGGTCTCGATGGTCGCGTCGTTCACGTGCCGGGCGTAAGGCAGGCGACTTCCCGCCGCCGCTTCCTTGCGCGGATCGGGGCTATCGGAGGATCGGGCGGCCAGCAGGCTCATGGTCAGGCGGAGTAGGAGTTGCAGCGCCAGAAGCGGGCGTTGCGCACACGCGGGCAGCGACTGACCCGCGTCATCCACAGATCGAAGAAGCGTGGCTCCTTCAGGCAGCCGAGGTAGCCGACGACGTGCAGGATCACTGCCGCGATCAGGGCCCAGAACGATTTGGTGACCAGGAAAAGCTCAATGGTCACGACCGCATTCAGCACGAAATAACTGTATGTCACGCCCGCGAACATCTGCGGACGGGTCAGCGCGCCAAACACCGGGTCCCGTTCAAGCTGCGCCATCTCAACCTGCCGCGACCGAGCGTATGCCCGCTACGATAGCCGCAGCCCCGAAGACGATGAAACAACCCAGGATCACCGTCGCGCCGCGCTTCCAGTCGATTCGCCCAGTCAGCATCATCAGCCCGGTAGCGCCCACGGCGATCACCGCCAGCGCCGTCGCCACATTGCCCAGCAAGGTCCCCTGCAGCCAAGTGACTGCGGTAAGGATCACGTTGGAACCCGCAGGATCGAGCTGGGTCGATTGCGCGTGGGCGACGGAAGCAAGGGCGGAGAATAGCGCGGCGGGCGCGAGCTTGCGAGCGATGGCAAGGCTGCGCTCTTTGGGTTTGAACATCAACTTCACCTTTCCGGCGTCGCGGGACTACTGGCGCGAAGCGCGCGCTCGCTCAGGTTATCGAGAATATTGGCCACGTAATCACGGGTTTCTTTGAAGGGCGGCACGCCGCCATACCGATCCACTGCGCCCGGCCCGGCGTTGTAAGCCGCAAGCGCACGCACGATATCGCCGTCGTAGCGCCGCATCAGCCCGCGCAGATAGGCCGCGCCCCCGCGCAGGTTCTGATCGGCGTCGAACGGGTCGACCCCGAGCGCCGCCGCAGTTGTGGGCATAAGCTGCATTTCGCCAATGGCGCCCTTGGGCGAGACCAGACCGTGGCGGAGGCGGGACTCGCGCCATGCCACAGCTTCAACGAGATCGGGACTGAGGTCGGCCCCTTCGGCGGCTGACGCGACATCGCCGTGCGAGACCACGCCGCTCGCGCGTCTCCCGCCATGCCGGTGCGTCGGCGCGCTGACAATGGGTGTCGCGCCCTGAGAAAGCGTGACCTCGGCCCGGTCGTGCACGATGACGGCGCCGTCGCCGCCGATCTCCAGCACCTGTGCCGACGCCCCTGGGATGAACCCCGCAAGCGCGATAGTCATACCGGCGCAGAGCGCGGTTCCCATCTGATGCAGTCTCGTCCGCAAAACATCCCCGATCTACGCTTATCGCCGCCATCTAACCCGGTCTACTAGGCTAGCAGGATGCCTCTGCTGTCCAGCGCGGCAGAGGAATTACGGCTATGGAACGGCTTTGGACGCCAGAACCGTCAGTGGGCGACGACCATTTTGTCGAACCCGAACGTCAGGCTGGAAAAGGTGGTGTCAAAGTCCGCCTTGGGGTTTCCGGTCAAGGGCTTGGTCCAGATGACGTTGATCAGCCAGGCGCCGGTGCGCGGGACCTGGAAGCTGACCCGACCAGCCCCGTCGGAAAGGTGCGTGGCGATCGGCCTGATGTCGAATTCAAGGTTGGTGAGTTTCACCATCGCCCCCGCTAGCGGTTTGCCCTCGTAGAAGATGCGCACCGGCAAATCTTCCTTGGGTCCGAGCGTGTATGGGTTCTTTTCCGGCACAATCTCCAGCGTCAGTCCAACGGGTCTGGTGATCCAGGGCTGCGACTTTGCTCCCGGCGCACCGACCTGGAATAGAGCCTTCGCGCGACGACTGTAGATTTCACGGCCGGGCTGACTGGTGGTGTGGGTACGCGCCCGCTGTTCGATGGCAGGCGTGATCCCCTCCAGCTTGATGTAGTCGTTGAACCGGATATCCGGCAGGGTGCTTTCAGCATGGGTGGATTCGAACGCGAGAACATAGACGCCGGGCGCGGGAAAAGAGATGTCGCCGTCCTTCTGCGGGCTCGGATGCAGGTCGGCCTTTTGATCCACAACGCCGTTAGGGCCGTAGCTGCGCAGCAAGACCACCCGGTCTGTCGCTCCTGCCCAGCGGGACCGGAACGGGCCATGACCCACTTCGATGGTCATCGAGGTTGACGTTTTGGGTGCAAGATTGAAGTTGAGCGGCTGGAGCCAGAAATCATGAGCGAACGCCGGACTGGCAGAGATCAGCATCACAATAGCCGTCAGAAAATAGCGCACGCGATCCACCGCCTCATCCATTGGCCCACCGGTCAGGCCCTGCACTACCTACGCCGCGACAAGGAAAACGGACGCGGGGGGACAAGGCCGGGTCCGACCGGAGTATTGCTCTTCCTCCTGCTTGCCGCATCCTTCATCGCGACGCCAGCCTCCGCCCATTCGGGGACCGGTCTTCCGGGTGGCTTTCTTTCCGGCTTCATGCATCCTCTGACCGGTTTTGATCATATGCTGGCCATGGTGTCGGTGGGCCTTTGGGGGGCCTTTCTCGGACGACCGTTGATTGTCGCCCTGCCGGTAATCTTCCCGACCGTGATGGCCTTCGGGGCTTTCCTCGGCATGGCCAATATTCCCTTCCCGCCGGTGGAAATCGGCATTGGCCTGTCGGTGTTGTTGCTGGGCGGGGTGATCGCAGCGGCGTGGCGGGCGCCGGTCTGGGCGGCCTGCCTGATCGTGGCGATCTTCGCCATGTTCCACGGCTATGCGCATGGCAAGGAGCTGCCTTCGGCGGCAGACCCCATCGGCTACAGCGTCGGGTTTGTGCTATCAACGGGGCTGCTACACGTCTGTGGCATCGGTATCGGCCTGCTGAACGACAGGCCGGGCGGCGTGAAGGTGACACGCGGTCTCGGCGGACTGGTCGCGCTGGCTGGCTGCTATTACCTGTTCACGGCGATCTTCAAATGAGGGGCGGGGCCCTGCCCCCGGCGCTTCTGTGCGCCGCTCTGGGGTTCGCTCTGGGCTTCGCGCCAGCGAAAATCCGCCCCTACGGCGTCGCTGTTCTGATCCTCGCCGCCCTCGCCGCCAGTTTCGTGAAAACGCCGCTGGCATGGCAGGACGGCGTCTTTCTGGGCTGCTGGGCCAGTGTGGCCCTGGCGGCCGCCTCCGTGCACCTGCCCAAGGGAATGGGTCCAAGACTGGCGCTCGCCCTGTCGCTCAATTGCGGGATCTGGGTGGGCGCGGTAATTGCGACCGCGGGAAAACAGACCGACCTCATCAAGGCCCTGCCCTGCGTGCTGGTCTGCATCCCGGCCGCCTGGGCGGTTGGAAAAGGGTGGGGCGTCGCTGCCAAGGTCATGGCCAGTTGGCTTATCGCGGTCTCGATCCTGGCGGCCAGCCTGCCGCTGGTGCCGACCCCCGGCTACAAGCCCGATCACATGGAGTGATTACGCGACATTCGCGCTTGGTGAGCGAGAACTCGGGCCCGTCCAACGACGTTTGTCATTTCCGACTGCGCAGGCAACGACGCGGTCATTGCGGCCCTTGTCCGCCCTCGCGCGCCAGCAACGAACATCATCAGGAACACCAGCTCCGGGTTTTTGGAGGCCAAACCGCTGTTGCTCGCGGCCACCACGAAAAAGGTCGCGATGCCGAGCCAGACAAAGAGATTTGCCCCCCGCGCCAGTCTGTAAAAGCTCCAGAAGACGGTGGTGAAAAACAACAGCATCAGGGGTATTCCGAACAGGAAGATCAGTTGCACGACTGGACTTTCGATGATCAACCCCTGGCGTACGGCTATAATGAGCCCCGCTCGAACCGACCCGACCCCCGTCAGCAATTCACGCAGGGAAAGGTAATCGAGCAGGGAGTAGACGCTCAGGCGCGACTGCGAGCTTCCATCTATGAGGCCCGAGGCGATCCGTTCGCCAAATCCCCCCGCCAGACCCAGAACCACGGCCAAAGGGGCGAACACCAGCCCCATGATAATCTGCAAGAAGCGCGACGACTGGTTGTCGCTCCCGCTGGAGGACGACCGTGTCGACAGAAAGTAGGCAACGAGCGACGTCGGAATGGCGACCAGTGATGCAAATCGGGTTTCGATCGCGAAGGTCGCCGCAGCGAACAGTCCGACCATCAGATAGCGCCCGAACAGCGGGATTCGCAGCAACATGATGAAAGGGATCGTGGCGCAGGTGTAAAGACCGTTGATGAGCGGGTGATTCAAAAATCCCGTCGCGCGGAATATAGTCTCACCCGTGGTGAGAGAGAACTTGTAGGGCATGAGCCGCAGGTGTGTCGCCCACTCGCCGAAGCTGACCAGGCAATTGACCACCATGACCCCGCACACGATCGGGAGCGTCGCCTGCCGGTCGCTTTCGGGCAGCCTCGACAAGCAGAAGGCCTGCAGACCGACCGCGACTTCGGAATCCACGAGAAAGCCAAGCGCTTCGGTATTTCCGAAGCTGACGCCCGAAAGAGCACAGACCAAGGTCAGCCCGAAGAAGGCGTAGGCAATTTGCAGAAAGACGCGCCCGTCCTCGGCCAAGCGCTGCCGGGCCAGTATTCCGGCTGAAAATGCGAACAGCTAGGTGCCGGGATGGATTTTGGTAAAGACGTTCCCGCCGGACAGAAGGTCGTAGTCGTAGAGCAGGTCGAGAAGGTTGCCGGGTATGAAAACGCGCACGACGAAGGCGATGATGATCAGCCAAAACGCCAGTCGGTTTTTGATCGCAATCCCAGGCACTGACGCGCACTCCTACTGATTGTCTCTAGTCGGCAAGCGGTAACGAAAAGCATATCGCATGGGAAATAGCGACGCTTCGTCTGGTCGCGGCGCGGTGCAGTCCTGCCGCAACATCCACACCCTGTCTGTTAGTCCCCGAACGCCTGACGCAACCGGTCCATCTGCATCATGACGGGATGGGGGCGGTCATCCTCCGTAGCTTCCAGATACATACGCCGATCAAGGTGCAGCACGCGCACATAGAGCCGCTCGGAGCGATCCGACAGATCAAGGATACCGGAGGGTAGTTCGGCTAGCAGGGGATCGCGGCGCGTGGGCGCGATGTCCTGCCCGCGGACGTCTTCGTCTTCGCTGAGACGATAGCGCGGCTCGCACGCCTCGGCGGCGCTCATATTGCCTTCACGCACCGCACGCTGAACCAGGAGCCACGAGGCCAGTTTCATCAGCCTGGTGGTCAACCGCATACTCTCCCCGGCGTAGGCGAGGGCGGCCTGGCGCGATAGCAGCTTGGAGTCCTGACGGCCTGGGCCATCGAGATAAGATGCCGCGTCCTCCACGATCTCCATTCCGTCCGCGAAGGTGCGGTCGAATAGTTCTGAGCGGGCGAAATCCAGCACTACGCCCGCCCGGGCGGGGGCGACGGCCTTGGGATCAGTGTCGATCATTCTTGCCTATAGCCCCCAAAGACGCCCACCGGCGCTACGCCTGAACTGTGCGAGCGGCCAAACGCGCCGTCGCAACGGGCGGACGTGCAACCCTCATGCCAAGTGTTAATGCGCACCGCCAAGCCGCAGAGACAGTTCATGACTTGCCGAACGAGAACAGGGCGTCGGCGGCGGCGCGGCCGTTCTGTTTGCGATCAAGCGCGGCGCGGGTGCGCTCGATCTCTCCCTCCAATCGCTCGATCCGTTCCTTCAGATCACCCACTGCATAGAGGTCGAGATCCTCGCGTGTAGCCTCGATCAGCGCCGCGCCTCGCGCAGCCCTTGGGGCTGCTGGCTCCTCGATCATGAGACGCCTCCTATCGGTTTCGCATGGGCCTTGGCCCGGACTGAAAGACCAGAGTATCAGAGACGCGACCGCATGGGGAGACCGCCGAAATGTCCATTCCTGAGACCATGACCGCCATCGTCATCGAGGGCGGACGCGGGGCCGCCGGGGCGCTGAAACCGCAAACGGTTCCGACGCCAAACCCTGGCCCCGGCGAAGTCCTGATCCGGGTCAGGGCCGTCGGGATCAACCGTCCGGATCTACTCCAGCGCATGGGCGCCTATCCCCCGCCGACGGGCGCCCCGGACACCCTGGGCCTTGAAGTCGCGGGCGAAGTCGTCGCTTTGGGAGAAGGCGCGCTGCGTTGGAAAGTCGGCGATCAGGTCTGCGCGTTGCTTGGTGGGGGCGGTTACGCTGAATATTGCCGGGTGGACGCCCGGCACGCCCTGCCCATTCCAGCCGGGTTTGACATGATCCACGCCGCCGCCCTGCCGGAGACCATCTTCACCGTCTACGCCAATGTGTTCGAGCATGGCCTTCTGAAGGCAGGCGAGACCTTCATGGTGCACGGAGCCACCTCCGGCATCGGCGTCACCGCGATTGAAATGGCCAAGGCTGCTGGAGCCCGCGTGATCGCCACCGGACGTGGGGCGGACAAGGCGAAGGTGGCGGAGACGCTCGGCGCCGACCGGGGGGTGGACGCAACGCTAGAGGATTTCGCCGCCGTCGCCAGGGATATGGGCGGCGTCGATGTGATCCTCGATATGGTCGGCGGCGACTACTTTGCTAAGAACATCGACGCCCTGAACACCGGCGGGCGACTGGTGCAGATCGCCTCGCAGGCAGGGGGCACAGTGCAACTCGAAATCTTCCGCATCATGCTGAAACGCCTCGTCATCACCGGCTCTACCCTGCGCCCTCGTTCCGCAGACGAGAAGGCCCGCCTCGCCACGGAGGTGGAACGGGTGGTCTGGCCGTGGATCGCGGCGGGCAAGATCAAGCCGATCATCGACGCCACCTTCCCCCTCGCCGACGCCGCCAAGGCCCATGCGCACCTGGAGGCTGGAAGCCATGTGGGCAAGGTGATGCTGACGGTGTAAGGGCGGCGCCATGACCATCGGCGTATTCGATTCAGGAGTGGGCGGGCTCAGTGTGCACCGCGCGCTAGTGGAGGCCATGCCCCAAGCGGACTTCATCTATCTCGGCGATCAGGCCAACGCGCCCTATGGTGGAAAGACCGGTGAAGAGATCGTCGATCTGACCCGCGCGGGCTGCATCCGCCTGTTCGACGAGGGGGCGGACCTTGTGCTCCTCGCCTGTAACACCGCCGCGTCCATCGCGCTTAGGCGGATGCAACAGACCTGGGTGCCCGACTATCGCAGGGGCCTCGGGCGCCCCGTCAACGTGCTCGGCCTGATCGTCCCGACCATCGAGGCCGCGACCGGGCAGGACTGGGCCTATGAGCCCGAACGGCGCGGCGAGAAGGTGCAGGCGGTGGATGTGATCGGCGTCTTTTCCACCCCCGCTACGGCGCGCAGCCGCGTCTATGAGATCGAGATCGACAAGCGCCGCGAGGACGTGGCCGTCTTCTCCGAACCCTGCCCGGAACTGGCGCGGATGATCGAAGCCGGGGCACCGCGCGAAGACCTGAAGGCCGTGATCGAAGGCCATGTGGCGGCGCTAACCAAGCGGATCGGGCGGCCGCCCACCCGCGCCATTCTCGGTTGCACCCACTATGAAATCGTAGCCGACCTCTTTGTCGCCGCCCTGCCGCCAGGAACGCCGCTGATCCACCAGCCCAGCGCGGTGGTGGAAAGTCTGACCCGCTATTTCGCCCGCCACCCGGAGTATCCCGTCGGAAATCGCGGAACCCGCCGCTTCCTGACCACCGGCGAACCGGCGGACCAGAACGGCCTGGTGCAGACCTTCTGGGGCGGCCCGGTGCGGTTCGAGCGCGCCTGATCCGCTCTGCTCAATCCGGCGCCGTGCAGGTCTAGGACGCTTCGAGCGCCTCTACGCCCGGGAGCGGCTTGCCTTCCATCCACTCCAGGAAGGCCCCGCCCGCGGTGGAGACGAAGGTGAAGTCCGCCGCCACGCCCGCATGATGCAGCGCCGCCACCGTGTCGCCCCCGCCCGCCACGGCGACGATCTTTCCGGCCCTGCAAAGCTCCGCCGCGTGCCGCGCCGCCTCCACCGTGCCCTTGTCGAAGGGCGGCATCTCGAACACCCCGAGCGGACCGTTCCAGATCAGGGTGTGGGAGTTGTCCATCGCCCGCTTCAGTCGCGCGACGGTTTCGGGACCGGCGTCCAGGATGCGCTCGTCTTCGTCCACTTCGCCAAGGCCGCGCACGCGAGCCGGAGCGCCGGGCGCCATCTTTTCGGCGACCACAATGTCCAGTGGCAGGAAGAGCTTGCAGTTGTTCTGGCCCGCCAGGCGGATGATCTCCCGCGCGGTCTCGGCCAAGTCCTTCTCGCAATAGGAGGCGCCGACGTCGTGGCCCTGCGCGTAGAGGAAGGTGTTGGCCATGCCGCCGTCGATGGCCAGCTTGTCGAGCTTGGTGACGAGATTCTTCAGAAGGTCGAGCTTGGTGGAGACCTTGGAGCCGCCGACGATGCCCAGCACCGGGCGCCTGGGCTTGCCCAGCGCCGCTTCCAGCGCCTCGAGTTCGCGCTGCATGGCGAGACCGGCATAGGCGGGCAAGCGGTGGGCGACCCCCTCGGTGGATGCGTGGGCCCGGTGCGCGGCGGAGAAGGCGTCGTCGACGTAAAGATCGCCCAGCGCTGCGAGTTGATCGGCGAAGGCGGGAGTGTTGGCTTCCTCTCCCGCGTGGAAGCGCAGGTTCTCCAGAAGCGCGACGCCGCCGTTCTCCAGTGCGTCCACCACCTTCGCCGCCTCCGGTCCCACGCAATCGTCCGCGAAGAAGACCGGCTGTTCGAGCAGGTTCGACAAGGGCTCGGCCACCGGCTTCAGGCTCATGCTCTCCACCCGCCGCCCCTTGGGCCGGTCGAAGTGCGCCAGAAGCACCACCTTGGCGCCGTGAGTGGAAAGGTAATGGATCGTTGGCAGGGCCGAGCGCAGGCGCGTGTCGTCGGTAATCGCGCCGTGCTCATCGACCGGCACATTGAAGTCCACCCGAACGAGAGCGCGCTTGCCAGCGAGATCGCCAGCCTGATCGAGGGTGCGGAAGGTCATGATGCTTCTCGATTATCGGTCTTGGGCGCCGTGCAGGACGCGGAGTATCTGCACGCTGGCCGGGGTAATGCGATAAACGATGACGTAAGGCCAGATGGTGGTCAGCTCGCGCGTGTCTGGCTCAAGGCCCGGCTTGCCACGGCCCGGCAGGTATTCTAGCCGATCAGAGGCTTCAACCAGTCTCACGACCAGGCGCGAAGCAGCGGCAGGGCTATGTTCCGCGATATACGCTTTGATGTTGGAGAGGTCGGAAAGGGCGCCCGGCGTGATCTCTACTTGCATTCAGGCGGGGGCAGTTCGTTCGGCGTTCCCCAGGATAGCATCCACCGTCGCACGTCTTCCCAAGGGATCAGGCGTCCGGCATCCGCAGACGCGATCCCTTCGCGCACAGCCGCCCGGAACGCCGCCTCTTGCTGGGGCGAGGTGAACACCAGCGGTAGCCCGGAGTCTTCGTCGGGCGATGGATGCGCTATGTCGTCAGCGGGAGCCATGGCAGGCACTCTAACACAATTCACCGTTCGGACTAAATGGCGTCAGAGTGTCTCCAGCACATTGAAATCCACCCGAACGAGGGCGCGCTTGCCAGCGAGATCGCCAGCCTGGTCAAGGGTGCGGAAGGTCATGCTGTCGGTGCAATCAAATGAAGTGTGAAGCCAATCAGAACGTGAAGGCCGTATATGCCAACGACGAAAAGCGCGGCGCCCGCAACAAATCCGCACACACCGGTCATCAAGACGAGTAAGAGTTTTTTTGCGGATGGCGCTGCCGATGCTCACCGGGGCTAACTTAAATCAGCTTCGCCATCGCCAAGGCCACATCCGCCATGCGCGTGGAGAATCCCCACTCGTTGTCGTACCAGGCCAGTACCCGGGCCAGCTTGCCCTCGATCACCTGCGTCTGCGGCAGAGCGCAGGTGGAGGAGGCGGCGATGTGCATGAAGTCGTGGCTGACCAAGGGCTCGGTGGTGACGGCGAGGATGCCCTTCATCGGACCGTCCGCGGCGGCGGCCGTCATGGCGGCGTTGATCTCTTCCACCGTCACGTCGCGGCTCGGCACGATATTGAGGTCCACCACCGAGACGTTGGGGGTCGGCACACGGATGGACGAGCCATCGAGCTTGCCCTTCAGTTCCGGCAGCACGAGGCCGATGGCCTTGGCGGCGCCAGTGGAGGTGGGGATCATGCTGAGCGCGGCGGCGCGGCCCCGATAGAGGTCCTTGTGCATGGTGTCCAGCGTCGGCTGGTCGCCCGTGTAGGAGTGGATGGTGGTCATGTAGCCGCGCTCGATCCCGCAGAGATCGTGCAACACCTTGGCGATGGGGGCGAGGCAGTTGGTGGTGCACGAGCCGTTGGAGACAATGAGGTCTGTGGCCTTCAGCACGCTGTCGTTCACACCGTAGACGATGGTGGCGTCGGCGTTTTCGCCAGGGGCGGAGATCAGCACGCGCTTGGCCCCGGCAGCCAGATGGGCGGCGGCTTTGTCGCGGGCGGTGAACAGCCCCGTGCACTCAAAGGCGATGTCGACGCCAAGTTCCTTATGCGGAAGCTTCGAGGGATCGCGCTCGGCGGTGACACGGATCTTGCCGAGGCCGACGTCGATCCAGTCCTCGCCGGTCGTGACCATGGCCGGGAAACGCCCGTGCACGGAATCGTAGCGCAACAGGTGAGCGTTGGTCTCCACCGGGCCGAGGTCGTTGATCGCCACCACCTCGATGTCGCGGCGCGCGTGCTCGACGATGGAGCGCAGAACGAGGCGCCCGATGCGGCCAAATCCGTTGATGGCGACGCGAACGGCCATGAGTATCTCCCGAAATTAAATGTGCGGGCGTTTTGGGGGACGGGGGCTGCAAGTGCAACCCTTGGTGGGGCGCCGCGCAGTCAAGCTCGGTTGCGGATCGTTACGCGGGCGCCGGGCGCCGTAGTGCGACGAGGTAGATCAGACTGGAGATGGCGATCGCAGCCGCCACCGCCGCGGCTTCCTGCCAGGTCCCCTGCGCACCGATCCAGATCATCGAGACCACGCCCACCGCGGCGGCTGCCGGGGTGAAGGGGAAGTTCAGCGGCGCTCCCTCCCTGGCGACGCCGCGCCGCTGCAGCACCACGGCGGCGACGCATCCAGCGATATAGGCGACCACGACGACCAGGGTGGATAGCACCACCAGCTCGTTGAAGGCGCCGGTGATCGCCATGATCGTCACCAGCATCGCGTGGACGGAGATAGCGACCCATGGGGTGCGAGCCGTGGGATGCACCTTCGCCAGGGATGGGGGCAGGAACCCATCCCGCGCCATACCGAAAAGGATGCGCGGCGCGGTGAGAATGTCGGAGGTCAGATACCCCAGCATGGAAACCGCTGCGCCCAATAGCAGCACGCCCGACAGTGCGGGCGACACCCGCCCCATGGCGTCTGCGAGGGGGGTTGTGGAGGTTTTCAGGTCCGCGCCAAGCAGCCCCTGCGCCACTAGCTGGATGGCGATATAGAGCACGGTGATCGCCGCGAGTGCGCCGAGAAGGCCGAGCGGCACATTGCGCTGCGGCTGTTTCACCTCGCCCGCCACCCCCAGCGCCGTCTCCATGCCCATGAAGGCGAAGATGCCGAGGATCATAGCGCGGCCAACCTCGATCTTGACCGGAACATCATGCGCCAGATGGGTTGGAACCACGTGCATCCCTCCGACCACCACCAGCAACAGAAGCGGTAGGAGCTTCAGCAGCATGGTCAGGTTAGACAGGCCGCTGCCCGCCCGAACTCCGCCGATGTTGATCGCCGCGAGGGCGCCGAAGAGCAACACGAGGAAGGCGCCTCGCCAGAGCGGATCTTGGAAGGTCGGCAGAACCCGGGCCAGGGCGTCCGCCAACGCCGCGCCGATCCCCGCCGCCGCCAGCCCCGCGCCCAGCCACAGCATGACGGCGGTGATGAACCCGGCGTAGCGCCCCAGCGCCGCCTCGACACAGCCGGAAACCCCGCCCGACACCGCCACCCGGCTACCCGCTTCGGCGAAGCACAGTGCCACCGCTCCTACGGCCACAGCGCAGGCGATGTAGTAGAGGGGCGCTGCAGTTCCCACCGCCTTGGCCATAGCCGAGGGCAGGACAAAAATGCCGCCGCCAATCACCGTATTAGCGATCGCTGCCGCCAGCCCCCAGGCCGACAACACCCGGATCAGCCCGCCGTCGCGCTCGCCGCCCACCCCAGTCAATTCCGCCATGATGGTCCCCGCGTGTTCGGGGAAGCTTGGCCTGTCCGGAGGCGGTTGGGAAGGTGCGGGTTAGGCGCCCACCCGCGCCCCGTTCAACGCTCTCATCTCCGCCTCCGTCGGGGGCTCCCACATCCTCTCGATGAAGTTGAACATCGGGCGGGTGACTTCGAGGCGGAAGGTTTCGCCCTTCTCGGCGTTGCGGCGCTCGACGCGGCGCCATCGCTCTTCCACCGGCACGTCCACATGGTGAAGCTGGACCCTCAGCCCAGCCGCCCGCGCCAGATCGGCGAACTTCGTTCTATGCTGCGCCTTGGTCAGACCGACGTCGAGGATGCAGGGGACGCCCAGCGCGGCGGTTTGCAGGATCAGCGCCCACATCTGCGCTTCACAGCGGTTCACCCGCGCCATCATCCAGGCGAAGTCCAGCGTCGCCGGCTGGTCCGGCCCAAACAGGGAGACCATCCAATCGTCGATGGAAAAACGCACCGCCCCGATCTCTACCGCCAGTTTCAGAGCGTAAGTGGTCTTGCCCGCCCCGGTGGAGCCTGTGACGAGGTGAATGAGCGGGCGCGTCACAGCCGTGCCCTCACCGCCGCGACCACCGCTTCGGTGGTGATCCCGAACTCGGCGTAGAGGCGCTCATAGGGGGCGGAGGCGCCGAAGCTTTTCATGCCGACGAAACCGCCGTCATCGCCAATGAACTTCTCCCAGCCGAAGCGCACCGCCGCCTCCACCGCCACGCGCACGGGGGCGTCGCCGATGGTGGCCGCCTGATATTTGGCGCTCTGAGCGTCGAACAACTCGAAGCATGGGACGGAAACGACGCGGGTCGGCGTACCCCCCACTTGCAGGAGGGCGCGTGCCTGCACCGCCAGCGCTACCTCAGTGCCTGTGGCGAAGATGCTCGCCCTGGCCTTGCCGCCCTCGGCTGCGAGAAGCTCGTAAGCCCCTTTGGCCGAAAGATTTTCCTTTGCCGCTTCGGTGCGAACCGCAGGCGTCTTCTGGCGCGAGAGGGACATGATGGAGGGGGTCGCCTCAGTCATCAGCGCCGCCTGCCAGCACTCCGCCGCCTCCACCGCATCGGCGGGGCGGAAGACGTTGAGGTTGGGCATGGCGCGGAGGGAAGCCAGATGCTCCACCGGCTGGTGGGTCGGGCCGTCTTCGCCAAGGCCGATCGAGTCGTGGGTCATCACATGGATCACCCGCGCCCCCATCAGCGCCCCCAGCCGGATCGCAGGTCGGGAATAGTCCGAAAACACCATGAAGGTGCCCGAATAGGGAATGACGCCCCCGTGCAGGGCCATGCCGTTCATCGCCGCTGCCATGCCAAACTCGCGCACGCCGTAGTGCACATAACGCCCCACGTAGTCGGGAGCATCAAGGGCGGCCATGCCCTTCACAAGGGTGTTGTTGGAGCCGGTGAGGTCCGCCGATCCGCCGATCATCTCCACAATCGTCGGCGCGAGCGCCTCCAGCGCCGCACCGGAGTGGACGCGGGTGGCGTTGTTGGGCTTGTCGGCCAACATTTTGGCGATGTGGGCGTCCAGCGCGGTGAAGGCGTCCGACGGCAGGGCATTCTTCACCACCGCCCGCTCGAATTCGTCGGCGTGCGGCGAGGCGGCGGCGCGGGCGGTCCAGGCTTTGCGATGTTTGGCGCCGCGCCGTCCCACCGACCTCCACGCGGCGGCCACGTCTTCGGGCAAGGTGAAGGGAGCGTGGGCCCAGCCCATGGCGGTGCGGCTGGCGGCGACGCCGTCGTCGAACAGGGAATAGCCGTGGGTGTGCTTGTCGCCCTCCTTCGGCCCCGCGCCCTTGGAGATCAGGGTCTTGCAGGCGATCATGGTCGGGCGATCCTGCTTCGTCGCCCACTTCAGCGCGGCGGCGATCTTGCGGTGATCGTGGCCATCGACCTGCTTCACCGCCCAGCCCGCCGCCCTGAAGCGGGCCTGCTGATCGCCGGTCTCGGAGATGGTGGCCGCGCCGTCGATGGTGGTGTCGTTGTCGTCGAAGAGGACGCAAAGCTTGTTCAGCTTCAGCCGCCCGGCGAGCGAAATGGCTTCATGACTGACCCCCTCCATCAGGCAACCGTCCCCCGCGATCACCCAGGTGCGGTGGTCAACAAGCTCATGCCCGAACCGCGCCGCCAGATGCCGCTCGGCCATCGCCATGCCAACCGCCGTAGCGAGGCCCTGGCCGAGCGGGCCGGTGGTGCACTCCACTCCGGGGGTGTGGCCATATTCCGGGTGGCCGGGGGTGAGCGAACCCCACTGACGGAAGTTTTCGATCTCAGCCATCGTCACCGCCTTGAAGCCGGTGAGGTGCAGGAGGCTGTAAAGCAGCATCGAGCCATGTCCCGCCGACAGCACGAACCGGTCCCGGTCCGCCCATTCGGGGCGCGCGGCGTCGAACTTCAGCACCTTCGACCACAGAACTGTGGCTACGTCGGCCATGCCCATGGGCATCCCCTGGTGGCCGGATTTGGCCCGGTGCACCGCGTCCATCGACAACACCCGGATGGCGTCGGCCATGACAACAGGAGAAACGGTGGGCATGGCGGGTGTTCCGGGAGCGTCTAGCGGAAACGGGGCGGAGATTCGGGCGGGCGGGGCGGGTGGGCGCAGCTTTTGCGCTGGGCGCCCCCGGTTAGCAACCCTCTCGCTTCGCCGCGCGGATGGCCTATTCTATAGTGAGGGCGCACGGAGGATTCGATGCCGCAGGACATGGCCGCAGACGACGCGCTCGAACAGGCTACGCAGAGACTGGACCGGGCGCTCACCGCGCTCGAAACCAGGTTCAGCGCCCGTGCCGCCGATTGGGACGCGAAGAGCGGCGACCTGTTCGATCAGGACCGGGCCCGCCTCGCCGCCGATCTCGACGTTGCGAGAGCCCGCGAACGCGCGCTGGAAGAGGTGGCCGCCGAGGCCTCCGCCGCCCTCGGCCGCGCCGCCGCCGAGGTTCGCGCCGCGCTGGCGGCAGGGGAGAGCTGATCATGGCCAGCAAAGGCGGGAGCCGGTTTCGCATCCGGCCATGCGACCAAAGGAAAGATGTCTGATGGGGCAGGTCACAGTCAACGTGAACGGTCGGCCCTATGTGGTCGGCTGTGAGGACGGGCAGGAAGCGCACGTGGAATCCCTCGCGCACGCCTTCGACCAGCAGGTGCGCGAGGTGGGCGAACAGGTGGGCAATGTGGGCGAACTTCGCCTCTTCCTGATGGCCGCTCTCGTGGCCTCCGACGAGGTGATCGACGCCCGCGCCCGCCTTGCCGACGCTCAGGAAAAGATCGCCCGCGTCCCGTCGCCGGACACCAGTTCCGACACTCGCGCCGCCGAGGCCGTGAACGCCGCGGCCGCGCGGATAGAGGCGCTGGTGGAGGGGATGGAGTAGGTGAGCCGCGTAGCAGACTTGTGGAGGTCCGCTGTGGGTGGAAGGCGGACGTTGCCTCGCTCAAAACTTCGCTCATGTCTGGTTGGGAGTCTTTCGGTGGCGGACCGATCTTCGACTCGGTAAGAATCCAGGCATTTACAAGCCCGACTTGAAGGCGGGTAAACTGGATATGACCATCTGCACGGCTCGAGTATCGAAGAGCGAGGGCGAGGGACGTAAGCTCGCCTATCGGGGATGCGCCGTGTGCAGCCCCGCCCGTGCGGGGGTCCGCTGACGGAGCCTGCGTCTTTCGGGGCGTTGGGTCTCCTGGGGGTGAAGGGTTGAAACACACCCGCGCGCCCCGACCTTCGGGATAACGGCCGCGCGGAGCGTCTGAACTCGTCGAAACGGTATCTATCTCATCTCTTCCGGGCGAGGCCCGGCGCTCCGCATCCCTCCCCAACTCGCGGTGAACAACCAGCGAGGGCGAAGACGCGCCCCTATCCCGCCAGATGCTCGACCAGCCAGTCGCGCTGGACCGCGGCGTTCCCGGGGAACATCGGGCCGTTGTAGGGGTCGAAGTGGCCGCAGTCGAACCTGACCAGCTTCTTCGGCTCGCCCGCCTGCGTCCAGGCCTCCATGGTGATGTCGGCGGGCACGATGGCGTCCTGCTCGGCCAGGATCAGCAGGAGCGGGGTCGGCGCCACTCTGTGGATATAGAGGCCGGGTTCATACTCGGTCAGCATCTCGACGCTGCGCCGGGTGATCTTGTTTTCCCAGGTCGGGGCCTTCTCGGTCATGTTGCTGAAGAAGGCCACGGCGTCGGGGGTGCCAAGCGCGCCTTCCTCGCCCTCGCGCATGGGCACGGCGGCGATCATCTGCGGCGGCTCGCCCCGGTAGCGCGCAGCGCGGTCGGCCTCGAAGTTGGCGTAGATGCCGGGCCAGGCTTCATCGGGGATCATGCGGCGAAGACTGCCGTAACCCGAGATCGCTGGAATGTGGGAAACCACGCATTTCACCCGCTTGTCGAAGGCGGCCACCACCAGCACGTGTCCGCCCGAATAGCTGGAGCCCCAGACACCCACCCGCGCCGGATCAATCCCTGCAAGGGTCTGGGCGAACGAGATGGCGTCGCGATATCCAGCAATCTGGGCCCAGGGGTCAAGCTCGCCGCGCAATTCGCCATCGCTGGAGCCGGAATTGCGGTGGTCGTAGACGAGGCAGGCCAGCCCGGCAGCGCAGAACACATCGGCAAAATCGTCGAGGAACAGCTCCTTGGTGGCGGAAAAGCCGTGCGCCATGACCACAATGGGCGTTTTGCCGGTCGCCCCATCCGGCCGATAGAGCCAGCCGCGCAGGGTAGCGCCATCCGATTGAAAGGAAATGTCCGTCCGCATCCCGCCCTCCCTGTGCTTTTGGGCAGCCTATAGGCGGCCAGCGCATTCGGCCACTCGACGCCCGGCGTGATGCGGGCCATATCCAGCTACGCTGCAACCCGTTCCCAGGACGCCGAATGCCTTCGCCCCCCGCGCCGAGACCTGTCGCCGGGACGCCCGAACGGGGGGAAATGATCGACATTGGCGGAGATCGCCGCCTGCGCGTGGTGGCCTGCGGCGTGCGGAGCGATAGCCCGACCGTGCTGCTGGAAGCCGGATCGTTCGGGTCGGCGGCGGACTGGGCCGCGGTGCAGGAGCGGCTGCTTCCCGCCCGCTCCATCGCCTACGACCGGGCCGGGCTCGGCTATTCCGACGCGGGACCGCAGCCGCGCGATTCCGCCAGCATCGCCGCAGACCTGCACGCATTGCTCGCCGCCATCGGTGAGGCGCCGCCCTATATCCTCGCCGCCCATTCCATGGCGGCGGTGCACGTTCAGGTGTTCGCCCTGACATGGCCGGAGGAGGTCGTGGGCATCGTCATGGTCGACGCTATTCCGCCTGAAGCCTTGTCGAGGAAGCCCGTGATGGGGGTGGTCAAGGGGTTCGAGCGCGCCGCCGCCTTGGCCCGCACCGGCGCGGCCCTGCGGCTGACGGTGCTGGCCGCGCCCCTGTTTGGCGACACCATCGGCCTGTCGGGCGCCGCCCGGGCGGAGAAGCATCGCGCCTTTTCCTCGCCCAGCCACAATCACTGGTCCACCGAGGAGGTGGCGGCGTGGCCCGCCGGGGCCGAGCAAGCGAAGGCGCTGGGGCATCTGGACCGCGAGTTGCCGCTGGCCACTGTCACCGCCGGGCGCTCACAGGCGTGGTGGAAGCAGATGCAGGTCGAGCCCGCCCGCCGTTCCCGCTCCGGCTATGCGGAAAATGTGATCGGCGCGGGACACGCCAGCCTGCTCGGCCCCAAATACTGCGACGCGGTGGTGCGGGGCATCGACTATGTGCGCAAGGCCGCCCTCGCCAGAGGGACGTGAGGCGGGCTAGGCTGCAACCGAATCAACAGGGGCGGTGAGTATGGTGGCGGCTCTGGCGCTGGACGGCGTCTCCAAGCGATACGGCGCATTTCAGGCGGTGAACGATCTGTCGTTCCAGGTGCAGCCGGGGAGCATCTTCGGCTTCCTCGGCCCCAACGGCGCGGGCAAGACCACCACGCTCCGCATGGTGCTGGGACTGGTGGAGCCCACCGCCGGGAAGATTGACGTGCTGGGCGCCGCCGACGCCCGCAAGGTGCGCGACCGGATCGGCTTCCTGCCAGAAGAGCGCGGCCTCTACAAACGCATGACCCCGGTGGAGGCGGTGGTGTTTTTCGCCGGGTTGAAGGGCGTGTCCTCCGCTGTGGCCAAAAAGCGCGGCATCGCCATGCTGGAGGCGCAGGGGCTGGGCGAGGCGATGCGCAAACCGATGAAGTCGCTCTCCAAGGGGATGTCGCAAAAGGTGCAAATCATCACCGCCCTGGCGCATGAGCCGGAACTGGTGATCCTCGATGAGCCGTTTAGCGGTCTCGATCCCGTCAACCAGCAATCGCTTGAAACCCTGATCCGCGATCTGGCGAAGCGCGGCGCGACGGTGGTGTTTTCCACCCACGTAATGTCGCACGCGGAGCGGCTTTGCGAGCGAGTGGTACTGATGGCCAAGGGCAAGAAGGCCTTCGACGGCACAGTGGACGAGGCGCGCGCCGCCGCTCCCCGCCGCCTGGTGCTGGAAGGCGCCGCTTCGGATGAAGACATCCGCGCCCTGCCGGGGGTGGAAGCCCTGACCACCGACGAGGCGGGGGTTCGCACCGCTTCGCTCACCAGAGGCGCCGCCGCGCACGACACCATGCGGGCCGCCTTCGAGCGGGGGCTGGCGTTTTCGCGGTTCGAGGTGCGCGAGCCTTCGCTGCACGACGCCTTCATCGTCTGGACTGGGGGAGCCGCCTGATGGGACGCCTGCTGCGCATTGCCGCCCGCGAGTATTTCTCCTACCTGAAGACGCCGGGCTTCTGGTTGTCGCTGCTGATCGCGCCGGTCGCCGGAGCCATCGGCGGCTATGGGCCGATCCTCGCCGATCGATCAGCGCCTACCCGCACCATGACCATCGCCGACCTGACAACCACCCGCTCCGGTCCGGCGGTAGCGGCGGTGATCCGCGCCAGGGCCGACCCGCACGCGGTGCGTCTGACGCCCTTGCCGACGGAGATAACCTCTGAGACGACGCCCGAGCAGGCGAACGTCGCGCTAAAATCTTACGTGGCGGGCGACAAACTCCTGCCCGATGGCAAGCGGCTCGACGCCGCTGTGGTGCTGACCGGATCGGCGGATGCCCTTCACGCAGACCTGTGGACCCGCGAGATCGGCGACAGGACGCTCGTCGGCCTTGTGCGCGAGGCGGGAAGCGCAGTGATGCGCAGCCAGCACCTCGCCGCCGCAGGGATCGACCCGAACACTCTGGCGACTATCGACAGCCTGAAACCCGACGTGCGCGAGTTCTCGCCCAAGGCCGCCACCGGGCGCGTGTCGCTGAAGGATCGCCTGCCTACCTTCGCCGCCTTCGGCCTGGCCTTTACGCTCTGGTTCATGGTGCTGACCGGGGCGGGCATTCTGCTCAACAGCGTGATCGAGGAAAAATCCAACCGGGTGCTGGAGGTGCTGCTCTCCTCCGCCTCGGTGCCGGAAATCCTCGGCGGCAAGATCCTCGGCGTGGCCGGACTCGCGGCGACCGTTTTGGCGGTGTGGGCGACAGCGGGATTGATCGCCCTGTTCCATTTCGCCCCGCCAGGCCTGCCCGCCGATCTCGGCGCGGCGCTGATGAGCAAGGGCCTTTTGATCGAGTTCGCGCTCTATTTCGTGTTTGGGTACCTGATGTACGCCTCGATTTTCGTGGCGGTAGGCGCCTTCTGCGAAACCCCGCGCGAGGCGCAGACCCTGGTCGGGCCGATGATGCTGGTCCTGGCGATCCCGATGATCTTCCTGTCCAGCGCCATCAAGCGCCCGGATACGCCGCTTCTGGAATGGCTATCGTGGGTCCCGCCATTCACCCCCTTCCTGATGACCGCGCGCGCCGCCTCTGGTCCGCCGCTGTGGGAAGTGGTCGGAACGCTCGCCATGATGGCGGCGACCTCGGCGGCGGTGGTCTGGCTGGCCGGACGGGCGTTCCGGGCCGGCGCCCTCTCCACCGCCAAGTTCGACATCCCGGCGTTTTTCCGGGGCATGGTCAGCGCGGGACGGTAAAGCCGAACATCCCGCGCTGACTTCGCTTCGCGGTCAGTCCGGGTGCGGGCCTTCCTTGGCGTTTTCCAGAACCTTGCCGGTCCGGGCGTCGACACCGACTTCCTGAACGCCTGACGCGCCCTTGATGTCGAAGGAATAGCGAAGCCCCGTGCCGCCGCTTTCACGTTCAAGTTCCTGGTCGGTGATCTTGCCCGGATGCGCCTTGAGCGCCGTGGCCCGTGCCTGAATTAGCGACACCTTGGCGAACTTGGCCAGCTTCTGGCCTGTGTATGCCTCCGCCGGCGCAGCCGCCGCAGCAACGAGCGCCATCGCTGCGGCTGAACCCAGAACGCGCCCGATCATCAACTTGGTCATAGATTTGCTCCTAACGCCCCGCCCGCATATCGCTCTTGCGGTGTGTCCGATGCGTGGTCGAACTGCGACGGGCCTGCGTTCAAATCTTGTGACAAACAGGCGCGACACCGAACATAGCAAAAAGGGGACGGCGTGAACCATCCCCTCTTCATTCGAGCATAAGCCACAGAGCGAGCTACTTGCGAACCTTGGGCTTCGGCGGCGGCAACAGGCCTTCACGCTGCATCCGCTTGCGGGCCAGCTTGCGGGCGCGGCGCACGGCTTCCGCAGCCTGACGGGCGCGCTTCTCGGAGGGCTTTTCGTAGGCCACGTGCCGCTTCATTTCGCGGAACGTGCCTTCGCGCTGCATCTTCTTCTTCAGCGCCTTGAGGGCTTGGTCGACGTTGTTGTCGCGAACGAAAATCTGAACCAGGACCAGGCCCTCCTTTGGACCTCTGAAAGCGCGCCCTTCAGATGAGGGGCGGCGCCAACCGAACGAAAGAGATTGCGCCCGAAGAGGGAGCCCCTTCGTGCCAGCCGCGCGAGATAGCAGAGCCAGACCGCCCTGTCCACGCCGCCGAGCCATCGGAACGCAGACTCTTCCGTTGTTCGAGGTTAGATTGCCCTCATGCCAAAAGCTTCTGAACAAGATTGGGCGTCCGGCGCCGAGCAGCGCGTGCTGGACGCCGCCATAGCCCGCGCCTCCGAACTCGGCTGGACCGGGGCGCTCATTGCACGGGCGGGAGGGGACGCCGGGCTCAGCGCGGCGGATATCGAGCTTCTACTGCCGAAAGGGCCGAGTGATCTCGCTGCGCTCCTGTCGCGACGGCACGACGCGGCCGCGCTCGTTGAACTTCGCCGGATAGACGCAAACCAGTTGAAGATCCGCGAGCGCATCCACGCGGCGGTGGAAGCGCGTCTCCAGGCCGCCATGGCGGATGAGCCCGCGACCCGAGCAGCGCTGACCTATCTGGCGCGGCCACCGCACGCGGCGTTCGGCCTGTCCCTGGGCTGGGAGACGGCGGACGCCCTCTGGCGCTGGGCCGGGGATGTCGCCACCGACGAGAACCACTATTCCAAGCGTGCGATCCTGGGGACCGTACTCGCCACCTCCATGGCCGTGCGTCTGACGGCGGGGCACGACGCGGCGCGAAAGCACCTGACTGCGCGGATCGATCAGGTGATGGCCTTTGAAAAGTGGAAGGCGGGGTTGCCTGACCTAGCAGGGCTCGCCGCACAGGCGGCGACGGCTCTGGGCCGCTTAAGGTATCGCCAGGCGCCATGAGTTGTCGCCCGGCGCCCAAAGGGCCATCGCGACCGCGCCGGTGCACCCGTAGATTCGGCCTTTGTAGCCCACGCCCATCGCAGCGAGGAGCCCCGAGACATATTTGGGCGCGGAGTTGCAGGCGGATACAAAGATCGAGCCTGTGTGGCCAGCCGGAAGCACGTCGTTTTTCAAAATTGCCGCGAGCTGGACAGGCGTGATGCTGACCTTGGCGCCCTCGTTGCCAATAGCATTTTCATCGCCATGCGCCGTAATGAAAAGGTTCTCAGCCTTCACCATGCAATTCGTAAACGAGTGACCTTTCAGGTAGCAATATGGGATGCCGTAGGTGGCCTGTTTTTCTTTGTAGGCTGCAATCACGACCTGTAGGTCATCCTGAGTGAAGCTCAAAATCATCGCGGTAGTCCCCAAGTCTCTCGATGGAAAAGAGTCCATGAGATCACCCAGGATTGCATCTATCCGCGATATTTACAATCTGAAGTGGTCATAACGGAGACAGGCTGTTCACGTGGCCCATCTTGCGGCCGGGCGCTACCTCGCGCTTGCCGTAGAGCCAGACCCGCGCTGACGGGTCGGCGGCGAGGGCGGGCCAGTCGTTGACCTCCTCGCCCAGAAGATTGGTCATTTCGGTTCGCGCCAGCGGCTGGGTGGGGCCAAGCGGCCAACCCGCCACCGCGCGGATGTGCTGCTCGAACTGATCGACTTCGCAGCCGTCCAGCGTCCAGTGGCCCGAATTGTGGACCCGGGGCGCGAACTCGTTGACCAGCAACCGGCCATCCTCGAGCTCGAACAGTTCGAGGCCGAGTACGCCGACGTAGCTCAGCGCCTCCAGTAGCGTCCGCGCATAGCGCCCGGCGTCCGAACGCGTCTGCGCCGAGGCTTGGGCGGGAGCCACCGAGCGGCGCAGAACGCCATGCTCGTGGTGATTTTCGGTCAGGGGGTAGAGGACGATGGCGCCGCCCCGGCCCCGTGCGGCGATCACCGACAGTTCGCGTACGAACGGCGCCCTGGCTTCGAGAATGGCGGGCCGACCGCCGATGGCTGCCAGGGCCGGACCTGCCTCGGCGGGTGATCGCACCCAAGCCTGGCCCTTGCCGTCGTAGCCCTCCCGGCGGGATTTAAGCAGGGCCGGGGCGCCGAGGTGCTCCAGCGCGCCGATAATCTCGGCCTCAGTTTCTACTGCGAGGAAGGCGGTCGTGGGCAGGCCGTGAGCGTTGAGGAAGCTTTTTTCTGTCACCCGGTCCTGCGACAGGGCCAGAGCGCGGCTGGGCGGGGCGAGGGCTGCGCCGTTCGCCTCCAGCGCCTCCAAAACCTCGGCGGGGATGTTCTCGAACTCGAAGGTCATGAGGTCCGAAATCGACGCCAGTTCCATGATGCTGTTCAGGTCGCTGTAGCTGCCAATGATCGTGCGCGCCGAAACTTGCCCGGCGGGAGAGTTCGCCTCACGGGCCAGCACGGCGATCTCAAATCCCAGCCTCGCGGCAGCCATGGCCAGCATCCGCCCAAGCTGGCCGCCGCCGACGATGCCGATGGTTGAGCCCGGTGGCAGGGGGAAGGTTGCGCTCATACTCAGGCAGACACAGGTCCAGCCACGGCGTCTTCAACGGCTTCGGTCTGAGCGGCGCGCCAGGCGGCGAGCCGTTCGGCCAGCGGGGGGTCTGCGAGGGCCAGGATCTGCGCCGCCAGCAGGCCCGCGTTCTTGGCGCCTGCGGGACCGATGGCCAGGGTCCCAACGGGCACGCCGCCGGGCATCTGGACGATGGAAAGCAGCGAATCGAGACCGCTCAACGCTTCGGAACGGATCGGCACGCCCAGAACAGGCAGTTCGGTCATCGATGCGATCATGCCGGGCAAGTGCGCCGCCCC
>JBBQLP010000035.1:0-25348 GCA_038327995.1 Caulobacterales bacterium | reverse complement strand
GCTCGCCGCCGCCAGGCCGAGCTTTTCTTTCGCCGCATCGGCATCACCTTCGCCGTCTATGGCGAGGCGGAAAGCCACGAGCGGCTGATCCCCTTCGACATCCTGCCGCGCATCATCTCAGGCAAGGAGTGGCGCAACCTGGAGAAGGGGCTGATCCAGCGGGCGGGGGTGCTGAACACCTTTCTCAAGGACGTCTATGGTCCGCAGGAGTGCGTGAAGGCCGGAATCATTCCCGCCGATCTCATCTTTCGAAATCCGCAATACCGGGTGGAGATGACTACCATTCGCCCACCTCACGACGTCTATTGCCACATCTCCGGCACCGATCTGGTGCGGGTGGGCGAAGACGACTTTTACGTGCTGGAAGACAACTGCCGCACCCCGTCGGGGGTCTCCTATATGTTGGAAAACCGGGAGGTAATGATGCGCCTCTTCCCGGAGTTGTTCGCGAAGCACCGGGTCGCACCCGTGGAGACCTATCCCGATGCGCTGCTCTCCACCCTGCGTTCAGTGACGCCCTATGCGCCGGACGGCGACCCAACCGTAGTGATCCTGACACCTGGCCATTTCAACTCCGCCTTCTACGAGCACTCCTTTCTGGCCGACAAGATGGGCGTGGAGCTGGTGGAGGGCTCGGATCTGTTCGTGCAGGACGCTCGCGTCTTCATGCGCACCACGGAAGGTCCGCGTCGGGTGGACGTGATCTATCGCCGGGTGGACGACGAATTCCTCGATCCTCTGGTGTTCAGGCCGGATTCCGCGCTGGGCGTGCCAGGGCTGATGAGCGCCTACGAGGCTGGAACCGTCACCATCGTCAACGCCGTGGGCGCCGGGGTGGCCGACGACAAGGCGGTCTACACCTATATGCCCGACCTGATCCGCTTCTTCACGGGCGAAGAGCCGATCCTGAACAACGTGCCCACCTGGCGCTGCCGCGAGACGGAGTCTCTGGCCTATGTGCTCGATCATTTGCCGGAACTGGTGGTGAAGGAGGTCAACGGATCGGGCGGCTATGGGATGCTGGTTGGTCCAGCAGCGACGAAATCGGAACTCGATGTTTTCGCCCACAAGCTGAAGACCGACCCGTCGGGATTCATCGCCCAGCCGACGCTGGCGCTCTCAACCTGCCCCACATTTACCAAGAGCGGCCTCGCGCCCCGCCATGTGGACCTGCGTCCTTTCGTGCTGACCGGCGCGAACGAGGTGCGCGTGACCCCCGGCGGTCTGACGAGAGTGGCCTTGACCGAGGGCTCGCTGGTGGTCAATTCCAGTCAGGGGGGCGGCACTAAGGACACTTGGGTGCTGGACGACTGATGCTCTCGCGCACCGCAGACAGCCTCTACTGGCTCTCCCGTTATACTGAGCGGGCCGATTTTCTGGCGCGCATCTTGGACGCCGCGATGCGCATGGCTTCGCTCCCGGCGGGTGACGGAACCGAGGGGGCGGAGTGGGATAGCGCCATTGCCATCTCCGATCAGTCCGATGCCTTCCGCGAAACTTACGGCATAGCGGACGAACAGAGCGTGCGGCGGTTCTTGGCGTTCGACCCCGCCAATCCTTCGTCAATCCGCAACTGCCTGAACGCCGCGCGCAACAACGCTCGCATCGTCCGCACCGCCCTGACCACAGAGGTCTGGGAGGCCGTCAATGATGCCTGGAACGACTTCAATCGGCTCGACGAGAGCATGGATATGCAAGCCTTCGTCCGCTTCATCGAGTGGACCAAGAACGTGGCGCGGGCGGTCGATGGCGCCGTCCACCGCACCCAACTTCGCAACGACGGCTATTGCTTCCTTCGGCTCGGCGCAGCGGTAGAGCGGGCCGACAACACCGCCCGAATTCTCGACGTGAAATATCATATGTTGCTCCCGGCTTCCGAGCCTGTGGGGGGAGGGCTGGACTATTTCCAGTGGTCGACCATCCTGCGCGAGGTCTCGGCGCTCACCGCCTACCGCTGGGTCTATCGCGAGAGCATAAAGCCCTGGCTGGTGGCCGACCTTCTTATTCTGAACCGCCAGATGCCGCGCTCTCTGGCGAGTTGCTCCAGCTCCATCTCCACCCATCTGGATCAACTTGGACAGGCGTATGGTCGAAGAGGCTCATCGCAGCGCATGGCTAATGCGACGCTTGGTCGCCTTTCCGGCTTGCGGATCGAGCAGATATTTCAGTCCGGCCTGCACGAGTTTGTCACCGGCTTCATCGATGAGAACGCCCGTCTCGGCAACGTCATCGCAGAACAGTATCTACTGTAGGCGGCGGAGGCCGCCTTTTTTATGCGTATCCGTATCAACCACGAGACTCGCTACACCTACGAGGCGCCCGTGCGCGCCATCAGCCAGGTGCTGCGCCTGACCCCGCGTCCGAACGACAGCCAGTTCATCGCGGACTGGCGGGTCGATATCGATGTCGATGGACGGCTACGCGTGGGCGAGGATGCCTTTGGCAATACCGTCCACACCCTAAGCGCCGAGGGGCCGCTCGAGACTATGACCTTGACAGTACAGGGCGAGGTGGAGACGCAGGACACCGCAGGCGTTCTCACCGGCGCCAGTGAGCGTCTGCCAGCCGAGGTCTTCCTGCGCGACACCTCGCTGACCGGAATGAACGACGACCTGCGCCAGTTCGCGGCGGTCGCGACCAGGGGCGGGGGAGATTCCCTTGGACGGTTGCACGGATTGTTGGCCGCCATCCACGGCGATGTGGTGTTCGACACGCGCAAGACTACCGTCGCAACGTCGGCCATCGACGCCTTCGCCATGAAGCGCGGCGTCTGCCAGGACCTCAGTCATATCTTCGTCGCCTGCGCCCGGGATGCGGGAATTCCGGCTCGCTACGTGTCGGGGCACCTGGCCCGCTCCGATGGCATCGTTGAGCAGGAGGCCAGCCACGCCTGGGCGGAAGCGCTGATCGATGGCCTCGGTTGGGTGGGGTTCGATCCTACCAATGGTATCTGTGTCGGGGAGCGGCACGTACGGGTGGCGACGGGCTTCGACTATCTGTCGGCGGCGCCCGTGCGGGGCTCGCGCAGCGGCGGCGGACAAGAACGGCTATCGGTACGCCTGATGGTCTCCGAGGGCGGCCAGCCTAAGCGCCAGAACCAATCCTGACGACCATCGTTCGCGGCTAGATGACCTTCAGGGCGACCCAGAGAACACCGGCGATCAGCGCCCATCCCGCCACCGCTGAGCCGAGGACGAAAACCACGGGTTTTGCCAGAAGACTGGATCGACGCGGCATCGGCTCGGCTTCCGGCTCCGGAACCCTGTCGAAGGGATCGGAGCGAGCCATCGCCCGGTCGCGCAGAAGCTGCCTGTAGCTCATGGTTGACCCTTCGCTGTCCCAGCCTGCATGGGGCGCATAACAGCTTCAGGTTGTCAAATATTTCCCGCTAAGGTTGCTTTCGTGAAGCGGCGTCAGCACTCGACGATGTTCACCGCCAGGCCCCCCAGAGAGGTCTCCTTGTAGATTTCGTTCATGTCGCGACCGGTGCGCTTCATGGTGGCGATTACCTTGTCGAGGCTGACCGAGTGCTGGCCGTCGCCCAGTAGCGCCAGCCGCGCCGCATCCACCGCCTTCACCGCTCCCATGGCGTTGCGCTCGATGCAGGGGATCTGCACAAGTCCCCCGATGGGATCACAGGTGAGGCCGAGGTTGTGCTCCATTCCGATCTCGGCGGCGTTTTCGATCTGGGCGTTGGTCCCTCCGAGCGCCGCCGCCAGCCCTCCCGCAGCCATCGAACACGCAACCCCCACCTCGCCTTGGCAGCCTACCTCTGCCCCCGAGATCGAGGCGTTGCGCTTATAGAGCGAACCGATGGCGGCGGCAGTGAGCAGAAAGGTGTGCCGCCCCTCCCGAGTGCCGTTATGAAACCGGTCATAGTAGCGCAGCACCGCCGGGATCAGTCCCGAGGCGCCGTTGGTGGGGGCTGTGACCACCCGGCCTCCCGCCGCATTTTCCTCGTTCACCGCCAGCGCCCACAGGTTGATCCAGTCCATGGCGGCGAGGGGATCAGCGATCTGGCGCTCCACCTTGGCCATAATGGCGGAATGAAGCTGGCGGGCCCGGCGCTTCACCCGCAGACCGCCGGGTAGCTCGCCCGACTCGCGCAGACCCCGTTCGATACAGGTTTCCATGGCCGCGAAAATGCTGTCGAGCCCGGCTTCCAGCGCCTCGCGGGAGCGGAAAGCCTCCTCATTGGCTGCCATCAGCCCCGCCAGTGTCAGTCCGGCGCTGTCCGCCAGGGCCACCAGTTCTGCGCCGGAGACGAAGGGGTAGGGCGGCGCGGGGCCAAGATCATCCGGATCGTTGCGCCCGATCTCGTCCTCGTCGCGCACGAAACCGCCGCCGATGGAGAAATAGGTGCGGGCCAGCAAAACCTCTCCATCCGCGTCCATCGCCGTGAACTTCAGGGCGTTAGGATGCTGCGGCAGGCGCTCGCGGCCCGCGAACACCAGATCGCGCACCTCGTCGAAGGCGATCTCCCGTGTCCCGCCCAGCAACAGACGGCCGTTGGAACGAATGGCCTCCATCACGCGCACGCCTTCGTCCGGGTCGAGGGTGGAGGGCATGAACCCCGCCAGTCCAAGGATCGTCGCCGTGTCGGTGGCGTGTCCACGACCGGTCAGGGCCAGCGAGGCGTAGAGCTTGGTCTCCACCCGCGCCGTCCGGTCTAACAGGCCGTCCGCCCGTAACCGCTCGACGAACCTGACTGTGGCGGTCATCGGTCCCATGGTGTGCGAACTGGAAGGGCCGACGCCCAGCTTGAAAAGGTCGAAGGTGGAGACAAACATGGGCGCTGTTTAGCCCAGCCCGACCCAGCGTCCTACTGCCGCGCGCGAAACGACTGGACGCAACGCGCGGGCCGGGCTTCATTGGTGACAAGCTGGGCGGCGAAGCGAAATCATGGGGATGAGAGAATGAACACTAAACTGATGCTGGGCGCGGCGGTCGCCGCCGTTCTCGGAAGCGCGATGATCGTCGGCTCGGGTTTGGCCCAGGCCCCCACGGCGCCTGCCGACAAGGCCGCCTTCATGAAGGAGCGCCATCACCACTTCCACGAGATCGGCGCCGCCTTCAAGGGCGTGCTGGACGAGTTCAAGAAGTCCGATCCCTCCGCCGCCGAATTGCAGAAATACACCGCCGTGATGGACAACTACGCGCAGCAGGTCCCAACCTGGTTCCCGGTTGGAACCGGTCCTGAGACCGGGATCAAGACCCAGGCGCTGGCCACCATCTGGCAAAGACCCGACGAGTTCAAAAAGGACGCCGCCGCCCTCGCCGCCGCCGCCCACAACATCAATGTGGCCGCACAGAGCGGAAACCTCGATGCAGTGCGGGCGGGAATCGCGCCCCTTGGCGGCGCCTGCAAGTCCTGTCACGAGGTTTTCCGCGCCCGCGACGAGCACTAGTCGTCATGGCGGATCGGCGCATCAGGCTGTGGGACCTGCCCGTGAGGCTGACCCACTGGAGCTTTGTCGCGTTGATGCCCGCCCTTTGGTGGACGTGGAAGAGCGAGAATATGTTCTGGCACGTGCGGCTGGGCTATATTGCGCTGGGCCTCGTCATTTTCCGCGTGTTGTGGGGCGTGGTGGGCAGCAGCCCCGCCCGTTTCACCGGGTTCGTGAAGGGGCCATTTGCGGTATCGCGGTATCTGCGAACCCTGTTCTCGAAATCCGCAGAGCCAATTGTCGGTCATAATCCGATGGGCGGGTGGAGCGTCGTGGCGCTGCTCGGCGCGCTGGCCGGTGAGACCGGACTTGGCCTGTTCACATCTGATACGGACGGGCTGAACGCCGGGCCGCTCAACTACAAGGTCAGCGACACTCTGGGTGAGACCCTGACGCACTGGCATGGGGCGCTGTTCTACGCCCTCCTCGCCCTCATCGCGGTGCACCTCCTGGCGATAACCTTTTATCTGGTGGTCAAGCGCGAGAACCTGATCGGTCCGATGATCACCGGCGCCCGGCGCCTGCCTGAGAGCATCGCCGCGCCGCGCCTCGCGCCAGTGTGGCGGCTAGCGGTGTGCTTCCTGATCGCCATGGGGCTGATGTGGTGGGCGTCTGCGGGCCTGCCGCTGAGGTTTCCGCACGCCCATCCCTGAGGCTGGCGGTCTCCGGGGCCTTGCGCCATAGGGATCGGATGCGGTTCGACATCACAGACGTTTCGACTATGGCAGACGCCTTCGACTGGCCCTTGTTCGGCTTGATCGACGACGTGCGCTCGGCTTTGGCGGCAGCGCGCGGGCGGAGTGAGGCGGTCGCCCTCGCCACCCTCTACGCAACCGAGGGCGGGGCGCCGCGGGGCGTCGGCGCGCAAATGGTGTTTGGCGGGGCGGGTCCGCTGGCGGGGTTTCTCTCGGGTGGCTGCGTCGAGGCTGATGTGGCCATGCACGCGACGCAGGTTCTGGCGGACGGCGAGCCCCGACGGTTAACCTACGGCGAAGGCGGCCCATTGGACATCGCCCTGCCGTGCGGCTCCCGCATCGACATTTTGCTGGAGCGGATCGGGCCGGACGATGTGGCGGTCGGGGAGTTGCTGCGGTTTGCTAATGAGCGCGTTCCGGCGCTGTGGAGCAGCGACGGCGCCGCCCGCCAATGCAGCGCGGCATCGCCCCCGCCCGCCCTCGTCACCCAACGTTTCGATCCTCCTACCCGCCTGATCATCGTCGGCGGGGATCCGGTGGCGCTGGCGGTGGGGTGGCTGGCGGGGGAGATAGGCTACCTCACAACACTGATCCGGCCCAAGGGACCGGAAACCGCGCCGCCGATGCCGCTCATTGCTTATGAGCGTAGCGACGCGGGCGAGGCGATCACGGCGCTGTCGCCCGACCCCTGGACGGCGATCTGCATCCTGACCCACGACCTCGCGGTGGAGCATCAGGCGGTGGCGGCGGCGCTCATGACCCCCGCCGCCTACATCGGCGTGCTCGGCAGCCGACGCCGGGCGCCGGAGCGCGAGGCGAGGCTTCGGGCCTCTCATTTCACGGACACTGATATCGCCCGCCTGCACGCGCCGGTTGGCCTGCCCATCGGCGGTAAGGCGCCATGGGAGATCGCCGTCGCCATCCTCGCCGAGGTGGTGCAGACGATGAACGCCAGCGTCGCAGTAGGCCCGTGACCCAGCCTCTGATCGCCTTTGCGCCCGCCTCCGGCCCCGGTGTAGGGGGAGGGCACGTGATGCGCTGTCTCGCTCTGGCGATGGCGCTGCGGGAGCGGGGCGCTCGGAGCGTGTTCGTAGTGGAGCCTGGGGGCGCGGCCATCATGCATCGGTTCGGCCCGAGGCCCGGGGCGGGGTTCGGCGTCGTCGAGGTCGATCCCGAGGTCCGGCTACTCGTGGCCAACAGTTTAGGCGCGGACGCGGCGGTGTTCGACAACTACCATTGGGATGCGGAAGCTGAGGCAGGGGTCACGGCGCCCATCGTCATGGCCATCGACGATCTCGCGGATCGCCCTCACCGCGTGAACCTGCTGCTCGACCCGGGCTATGGCCGCGAGGTCGCCAACTATGCGGCGCTTGTTGGCTCGGGAACGCAGCTTCTGTTGGGCCCTAGCTATGCGCTCGTGCGTCCCGGCTTTGTTCGGACCGAGCCAAAATCTGTTCCAGAGACGGTCTCCCGCGTTTTCATCTCCTTCGGCCTCAGCGACATCGAGGGCGTGGCGGCGCGGGTTGTGCGCGAGTTGATGCAGCAGGCGCCTGAGGTGTGTTTCGATGTGGCTGTTGCCGGAAACGCGGAAAGCCTGCCGGCTTTGCTGGCGATGGCCGCCGCCAATCGTTGCCTGACCGTCCACATCGACGCCGACACGGCGCCCCTGATGCGCGCCGCCGACGCCGCCGTTGGCGCGGGTGGAGCCATGACATGGGAGCGGCGGGCGCTTGGCCTGCCCTCGCTCGCGGTGATCGTGGCGGACAACCAGCGGGCGACGATTCAGAGGCTGGCCGCGGATGGTGTCCTGCTCGCAGTGGACCTGCACAAGCCGGAGTTCGAGACCCGCATGGCCGAAACTTTCGCCCGCCTGCTAGACCCCGTCATCCGCCGCGCCATGATCGACAACCCCCTCGCCCCCTGCGATGGCCAAGGCGCCGCACGCGCCGCCGAGGTGTTTCTGGAGATGATCGCCGGGGTTAGCTAGGGCTCCACCATCGCCCCGCCGCACCGCTCTCCCATCCGCACCGGACTGCACACGGCGACCGCGGTCCCCGGCAGCCGCACCTGATAGTCGGCGCCAAAGCGCGTGTCCGGACGGCGGTAGTCGGTGGAGACCATTTGCGCGCCCGAGGCGAAGGCGGCGTCCCGGCGACGGGTATCGTTGGCGCGGGCTTCCACCGTGTCGGCGTCGGCGCGGGTGCGGACGAAGAAGCCCGCCTTGACCATCGCCGTGATGTGGGCCGTGTCGGTCAGGGCCTCATTCAGGGTCATGTAGGCGGCGTAGGGCCTGGCGTCCTCGCCCGCCGGGCCTGCGTTGACGAACATCATGCGTCCCTCAAGCGATTTGCGCGCCCCGCGATAAGTCGCGATCTTCACGCCCTCTTCGTCCAGCGCGAAGAACACCTTGCCGCGCGCCTTCGCCAGCACCGGCCAGTTCCCGTGCAGCACCGCGTCGCGCAGGGTAGGGTATTTGCCCTGCACCATGTTGGGCGTGATCATCTCGCCCGGCTTGAACACGCTCCTGATTTCGGCGTCCCAGGCGTCGAAGGCGGCGGTGTCGTAGTCGAGCGAGGTTGCGCCGCCCGGCACAGGCGACTTGCCGTCCTTGGCGTTCATGGTGATCAGGATCGGGGTGTGTCGGGGGTGGGCCCGCGACCAGGTGCGGATTTCCGTCAGGCACTCCACCAGCGTCAGGCAGGAGGAGCGAAAGTCGATGTCCTGCACGTGCAGCACCTTGAAACCCGGCCGCATCATCCGTGCCTCGAACCCCTCGAGCACAGGCTCGCCGCTCATCTTCGCGCCCAGCGGGTGTGCGTAGAGACCGCCCTTGGGATCGTAGGCCACGTCGATTTCCAGCGCGCGCGCGCCGTCGTCCAGTTCCTGCGTCAGCGGCGGATGGGCGTAGTCGATTTCCTGCGCCCGCTTTGAGGCCTTCAGAACCATGGCGTAGAGCTTGGGCGAAAGCGCCTGTTTGTAGCTGTTGTGGGTGCCGACGGTCTGTATGTCATTAAGCCTGACATTGGCGTCGATCCAGGCTCCTGCGCATCCGGCTCCAGCGTGCGTCACGTCGGACGCATGAAGGCGACAGCGGGCCTCGGCGGCGCTGGCGATTGCGGCGAAGGCCAGAGCGGCCAAGACAGGGACGGCGAAGGCGAGGTGAGGGGCGGAGCGGAGGGCGAAGGTCACGGCGGCTTCCCTGATTTGCAACCAATCTAGCCATTCCGGCGAATAGAGCGATAGGGAGCGCTTTCGCTCTCCGGGCATTTGGGCTCTAGTGAATCCCCCCGACACCCCCAGCCGCTTGAGAGGCGACATTCCCAGCGCCCGCCTGCTTTCCCTCGCCACCGCTACACCGCCGCACGTAATCGTGCAGGACGAGGCGGCGGCGCGTACCGCCGCCCTGTTCGGCGGCAAGGTGTTTCGCGCCCCCGACATCCTGACCCTGTTCGCCAACACCGGGATCAAGACCCGCCGGGCCGTGCGCCCGATGGACTGGTATGGCGAGGTTCACCCTTGGGAGGAGCGCAACGCGGTCTATCTCGAAGAAGCCGAAACCCTCTGGCTCGAAGCGGCGACGCTCGCGCTGGAACGCGCGGGAGTGAGCGCGGCTGAAGTGGGTGCGGTGGTCACGGTCTCCTCTACTGGCATCGCCACCCCGAGCCTTGAGGCGCGGGTGGGGCCGCGCCTTGGCCTGTCTCCCAAGGCGATGCGGACGCCGGTGTTCGGTCTTGGCTGCGGCGGCGGCGTCAGCGGCTTTTCACTGGCTGCGCGGCTGGCTGAAGCCCAGCCCGGCCAGCCGGTTCTGCTGGTGGTTGTCGAGCTTTGCACGCTCAGCGTCCGTCCCGACGAGATGACCAAGGCGAATGTGGTCGCCACCGCCCTGTTCGGCGACGGTGCGGCGGCCGTGGTGCTCTGTGCAGACGCTGAGCCGGGGCGGCGCGTCGGCGCGGTTGGCGAGCACACCTGGCCGGAGACGCTGGACATCATGGGCTGGCGCGTCGATCCCGCTGGGCTTGGAGTGGTGCTCGACGCCAATCTGCCGAGTTTCGTCACGCGGCGGTTTCATGAGGCGGCGGAGGATTTCCGCACCAGCGCAGGTTTAGAGCCTTCCGACATCGCCCGTTTCGTCTGCCACCCCGGCGGGGCCAAGGTGCTCCCGGCGATCGAATCCAGTCTTGGCGTCGGTGAAGGAACGCTAGACCTGGAGCGCGCGGTGTTGGCCGAGTTCGGCAATATGTCAGCGCCCACGGTCTTCTTCGTGCTGGAGCGGGCGCTGGCGGCGAATATTTCCGGGCGGCTGGTGCTGGCGGCGCTCGGCCCCGGATTCACCGCCAGTTTCGCCGCGCTGGAGCCCACAACGACCGGGCGAGTGCCGTGACCTGTAGCATCGCCCTTCTCGTCTTCATCACCCTGCAGCGGGGGGTAGAAATGCTGTGGGCGCGTTCCAACGAGCGCGCCTTGCGGGCTCGGGGGGCGGTGGAGATCGGCGCGGCGCACTATTCGCTGATCGTGGCCCTGCACATGGGTTGGCTCATCGTCCTCTGGTGGAAGGGCTGGGACGCCCCGCTGGTCTGGCCGTGGGTGGTCGCCTTTTTCGTTCTGCAGGCGGCGCGGGGATGGGTGCTGACGACGCTCGGACGCCGCTGGACCGCGCGGGTGCTGGTGGTTCCCGGCGAGACCCTGGTCAAGCGCGGCCCCTTCCGTTTCGTAGCCCACCCGAACTACGCGGTGGTGCTGCTGGAAATGCCGGTCCTGCCGCTAGCCTTCGGTCTATGGGGCACGGCACTGGTGTTCGGCCTCCTGAACCTCGCCGTGCTAGCTTGGCGCATCCGCACCGAAGAACGGGCGCTGAAGCCGCTCCGCACCTGAAAGGCTCATCATGACTGGCTCTGTCGATCCGCTCCGCGAACAGTTCGAGGCCTTCAAGGCCCTGCCCCGCGACAGGCCGATCCAGATGCTCAACCTTGTGCGACTGAAGGCGAAGGCTGACTACCCCGAGGGCCATCCCAACCATGGCAAGGGCATGAGCGGGCTCGACGCCTACCGCGCCTATGGCCGTGAGACCGCCGCCCTGTTCGCTTCGGTGGGCGGACGGCAAATCTGGGCGGGCAACCCCGAGGCGGTTGTGACCGGCCCGGTGGATGAGCGCTGGGACCTGGCCTTCATCGCCGAATACGCCAATGCAGGCGGCTTCCTGGCCATGGTCACGAACGCCGAATACCGCGAGTGGGTGAAACATCGCACGGCCGGGGTTGAGGACAGCCGCCTGATCCGCCTCGCGCCGCTCACCCCCGGCGGGGGATTCGGGGAGTAGCCTCAGCCCGACAGCACCACATTGTCGATCAGTCGCGTCGCGCCGATCCGCACAGCCAGGGAAACGAGCGCGCCCTCAGGCCCCACGGTGCCGAGTTCTTGCAGAGTGATCGGATCGGCCACGCTCATGTAGTCTGGCTGGGCGCTGGGAACGGCGCCGATCTCGGTGGCCATGGCGGCGCGCAGGATCTCGGCGCTGCGTTCGCCCGCCCCGTAGAGGCGCTCGACCGCGTGCAGGGCTCGGCTCAGCACGAGCGCGTTCTGCCGTTCTGCAGCGCTGAGGTAGCTGTTGCGGCTGGAAAGGGCGAGGCCGTCCAGTTCGCGCACGGTGGGGTGGACCACGACCTGCACTGGTATATCGAGGTCGCGGACCAGCTTTTGAATCACCGCGACCTGCTGGGCGTCCTTCTGGCCAAAATAGGCGCTGGTGGGCTGAACGATGTTGAGAAGCTTGGCGACCACAGTCGCGACCCCCGCGAAATGGCCGGGACGTATAGCGCCCTCCAGCACCTCGGTGATCCCGCCAATGTGGACGCTGGTGTCGAAGCCAGCCGGGTACATCTCATCGGCCTCGGGCGCAAAGACCATATCGCAGCCCGCGCTTTCCAGAAGCTCCAGGTCGCGTTCGCGAGCGCGGGGGTAGCGGGCGAAGTCTTCGTTCGGGCTGAACTGGGTCGGATTGACGAACAGACTTGCGGCCGCCACTTCGTTCTCCGCTACGGCCCGGCGTACGAGCGCGAGGTGGCCTTCGTGCAGGAAGCCCATGGTGGGGACGAACCCCAGCGTGGCGACCTTGGCACGCGCCGCACGGAACCCCTTGATGGTGGGTAGGACGATCACAGGCCCTTTAGCGCCTCGTCCAGCGCTGCTGCGTCCATCTTCGCGCTGTTGGCGTCGGTGGGGAAGGCGCCGGACTTCACCTCATTCATATAGGCTGTCAGCGCGACTTCGATCACACCGCCGAGGTCGGCGTAGCGCTTGGCATGGCGGGGAGCTTTATCCCCATAGAGCCCGAGAATATCGTGCCAGACCTGCACCTGTCCGTCGCAGCCCGCGCCCGCGCCGATGCCGATGGTGGGAATGGTGAGGCGCTCGCTGACTGCCTTTGCCAGCGGAGCGGGCACAAGCTCAAGCACCACAGCGAAGGCGCCTGCGTCCTGCAAGGCGAGGGCGTCCTGTAGCAGCCGACGCGCGGCGTCCGCCGCCTTGGCCTGAACCTTCAGCCCGATCTGGTGCTGGGATTGGGGCGTGAAGCCGAGGTGTCCCATGACCGGCACGCCGAAGGCGGCGAGCAAGCGCACGGCGTCCAGGATCGGCGCCCCGCCTTCCAGCTTCACCGCCTGGGCTCCGGCCTCCTGCATCAGGCGCGACGCCGCGAACACCGCATCTTCGGGCGTTGTATAAGTGAGAAAGGGCAGGTCGGCGACAATCAGCGCCTTGCACGATCCGCGCACCACGGCTGCGGTGTGGCGCACCATGTCGTCCAGCGTTACCGGCAAGGTAGTGTCGTGCCCGTGCATCACCATGCCGAGGCTGTCGCCTACGAGCAGGATAGGCAGCCCCGCCCGGTCGGCGATCATGGCCGAGGTGTAGTCATAGGCGGTGAGCATGACGATCCGCTCGCCTTGGCGCTTCATGGCCTGCAGGTCGTCCAGGGTGGTTCGCATCGCCGCGCTCCAGATCCAGTTGGGCGCGGACCTGTTCCCCGCCGTTCGCGGTTGCGATATAGACCCTGTGGCGTTGCAGCGAAACCGGCATGACTTGGCCGACGCTGCATCCTATATGCCCGTCGCCTGTCCACGGAGTTCGCCTTGCGCTGGGTTATGCGATCAAAGATCCACAACGCCACGGTGACGGAGGCCAACCTCGCCTACGTCGGCTCGATCACCATCGACGAAGACCTGATCGACAAGATCGGCCTGTGGCCGGGCGAGAAGGTGCTGGTGGTGTCCAACACCTCGGGTGCACGACTGGAGACCTATGTGATTGCGGGGCAGCGGGGCTCGGGCGCCATGTGCGTCAACGGCGCCGCGGCGCACCTGATCGGCGAGGGCGAGGAGATCATCGTCATGGGCTTTGAACTGACCGCCGCGCCGATCAAACCCCGGGCGGCCCTGGTGGACCGCAAGAACGCCTTCGTCCGATGGCTTACCGAAACGCCCGCTACGATCTTGGCGGGGAAATAGATTCCCACCAGCCGCCGCGTTTCGGTGCCCAGAAAGGCGCTCCGGTGGCATAACTGTGGCGTAGCGGGCACACGTCATCGGCTCCGGGATCGGGAGTCGAGATCATCCCTAGGCTTTGGCGGAGAAGAAAGTTTATATTTAACAGCCGGTTATTGCGTCCGTGCGTTTCGGTTTTCATCCCCCTGCGGCCAAACGTGTCATTTTTAGGGGTTGCAGCCGTGTTACAAACCTTTCATGAACCAAAACAGCAAAGCCGCGTCTGGGCGCTGGCTTAATGGGTTTCGACCGCAAAAACGGCGCATTCCTACCGTCGAGAGGGGAACTAAATTGAATAACCAAGTCACCCGTCAACGCCTGCTGGCGACCACAGCCATCGCAGGCTTCGCCGCGATGTCCGTCGTCAGCGGCGCCCACGCTCAAACCACGTCCGCCCCGTCCGCCGCGCCGCAGGAAGTGGTCGTCACCGGCTCGCGCCTGGTGCGTAAGGACTTCACCTCGATCAGCCCGGTCTCGACGGTGAGCGGTGAAGTGTTGAGCCTGACCGCAACAACCGGAACCGAGCAGCTTCTGAACGAATTGCCGCAGGTCATTCCGGGCAACACCTTCACTTCCAACAACTCCGGCGGTGAAAATTTCGCCACCGTCGACCTCCGCGGCATCGGCCCGCAGCGCACCTTGGTGATCGTCAATGGCGAGCGCGTGCCGCCTTCGTCGTCCGACGGCGTGGTCGATCTGAACACCATCCCCGCCAGCCTGATCGACCATATTGAGGTGGTGACTGGCGGCGCCTCGACCGTGTATGGCTCCGACGCCATCGCCGGAGTGGTGAACTTCGTCCTGCGTCAGAATTATGAAGGCGCAGAGCTCAACGCCTCCTTCCGCAAGACCGGCGACGGTAAGGCCCCTGAAACTTCCATCTCGGGCCTACTTGGCGGCAATTTCGCCAACGGTCGCGGCAACCTCGTCGCCTATGCCTCCTATTTCAACCGCGATGCGGTCTCGCAGTCCGAATATGATTTCTCCAAAACCTCCGCAGCGATCATCGACGAGACGACGGCGGGCGGCGCAGACATCCTGCACATTTACGACTCGGCTGCGAAATATAACGCTGCAAAGGCTGCGAACCCGACCAGCGCCTTCTCGACCTTCCTGTCGGGTGGTTCGGCAACCCCGCCCTGGGGCCTGATCCGTCAGAACTCGCGCAATCCTTTCGTCGGTCTCAGCACCAACCCTCTGACCCCCAATTTCGCCTCGGCGGATACAGACTGTAATCCGGCAACTCCGAATGTGGCCGTAACCTCCACGACGGGTGGTCTGTCATTCAGCGACAGCGGGAGGCTCGAGCCGCAAAAGAACACCAGTTCCTGCGCCGTGCCGGATCGTTCGGCTGGTTCTTCGCGCTATAACTTCGCTCCGACCAACCTGATCGTGCTTCCGGCTGAGCGTTACTCATTCGCCACCCTCGGTCGCTATCAGATCACCGACAATATCTCGGCAAAGATCAACCTCAACTACATCAACAGCAAAACCGGCGTGCAACTGGCTGCGACGCCGGTCGCCAACCCGCCCGCCGATATCACCTTCAACCTGACCCCGGCGGAATCGGCGCTGATCAACGCACGTCACCCGGATCTTGCGGCGGCGCTTGCGTCGCGGCCCATTGCGAACGCGCCGTTCACTGAAGCGCTGCGGACCCTGTTCCTCGGACCCCGTATCGCGACGTTCACCGACCAGGCCTTCTACCTTTTGACCACCCTGGACGGTAAGATCAACTCACACTGGAGCTGGAGCGCGACCGCGAGCTACGGCAAGACCAACCTCCTGGCCTTGCAACGGAACAACGCCAACAAGTCGGCGCTGTTCGCGGCGGCCTCAGGGTGCCAAGACTCGACCGGCGCCCCGCTTACCGGCACCTTCGGCGGCGGTTTGATTGCCTGTACGCCGCTCGACCCCTACGGCCCCGGCAATGACGCTACGGTGGCCAACTACATCCGTACCGACACCAAAACCACCACAGACTACAGCCAACAGCGGCTTGCGGGCTTCATCCGCGGCGACCTGTTTGAACTGCCCGCTGGTCCCATTTCTTCGGTCTTCGGGGCAGAATATCGCAGCGAGCGCGCCGCAGTCATCGTCGACGACCAGCAGCGCCGGTCGGACATCTTCGGCTTCAACGCCACTCAGAACCAGATTGGCGGTCAGGATCTCTACGAACTCTACACCGAGTTCGGTGTTCCCCTGATTGCGAAAGTGCCCTTCATCGAATACCTCGGCCTCGAAGCCGGTTACCGCTATTCAGACTATTCCACGGCCGGAAACATCAACACCTACAAGGTCGGCGCTGAATATGCTCCGGTGAGCTGGATCAAGTTCCGCACTATCTTCAACAAGGCGACCCGCGCGCCCAGCGTGTTCGAACTGTTCCAGAACGGCGACCAGGGCTTCCCGTCCTACACCGATCCCTGCCGGGCGTCGGCCCGGCCGAGCGCTGCCTTGACTGCCTTCTGCATCTCTCAACGCGTCGCGGCTGATCCGATCATCGCAAGTCAATTGCCGACCTTCGCGGCCGCCAACAGCCAGACTCAGGCTCTTTCGTTCGGCAATCCCAGCCTGTCTCCCGAAACTGCGCAGACTCTTACGGCTGGCGTGGTCATCACGCCGGACCTGGGTCGCTTTGGTAAGCTCAAGGCCACGGTCGATTACTACGACATCAAGATCAAGAAGGAGATCACAAGCTTCGGCGCCACCTTCTTCATCGCCGATTGCTATTCCAACCTCGGCGTTGGCACATCGTCGGCGGCATCCTGCGCTCGGGTGACCTACGACGCCACAGGCAATGTCAACAACGTGAACGCCAGCCGCGGCAACAGCGTCAACCCCGTTCGGACCCGCGGTCTGGATGTCCAGGTCGAGTGGAACGAAACTCTTAAGGACCTCCCATTCCTGTCCTTCGTGCCGGGTCGCCTGCGGGTTACGGAGTTGTTCTCCTACATCGACAGCTTCAAGGTCGGCAGCACCCAGTTTGCCGACACAACAGGCGGCGGCGTTGGCGGCGCGATCCCGAAATACAAGTCCGTGCTCTCCGGCTTCTACAGCGTCGGCGACTGGACCGGGTTCGTCCGCTGGAGCTACGTGCCGGAAATTCGTCAGGACTTTGTCGGTAGCTCATTCGAGGCCACCGGCGTTCCCAAGGCGCCGTCCGCCTCCTACGTCGATGGCGCGATCAGCTGGAACGCCACTGACACATGGAGGGTCACGCTCACCGTGGATAATCTCCTCGACGACCGCGCCCCGCAGACTGTCACTGGTGTCCTTGGGGGTCAGGCCAACACCGACGCACAGGTCTACTCGAACGGCATTCTGGGCCGCGTGTTCGCGGTATCGGTCCGGGCGCGCTTCTAGCCTAACCAGGCTTTGAATGACGAACTTGGTGGGGCGGCGGATCGAAAGGTCCGCCGCCCTTTCCTTTGGTGGGAATTAGACTGGCACATTTGGCGTCGGAGGCCCCGCCACCCGGCAAACGCCATGCTATCTCCTTCATCCATCTACAGGAGCCTAGTGGGAAGGGCGGAGGGGGTCGGTGCAGGAGGTGGCGCGCTGGATCCGGGAGCGCACGCCTCAGGCCGGAGCGCCGTAGATCTGCCGGGTGGCCGCTATGTCTAAGGGGCTGAGCCGACCGAACAGGTGATCCGGGTTACATGCGTTCATCACGGATGCAGCGTCATAAGGGATCGCCAGCCAGCGATGGTCTTGGCGCAGGGTGGCCTTGCAGGGGTCGGGGGCGGCTTGGCTATAGTGTTCGTCCGGTAGGCCGAGCACGTGGCCGAACTCGTGCACCGCCTCGCCGTAGACACAGGTCTCCGCGCTGCCGAACGCTCCGCCGCTGGAGCAGCCCGACCGGCTGGGGAAGGCGAAAAGCAGCACAACCGGCTCCGCCTGTTCTGCGATAGCGACGCCGAGGTCCGGCGTATCCGCATCGCCCGCGGTGCGACGGATCAAGAGTTTAACCCCTTTGAAGTCGGTCGGGCAGTTTCCCGCATCGTGGAAATGTACCGCCCCGGCCTTGCTCCAGGTGGTTTCAGCCGCCTCGACAGCGCCGAGGTTATTGAGGTCGGAGGCGCTCTCGCTCCCCTTCGCCGGACGGTTCAGCCAGCACAGGGGAATGTCGCCGCCGGGCCATGTCCGCACATCAGGTAGCAGTAACGCCGACCTCGGCGAGGGCGGCGGCGCGCGGGTGACAAGGAGGTAGTAAGCGCCCGCTCCAGCGGCGAGCGCAAGAAGCAGGACAATAAGCGCGGGGAGCCAGCGCCTCGCCATAAGCAAGCCCAGCCCTGCAACGGTTGCGGCAAAGGCGATGATCTCCAGCGCCGCCTGTCCGGCTTCGTTGGTCGAACCATAAGGCGTCATTCCGAACACCAGGAATGCCGCGCCGAGTCCCGCCGCGACCGCGACGAAGATGGCGAGGAGAAACTGGAGACCGCGCATCAAAACCTCAGACCCAGCGGTATTCGGTGACCACCAAGTCTATCTGCAACCCGCTCAAAGCCGGAGGAAGAGTTGTCACCTCTGCATCGACCCAGGCGGCGGTGGCGGTGACGGCGATTTCCACCGCAGCCTCCTTGCCCGTCGCGTCATAGATTTCCGGGCCGACGTTGAAGGCGAATCCGTGCTCGTGCGGCATGGCCGCTGGGGCTGCGGGACCGCCAACGGGTGCAGCGGCGGGAGTGGGCATCCCTGGCATGGCGGGGGGCATGGCGGCCATAGCAGCAGGCATAGGGTGGTTCCCCACGAAGGGCAGAAGCGTGGCGACCGGCGCGCTGTCGAGAGTTCCGTCCTTGCGGATGCGTTCCACGGCCAGATTGAACACCGATCCTGCGGACCTTTCCGCTGTCGTCCGTACACGTCCTATGCCTCGAACCTCAAATCGCTGGTCGTGGTCGGCGGCGAGCAGGGCGATGAGATCGGAGGGCAGCGGCAGACGCAATGGCGCCTCCACTGCCGGGCTGGCGGCAAGGGTGAAGCTGTGCGGCGTCGTGGAAACGACCTCGCGCCTGGTCTTTCCGGGCGGCGACGTGACGGGCTTTTCGTCGAACCAGGCGAACGGATAGTCGAGGTCGTAACGATAGCCGAGGGTTTCAGTGTGCAGCACGTCCTGTGTCGTGAACGCCTGGGCGTTGGCGCCATCCTCGTTCACGAACATATCGAATGGTTCGGCCAGCCAGGCGTCGTCCATGGTCAGGCCCCGTTGCTCGGCACGCCTTTGCCATGCCGCCCACACGCGGTCGATGTTGCAGTGATGAAAGAAGAACAGGGGATCGTTCGGCGCAGTGGCCGGATCTCCCATGTCGCCGCCGACCATGACGTGGACATAGCTGTGACCCGAGCTTTCCACCGCGCCGCCGTCGCCCACAAATCCGGCGAAGGAGTTGAACGAGCCCTGAAACACGCTGGCCCAGTCGCTTGACCAGCGGGTAGCGCGCGTACGCACGAAATCAAGTTGGGCCAGATTGCGGTTGCGCGCCGGATGGAAAAACGGGCTGCGGGTATCGGTGAAAACGGGCGGCAGTTTACCGGTCGCCTGCCAGTCCCAATAGGGCATGGCGAAATCGGGGTAGCCGGAGAGCCGGGCGACGATCCGCTCGAACCAGTAAAGTTGACAGCGGTGCCAGGGCAGAAAGCGCCAGGTGCCGTGCTGGCCCCAATAGGTATCGTGGATGCTTACCTGCGTCGCCCACGACAGGGCGTCCGGGCGGGCGAGCATAATCTGGCGCGCTCGGGCGAGGGCGAGCAGATTCGGATCGTTGGCAGGCAGTTTCGCTACGTCGCGGCGGATGCGCAGCGCCGGTTGCGGAAGACCGCCGCTGTCCGTCTGCGCAAAGGCTCGCCCGCCCAGCGCAAGCACCGCGCCTCCAGCGCCGACGCCCACTAACGCTCGTCTTGACCAGATCGCCATGCTTCCCCCGCCCTTAGTCCGAGAGGAGCTTAACCCGAGGCGGCGTGAACTCAACGACCGCTCGCGCGACGGGTGAGTCCCAGCGCGGGTTCAGGTGCGGAAAAGCCCTTCCATAGCGGGCGCGGCGGCGCTTCCTGGGAAGACCGCCCGGTCGATGTGGCCGGGGTCGATGCCCATGTGGTCGCGCAGGGCCGCTTTGGCGACGGAACGCAGGTCGGCAGTGGGCTTCAGGTCGCGGCCCGCGAAAAGCGCACCCGATGACAGTCCTGGCCAGTCGGCCAGCACCCGTCCGCCCTTCACCGCGCCGCCGATCAGGAAGGCCGCGCCCGCCGTGCCGTGGTCGGTGCCGCGCGTGCCGTTCATCGCCACGGTGCGTCCGAACTCGGTCATCACCAGGACGGCGGTAGAGGGCCACACATCTCCGAGGCCCTCGCCCAGGGCGCCCAGCCCCCGGTCAAGCTCGGCGAGATTGCGGGGCAGGACGCCGAAGGGGCCAAGCTGATTGGCGTGGGTGTCCCAGCCGTTGGACTCCACCATGGCCAGACAAGGGCCGTCGGGCGCCTTCATGAACCGCGCCGCCGCCGCCATCAGAGCCGTGAAGGCGCCGCCGCCGCCCGCCCCGCCCACCTGCGCCGCGTTGGCGGTGACGGCGGCGGAAAGGGCGCGCGCGAGGCGGGGATCGCTCTCGTCGTAGAGGCCCTTCAGCCGTGTGAGAAGATCGGGCGCTGGCGCGGGCAGGATCGAGGGCGACCAGCTTGTCACCCGCGCGGGGCCTCGCATCATCAGGGGAGTGGAGGGGGCCAGCGCCACGCCGAGATCGCCCCGCCCGCTCTTCAATCGCTCCGGCAGGCCGAGCAAGGCCCGGTTGGCCCAGCCGTCCGCCAGACCATAGGGTTGGTCGGAGCCGTTCTCGATCAGGTTCTGCCCATCGAAGTGGGAGCGGTCGCGATAGGGCGAGGCGATGGCGTGGAACAGGATCACCTCACCCTTGCCATAGCGCGCGTGCATACCCGCCAGCGCCGGGGAGAGGCCGAAGTAGCCGTTGAGGTCTAGCGCGCCGCCTTCGCTTCCGGGGCGCGGCGTGGCGAGACCGCCTCTCGCACGCTCATAGTCGGGATCGCCGAACGCAGGCGCGGCGGAAAGACCGTCCATGGCCCCGCGCAGCAACACGATGACCAGCCGCTTGTCGGTCGGCCCGGCGGCGAAGGCGATCCTCGGCAGGGCGGATGCTCCGGCCATACCTGCTGCGCCTATCAGGAGGTTTCTGCGATTGGGGGCCAGGATGCTCATCGGCGTTGGAACTCCGGACTGACGAGGAAGATGGCGAGCCCCTGCGCCGGGCTTTCGGCTCTACGGATTGCGTCGGTGCTGGCGGGGGTAAGGGCTGGCCCCAGCGCCTCATAGGCGATGGCGGCGGGATCGACCTTGGCGTTGGCGACTCCCTTGGCCACCGCGTCGGCCCACTCGATCCGCTTCCAGATCGGGTCGGGGCCGATCCACTCGCCTTCCACGTCGGCCCATCCGTTGGGCCCGGCCGCATACCAGGGCTTCTGCCCCATGCGGTCCAGAAGCGCGGTAAGCTGATAGCCGGTAAGCTGCGGCTTGCCGTCCATCGCCCGCACGGCGGAGATCAGATAATCCTCCGGCGGCTTGAACTTCATTGCGCTGGGCGACCAAGCTTCGGGCAGGTCGATCAGGGCGAGGCAGACCGCGTGCAGGTCGCCGTCCGTGTCGCGAAAGACCCTGGCGATGGCTTCTAAGGCGCTCGGGGGCGGGTCGTCGGCGACAAAGTGGCGGACGAGCTTGGTCGCGATGTGGCTCGCGGTGGCGGGATGGGCGGCGATGTCGCGCAGCGCCGCATCGCCTTGCTCCTGCCCGAGCTGGTTATAGGTCTTGCCAAGCAGGGTCTGCGTGCCGGGCTCATGCAGGTAGTTGTTGAAGCGGAACAGGGGCGATGCGTCCGCACCCCCGGTCTCGTCGAACTGCCCGCCGCCCTTACCGCGTTTCACACCCCAGCCGGTGATGATCCTGGCGAGGCTGGTCACGTCCGCCTGGGTGTAACCGGAACGGACGCCCAGGGTGTGCAGCTCCAGGATCTCGCGTGCGAGGTTCTCGTTCAGGCCGTTCAGATAGCCGCGCGCCTCGGCGGGCAGCACCTCTGGATGTTTGGCGACGTAGGAGTTGGGGCCGATCGACAGATAGTTGTCGAGATAGACCAGCATCGCCGGGTGCTTGCACGACGCCCGCAGCATCCCCCGGAACTTGCCCACCGCGTGGGCGCGGCAGACGTCACGCTCGAACGAGGGCGGCATCGCCACCGACGATGGCTTGGCCGACGAGACGGTGAAATGGTTGGACCAGAAATGCACCAGCCGCTCGAAATAGGGCCGGTCGGTGGTGGTCGCCACCTGCATCCGCGCTTGAAGGGCGGTGACGTAGCGCGGGCCGAAGGTCTTCACGAACGACTGTTCGATGCTCACCCCGGGCGGCAGCCCCGGCGCGCCGCCCTTGGCGGCGTCATGGGCGCTGCCCTTCATCATCGTGTCGGTCATGCCAGCGGACGCGGCGCCGCCCTTTTGGTAAAGCTTGGCGACGCTTCCGGCGTTCAGGCCGATGGAGGCGATCCAGCGGGGGAAGGCGGCTATGTCGTCTTCTGTGGAGGGCAGGGTTTTCAAAGGCGCGGGAAGGTCGGCTTCCGGGGTGAGTTGCGCCCGCAGCCACCCGCGCGGATCACCTGCGATGGTCCGAAGCTCCCCCGGCCTGGCCCCTAGACCAAAGCGGTTGGCGGCGATGGCGGCGTCCTGAAGGCTCATGTCGCTCCCCCGAGCCGGGCGTAAGGCGGCCTGTTCATTGAAATCTTAACGCGGTTTGGCGGGCTTTCCGGCGGCGTTCGCCTTGCAGGCGATGGGCTTACTTTGTGGGGAGAAGGTCAGCCTGACCCCGTTGAGGTCGAGGTCAGAGTGCGGGGGGGCTGGGACCGCGTGCAGGTTCCCTGCCTGCATCGTCTTGATCAGATCGTCACAGCCCCCGAACGGGAAGTCGCCGATCAGGGACCAGGTTCCGTCCGGCCCGCGATGGTAGGCCTTCAACTGACCGAACACCCCAAGCAGAACCTCCGGCGCGCCGTCGCCGTCGAGATCAACCAGGTAAGCGTCGCACTTGTCGGCGGACTGCAGGCAGGGATTGTAGTCGCCTGTGCCCGCCCAGTCCTGGGTTGCGAAGCCTTCAGGCAGGACTGCGCCCTTCGGATAGACAGTAAGGTGGGAGACCAGAACCGCGGGCTTGGGCGCCGCAACCTCCCAGGCGTTCTGCCGTTTCAGCGCCTTTGCCGCGCGCTCGGCGACGTCCGCATCCATAGCCGTCCCCTTGCGGGCTGCGAGCTTGGCCAGCGCCTCGCGGCCATAGCGGGCGGAACGGAAGCGCAGGAAGGCGTAGTCGAAGGCTTCGGGCTTGGTCTTGCCCGTATCCAGCCTGTGCACCTGATCCGCCACGCTAAGACGCGCGGGATCGGCGATGGGGGTGAACAGGGCGGCGATCACCACAAGGATCAGCCAGGCTCCCACGACGTTGGTGCGTTCGAGCGGCTTCATCCAGCCGCCCGGCAGGAGCGCGGCCAAGGCGTAACCCAGGGCATAGCTGGCGGCGATCAGAGCCCAGCATCCGGCGATGATCCGTTCCGGCGTCAGCCCGTATTGCTGCACGCGTAAACCGATACCGATGCTGGCGATGGCTACCAGCGGAACCAGGATCAGCGACGCCGCCCGAACCGCCCAGCGCAGCACGCCTGCGGGCGGCTCGGTTCCGTCCTGATAAGTAGCGTTGATCAGAAGCACGAGTTGAGACGCGGCGGTCAACAGAATCGCCGCCGCCGCCTTGGTCTTCCAGAGGCTCGTCAGGCCCGTGAAGGGCAGGGTGAGGAGGAAGGCGCCCGTCAACAGAACAAGCAGCGGCAGCAACCATGACAACAGGGTTAAGGCGACGGTTCGCACCCCGCGCACCAGCCCCGCGCGCACATCAGTCAGATGGATCGCCGCCGCCAGAGCCATCCCCGTCGCAGGTCCGGCGAACCAGGGCTTTCGGATCAGGTCGATCAGAAAGGAGACATGAATCAGGGTGAACAGCCCAGCGCCCAGAAAAAGCAGGCCCCAGAAGACCGCCGTGAACATCACCGCCAGAACGATCTGCACGCCATGTTTCCACGCCGGGTCGAAATAATTTGGATAGGCGGCGATCCAGCGCCGGTCGATCTCGCTGCCTTCGATCAGGTGGTTGGCGATGAAGAGCGTGATCGGGATCGCTGGAATGACGAAGACGGTGAAGGGTTCGGTTTGATCGCCGCCGCCGCCCGTCCGCCATACCGAGTAGGCGATGAGCCCTGCCGCGATGGCCGCAGCTCCGAGGCTCCAGACACCCAGGACGCGCGGGCGGAAGGCACGAAGGCCGAAGATCAGCACCAGAGGCCCGAAGATCAGCGCAGCGCCAAGCGCCGCGAGGGTCTCGTGCTGGGTCGCTGGCCAGACCTTATGCGTCACGGATTCGGATAGGGCGTAGAGCGCCAAACCTTGGGCAAAACCGATCGCGATACGCACGGCGCCGACGCGGGACGATTCGCTGTCGCCTTGCATCCCCTCCGTTGAAGTCAATTCGCTCATGGTTCCGCCCCCGCTGGAATGGCGAGCCTAGACCGGATTGCGGACGGGAGGAACGGGCCTAGATCAACCCCGACAAGGGCGAGGACGGGTCGGCGTAGCGTTTCATGGGCATCCGGCCGGCGAGGTAGCCTTCCCGGCCCGCGATCACCGCGTGCTTCATTGCGCGGGCCATGCGGATGGGATCGGCGGCGCCTGCGATGGCGGTGTTCATCAACACCGCGTCGCAGCCTAGCTCCATGGCGATCACCGCGTCGGACGGGGTGCCGACGCCTGCGTCCACCAGGACGGGCACCCGGGCCTGTTCGACGATCAGTCGGATGTTGACCCGGTTCTGGATGCCGAGCCCGGAGCCGATGGGGGCCGCGGCGGGCATGATGGCGGCGGCCCCCGCCTCTTCCAGCTTCTTTGCAAAAACAACGTCATCGGTGCAGTAGACCATGACGTCAAAGCCCTCGGCGACCAGGAGCTTCAGCGCCCGCAAGGTCTCTTCCATGTCGGGGTAGAGGTGGGGCGTGTTGGACAAGACCTCCAGCTTCACCAGCGACCAGCCGCCCGCCTCGCGCGCCAGCCTCAGCGTCCGCACCGCCTCCTCGCCGGTGAAACAGCCCGCCGTATTGGGTAGGTAGGTGAAGCGGTCCGGCTTGACGAAATCGGCCAGCATCGGCTGGGAAGGATCGCTGAGGTTCACCCGGCGCAGGGCCACGGTGACGATCTCTGCGCCTGCCGCTTCGGCGGCCTCGGCGTTCTCGGCGTAGGTCTTGTATTTGCCGGTGCCGACGATCAGCCGGGAGGAGAAGGTTCGCCCCGCGACAGTCCATGTGTCTTCTTTGATGGGGAGAGTGGTTCCGTCCATGGTCAGCCGCCTCCGATAAAATGGACGATCTCGATCCGGTCGCCGTCGGTGAGCGCGGTCGAGCCGTAGAGCGAGCGAGGCACGATTTCGAGGTTGCGCTCCACCGCCACCTTGCGCGGATCGAGCCCAAGCTCGGCGACCAGCGCGGACAGCGTTTCCAGGGCAGAAAACCCGCGCGCTTCCCCGTTGAGAACAAGCATCATGGGCGGGTTGGACGCTCTCACGGGCGAGGCGTCAACGGTTTTC
>JBBQLP010000034.1:0-25440 GCA_038327995.1 Caulobacterales bacterium | reverse complement strand
GGCGTCGAGGGACTGGTCGGTCCAGGCCACGATCTGCGACAGCGCCTCTTTCGTGGCCTCGTCGAAAGCCGGGACGATGGCGCCGACACGGTTGGCGCCGGTGGGCTTCTTGATATCGAAATTGCGCGCGGCGAGCAGCCGGCCGTCCGCCGCAGAGAGCCGCGCCCGGATCAGCACCGTCACCGTCGGCGCGCCGCCCACGGTGTCGTAGTCGGCCTCGAACCGCGCCACGTCGAGTTGCAGCACACCGCTGGCCTGGCCGATCTCGCCCCGCGTCAGCACGCGAGTGCGAGAGCCAGACTGATCAAAGGCCGCCGGGATCGCCTGATGAAACAGCAGCGCCGCAGGAGCCACCCACCGAGCGCCCTTGATATAGGCGGTCTCGCCGCCTCTCACCGTGAGAATGCCGTCGCCGGTCGCCTCGTTGGGAAACTCCACCGGACCCAGAATCACCCCTCGCGGACGGACGGTGGCGGCGCCCGCGTCTCCGCCGTCGCCGCCAAAACGATAGAGTTGCGACGGCTTGGCCTTGGGCAGGAGTGAGACGCAGCCCGAGAGCGGCGCCGCGAGCGCGAGCGCCGAGGCGATGAGCAGGGCGGCGCGGACAACGGTTTTGGCGATCACGGCTTCACCTCGATCTCTTTGGCGGGCGCCTTGGCTAGTACCCCCTGCGGATTGGCTTCGATCTCCTTCACCACCCGGTCGAGGGACTCGGCGGCAGACTGGAGGGCGGCGATGGCGCTGGCGATACGCGGCAGGCCGTTGGTGGCGAAATCAGTGGTTGGCCCCTGAAGCTTGGAAAGTGTGGCCTTAGCGCTTTGCGCCGCCGATTTGATCTCGTCGGCAGCGTTGGCGAGGTTCTTCAGCGTGCGCTTGGCGTCGCCGTTAACAAGAGTATTAGAACTCTCCGCCAACTGATTGATCTTCTTGGATGTTTCCGTGATCGAGCGAAGCGTTTCGTCGGCGTCGGCGAAGAGCTGCTTCTGATTCTTCAAAGTGGTCGTCACGGAATGAACGTCGTCCAGCGTCCCCGTCACTGCTGCGATATTCTTGTCCGACAACAGTTTGTTGACCCGGTCGAGCGTCTCGACCGTCCGCGTCAGCACATCGCCGCCGCCACTGAGCAGCGACTCCAGCGCCCCGACCTTGGTGCGGATCACCGGGATGGCTCCCGGCGGGGCGGCGTCCTTCAGAAGCGGCTTGGAGGTCGTGCCGGCGTTGATCTCGATGTAGTTGACGCCGGTGATGCCGAGCGGCTCCAGAGTCGCCACAGAGTCCACCCGTATCGGAGCGTCTGAGCTGGTGCGGATACGGGCGACCACACGGTTGGGATCGGCCTTGTCGAGCGACAGTTTGGTCACTTCGCCGACTTTGATCCCGTTGAAGAAGACCTGACCGCCGGACGACAGCCCTCGCACGGGGCCTTTGAAATCAACATCATAGATGTCGTACTGCTTGGTGAACTGGAACTTGGCCAGCCAGAAGATGAAGACGATCATCCCCACGAACAGCAGGAGGGAGATCAGCCCCACAAGCGCGTAGTGAGCGTTCCGCTCCATCAGGCTTCTCCATCGGTTGGCGCCGCGCCGGGCGTCTTGACGACGGCGCGACCGCGGGGACCAAGGAAATACTCTTTGATCCATGGGTGGTCGGATTTTTCGAGTTCCGCAATGGGCGCGATCGCCACGACCTTTTTATCGGCTATGACCGCCACCCGGTCGCACAGGGCGTAAAGACTGTCGAGATCGTGAGTAATCATGAAGACGGTGAGGCCCAGAGCATCGGAAAGTTCGCGGATCAGAACATCGAACGCCTGAGCGGAGATCGGGTCCAGTCCCGAGGTCGGCTCGTCGAGGAACAGGAGTTCAGGATCGAGGGCGATGGCGCGGGCGAGACCGGCCCGCTTCTTCATGCCTCCGGAAAGTTCCGCAGGGTGCAGGTCTCCCGCTCGTGGCTCCAGCCCCGCCAAGGCCAGTTTCAGGTCGGCTAGATCGGCGATGATGGACTTGGGCAGATGGGTGTGCTCGGCGAGGGGCGCAGAAACATTGTCGCGGACACTGAGGGCGGAGAAGAGCGCGCTGTTCTGGAACAGCACGCCCCAGCGGCTTTCCAGCCCGCGTATATCGCGCTCCTCAGCCCCATGCACGTCTACGCCAAGCACCTCGACCCTGCCCGCCTGGGGCGCGCGCAGCCCGATCAGGGTATTGAGCAATACAGACTTGCCTGCGCCTGAGCCGCCAACGACGCCGAAGATCTCGCCTTTGCGGACCTCAAGGTCCAGCCCGTCGTGAACCACATTGTCGTCGAACGTCGAAACCAGCCCCTCGACCTTGATGACCACGGGCGCATCTGAAGCGGGAGGTGTGCGTGCATCCCCACTCACAGGTTGAACTCCATGAAGATCAGGGCGAACACCGCGTCCAGCACGATGATGGAGAAGATTGCCTGCACCACGGCGGTCGTCACCCGACGTCCCAGTTGCTCCACGTCGCCGCCCACTTCCAGCCCCTGTCGGCAGCCGATGGCGGCGATGACCATGGCCATGACCGGCGCCTTGGCCAGACCAAGGTAGAGATGCAGCACGCCGACATTGTCCAACAACCGCTGCAGGAAGAAGGCCGGTGACAAATCCAGCACCGCCCAGGTCACCACCATGCCGCCCGCCAGCCCAGCCAGAGACGCGACGAAGGTAAGCAGCGGCGTCATGGTCAGCATGGCTAGAAAGCGAGGCAGGACCAGAGCCTCGAACGGATCGACCCCCATGACCTGCATGGCGTCGATCTCCTGGTTCATCTTCATCGAGCCAAGTTCAGCGGCGAAGGCGGAGGCCGACCGACCCGCCAGGAGAACAGCGGTGATCAGGACGGCGAACTCGCGCATCACTGCGACCCCGATCAGCTCCACCGAGAACACTGACGCCCCGAACTGCGCCAGCAGCGAGGCTCCAAGGAACCCAACGGTGGCTCCAATAAAGAAGTTGGTGATGGCGACGATGGGCAGGGCGTCGAGCCCAGCCCGCTCCATCAAGGCGACGACGGGAGCCACGCGAAGCCGCGCGGGGTTGACGATCACGTGCCCGAGGGTCGCGATCAACCGTCCACTGAAGGCCAGGTTGTGGTAGGCGTCGTTCAACACCTTCTCCACGCCCTCACCTGCCCGGATGAGCATGGCGTAGCCGGACAAGGGGCTGCCGGGACCGGACGGTTCCTTCCCTGCGACGCCTTCGACCAGTTTCAGCAGGCGCTCCACATCGGGGCGGTCCGGCGTTGCGCGCGGGGCGAGGCCCGCGGAGATCAGAGCCAGGGCCCCCGCCGAATCAAACCGCTTCAAAGCTGCTAGATCGAGCGTCGCGTTGCTCTTGCCGCGCAGGGTCGATTGCAGGCGAGCGCCCGCACGGCTGAGCCCAAGCGCGGTCCAGTTACCGCTCAGGCAAAGCACAGGCTCGCCCCTGCCTTGTTTCAGCTCAAAGTCGGCTGGCTCGTTCATTCGTCCCGGTCGGCTTTCGTCCCAGTCCCTTACAAGACGCATTCATAGCAAAGGTTGCGCGAAACGCGCCCTACCTTGCGCGTCCGGCATAAACCCGTCGCCCGCCACTGGTAGCGGACGCCTGCTCAAAGAGTCTTCAGCAAGGATCTATCGCGCTGCAACAAATCTGAATCGTTGAGGCGTCCACAAAGTAAAAACGCTTCGACCCTCGTATCTATTCCACAATATACTTCAAATGTAGGGTTCGCGAAACAGCAGGTATTTTATAACTGCTAATCGCGTGCATTCGCATGGAACCCCGCCTCGCGTTGGGCGTTTCGAGGAGCGTCAGTCATTTAACTCCAGTATCGGGGACTACGGCCTTGCAAGACCTGCCGCGCGCCAAGGCGCCTCGCGCCGATCATTCCATCGTCGCCCCAGCCGTTTTCGGCAACCGTGGCGGCGCCGCCCTGGTTTGCTTCTCGCACTTGCGATGGGACTTCGTGTTCCAGCGTCCGCAACACCTGATGACCCGGTTCGCGGCGTCGCGCAGCGTTATCTTCTTCGAGGAGCCGCTTCCGGCCGAGGCCGAAGGAGCTTGGCTAGAAGTGCGCACCGATGCGACCTCCGGCGTTGTCATCGCCACCCCTCGCCTGCCTGAAGGCTTGTCCGACGTAGCACGGGACGAAGAAGTCAGCCGCCTGCTCATGCAGATGGTCGCCGAGCGGAAGATCGAAAAGCCGGTGGTCTGGTACTATACGCCGATGATGCTTTCCTTCTCGCGCCCTTTGGCGGAGCGGGCGGCTGCGGTGGTCTATGACTGCATGGACGAGCTTTCCAACTTCAAGTTCGCCCCCGCCTCTCTGCGCGACCTAGAGCGGGACCTTGTGGGTCTGGCCGATGTGGTCTTCACGGGCGGCTACAGCCTCTATGAGGCCAAGCGTGGCTGGCACGTGAACATCCACCCCTTCCCCTCCAGCGTGGACCGGGAGCATTTCGCCAAGGCCCGCAGCCTGACTGCGGCGCAACAGCCTGCCGATCAATCCGCCATCCCCTCGCCCCGTCTCGGCTTCTATGGCGTCATCGACGAGCGGATGGACCTGGAACTCGTCGCAACCTTGGCCGACGCGCACCCAGAATGGTCGCTGGTCATGGTCGGGCCGGTGGTGAAGATCGACCCCGCCGATCTGCCAAGGCGCGACAACATCCACTACTTCGGCGGCAAGACTTACGCGGAGCTTCCCGCTTACCTCGCGGGATGGGACGTGGCGCTTATGCCCTTCGCCATCAACGAGTCCACCCGCTTCATCTCGCCTACCAAGACGCCGGAATATCTGGCGGGCGGCAAGCCAGTGGTTTCCACCGCCATCGTCGATGTTCGTCGCCACTACGGCGATCTCAACGGCGTGGCGGTCTGCGACACCCACGCCGAGTTCATCACCGCCTGCGAGAACGCGCTCACCATGCCCAAAGGTATTGGTGCGGGCTGGCTGAAGCGGGTCGACGCGGCCTTGGCTGATCTGTCCTGGGACACGACCCAGGGGCGGATGGCCTCCTTGCTCGACGAGGCGATTGTCCGAAAGGCGCCGATCAAGGTCGGGAGCGACAGCAAGGCGCGATTTCAAGGCCCCCTTACCTCTACCACCGCACTGAAATCCGACCGCCGCAGCCACTACGACTATCTGATCGTCGGCGCGGGGTTTGCGGGCTCGATCCTGGCCGAGCGCCTTGCCGCAGGCTCCAACAAGACGGTGCTGCTGATCGACAAGCGGCCCCACGTGGGCGGCAACGCCTATGACTGCTTCGATGAGGCGGGGGTGCTGATCCACCAGTATGGGCCGCACATCTTCCACACCAACTCGGACGAGATCGTCAAATACCTGTCCCGCTTCACTGCGTGGCGTCCGTATGAGCACCGGGTGCTGGGCGAGGTCGATGGCAAGCTCGTGCCAATCCCGATCAATCGCACGACCCTGAACGCCCTCTATGACCTGAACCTGACCACCGACGCCGAGGCCGCCGCCTATCTGGCCTCGCGCGCAGAACCGGTGGAAAAGGTCAGGACCTCCGAAGACGTGGTCGTCTCCGCCGTGGGCCGCGAGCTCTACGAGAAGTTCTTCCAGGGCTATACCAGGAAGCAGTGGGGGGTTGATCCCTCTGAGCTCGACAAGGCCGTCACCTCGCGTGTGCCTACCCGCACCAACACCGACGACCGCTATTTCACCGACAGCTTCCAGGCCATGCCCAAGAACGGCTACACCGCCATGTTCCAGAAGATGACGGACCACCCGAACATCACCATCCGGCTCGGCGTGACCTACGAGGAGATCAAGGAGACGGTGCTCTACGATCACCTGATCTTCACCGGACCGGTGGACGAGTTCTTTGGCCACCGCTACGGCGCCCTGCCCTACCGCTCGCTGAAGTTCGACCACAAGACGCTGGACACCGAGTTCTTCCAGGATGTAGCGACGGTGAACTATCCGCACCCGGATACGCCCTACACCCGCATCTCGGAATACAAATATCTGACGGGGCAAAAGCACGCCAAGACCTCGATCACCTACGAGTATCCTAGCGCCGAGGGCGATCCCTACTATCCGATCCCGCGCGAAGAGAATCAGGCCCTATACAAGAAATACGAGGCGCTGGCCTTGGCCCGCGCCGACGTGTCCTTCGTCGGAAGGCTGGCCACCTACCGCTACTATAATATGGACCAGGTGGCCGGTCAGGCGCTGGCGACCTATCGCAAGATCGTCGAGCGTGGTGAGCGTGCGAATACCGCGCGGGACGTTGGGCTGGCCGCGAGCGCCTGATCTGGCTAGGCGAGGGTGACGAGCGGCTGGCCTTCCTTCACCGTCGCGCCCTCTGCAACCAGCACGGCCTCCACCACGCCCGCTTGAGGCGCCTCCACCGGGATTTCCATTTTCATGGACTCCAGGATCAATAGCACGTAGCCCGTACCAACCCGGGCGCCGGGCGCGACTTCGATCTTCCAGACGCTGCCAGCGATTTCTGAGCGAACGATAGTGGGCATGATCGGGTTTCATCCGGTCTAGGAGAGACCGGCATTCGGTTGGCTAACCACCGATAAGTCAAGCTCACGCCCAGCCGACGTTTTCTAGCTGGCAAGCGTAGGCAGAGCCGCTAGGGTGCGCCGCAACACCCGCCCATAGAGAACACCGCCATGTCCGTCCAAGCCCTGTTCCGCCCGTTTGAAATGAAGGGGCTGCACCTGCCTAACCGCATCGTCATGGCGCCCATGACCCGCTCCTTCTCTCCGGGCGGCGTGGCGACAAAGGACGTGGCGGCTTACTACGCCCGGCGGGCGAAGAACGAGGTGGGACTAATCATTTCCGAGGGCACGGGCGTCGCTCGCCCCGCTTCGCTGAACGATCCCAACATCCCTCGCTTTCACGGCGAGGAGGAATTGAGCGCATGGAAGACGGTGATCGACGCTGTGCACGCGGAGGGCGGCCTGATGGCGCCCCAGCTCTGGCACGTGGGCGCGGTGCGTACGCGCTCCACCGAATGGGCCCCTCCGGGACCCTACGATAGCCCATCCGGCCTCTCCTCTCCTGGCAAGAAGTTCGGCGAGGGCATGACCGACGCGGAAGTCGCCGACGCCATCTCAGCCTTCGCCCGCGCCGCCAAGGACGCCAAGGCGCTGGGCTTCGACGCGGTGGAGCTTCACGGCGCCCACGGCTACTTGATCGATCAGTTCTTCTGGCAGGGGGTCAATGAGCGCACCGACGCCTTTGGCGGGCCGACCATCGTCGAGCGGGCAAAGTTCGCTGCGGAGGTGTTGAAGGCCGTGCGCGCCGAAGTGGGTCCCGACTTCCCGGTCATCATCCGCATCTCGCAATGGAAGCAGCAGGATTTTACCGTCCGTCTCGCCAACACCGAAGCCGAGATGCAGGCGTGGCTAGGCGCTTTGGTCGATGCGGGGGCGGACGTCATTCACTGTTCCCAGCGCCGGTTCTGGGAGCCGGAGTTCGAAGGATCTGACCTGAACTTCGCGGGCTGGGCCAAGAAGCTGACCGGCAAGCCGACCATCACTGTGGGTTCGGTGGGGCTGAGCGGCGAGTTCGTGGCCTCCTATGCCGGGGAGGGTTCCAAGCCCGCATCGCTGGACGAGCTTGTGCGGCGGCTCGACCGGGGCGACTTCGATCTGGTGGCCGTGGGCCGTGCGCTCCTGCAAGACCCGGAGTGGGCGGTAAAGGTGCATCAGGGCCGCAACGACGACCTGATGGAATACTCTCCCGCCGCGATGAAGGTGCTGGCCTAGAAAAGGCTGGCTACCCGTTGAAGTTCAGCTTCAGCCCCGGGCGGGGCCAGCGGCATTTGTAAAGCTTGCCGGTGCCTGAGGCCGTGACCCAGGCGTCGCGCATATCCACGCCGCCGAAGACGATATTGGTGCAGAGCAGGTCCGGGAAGGCGAAGTGCTCGGTCGTCCCGTCGGGGTCGAAGGCGGTGATCCCGCCGTTGATGATAGTGGCGACGCAGACCTTGCCGCCCGCCTCCACCGCCAGACTGTCCAGAAGTTGGTAGCCTTGGAGGTTGCAGACGACCCGTCCGGGCTGAAACGGAGGCGGGTCACTCAGCGCCCCCGGAGACACCACGGCGAACGCCCACAGGCGCCCGAGGTGAGTATCGGCCACATAGACCGTCTTTTCGTCCGGCGAGAGGCCGACGCCGTTTGGAGAGATCAGTCCCTCCCGCGCTCGACTGATCTTCGAGCCATCGGGCAGACAATAGTAGAGCCCGCCGTAGTTTCGCCCCGTAGGGGTAGATGAGCCATGGTCGGTGAACCACATACCGCCCTGCCTATCGAACACCAGGTCATTGGGCCCTTCGAGCCTTTTGCCTTCGCACTCGGTGTAGAGGGTGCTCACCGCGCCGGTCGTCAGGTCGACCCGCTGGATCGAACCGCCCCTGTGCGAGGGCGGGGTCGCGCCCGGCACGTTCAGGCCACCTGCATCATGATAGGTGAACGAGCCGCCGTTGTTGGTGATGTAGACCGCCCCGTCCGGGCCGATGGCCGCGCCGTTCGGCCCGCCGCCGCAGTCGGCTATGGTCTCGCGCCTGCCATCCTGTGTGACCCGGGTGAGCGTCTTGCGCTGGATCTCCACCAAGATGATCGAGCCGTCGGCCATGGCGATGGGACCTTCGGGAAACTGCAAGCCCTCGCAAACCAGTTCGATATCCATGGCGCATCCTCCGTCGCCGTTTCGGGTGAACAGCGTTCACCGACGACTATAGCGAGGGATCAGCGGCGCTCCAGCACCCGGAACACAAAAGCATACTGGTCTTTCTCGCCCGCCGGGTGCGCCTCGCGCAGCACCTCGCGCCAGGCGGTTTCGTCAAAGACGGGAAAGCTGACGTCGCCCTGCACATCCGCCTCGACTTCCGTGAGGTAGAGCCGCTGGGCGCGCGGCATGGCGAGCGAAAACAAATCCGCCCCGCCGATGACGCAGACCTCTTCAACCCCATCCTCCTGCGCCTGCTCGCGCGCCATCGAGATCGCCTCGGAGAAGTTGTCGGACACCACTGCGCCGGGCGGCTCGAACGAGCCGTCGCGGGACAGCACCACGTTCATCCGCCCCGGCAGCGGCCGGCTGGGCAGGCTCTCCCAGGTCTTGCGGCCCATGATGACGGGCTTGCCCAGGGTCAGCGCCTTGAACAGCTTCAGGTCCGACGACAGCCGCCACGGCAGCGCGCCCTCCCGCCCGATCACGCCATTACGGGCGCGGGCGACGGGGCCGAGGGTGAGCAGAACCGGGCTGCGGCTCAAACCGCTACCGACGCACGGATCGGGGGATGAGGCTCATAGCTCTCAAAGGCAATATCGGCCTCGGTGTAGTCGAACAGGCTGACGCGGGGCGTCAGGAGGAGGCGCGGCGAGGCGCGGGGCGCGCGGGAAAGCTGGAGTTTGGCCTGGGCCACATGGTTCAGATAAAGGTGCGCGTCGCCAAAGGTGTGCACGAACTCGCCCACCTCCAACCCCAGCGTCGCCGCGACCATGTGAGTCAAAAGCGCATAGCTGGCGATGTTGAACGGCACCCCCAAAAACACATCGGCGGAACGCTGGTAAAGCTGGCAGGACAACCGGTCTTTCCCGTTCGCCCCCGGCGCAATGAAGAACTGGAACAGGCAGTGGCAGGGCGGCAGGGCCATGTCGTCCACGTCCGCCGGGTTCCAGGCGGAGACGATGTGGCGGCGTCCATAGGGGTTTTGCGCAAGTCCATGCATCAGCCTGGAAATCTGGTCGATACTGTCGCCATTCGGCGCGGCCCAGGAACGCCACTGCTTGCCATAGACCGGGCCGAGTTCGCCTTGTACATCCGCCCACTCGTCCCAGATGCCGACGCCCCGTTCCTGCAGCCAGCGCACGTTGGTGTCGCCTCGCAGGAACCACAAAAGCTCCAGCACGATGGACTTCAGGTGCAGCTTCTTGGTGGTCAGCAGGGGAAAGCCCGCCGAAAGGTCAAACCTGATCTGGCGACCAAACACGCCCCGCGTGCCGGTTCCCGTGCGATCCATGCGCTCCACCCCGCTAGTCAGGATTTCCGCCAGCAGCCCCAGATAAGCGCGCTCTCCGGCGGTGGAAGCAGACGCATCTTCGGCAATAAAATCAGCGGGAGCGAGGTTGTGGGCCTGGGCGTTCATGGGGACCTCCAATGAAGAGGGTCGGGTGATTCGGCCCGATTTCCCCGCACCGATTCGCTCCGCCTCCAGCTTGCCCACACCTTTGGATGATAGACGCGGGGCCGGGCGTATGCCAACTCGCAACTATGGCCGTTCGATCCCTCTTCCCCACCCAGATCTATGAGGCTGATCTGGCGTCCGAACGCGGGTGGGATGCGCTTATTCCCGACCTCCAAGCCGCGTGCCTAATGCTGGCCGAAGAAGACCGGGCCGGGCGCGCCTGGTGTAAGCAAAACGCGTACGCGGGTTACACCTCATACGCCTCGCTGAACGATCTGCCGCAGCGGACCAGCGCCTTCGCGGAGCTGAAAACCCGGCTTGATCGCCACGCCAAAACCTTCGCTGGGGCGCTCCATTTCGACCTTGTGGGGCGCAGGCTGAAGCTCGACAGCCTGTGGGTGAATGTGTTGAAGCCCGGCGGCGCGCATTCCGGCCACATCCATCCGTCGAGCGTGCTATCTGGCACTGTTTATGTGGCGACCCCGATGGGGTCGAGCGCCCTGAAACTGGAAGACCCGCGCCTCCCCTTCATGATGGCCGCGCCCCAGCCCCGCGCCGACGCCCCCGAAGCCGCCCGCCGCTTCATCTACCTTCAGCCCCGCCCCGGAACCCTTCTGATGTGGGAAAGCTGGCTGCGGCACGAGGTGCCAGCCAACGCAGCCAAACAAAATCGCATTTCGGTCAGTTTTAACTACAGCTAGGCCGCAAGGATGGGCGTCGTCCCTAGCTCCCCACCCTCAATGGCGGCGGCGTGACTGGTCTCGGCACGCGGAACCTCACCTCGCGACGGGCGAAGTCTATCTGGACAGTGTCGAACTGGCGCAGGATGTCCATGCCGAGCAGCATGGACGGCTGCCGGTCGAGCTTCCAGACACGGAAGCTGTGCAGGTCGGCGAACACCACTGGCAGGTTGCTGATGGTGACGCCCCCCACCTTCAGGCGCGGGGTCAGGTTCCAGTCTCCTACGGTCTTCTGTCCGGTAACGCTGTAGATATCTGCTTGGCCAATCTTTTCATCGATGCGGCGCGAAAGGGTGATCAGCCGCTGGAGCGCAGGGTTGGCGATGCTGGACTCGGCGCCGGTGTCGACTACTACCAGCACGGGCTCGTCATTGAACGAGGAATCTACCAACACAAGTTGCCCAAAGCGGCTTTTGGCGCTGACCACCACTTCGCCCGGTTCGGCATGGCGGGGGGTTGAGGCTTCAACGATAATCTGGCGCTTCCTGAAATCGAACAGCACACGCTGATTCTGCAGGGCGTCGATTCCCAAAACCCCGTCAGCGCCTAGATCGTGACGTGCCAGTAGCGGCAGGGTTAAGTTCGTGAGGGTGCGCACCCCCACATCCATCTTGGCTAAGTGCGCGGTGGGGGCGATGATCTCCCCCGCCACCCCGTGCACGCGAATTGGATCGCCCACTGGCAGGCCAAGCTCTGCGGCGAGGTCTGCCGATATCACACTGCGCTCAGCCCCGGTGTCGATCAGGAACGCGTAGGGTCCCTTGCCATTCAGCATTACCGGGGCAGTAAGGCGGTCGGAGTCATCGACGCCGCCCTGGATGGTATCGGACTTGGCTTTTGGCTTGTCCGCGTCGGGGGCCGGAGCGATCTGCGCCCACACCAAGGCTGGAACCAGGATGAATCCCGCCGCCCCGGCCATCAGCGCGCGTCTCGCCTTGTCAAACCCGTCCATTGCAGCCCTCAATGTGGAGAGATTACATCGGACAGAAGGACACAAGCTTCGACAAATGTCGAAGCGTCACAGCGTCCAGTTGGCGACTACAGGGCGGGGAGCGGCGATCAGCTATCCAGGAACGAGCGCAGCTTGCGGCTACGGCTCGGGTGCTTCAGTTTGCGCAGGGCTTTTGCCTCGATCTGGCGGATGCGTTCACGGGTGACGCTGAACTGCTGGCCAACTTCTTCCAAGGTGTGGTCGGTGTTCATGCCGATGCCAAAGCGCATCCGCAGCACCCGTTCTTCCCGGGGCGTAAGCGAGGCAAGCACGCGCGTGGTGGTCTCGCGCAGGTTCGACTGGATCGCCGCATCGATGGGCAGGATGGCGTTCTTGTCCTCGATAAAGTCGCCGAGGTGGCTGTCTTCCTCGTCGCCGATGGGAGTCTCAAGGCTGATCGGCTCCTTGGCGATCTTGAGGACTTTCCTCACTTTTTCCAAAGGCATGGCGAGCTTTTCGGCCAGCTCCTCCGGCGTCGGTTCGCGGCCGATCTCGTGCAGCATCTGGCGGCTGGTGCGCACGATCTTGTTGATCGTTTCGATCATGTGCACCGGGATGCGGATGGTGCGCGCCTGATCGGCGATGCTGCGGGTGATGGCCTGGCGAATCCACCACGTCGCATAGGTGGAGAACTTGTAGCCCCGGCGGTACTCGAACTTGTCGACCGCCTTCATCAGGCCGATGTTGCCTTCCTGAATGAGATCAAGGAATTGCAGGCCGCGATTGGTGTATTTCTTGGCGATGGAGATCACCAGGCGAAGGTTGGCCTCGACCATCTCCTTCTTGGCCTGACGGGCTTCGCGCTCGCCTTTCTGAACGGTCTGGACAATGCGGCGATAGTCATCGATCGGCACACCGGTTTCGGTGGCCAAGAGCGCCACGTCACCCCGGATATCGCCCACCTGATTTGCGTCGTTTTCCAGGAACTTGGTCCAGCGAACGCCGTTGGCCTTCATCCGCTCGTTCCAGTTGGGATCAAGCTCAGCGCCGAAATAGGATTTCAGGAACTCGGGGCGGGAAATGCCGTAGCCGTCGGCCAGCCGCATCAAGCGGCCTTCGAGGCTCATCAGCCGCTTGTTGATCGTATAGAGTTGTTCGACCAGCGCCTCGATGCGGTTGTTGTTCAGCTTCAGCGATTTCAGGTGCAGGGTGATGGTCGCCGTCAGCGCGGCGTAAGAATCCCGTTCCGCGTCGGTCAGGTCCTCGCCCTTCAGGCGGCGCTCGACCAGCCGTTCCTGCAATTTGCGGAACGCCTCGAAGTCCGCGGCCACGGCGTCGAGGGTGATCATCACCCCGTCGCGCAGTTCCGCTTCCATGGCCGAGACGGTGGGTCCGGCGCCGTCGTCGAAATCGTCCTCGTCCTCGCCGGGCTCAGCGCCTTCGACCGCTTCGGCGCCCTCTGCGCCCGGTTCGGGCGGGGGCGGCGCTTCGACCACTGGCGGCGGGGCGGAGTGATCGACGGGCGGCAGTGCGGTGGCGTCCACCGGACCGCCGTTGAGCTGAATATAGGTCTGGTCGAGGTCGATGATCTCGCGCAACAGGATGCGGCCGTTGGCCAGTTCCTCACGCCAGACCATGATGGCTTCAAAGGTGAGGGCAGATTCGCACAGACCCCGGATCATGGTGTCGCGGCCCGCCTCGATGCGCTTGGCGATGGCGATTTCACCCTCGCGCGACAGCAACTCCACCGAACCCATTTCGCGCAGATACATCCGCACCGGATCGTCCGTGCGGTCGTAGGCGTCTGGCTTGGTTGTCTCGATGACCGCAGTTTCTTCGCGCGCGACAACCTCGCCGCCCTCGCCCGCATCTTCCTCGGCCTCGACCACGTTGACACCCATCTCGCTCAACATGGCGAGGGTGTCTTCGATGGCTTCAGAGGTCACTTCCTCGCTGGGAAGCACCTTGTTCAACTCGTCCATGGTGACGTAGCCACGGGCCTTGGCCTGCTTGATGAAACGCTTTACGCCAGCGTCGGTAAGGTCGAGCAGGGGGCCGTCAGAGGTGGTTTCGGCTTCCACGGGCTCGGGGGTGTTCGTCGTCATTCTTGTCTCCGATGCGGCGCGCCGTCGCGCACCTGCAAGTCTCTAATTCCAGGCGAGCGCCTCATCCGGCGGCTCGGCCAGTCCAATGTCTCCGCTGGCGATCCTTCGCCTCAGCAAATCCCGTTCCGACTTCATCGCCCTGAAAGCGTCAAAGTCGAACTCTACGTCCGATTTAGCGTCGATGATGGCCCGCTCCAGAGCCGCGACGCGGATCAGGCCGTCATACGCCCGCGACCAATCCGCGCGCGCGCGTTCCGCTGGCATATCCGGCTCGTTGAAACCCGCGCGCGCCGAGGCGGCGGCCCGGGCGATTTCCCTCATCGTATCGTCGAATCCCAAGGATGCGAGATGGCGTCCGAGGGAGGCGGAGTCAAGGGCGGGCTCCATTAGCCGCAGACGAATGATTTCCTTCGCAAATCTCTCCAAGGACGCATCGCCGAAACCCTGCACTTCCAGTTGCTCGAAATGCTCGTCGATCAGGTCCGGGTGGCGAATCACCGTCTGGACGATGGCGGCGGCCATAGGGCGCATGGAAGCGCTGAGCCTGCGGGCGGCTGCGCGGCCTTCAGGGGTGGGGCCGGTAAGCGGCGGGGCTTTGCCCTTACGCCCGGCGCGAAAGGCTCGCGCCGCTTCGTCGAACGTTCGGGCCGGGCGTTCCAGCGCCCAAAGGGCCTCGTAACGACTGAGTAGTTCCTGCCGGTAAGACTGGGAAAGGTCCGGGTCGGCAATGGTTGCCGACATCTTGCGGAGCGAAACCTTCAGCGCCGTGCGGCGTTCGGGGGTGTCCAGCGGCTGGGCCGACTGCTGCTCGCGCTCGAACAGCACATCCACGAACCGACGGGTGCGGGCGAGTTGTTCCTTCAGCACCACTGCGCCCTGATCGCGCAACACGTCGTCAGGGTCCTTGCCGCCCGCCAGAAGCGCAAACTGCAGCGAACGGCCTGGCCTTAGCAGGGGAAGCGCGCGGTCGAGGCTTCGAAAGGCGGCCCTCTGGCCCGCGCCATCGCCGTCGAAACACAGGGTTGGCTCAGGGTGGAGCCGCCACAGGGCCGCCATCTGCTCCTCGGTCAGGGCAGTGCCCATGGCGGCGACCGCTGCGACGCCCGCGCGCTGGCAGGCGATCACGTCCATATAGCCTTCGACTATAACCAGCGCCGCGCCTTCGCCTCCCGTCTGGAGCAGCTTTCGCGCCTCAACCATGCCGTAGAGGATTGAGCCTTTGTGGAAGAGTGGGCTTTCCGGCCCGTTCAGGTATTTAGCGCGCGCCTCCGGGTCCATCGCCCGCCCGCCGAACGAGATGACCCGCCCGCGCCCGTCGGTGATGGGGAAGATGATCCGGTCGCGGAAGCGATCATAGGGCGAGCCGCCGTCCTCCGGCGCGATCAGAAGCCCCGCCTCGGTCAGCTCGCCTGGCTTGGCGCCCTTGGAGACGAGATAGTCCTTGAGGCCTGTGCGTCCAGCGGGGGCGAACCCCAGACCAAACCGCTCCCATTCCTTGTCTGGCAGGCCGCGCCTGGTGAGATAGTCGCGGGCCGCCGCGCCGCCGGGGCGTTTCAGTTCCCCCTCGAACCATTTGGCGGCGAGGTCCAGCCACTCCTGCAATCCCTGGCGTTGACGCTCGGTTTCGATCGCGCGCGGATCGGCGGCGGGCAGCGTCATTCCCGCCTCCGCCGCCAGCCGCTCCACCGCCTCGGGGAAGCTCAGCCGCTCGGTTTCCTGCAAAAAGCCGATCAGGTCGCCATGCTTGCCGGATGAGAAGTCATGGAAGAAACCCTTGTCGTCGTTGACAAAAAACGAGGGTGACTTCTCCTTCGAGAAGGGCGAGAGGCCGACGTATTCGCGGCCCTGACGGCGCAGTTTCACCGTGCGCCCGATCACGTCGGAAAGGCGCAGGCGTGACTTCATCTCGTCCAGGAAACGGTCGTCAAATCTCATGGCGGGGAAAGGTTAAACCCTTCGCGTCCCAGCCGCCATGCGGCGAGCGCGCCTAGGAGCATCAGTGGCACGAACGCCGCAAACAGGGGGAAGGCCGCATGGCTGGCGGTCGCGGCGCTGAAGGGGCGCCCGAGGCCGAGGAGGCCTCCCGCCACGCCAGCCAGCGCCGCTCCCACGGCATTGCCGAGCGCCTGAACCGTCGGCACGGCGGAGGAGGCCAGCGCCCGTTCACCCTCATCGTCAAGTCCCTCGATAATTCGCCCGCTCATGAAGGCGAACGACATCCCGAAACCCGCGCCCATGGCCGCCGCCGCGAAGGCCACCAACCAGAGCGAAGCATGGCCGACGGTAAACGCCAGTCCTACAAGGCCCAGCGCCACAATAGCCCCACCGATGCGGATCAGTGCGCCCTGACGCGCCAGAGCTACACCGCCGACCACAACGGCTACGGCGGACCAGCCCATGGCCTCGGCTGTCACCACGTAACCCGCAACCAAGGGCGTCACCCTATGGATTCGCTGCAAAAGGATGGGGCTATAGACCGTGTGCGGGATCGAGCCTGCGGAGAGCAGGAAGATTGCCGCATAACCCGCCGCGCTGGCGCTGAGCACATTGGTGGCGGCGTGGGGTAATAGCCGCACCTTCGCCCGCCCATCAACCCACGGGATGAGGCCAAGAATAACGGCCCCGCCCAGGATCAGCCCGACGGACCGCGCGCCCGGCGTCACCCCTGCCACGGCGATGCACAGCACCCCCGCCGCCACTAACGCAAGTTGTAACCACGGCGCGCCTGCGCTCGCTGTCTCACCCCGCTCGGCGGCTGGGAGCAGCGCCACGACCCCGACCACGAACAGCACCGCCTGGATCGCGAAGGCCCAGAAGGCCCAGCGCCACAGACCGAGGGTCGCGAACACGCCGCCCACCAGCGGCCCGAGCAGCGTCGCCGCGCCCCAGACGCCCGAGAGCGCCGCGAACATCCTGATCGCCAACCGCATCGGAAACACCACTCCGATGACCACGAAACACAGCCCGACGATCCAGCCCGCCCCGACGCCCTGCACCAGGCGCCCTGCCAGGAACACCCAGATGTTGGGCGCAGCAGCGCTGGCGACGCACCCGAACAGGTAAGCAGCGCCCGCGATCACCAACGCCCGCTTCAACCCCAATCGCGTGGCCAGAAAGCCTGAAGAGGCGCTGGCGACGATGCCGCCCAGCATGAAGCCCCCGGCCGCCCAGGCGAAATAGGCGTAACCACCAAGGCTCACAGCTACGCTCGGCATCAGGGTGACAGTGACCAGCGCATCGGCGGCGTTGAGCCAAATGCCGAGCAGGAGCAGCGCCGCCATCGGCCCGCGTCCGCCCGACATCAGATCGCGCCAGCCGCCGCTTGTGGTCTGTTCGGGGGCGGCGGCGTCCATCCGCGCCGTTTAGCCTGAACCGCTTGCTTGCGAAACCGCGTTGCGCCGGTCGCCCGGCTGGGCTTAGCTGAGTGCAAATCACCCACGGGAGAACCACGCCTTGGCCAAGGAAATCGCATACGCCGACCTGAACACCCTGGTTGGCCAGGAGATCGGAGTCTCTGACTGGGTGCTGGTGGACCAGGATCGGGTGAACAAGTTCGCCGAGGCCACCGGCGATCACCAGTGGATCCACGTGGATGTAGAGCGAGCCAATCGCGAGATCGGCGGCCCCATCGCCCACGGCTATCTGACCCTGTCGCTGATCCCGTTCCTGGGGTCGGACCTGCTGCACGTGAAGGGCGTCACGCGCGGCATCAACTATGGCACCAACAAGGTGCGCTTCACCGGCATGGTGCGCGTCGGCAAGCGGGTGCGGATGCGCCAGAAGCTGCTGTCGGTCGAGCCCAAGTCCGGCGGCTTGCAGATGATCAATGAGTGCACCATCGAGATCGAGGGCGAAGAGCGCCCAGCCTGCGTCGCCGAGACCATGTCGGTGATCTACGGGGCCTAGGAGCGGCGAATGCCGGGGCGGCTGCAACGATAAGCCCTAGCCAGCCGTATCTATGGATAACAGCTTCAGGAGACCGCCATGTTCGGATTTCGCCGCGCCGCCGACGTTCAGATGCACTTTCGGGTCGAGAAGGCCGATGCGGAGTGGAAGCGCCAGTTGCCGCCCTACGCCTATCAGGTGTTGCGCCACGAAGGCACCGAGACGCCCTACACCAGCCCGCTGAACAACGAGCATCGGCAAGGGACGTTTCGCTGCCTCGGCTGCAACTGGCCGCTCTATTCGTCCAAGGCCAAGTTTGAGAGCGGCACGGGCTGGCCGTCGTTCTGGACGCCGCTGAACAAGCAGGCGGTGGTGCAGACCTCGGACAACTCGCTGTTCATGGCCCGCACCGAGATCAAGTGCGCCAACTGCGGCGGCCACCTCGGTCACGTCTTCAACGACGGCCCGCAGCCCACCGGCCTGCGCTACTGTATGAACGGCGTGGCGATGACCTTCCAGCCCGGCGCGGCCTGACCGACATTGGCGGCGGGCGCTGGGCGGACTAGACACGCCCCATGACCACCGCCACCCCTATCCCCGTCCCGCCCGTCGCCCGCAAAGACCCCAAGCGGATCGAACAGCTCGGGCGAGTGCGCACCGACGACTACGCCTGGATGAAGGACGAGAACTGGCAGGCGTTGCTGCGTGATCCGTCAAAGGTGAGACCGGACATCAAGGCGCATCTCGACGCCGAGAATGCCTATACCCGATCCATGCTCGCTTCCACCGAGGCGGTGCAGGCGCAGATGTTCAAGGAGATGCGAGGACGGATCAAGGAGGACGACAGCTCCGTCCCCGCCCCCGACGGGCTTTGGGACTACTACGCCCGCTATGAAGTGGGCGCGGAACACCCGGTCTATGCCCGCCGCGCGCGCGGATCATCCGGGGACGAAGAGATGTTGATCGACGTGGACGCCCTCGCCAAGGGCCACGCCTTCTATAGCGTCCACGACGCCGAACATTCACCCGACCACGCCCTGTTCGCCTTTGCTGAGGACGCGCAGGGATCGGAATATTGCCGCATCCTGGTCAAGAATCTGGCGAGCGGTGAGACGCTCCCCTTCCCCATCGAAAGCTCGACCGGCGATTTCGTATGGTCGCCCGACTCCGCCTGGCTGTTCTGGGTCTGGCGCGACGAGAACGGGCGCTCAGCCAAGGTGTTTCGTCGCCCAGCGCGCGGAACCGCTGAGGACGATGTGCTGGTCTATCACGAGCCGGAAGACGGGATGTTCGTCTCGGTCGGCCTGACCCAGAGCCGGGCTTTTCTGAAGCTCTCCTCCGGCAATCACGATTGCAGCGCGACCTGGCTGATCGCGGCGGACGATCCGACCGGGGAGCCGCGCCTTGTCGAGCCGCGCACTGAGGGCCTGCTCTACAACGTCGAGCACTGGCCGGACGACGGCGCGCCGGGGCGCCTTGTGATCCACACCAACGCCGACGACGCGGTGGATTTCAAGCTGATGTGGGCGGACGCGGCCCAACCGGACCGGGCGCACTGGCGCGAGTGGGTGGGGCACGAAGCCGGCCGGTTCATCGTCGGCGTCGACGCCCGCGAGGACTATTTTGTGCGGCTTGAGCGCGTGAACGCCTCGAACCGGATCATCACCACCCGGCGCGGATCGCTGGCGGAACGGTTGATCGATTTCCACGAGGAGGCCTACGCCCTGTCGCTTGAAGGCGGCTACGAGTGGGCGACCCCGAGCATCCGCTTCGTCTACCAGTCGCCGACCACCCCACGCTCGACTTACGACTACGACATGGCGAGCGCGGTGCGCACGCTTCGCAAGACGCAGGAAGTGCCGTCGGGACACAACCCCACGGACTATGTGGCGCGCCGCCTTTTCGCCACAGCGCCCGATGGCGAGCAGGTGCCGATCACGGTCCTGACCCGCGTGGACGCGGCGCTCGATGGCTCCATGCCGCTCCTGCTCTACGGCTACGGCTCCTACGGACTGACCTCGGAACCCAGTTTCTCCATCCGCAACCTTTCGCTCGTGGATCGGGGCTGGGCGTTCGCCACTGCTCATGTGCGGGGCGGGTCGGAGAAAGGCTGGGGCTGGTTCCTGGACGGTCGTGGGATGAAGAAGGCCAACACCTTTACCGACTTCATCGCCTGCGCCGAGCACCTCTGCGACGCGGGCTACGGAACGCCCGGCCGCATCGTGGCCTACGGCGGATCGGCAGGCGGGATGCTGATGGGCGCGGTGGCCAACCTTCGGCCAGACCTCTGGGCGGGTATCATCGGCGCGGTGCCGTTTGTGGACGTACTCAATACCATGAGCGACACCACCTTGCCCCTCACCCCGCCGGAGTGGCCGGAGTGGGGCAATCCCCTGACCGATCCCGCCGCCTACGACTACATTCTTAGCTACAGCCCCTACGAGAACGTCGGCGCCAAACCCTATCCGGCGGTGCTGGCTACGGGCGGCCTGTCCGATCCCCGTGTCACCTACTGGGAGCCTGCCAAGTGGGCGGCAGCGCTCCGCGAACACACAACCTCGGACCGGCCTGTGCTGCTCAAGATCAATATGACGGCAGGGCACGGCGGGGCTGCGGGGCGATTTGACTTCCTGAAGGAGATTGCGCTGGACTATGCCTTCGCGGTGAAGGCCCTGGAGCCGAACTGGAGCGCGAAAGCGGAGGGTTGAGAATGCAGTTGCGCGAGGCGACCCCTAACGACGTGCCAGCCATCACCGCGATCTACGCTCATCATGTCCTGCATGGCCGCGGCACCTTCGAGGAGACCCCGCCAGATGAGCGCGATATGGCCGGGCGGCTGAGCGCAGTGCACGATGCGGGCCTGCCCTGGATCGTCGCGACTGACGAAGGCGGCGCTGTTCTGGGCTATGCCTACGCCACGCCTTTTCGAGCCCGCAGCGCCTATCGGTTCACTGTGGAGAACTCGGTTTATGTGTCGCCTGACGCCCATCGACGGGGCGCAGGCCGCGCCTTGCTGGATGCTCTGATCGTGGCCTGCCACGCCCTTGGCAAACGCGAAATGCTGGCGGTAATCGGCGACAGCGGCAATTCAGGCTCTATCGCCCTGCACGCCGCCTGCGGCTTTGAACCCATGGGCCAATTCCACGATGTGGGCTTCAAGCACGAACGCTGGCTCGACATCGTCTTCATGCAAAAGACCTTGGCGACAGACGTGGGCGACGGCACTTTGATGGCGGATCGAACACCATGAAGCCGCGTTGAAAGGGCTGCGGTCAGGGGAGCCTTCGTTGGAAATCGAATCACCCAATTCCGACGCACCTCTTCCCGTCTGGCGGATCGGCGAGAACCTGCCCTGGGTCGTGCCCTGGAGCAGTGAGGACGAATTCAGCATCCTGCCTTCCAAAACCTTTCCCGGCTTGGCTGAGGTGGTGCAGGCGGAAAGACAGGGCGTGGGCTCGCCGATGCTGAGCGGCATGAACATCATGCGTCAGCGCCGCGGCGTTCTGGAGTTTCGCTGCCATGTCTGCGGCGAACTCACGACGGCAGCCGACCGCTTCCTGTTTCCCGTAGCCACCGGAGCCATGCTGAAGATGAAGGGCGGCACACGATACGTTAGCCACCTGCCGCCAACACACGGCGCCTGCGCCATCCGAGCCCAAAGGCTTTGCCCGCACCTGCGCACCACCTTCGCCAAACCTGTCCCGTTCCCGCGCGAGAAGGGCTTCGTCGGCCCCGAGCGAAGCCTGCCCGACAGCCTGATGCATCTGGCCGGAAAGCTGCCCGAGGGGCTGCCTCTGGCGTTCGGCTATTATCGGGTGTTCGGCGAGGGGTTCACCCGTCTGGTTCAGCGCTTGCGCGCTGAGGCGTCCCCTTCCGCGTGAGTCGTCGCAGGATCGACACCGAAATCGTGCAGAGACATCGCAAAGCGTGGAAGCGGCCATTTACGCCTTGCCCCGACGATCTGTGGAGACCCCGATGCGATTGATCCTTGTCGCCGTGCTGGCCCTGGCGTTCGGCACGGGAAGCGGAGCGTTTGCAGCGCCCGCAACCGGTCCCGCCCTCGGTGCGGCGCTCGCCTCGGGACAGGTGGACCCCGCAGGCATCGACTTCGGCGCGCTGCGTTATGCGCCGGGTGGAGCCATGGGCTTTCTCTCCGCGCAAGCCACCGCCCAGACGGCCATCGCCAAGGCGCACGACAGAACCACAATAGGCGCTGTGCGGGAGGCGCATATCTGTCTGGATGAACGGGAAAGCGCCGCCCTGGTCGGGTTCGACACCGCCCTTTTAAGCGCCGATGCTGGAGAATGGCGCGCACAACGGTCCGCCGCCGACGAGGCGATGGAACACTTCGCCGCCGCCCGCACGACAATCCTCGCTGGCGAGCCTGCCCCGTATTCGGAGTTCGAGCCAGCCGCTGACACCATGCGGCGATCTGCTGCGGCTTCCCGGCCGGAGTTGAAGGCGCTCTTCCGGCACGCCGCCGAGGACGAAATCTGGCGACGCGCTCTCATTGGCTCGATTCCAAAGGGTTATGCCGGAACACTGGGCAAGGCTGGTCTTGCCATGGTCAACGCGCGCCTGATCGCCCAGGGCTGCGCCGTTCAGGCAGCCAACGGGGCTTGGCTGTCCGCCACGCTTGATACCATCCCGTGGTTCACCATCGACTCCTATGGCAAGAATGCCGACGCTGCGGCTTCCGAGATCGTGCGCCACGCAGACGCCCAGCCTGACCTGCAGTTGAAGGTGTTGAACCGACTCGGCGCCCTCGCCCTGGCGAAGAAGACCGACCCCCGAGCCTACGCCTTTCTGTGGGACAAGGTTGCGCTGGAGAGCGGGCGACCCCAACGTTACGGCACCCAACTCCGCTGCATCGGCAGACTCTGGACCCCAAGAACGCCCATCGAAGACGTGGCGCAACTCGACATACGCCGGTCGTGGGTTGGGCTCGCCCCGTTCAGGACCTACGCCGCTAACGGTGCGAGCGTCTGCGGCGGGAAATAGCCGGGGCTAGCGCTTTTTCCCAAGTTCGGCCGCGATGTCCTTGACCATACGCCCGGCCTTGCGGTGCGCGGCTGTGATCTGATCGCGGGTCACGCCCCAGCGCTTCATCCAGTATTCCACCGCCTGACGTTCGGAGAGATCGAGCCGATCCTTGTCGATGAAACCGCGTTTGTCCTTCAGGCCTGCCATTGGGTCCTCGCTTCTGATGTGCGCTTCAAAAGCCGTGGCTGGGGGACAAGGAACCCCGCCGTAAGAATTTTTCTCAATAAAAACAGATGGTTATTGTTGGTTCAATTCCAGCTGCGGATTTTTTGTCCCACAGTTCTGCCCCCAAGTCGATGGCCTTCATCTGCCTTGGAAGTGTCCTGACCATCGGCAGCAACTTGCCGATAAAGCCCGACGGGATGAGTTGGATGCGAAATGGGCGCGCCTTGGAAAGTGCTGGAGCTTTCCAATTCCTAAAAGGAGCCAACATCGGGGGGGATACGGCGCGCGCCCAGTTCCGAAGTAGTGCTTCGGAGCTGTTAGTCCAGCGTTAGGCGGTGGATTTTTCCGCTTTGGACTTCTTCCCGTTGGGCACCGGAGCGGCCCCTACCTTCCGACCAAGCCCCATAGACTTCGCCAATTCCGAACGCTTGGCGGCGTAGGTTGGCGACACCATCGGGTAATCGTGCGGCAAGCCCCACTTCTCCCTATAAGCTTGCGGGGTGAGACCGCGGGTCGAAAGATTGCGCTTGAGGCTTTGGTAAGTCTTGCCATCCTCAAAGGATATCAAGCCAGCGTCGGTAATGGATTTTCGGATTTGTGCCGTCGTGGCTTTGGCCACCGGCTCCGCAGCTTCAACTATCGGCTGGCCTACACCTCCCAGCGCACCATAAACGCTTTGTATCAAGTTGGTGAGATCGTTCGCGGAAACACTATTGTTGCTGACATATGCGCTGACAATGTCGACGCACATTTCTAATTGGGTGGTTTGATCGTCCAAGATAAATGTCCTCAAAATCTGTAGATATCAGCCTAATAAACTTATCGGCTCATAATACAAGAAAGCTTTCTCCAACTCAACTTCGAAGGGTTAATTGGTATTGTCAATTGTCATTCAGACCATAGCGTATCGTGTGGAGCCGAACCTTCCAACTGCGTTCAAGAGCCTCAACAGTTTTTTTGTCAGCATCTCGCGCTGCGTGTTCCAAGATCGAGAATACAAAATCCTCCGGGTCGCATTCATTCAACTTCTTGGCGTCGCCGCCCTTCTTCAAGTGCTCGTTCCAGCGGCCCCAAATGTTGTCTTTGCCGAACGCGGCTCCAACGTAGCCCATGTTCCGTTTTCGGTCGAAGATGAAGTAGATGCCTCTCCATTGAGCCATGCCTTCCGCCCACGATCTGGGAATCGTCCGAAGCGTCTTGGTGGTGAAGGCAATAGAGCGCGGGTCTGGGAGGCGACCGACCAGCTGGCTGGCTTCGCCTTCATCTTCCATCAGCGGTACCTAGTGTTCGATTATGACATGGGACGCCGGTGGGGTGTCCGGGTTCCCGAAAATATTGGGCTTAACGAACAACCAGAGTGGGCTTCGAAATGTTCGAAGTGTGCCCTCATGCCATTCGTACCCGGCCTGTGAGCCCGAACCTGTCCATGGCATTCAGGACAGCGCTTCATTCTACTTCCATCGAACCGATTAAGCGCATCGTCCAAACTGATGGTTTCCCATCTTCCGAAAGCAATCATCTGGCAGAAATTATTATCCTCGTCCACAAACGGCCCCTCGAACCATGAATCTGTCTCTAGTGTAGCATGTTCAACAACAAATTTTTCACCATGCGGCTCTTCGATTATTTTGCTGACAGTGGGTCTTTCGTCTACATTGCTACTTTTAGGCTGAACGAATTCAGCTAATTTGTAGTCGTGTGGGTTATATTCGCCAAATGAACCCTCAAACCATGAATCTCTCTCTATTTTAAAATCTTCAGCGACTTCTTGGCAATCAGGCTGTTCGGCGACTATTTTGCTGACAGTGGGTTCTTCGCCTATTTTGCTATCTTTAGGTTCATCGCAATCGTTTGATTTGTAGTCGCCGGGGTTATATCCGCCGAAACTGATTAATATGCACCAGAGCGCAATGACTGCCGCAGCAATGAAGATTATAAATCCACCCATCCCCTACCCGCTGTAGCCCTTCATCACTTTTGCATAATAATCCGCCAACTCATGCAATTTCTGGACTTGGATCGTGTCATCGAGCGTAAGCGGGTACATCATTGTTCCCTTCCGTGAGCTGGCCAGAAAGAAACCCGGTTGGCCGCACTTTGGACACGGTGGATGGCGTTCCCATAAACACATGATCGGGTTGGCCCACACAAGTTTGACCAAATCTACAACCCGGTGGAAATTGCATTTTGAACAGGTGAACTTCACCACGGCTCCGTCAGCCTGTTCAGTAAGCATCAGCGCCACGCTCTGAGTCCATTGGCTCCGCTGATGCCCTCATCCGTGAAGGTCTGACCGACGATCCAGCCCTGACGCTCGGCGACGGATTGAAGTTCCTGAAGCTGGTTCTCGACCGTCTGATGGTCCGTGCTCACGCGAGCGTAAATGGCGATCCTCTTC
>JBBQLP010000033.1:0-28877 GCA_038327995.1 Caulobacterales bacterium | reverse complement strand
GGGGACGGCGCTTCGGAGGGACAGGATGAATATCAGTATTTTCGGCATCGGTTATGTCGGGGCCGTGTCGGCGGCGTGTCTGGCGCGGGACGGGCACCGCGTGCTGGCAGTCGATGTCAATCCATCCAAGGTCGAGGATATCAACGCGGGTCGCTCGCCCATCGTCGAGAAGGGCCTGCCGGAACTGATCGCCGCAATGGCGCAAGATGGCCGGTTATCGGCCAGCTCGGACCTCAAGGCTGCTGTCTTGGACTCTGAGTTATCGCTGGTCTGCGTTGGCACGCCGTCGCGCCAGAACGGCTCACTAGAGCTTACTTACGCGGTTCGCGTCGCCGAACAACTAGGTGAGGTGCTGGCGACCAAAGCAGAGTTCCATTCCGTAGTGTTCCGTTCAACCATGGTGCCGGGCTCAATGGAGGATGTGATCGTGCCTGCGCTGGAAAAGGCCTCTGGCAAACAGGCGGGAGTGGATTTCGGCGTCGGCTACTACCCCGAGTTCCTGCGCGAAAGCTCGGCTATCGCAGACTATGATGCACCCGGCGCGGTGGTTTTCGGGTCGATGGACGCAACGACCCTGGAGCGGCTGCACGCCCTGCAGCCGGACGTTCCGATCAGACCGACAGAGACGCCGATCCGCGTGGCTGAGACTATCAAATATTTCAACAACGCTTGGCACGCGCTGAAGATCAGCTTCTCCAACGAGGCGGGGAACATCTGCCGCGCCCTGGATGTGGACAGCCATCAGGTGATGGAAATCCTCTGTTCCGACACGCGGCTCAACATCTCACCCGCCTATATGAAGCCTGGGTTCGCGTTTGGTGGCTCTTGTCTGCCCAAGGACCTGCGAGCGCTGAGGTTCCGCGCGCGGGAACTCGACGTGGCGACGCCGATTCTCGATGGGGTGATGAACGCCAACGCCGTGCAACTCGACCGAGGCTATCGGCTCGTGGAAGCCGCCGGGAAGCGCAAGATCGGCATGATCGGTCTCAGCTTCAAATCCGGCACCGACGATCTACGAGAAAGCCCGCTTCTGCTGCTCGCAGAGACGCTGATCGGCAAGGGCTATGACCTACGCATTTTCGATCCGAACATCCGCATCTCGCGCCTCACGGGCGCAAACCTCGCTTATGTGCGCGAGCGGATGCCGCACATCGCCTCGCTCTTGTGCGAGAATCTGGACGAGATGATCGCCCATGCCGAAACCATTGTCATCGGCCACAAAAAGCTCGGCGCCGACGTCATCGGACGCGCGGAGATCAAGGAAAAATACATTGTAGATCTGGTGAGGGTAGACCCTTCGCTACGATCCGATGCGAGTTACGAAGGCCTGTGCTGGTAAGCAGAATGACGGGTATACGCGGCGGAACCTACGGGCTGGCGCAAGACATGCGGGGAATCTCTCATCCAAAGCCGCACCGAACGATCCTGTCGCCTTCCACTCGGAAATCGCGTCCAAGTTCAATGCCATCTACAAGGCCGACGCCAACCGGCTTGAGCTGCTGCAGGCATGACGCGCCTGCCTTAACCGCTACAAGATCCATGTTCCCGCAGCTTACGACATCGGCTGCGGCAGCGGGATGCTGACGGCGGAGATTGCGCCCCGTGCCGACAAGGTGACGGTCATCGACGGCTCACTCGTATATCAGCAGCTTACGCGCTAAGTCGCTCGCTGGCTTTCGCCACCTTATGGTGGGCATTCGCCGTGGCTGCGCCGTAGGCGGAGCCCAGCAACAGCGCCCACAACAGCACCATCCCCTCATACTGCAAGGCGATCTCCACCAGGCCTTGCAACAGCAAGAACAAGCTCGCGGCTGCAACCGTCTTCATCCAAGTTCGCGACGCTTCGGCGCGCCCCGCGCCGCGCACGATGACCACGAGACACCAGCCGATGCAGCCGAACATGGCCGCGCTGCCCAGCCAACCCGCCTGCTCGATCCATTGCATATAAACACTGTGCATGTCGCCAATCCAGGTGAGCGCTTGGAAGTTCTGCTGGGTGACGGCGGAGCGGTTAACGATAACGAAGCTGCCAAAACCGTGGCCCAGCAGCGGCTGATCGAACAGGTGAGGCCAGTGAGCGCGGTAGATCATCATCCGTCCCACCGCATCGGCCTGGGCAGTTGGCAGGCGGGCGAAGGTCACGCCGCCGCCGATCAGGGCCACAGCAATGAAGCCCAGGACCGCCGCCCATCCGCCGCCCGTCCCGCCGCTGTTCCGCCGCGCGGCGTCGATGGCGTTCCAGGCGATCAAAAGAACGGCGCAAAGTAGTACCAGGGCGAGACCGCTGCGCGAACCGGTGAGCCCCAGGCTCGCGGTGGCCAGCCCCAGCGCTATCGCTTCCAGCCACGCCGCTCCGAGCAGGCGTTCGACCCGCGCCAGCATCGGGATGTCGATCGGGATGCGTCTCGCCTTCTGCAGCAGAGCGCCGAGTGCGATGAGGGCGATCAGTCCCAGCGCCGCTGCGGCCGTGTTGGGACTGGTGGGAAAGGTGGCCATCAGGCGTCCGGTGTCGCGGCTATCTGGATCGTGCGGCACTGACAGATGCAGAGCCAGAGAGAAGACGACGAACGCCAGGCTGGCCGCAGTCATTGCTATCCCGAGGCGCTTGATCGAATGGGCGCTGCGACCAACGGCGACGGCGGCGAGGAACATCGCCCCCCCACCCAGCAATCGGAGCAGCTGAACCCAGGGATACTCACGGTCGAGAACGTGGGGTTGGAGAAGTTGCAGCAGGGCGACGATAATAACTAAAGCGAACAACGTCGCCGGGATCATCGGACTTCGCGCGGCGGCGAATGCCCTGCGTCCTGCCGGAGTAAAGCTCTGCGTAAACAGGCACACCATGGCGGCGAAGGCAGCCAACAGCCCGGTGTTGTCGGCATAGCCGCCCCCCGCCAGAAGCGCTGCGAATACGACGGCGACGAGCAGGACCGCCATCTAATGTTCCTTGTCGTGGTTTGCTCGCCAGTCTTTCAGGGCCTCCTGTTGGGTCAGAATGTAGGCGAGCCCCCCGGCGGAGTTGTGGATATCCGAACCCATGGCGGCGTAGTCGCTCTGGCGTTTGTTCCACACCCAGACGTGCTCGCGCATGGCCCGGATGCGCAGGTCAGTGGTAAGGTCTTGCCAGTGATTATAGGCGAAATGCTCGCGCCATGGGCCGACGCTGTAGTCGTCGGGGCTGAGGGCGTAGCTTCGGGCGTACACGCTGATCGCCTCCGGCGTCAGGCGCCCGTGTCCGGCGCGGGCAAGGATGAAGCTGCGCTGCAAGAGAGGTTGAACCCGGCCGGGCGCAATCTGCAATTCCTGGTCAGATTCGCGCAACGCCCTGGCCGTCGCCTGATCCGACCCGGAGGCCATCAAGGCGGCTTCCGCGTTTTGTGCGTGCACTTCGACGAGCGGCAAAACCCTTGCCAAGGCCCTAGCCATATCCGACGCCGGCCAGGTCAGGGCGACGCCGAAGGAGAGCGCTGCCGTCGCGCCCGCCAACGTGGCGCATCGCACGGCCAAAAGTCCGATGTTCAACAATTTCGCCCGTTCCCAGCCGTCAGCCGATCCTTGAGGCAGCTTAGGCGGTGCAGGCGCTGGCGCATAGGCGGCGTTGCACCCTTGGGCGCCAGCCAGGATGGATAGTGGATTGAACCGCGATGATAGTTCGGCTAGATCACAACTATGTTTGACGGCCCCGTGATCGCTTCAATCGCCGCACTCATGGGCGATCCCGCCCGCGCCAATATGCTGACGGCGCTGATGGACGGGCGGGCGTTGACGGTCAGCGAGTTGGCCAACGCCGCCGGGGTCAGCCTGCCGACCGCCAGCGGGCATCTGTCGAAGCTCGATCAGGCCGGGCTGCTTACGGCCCAAAAGCAAGGCCGACATCGCTATTTTCGCCTCTCGGGACCAGATGTAGCGCAGGTGCTGGAAGGATTGATGGGGCTCGCCCAGCTCACCGGCGCCGTTCGTGTTCGCACCGGACCCAGGGACGCCGCGCTCCGTACCGCACGGGTTTGCTACGACCATCTGGCGGGAGAACGCGCCGTCGGGCTGATGCGGACGCTGCTGGAACGAGGGTTGCTCACGGACGGGGCGGCGCCAGACCTCACCCCGTCGGGACGTCGGTTCTTCGGCGACCTCGGTATCGACCTGAGCGCCCTGGAGCAGGCGCGCCGACCGCTCTGCCGAACCTGCCTCGACTGGAGCGAGCGCAAGACCCACCTTGGGGGCGGATTGGGGGCGGCCATCCTCGACCACGTCATCTCGGCGGGATGGGCGCGGCGGGCGGAGGGACGGATCGTGACCTTCGGAGCGACAGGCGCCAATGCCTTCGAGATGGCATTCGGCTGCTGACCCCTATCCAGACTTTAGAAATCAGCCTCGGGGCGTTGGCCGGTTCATGCTGGCCGGGCGATGGCTTCTAATCCGCAAATGCAAACGCCGACCCGGCGGTGCTCGCTGGATCGACCCTGCTATTGTTTCGGGTGTTCCGCCAGAGCTTGGTTACCAGCGCAGCGTCGCCCGCGCGTACAAGTAACGGCCCTGGAACCCGAATGGTGAATATTCGGGCCATGCGGCCACACCATTTGGATTGAGGTTGGACGGCACGCCGGTGGGGTAGGTGTCCAGGAGATTGTCCGCCCCAAGTGCGAATGTAAAGTGATCTGTCGGCGAGACGCGGAACTCCAGATCGACCAGGGTTTGCGCCTTCAACGGTAGATCGTTGGCGACTGTCGAACCGGGCTGGATCAATTTGCCATAGTAGGTGGCCTTAGCCGTTGCGCCGAAGAGGCCGTCGGTCCAGTCGGTGATAAACGAGCCCTTCCACTTCGGCTGACCGTCGGTGAACGTGGTGGCGTTGACGTGCGCGACCAGCAGGGGCGGCGGCGTCAGGGCGGACAAGATGTTGTTGCTGGGCAACTTGTCCAGCTTCGTCTGGTTGTGGCTGGCTGAGAGGGTGAAGTTGAACCGCCCCACATCTACGAAACTCGGCGTCCAGCGATAGGCCGCCACCGCTTCCACGCCGTTAGTCGTAGTATCGACCCCATTGGTGAAGAAGCGCGCCCCGCCGATGCCCAAAGCCGCCGGGAACAGGGCGATGACGTTCGCCTGCGTCAGGTTTTCGGTGAGGGTGACGCGGTCCTTCAGCTTGATCTGATAGGCGTCTACCGTCAACGAGAAGGTTCCGTAGCGGAAGACGCCGCCGCCGGAGTAGTTGTCGGACTTTTCAGCCTTCAACGGGGCAGAGCCAATCAGCTTCGCGGTGGCCGAACCTGCGGAGAGTGTGGAGATCTGCAGCGGCACGCCATTAATGAAGTTGGTCGAGACGGCGGTGAAATACTCCTGCATCAAGGAAGGCGCTCTGAAGCCCGTCGAAACGGCCCCCCGGATCGCGAACATCGGCGAGAAGTCGTAGCGCGCCGCCAGCTTGCCGGTCACTTCGCTACCGAAGTCGGAGTAGTTCTCGCCGCGAACCGCGCCGTCGATCGACAGGTTGTTGATCGGCTTGACCTCGATATCGACGTAGGCGCTCTGCGAGTTGCGGTTCTGATCCGTCGCATTGGCGGGGGCGTAGCCGGGGAAGCCCTGCGAGCCGACGCCCGCGAGCGCAACTGCCAGCGGAACATAGCCGCCGTTGATGTACGAGGCCGGTTCACCCGCCTCTTCCTTGAAATTCTCGTAGCGGGCTTCCAGACCGAAGGCGACGTTGACCTCCTTGAAGTTGAAGACCTGATACTGCCGGGTGGCGCCAAGGTTGGCGACGACCTGCTGGTACTGCAAGGCGCCCGCCTTGAACGTGTGCGGGCTGTTTGGGCCAAGACTGACGTTCAGCGAGTTCAGCACGCCATATTCCAGACGGTTGAAGCCGTAGACCACGCTCGCGTCCCAATCCCAGCCGAGCGCCTTGAAGGTGTCGCCAAGCGCGCCGGATGCGTCGTAGGTCTGGCCCTCGATCTTGGGCAGGAAGCCATCGGGGTAGACCGATAGAATATCGGCGGCGGGAGAGGTGTTGGATTGCAACGCCCGGCGGAAGTTGGCGGCGTTCACCACATCTCGGCTCTGAAAACTTCCCCACCCATAGAGGTGCGAGCCGTTGGAAAGGTCGTAACCGGCGTTGGCGAAGAAGGAGTATTGCTTGACCTTCGGATCGCCGTACCAGGCGTCGATGCGATTGGCGCCCACTTCACGCGGATCGGGCTGGCCGTTCACAAGGGGATACTGCTGGCGTGAATCCGGTCCGGCGCGGGTGGTGTGCGACTGGACCTTCGACTCGCCGGTCAGCGTCAGGAAGCCTGTGTCGAACAGTTTCAGTCCGGTCCAGCCGGAGATGGTCACGGTCTGACCGTCTTCATAGTGGTTGCTGGTCGGAATCACCGCGCCGCCGAAGGTGGTCGCCTGATTGCGGTAATCGACAGTGGTGTCGTGCACGCCGCCGGTGATGGTGATTTCCCCGCCGTGGCTGGCTTCGCGCAGCCGGATGTTAATCACTCCGGCGATGGCGTCCGAGCCATACTGCGCCGAGGCGCCGTCGCGCAGAACCTCGATGCTGCCTATCGCCGCCGTCGGGATGGTGTTCAGATCGACCCCGGACGAGCCGCGCCCGATCGAGCCGTTGAGGTTGACCAGCGCCGAGCTCTGGCGTCGCTTGGAGTTGACCAGCACCAGCGTTTCGTCAGGCGCGAGGCCCCGCAGTGTGGCGGGGCGTACGGTGTCGGTTCCGTCCGTCAGCGTCGGGCGAGGGAAGTTGATCGATGGCAAAAGCTCAGAAAGGCTCTGCGCCAGTTCGGTGTTTCCGGTCCGTTGGATCGCGGCGCTGGTCACGACGTCCACCGGCGCAATGGAATCGAGGCGCGAGCGCGGGGCTGCACGCGAGCCAGTGACAATGACTTCGTCAACGGGCCCCGAAGCCGCCTGGGCGAAGGCCTGCACCGGAACAAGGGCCGCAGCCATGGCGGTCAGGCTGAGACCGGCGAGAAGAACTGGACGAATGGCTTGCATGATCAATACCCCATCGGACTTCCAACGCGAGGATTCCGTCTGCAAAAAGCTTAACCATCTCGCAGTTGCGAGCGTGACTGAATAGTGACCCTCGCTACGAAGGCATATTGTCGCGCAACCGTTACATTGGTTCGATCAACCCATCGCTGATACGATCCACGGGACCATGGAGCGACAAATGCGGGCTTTGAAGACCTTGGCGCGGCGGGTTCTGGGCGATGGGGTGATCGACGCCGTCAACGAGAGGCTCAACACCCATCGCACGCGCCGTACGCTGGATCGGATCGCCTTAGTGAGCCGGATACTTCCTGCCTTCGCGGCGGAGGGCGGGCGAGTTCTGTGGATCGGGTGCCGTCGCTACACGGCGGCCTATCCCGGGCGGATGCAGCGTGCTGGGGTGGAGTTCTGGACCACCGACATAGCGCCAGAGGTGGAGGCGTGGGGCGCCAAGGGACAACACCGCACCGGCGATGCGCGAGAAATCGACACCGTGTTCGCGGACCTCACCTTCGACGCGGTGCTCTGCAACGGCGTCTTGGGCTACGGGGTGGACAGTCCCGAAGATCAGGCCGCGACCCTGCGCGCCATGGCGAACGTGCTGCGCCCGGGCGGACGCCTCCTGCTCGGCTGGAACACCGACAAGATCGCCGATCCGGTGGCGGCGGGACTGGTCGATCCCTGGTTCACCCCCGCCCCGTTGGCGGACATCCCGGCGAGGCTGACCTGCCCGCCCACGACGCACGTTTACGATCTGCTCCAGCGCAAGACGTGATATTCGCCCCGTCATAAGCCAGCCACGCCCTCTCAAATGGGACCCGACTGGCTCCATCTTTCGGGGGAAGATTGTGCGGCTTTTGAAATGGACGGGCCTGGGGCTTGGCGCTCTTTTGGCGCTCATGGTGTCAGCCATGGTCGGCGTGATCGTCGTCGACAGAATGGGGGAGCCGCCCGCGCCTAGTCTTAGAGCGCTGATCGCCAGGGGCGACCGTTATACCGTGCGCATCCGCCGGGACGAGTGGGGCGTGCCGCATATCCTTGGCAAGACCGACGCGGACACTGCCTTCGGCCTCGCCTACGCCCATTCCGAGGACGATTTCGCCACCATCCAGAGCGTGGCGCTGGCGACGCGCGGGACACTGGCGGCGGTCGATGGACCCAAGGCGGCGGTCGGCGACTATCTGAACCACCTGATGGCTGTGAACGAGCTTGTAGCGGCGCGCTACGATCGCGATATCCCGGACGATGTAAAGCGGGTGTTAAGCGCCTACGCCGACGGGGTGAACGCCTATGGCGCGCGGCATCCAGATCAGGTGCGGGGCGGGCTTTTGCCCCTCACGGGCAGGGACGTGGCGGCGGGATTCATGTTCAAGACGCCCTTTTTCTACGGCCTCGACAAGGAACTGCAGAAGCTGACCGCGCCAGTCAAAGGCCCGGACCTGCCCAAGGGCTCCAACGGGGTGGCGGTGGCGCCCTCACGCTCGGCGGACGGGGCGACGCGGCTTCTGGTCAACTCCCACCAACCCTATACCGGCGCGGTGGCCTGGTATGAGGCAGTCCTTGAGAGCGGCGAAGGCTGGCACGTGGCGGGCGGCTTTTTCCCCGGCACGCCGTTCATGCTGCACGGCCACAACGCGCACCTTGGCTGGGCCAACACGGTCAACAGCCCCGACCTCGTGGACGTCTACAAGCTCACTATCAATCCCCAGAACCCGAACCAGTATCGTCTTGACGGCCAGTGGCGCGATTTCGCGAGGTCCGACGCGGCACTGCGAGTGAAGCTGTTCGGCCCGCTGATCTGGACGGTGCACAAGGAGGTGCTGCACTCCGCCCACGGCCCGGTCTTGAAGACCGATCATGGGGTCTTCGCCATCCGCTACGCCGGTATGGGCGAGGTGCGCCAAGCCATGCAGTACTACCGCTTGGACAAGGCCAATTCGCTAGAGGAGTGGCGCGCGGCTATGGCGCTGCAGGCGCTGCCCTCGATCAATTATCTCTATGCGGATGAAAAGGGTCACGTGGGATACGTTTACAACGGCTTGTTCCCCAATCGTAAGCAGGGGGTGGACTGGTCGGGCGTTCTGCCCGGCGACCGCTCGGACCTGATCTGGAATGGCTATTTGCCCTTCGCGCAAACGCCTCAGGTCTGGGACCCGAAGTCCGGCTACGTCTTCAACTCCAACAACACCCCCTATCAGGCCACGGGCGCACAGGATGCGCTGAAGCCGGAAAGCTTCCCTGCCACCATGGGGCTGCAGACCAACATGACCAATCGGGCATACCGGGCGGAGGAGAACTTCGGCGCCGATACCAAGATCACCGCCGCAGCCTTCCGTCGCTACAAGTTCGATATCGCCTACAGCCCCCGCTCCGACATCGCGAGGATGATCGCCGACGCGACGGCGGCTGATCCAGGGCGAGACGCCGACCTCAAGGCCGCGCAGGCGATCCTCAGAGGCTGGAACCGGGTGGCGGACATCCACAGCCGGGGCGCCGCGCTCGCCATCCTGATGGCCCAACCCATCGGCACGGCCGTCGCAGCGGGCAAGCCCGCCGACACGCCGCTGGTCAGCCTGAAGAAGGCGATGGCGGTGCTCAAGGCCAACTATGGCCGCTTCGATCCCGAATGGGGCGAGGTGAACCGCATCCGCCGGGGCAATGTCGACCTGCCCATCGACGGCGGCCCCGACACCTACCGGGCGGTCTATGGGCTGCTCGGCAAGGACGGACGCCTGACCGCTCAGGCAGGCGACACCTTCATCATGTTCGTGACATGGGACAAGGCGGGCAAGCTCTCCTCCGAAAGCATCCACCAGTTCGGCTCTGCGACTCTGGACGCCCGGTCCCCCCACTATGCCGACCAGACGCCCCTCTTCGCCGAGATGAAGACCAAGCCCGTGCTCTTCACCGAGGATGAACTGAAGGGTCACGTGCGGGAAGACTACCGTCCGGGCGAGCGGCGGTAGCTCCACACATTACGCCGAATTATCTTTCGTCGCAGGGACGGCGGGGGCATTGAGCGGGTAGGGTGAGGCCGCGAGCCGGGCGGGGGCGCCTGTGGAGTCTTGCGTGTGATCACTGCCGCCTTTATGGCGCTCGGCGTTTCGGGCCTGCCAGATATTTCCCGGCTCGACGAGGTGCGTCGCCAGCCGACCATCACCTATCTAGACCGCTCGGGCGCGGTGCTGGGTCAACGCGGAGGCCAGTATGCGGCGCCGGTGAATGTCGACGCCCTGCCAGCCTATGTGCCAGCCGCCTTCGTCTCTATCGAGGACCGGCGTTTCTATGAACACGCCGGGTTCGACGCCATCGGCATGGCGCGGGCCTTTGCGACCGATCTGGCGCACGGGCGGATCGTGGAGGGCGCCTCAACCATCACCCAGCAGCTCGCCCGCAACCTTTTCCTGACCCCCGACCAGACTTTGGAGCGCAAGGGCCAGGAGATCATGCTGGCGGTGGAGTTGGAGCGGCGATACTCCAAGAAGCAGATCCTCGGCCTCTATCTCAGCCGGGTCTATTTCGGTTCCGGCGCCTATGGGCTGGAGGCGGCGTCGCGGCGCTTTTATGACAAGCCTGCCGCCAGGCTGACCATCGTCGAGGCTGCGACGCTGGCGGGGCTTTTGAAGTCACCAACCAACTACAGCCCCGTGTCGGAGCCCGAAAACGCCGAAGACCGTGCGCATCTGGTGCTGGACGCCATGCTGACCGCCAATGCCATCACCAAGGCGCAGCACGCCGCCGCCGTGGCCCATCCGGCGCGGGTGGTGAAGAACTCTCCCACCCTCTCCGCCCAGTATTTCGTCGACTGGGTCAACGGCCAGACCCGCCAGCTCATCGGGGCGCCCAAAGAAGACATGGTTGTGGAGACCACCCTCGACCTGCCTTCCGAGGGCTTGGCGGAACGCGCAGTGTCGTCCGTTGTCGCCAAGGAAAAGCGGCTCGGCGTGGCGCAAGCGGCGCTGGTGGCGTTGGACGGGCAGGGGCGGGTACGCACTTTCATTGGCGGGGTGAACTACGCGACCAGCCAGTATGATCGCGCGGTGGAAGCGCACCGACAGGCGGGGTCCGCTTGGAAACCCTTCGTCTATCTGACCGCCATGGAGGCGGGACGCACGCCGGACGTGATGGTGGTGGATGAGCCGTTGACCATCAAAGGCTGGAGCCCCCGCAACTACAACGGTGCATACCTTGGCCAGATCACCCTGCAACACGCGCTGGCGGAATCGGTGAACACCGTGGCGGCGCGGCTAGCGGACGAGGTGGGGCGCGACAAGGTGGCCTCCGCCGCACATCGGCTGGGAGTCGCCTCGCAGATCAACACCGACCCGGCCATGGCGCTCGGCACCACGCTGGTGACGCCGCTGGAGATGGCGCAGGCCTACACCCCCTTCGCTAACGGGGGGCAGCGCGCCCTGGCGTTCGGGATCGAGAAGATCAGGACCGAAAAGGGCCGGGTGGTCTACCAGCACCGAAGTGAGCCGCCGCTTCAGGTCGTCACCAATCCTTCGCTCAGTGAGATGCACCGGATGCTGCGCGCCGTCATCACCGAGGGCACCGGAACCCGCGCCGCCATCCCTGGCTACGACCTCGCGGGCAAGACGGGGACAACCTCTGACTATCAGGACGCCTGGTTCTGCGGTTTCACCGGAGGGCTGACCACGGTTGTCTGGGTCGGCAAGGACGACAATACACCCATGCGCGGCGTTGCGGGCGGGGGCGCTCCCACCGCCATCTGGCACAGCTTCATGGCGAGCGCCCTGCCCCGCTTCGGACCTACCGCCATTCCGCCAGGACCGAACGGCCCGCCCCAGCCCGAGCCCGCGCCATCCCCCACGCCAGCCGATCCTGTCGCAGATCTTCTGAACAGCGCCCGCAGCACGTCGCCGCAATAAGTAGGTAGCGCGTTTCCTTGGCGATGGAGCTCGGCCGCCCCGCGTTATGCGCCCAGAACGGCAGTGACAAGCTTGTGGATCACCGTTTTGGTGTCCGCGAGGGTCAGGTGCTGGTCGTTGCGAAGCCGGGTCCAGACTTCGAAGCTAAGAACGAGGTCGAGCGCTTCCAGAACATCTTCCCGCTGCGCCGTCGCCAGCACCCTCCGCAGGTTTTCACGGGAAATGGCGGTCAACCGCCTGTAGTCATGATCAAGCGCTGTGGAGCGGTGGCGACTAACGCTTGCGGCGCGAAGAAAGGGGCTCAGCCGCTCGAAGGTCGCGACTCTCCGCTCGACCATTTCCTTGAGCTGATCGCTCCAGCTTCCCGGTGCGAAGGGCGTGCTCACCGCCTGCGCGACCTGGGCTTCGATAGCCCCGGACATTTCCAGGTAGAGACTGTCCATGTCGTTGAAGTGGCGGAATACTGAGCGAAGCCCGACCCCGGCCCTGGCTGCGACGCTTTCCGCGCTGGGTGACAGCACTCCTTCGCTGACCAGTTCCAGCATCGCCCCAACAATGCGTTTGCGGCTCTGCTGCGATCTGGCGCGCCGCCCGTCGGTGGGCGGCGATGCGGCCCCTGCGGTGTGTGTCGGGGATGTGGACATAAATGACCGGTTTAGTGACCCTGACCGGTTACGCCGGTCGCGCTTGTCGTGTCTACCCCACAGGCGTGCAGCTTTACCTCAAGACGGTGCGAAACCCGATATGCTCCGCGCCGCTGTCGGGAGGCCCGGCGACCCGCGCTGCCGGACGATAGCGAAAGCAGAAATCGTCCGAACACAGGAACGAGCCGCCTTTCAGAACGTGCACTGGAGCGGTAGCGTCCGAGGCGTCATAGGCGGCGTTCTTAGGCATTCCCCCATCGTCGCCCGCTGCTCGCGCATTCGCCGGTCGATAAAGGTCTCTGGTCCACTGCCAGACGTTGCCCGCCATGTCGAAAAGTCCATAGCCGTTCGCCGGGAAGCAGCCGACCGGAGCGATTTCGGCCTTGAAACCGTCCTCCCCCGTATCCACCACTGGGAACACGCCCTGCCAGGTATTGGCTCTTGGATCGCCAGCGGGCTGCGGCTGGTCTCCCCAGACGTATCGTTTGCCGGACAGTCCACCTCTGGCGGCGAATTCCCACTCCGCTTCAGTGGGCAGATCGCGCCCCAGCCAGCGCGCGTAGGCCAAGGCGTCAGGGTAGCTTATGTGCACCACGGGCCACCGGTCCCTGCCGATAATCGAGCTGCCGGGCCCGGTTGGATGCCGCCAGTCGGCGCCGGGCACAATGGCCCACCAAGCGGAAGGATCGCTCCGCTCGGCGCCCTTTTTCAAACCAACGAAGACGAGCGAGGACGGCCGCAGGGCGCTCGCCGCCGCACCCGGGTAGAGTTTGGGGTCCAACGGCTGCTCGGCGAGCGTCCGGTAGCCCGTGGCGGCTACGAAGCGGGTATAGGCTGCGTTGGTGACGTCGGTCCGGTCGATCAGGAAGGACGCTACGGATTGGGCCGTAGTGGGCGTCTCCTCCTCGCGCACGCCCCCCGCGCCCATGGCGAGAACGCCGCCCGGAATCCGAACCATGCCAAGCGCGGGATGAGCGCGGTCCGGCAACGGTTGAGCGACGAGGCACCGGGCGGGGATCGCGACGCGCGGCGAACAACCCGCCAGCGCTATCGCCATCAGCCCCAGCATGGCCCCAAGATGCACGTAGGGGCGCACGCCTAATTGTCCCAGTAGATGTATTCGTCGCCCTTTCTGGGACGCACGCCGAGTGGGTGGTCGATATAGACGGGCGCCTCGATCAAGGCGGGCCAGGAAGGTTTTACCTGTTGTCGGTCGTGTTCAGCCAGCATGGCCTTGAGTTCCGCCACCTTCTGCGGATTGGCCGCCGCCTGATCGTGGCGCTCGGTGGGGTCCACCTTAAGGTCATAGAGCCAGACGCGCTCAGGGTTGGCGAGCGTCTGCAGTTTCCAGTCGCCCGCAAGCACGGTGCGATAGCCGCCGGAGCGCCAGAACAGGACGTCATGTGGGCGACCCGCCGCCTTGCCGCTCAGGAACGGCAAGAGGTTCACTCCGTCGATGATGCGGTCCTTCGGCAAACTGGCGCCTGATGCGGCGGCGGCTGTGGCGAAGATGTCGAAGTGCGAAACCGGAGCGGGATAGGTCGCGCCCGCCGGAAGCTGCGCTGGCCAGCGGATGAAAAAGGGCACGTGCATTCCGCCCTCGAAGAAGGTCGCCTTCCAACCCCGAAATGGCCGGTTGATCTCTGGCAGACCGATGTAGTGCGCTCCGCCGTTGTCGCTGGTGAAAAAGACCAGGGTGTTGTTGTCCAGACCCTGCGCCTTCAACTCCGCCATGACGCGCCCGACGCCTCGGTCCAGCGCCCTGATCATCGCGGCATACACCCTCAGGCGATGGTCCTTGATCTGCGACAGGGCGTCATAATCCGCCTTTGACGCCTGCAATGGCGTGTGCGGGGCGTTATAGGCGAGATAGAGGAAAAAGGGCCGGTTCTTGTTGGCGTCGATCGCCGAGACCGCCTGGTCCGTCAGATAGTCGGTCATGTAGCCCTTAGGCCGGAAGGGCTTGGAGCCGTTGAACTGGACGCTGTAGGGCAGGTTCACCCACAGGAACTTGTCGATCGGATCGAACGACTGTCTGGAGTTCTCCACCCCGGCGTCCTCGGCCGGCAGATACATCGATGCGCCGTTGATAAAGCCCAGGCTCTCATCAAAGCCCTGCTGCTCAGGTCGCATCCCTGGTGCACCGCCGAGGTGCCACTTTCCGAGGTGCAGAGTGTGATAACCCACACCCTGCAACATCCTGGCGATGGTGATCTCGCTGTGCGGAACCCCCATGGCGTCCACCGGGGGCATGGAGCGGGTGTCAGGGCTGTCGACGATCCGGGGTTTCAGGGGACCTTGAGTCGGAAATCCGCCGATCACCCGCGCGAAGGCGGCGGGGGCGGGCGTGAACTCGAAACCGAATCGGGTGGGATAGCGCCCGGTCATCAGCGCGGCGCGGGAAGGCGCGCAGGTAGCGTTGCCCGCGTAGCCGTTGGCGAAGCTCACGCCCTGATGGCCGATGGCGTCGATATTCGGGGTGGGGACTGCGCCGCGCGCGACGCCTCCGCCGTTGAAGGTGATATCGTTGAAGCCCAGGTCGTCGGCCAGGATCAGGACGATGTTTGGCGGTTGCACTCCCGCTGTCGCGGCAGTCTGAGCGGGACCCTTTGCCCATTCCACCGGATGATTGGCGACCGGTCTGGGTGCTGTCCAGCTTATGTAGTGAAGGATAACGTAGTCGCGCACCGTCGGTGCAATCGCCACGACGCCGACCACCACAATCGCTGCGCCCACCAGCCACCTGCCCCAGCGCATTCGCAATCCTCCGCACCAAATATATGGCGTTTATTATGTCGATAGATTGCCGCCATGCGTGGGCGCGTCAAGTCGCGGCTAATTTTCCTCCTTGGACGACGCTACCCCAGGCCTCCGAATCTCGCCGTTGACTCCTTGGCTCAGACAGGACTTTGTATAAGAACATAACAAGAACTTTTTACACTCTGAAGTCATGGCCGCCTCTCACAATTTCCATACAAGCCGCGCTATCGCGCACCGGGCCCGGCCTTCTCCAAGGCTTGGAAAAGATGCGTCTTTGGCGGCAGCGCGCGCCTATCCATTCACCTTTGGGGCTCCGCCGCTGGATGCGGCGCTCGGCGCCGAGGGCCTGGTCTTTGGCTCGCACCAGATCGCTGGAGAGCGGGGCGAAGGGGTTTCCGCCATGCTGTTCGCCCTACTGGCGATGGGGCGACGACTCAACGCCGATCCGTCCGCACAGGCGCTGGTGGTGCAGGAGCGCGCGGTGTTGGCCGAAAACGGTGGCCTCTGCGGGCCGGGCCTGCACGCCCTGGGGCTGGAGCCTGACCGCATCGCCTTCCTTGCCGCCCGCAACGGCGAAGAGGCTCTGCGTATGACCGATGAAGCGATCCGTTCGGGTTCGGCGGCGGTGGTATTGGCGGAGTTTCAGAGAGGGGGAGCGGTGATCGACCTTTCCTCCACCCGCCGCTTCAACCTGTTCGGACGCCAAACCGCTACAGTGGCGCTCCTAATCACACCGGATCTGGACGGCACAAGCGCGGCGATGACCCGATGGCGTGTGAGTGCTGCGCCCAGCCGCGCCCCGCGCCGGTTTGTAGGAGCGCCAACGCTGGAGGTTGAACTGGTGCGTAACCGCCTCGGCCCGGTCGGCCGTTTCACGATCGAATGGAGCAGCAAGGATGTCCGCTTCCGTAGTCAAAGCCCCGCGCCGCTTCGCGCACCTATGGTTCGAGCGTCTGTTGACGGACCGACTGCACTCCATGTCCGCAGAAGCGCCCTTGGTGGTGGTGGAGATGCACAAGAATGCCTTACGGCTGGCGGCGGTCGATGAGGCGGCGGCGCAAGACGGGCTGATGATCGGCATGACTTTGGCCGACGCCCGCGCGCGAACGCCGCAGGTGGCGGTGGCGCACGCCGACCCTGCGGCCGACATGATGCTGCTGACACGGCTTGGGGAAGCGTGTCGGCGCTATACGCCCGCCTTGGCCTTGCACCCCCCTGACGGGATCGATCTAGACCTCACCGGCTGCGCCTCTCTGTTCAGCGGGGAGGCGCGGCTCATAAACGCCATAACCGGGAGGATGCAGGGCGCCGGGCTGGCGGTGCGCGCCGCGATGGCCGACACACCAGCCCAAGCCCGCGCCCTTGCCCGGTTTGGCGCGGGCGGGATCGTTCCGCCGGGTGCGGGGGCTGCGGCGCTGGCGCCCTTGCCTGTGGCGGCTCTCGGGCTAGACCTGACGGCGTGCGCTGTGCTGCGCGGTCTGGGGCTATATCGAGTGGGGCAGGTTCTACCGCTGCCCCGCGCCGCTCTGGCCCGGCGGCTCGGGGCAGCCATACTGGATCAGCTCGATCAGGCGCTGGGCCGCCGCGCACACCCCTTGGAAATGCGGCTGGAACGACCGTCTTTCATGTCGGAGCGGCAGATGTTCGAGCCGGTCTGCGAAGTAGAGACGGTGTTGCTCATTGTGGGGGAGTTGGCGAGAGAGTTGTCCGTGCAGCTCGAAGCGCGAGGGATGGGGGGGCGCCGTTTCGTGGTTGAGCTTTTCCGGGTGGACGGAGCGGTCAAGGGGTTGGCCGTGTCCGCTGCTCGCCCGCTGCGCGATCCGGCAAGAGTCGCCGCTCTGTTTACCGAGCGCCTGGCTGGGCTAAACGAGGGGCTGGAGGCGGACTTCGGCTTCGATCAGCTTCGCCTCATCGCCGAGGCTGTAGAACCGATGCAGGCTTCGGCATTTGATCTTCTGGCGGGTTCGCCTACGGGGTCAGATCTTGCAGACCTCGCCGACCGCATTGCGGCCCGCACCGGGGCGACAACGCGTCGCGCCGCGCCTGCCGATGCCCACAGACCCGAACGCTCTTACGCCTTCACGCCCCTCTCAAAACCTATCGACTGGTCCAAAGAGGCGCCTTGGCGGTTCGAAGACACGCCCCTACGGCCCCTTCGCCTGTTCGAGCCGCCTCAACCTATCGCGGTGGCCGCAGCAGAGGTTCCCGAGGGGCCGCCGGCGCGCTTCACTTGGCGCCGGGTCAGCCGCACAGTCGTGCGCGCCGAAGGACCGGAGCGGATCGAGCCGGAATGGGGACGCGGCGGCGGTGAAGCCCTGGCGCGGGACTACTATCGGCTGGAAGACGATGCGGGGCGGCGCTACTGGGTGTTTCGCCAGGGCGGTTATCAAGCGGGCAATGAGCCTGTCTGGCACCTTCATGGCCTGTTCGGATGAGCGAGCCTCATCCGTATATGGAGTTCGCCGTCACCACGGCTTTCTCCTTCCTGCGCGGCGCTTCGACCCCGGAGGAAATGGTCAATACCGCCCTTGCGCTCGGGCACGCCGGAATGGCGGTGGCGGACCGCAACACCCTGGCCGGGGTGGTTCGCCCCTACACCCGCCTGAAAAGCCTCCGCAAGATTGCCATCGAGACGCGGGACCAAGGATTGAGCGAGCGACTGGCGCGCTTCAAATATGTGGTTGGCGCGCGGCTGGTATTTTCGGACGAAACGCCTGACGTGCTCGTCTATCCGCAGGATCGGGAGGCCTATGGACGCCTTTCGCGCCTTCTCACCAATGGAAATCTGCGCACCAAGAAGGGCGACTGTCTTTTGGAGTTGAGCGACTTGCTGGTCGCTGGGTCGGGGCTGGCCCTAGTGCTGGTTCCTCCTGCCCGGCTGAACGTCGCCGCTCTACGCCCCGTTCTGGAGACATTGGTGCAGGCGCATCCCGGCGCGGTGTGGCTTGCAGCCGCCATGACCTATGGCCCCGCCGACGCCCGGCGACTGGATGTGCTAGCGGCCTTGGCGCAACACAGCGGCGCCCCGCTTCTGGCAGTGAACGATGTCCTCTATCACCACCCGAAGCGTCGGCGGCTACACGACGTGATGACCTGTATTCGTGAGCACGCCACCATGGCCGAAGCGGGGCGACGGATGCAGGCTAACGGCGAACGACATCTGAAATCTGCAAACGAGATGGCGGGCCTGTTCTACGAACACCCGGACGCGGTGGCGCAAACGAGCCTTCTCCTGCAGCTTTGCGACTTCGATCTCGGCCAGCTCAAATACGAATATCCGCACGAGCCCATTCCGCCCGGCAAGACACCGCAACAGCATCTGCAGACCCTGACCAGAACCGGGGCGGACTGGCGTTATCCAAACGGCGTGCCGGAGCCGGTGAAGACGGCGCTGGAAGCCGAGTTCGCTTTCATCGCAGAGCAGGACTACGCCCGCTACTTTCTCACGGTCCACGATGTGGTCCGCTATGCCCGCGATCAGGGCATCTTGTGTCAGGGGCGCGGTTCGGCCGCTAACAGCGCCGTGTGCTATTGTCTTGGGATTACGGCGGTCGATCCCGCCAAGTCCAAACTCCTGTTCGCCCGCTTCATCTCCAGTGCCCGCGACGAGCCCCCCGACATCGACGTGGATTTCGAGCACGAGCGGCGCGAAGAGGTGATCCAGCACATCTACCAGCGTTACGGCCGCGAACGCGCCGCCATCTGCGCCACGGTGATTCACTACCGCCCCCGCTCCGCCTTGCGCGAGGTCGGCAAGGCGTTGGGCCTGACCGAAGACGTCACCGCCGCCATGTCCGGCATGGTGTGGGGAAGCTGGGGCGACAAGCCCGACCCTGATCATGTGCGCCAGGCGGGGCTCGACCCCGACAATCCCCTTATCGCCGAAACCCTCAGTTTGGCGGGCCAGTTGATCGGCTTTCCCCGCCACCTCTCCCAACACGTCGGCGGCTTTGTGCTGACGGAGCGCCGCCTGGACGAGACCGTTCCCATCCTGAACGGAGCAATGCCGGACCGCACCTTCATCGAATGGGACAAGGACGACATCGACGGCTTGGGTATTATGAAGGTCGATGTTCTCGCGCTCGGTATGTTGAGCTGTATCCGGCGCGCCTTCGCGCTTTTGTACCGACACGCCATCCATCCTATCGAAGACATGGCCGAGATCGAGGGCGATGACGATCCGGCGGTTTACGCGATGCTCTGCCGGGGCGACAGCATCGGCGTCTTCCAGGTGGAGAGCCGGGCGCAGATGAATATGTTGCCGCGCCTGAGGCCCGCTTGCTTCTACGACTTGGCGATCCAGGTCGCTATCGTTCGCCCCGGCCCGATCCAAGGCGACATGGTGCATCCTTATCTGAAGCGGCGGCAAGGGTTGGAGCCTGCGGATTTTCCCGAACCCGCTCTACCCCACGATCCCAACGAACTGCGCGAGGTTCTAGGGCGCACCCTTGGCGTGCCGCTGTTTCAGGAACAGGCGATGCAGCTCGCCATCACCGCGGCGGAGTTCACCCCCGCCGAAGCCGACGGTTTGCGCCGCGCGATGGCGGCTTTCCGCAGAGATGGGAAGATAGAGACTTACCGGGTCAAGATGGTGGAGGGCATGGTGGGGCGCGGCTATAAACGTGATTTCGCCGAACGATGCTTCAAGCAGATCGAGGGCTTTGGTTCCTACGGTTTTCCCGAAAGCCACGCCGCCAGTTTCGCCAAGCTGGTCTATGTTTCGGCCTGGTTGAAGCACTATCATCCAGCGGCCTTCACCTGCGCGCTTTTGAACGCCCAGCCTATGGGCTTCTACGCTCCGGCTCAGCTTGTGCGCGATGCGCGCGAGCATGGGGTGGAGGTGCGCCCTGTGGACGTGAACCACAGCGAATGGGATTGTACGCTGGAGGTTTTCGAGAAAGGCGGTTTCGCCCTTCGCCTGGGTCTGCGCCAGATCGACGGGTTAAGGGCGGCGTCAGCGCAAGCCCTTGTGAAGGGGCGTGGCAGCGCAGGCGACTATGGTGATTTCGACGCCCTGACGCGACGCTCCGGCCTGGACCGCGCGGCTTTGCAAAGGCTGGCGCAGGCGGACGCGATGCGATCCTTAGGTCTGGATCGCCGTGCTGCACTTTGGCGTGTTCGGGGTTTGGCGCCCGCAGCAACCGCTCCTTTGATCGAGGCTTTGCCGGACGTCGAAGCCCTTCCGCCGCTTCCCGTCATGGGGATCGGCGAGCACATAACGGCGGACTACCAGACCACCCGCCTGTCGCTAAAGGGCCACCCTATGGGCCTGCTGCGTCCCGCCTTCACCGCCCGCGGTGTTCGTCCCTGCGCCGACCTCGCAGTCCTGAAAGATGGGGCTTCGGTGGCGGTGGCGGGGGTCGTGTTAATGCGCCAAAGGCCGGGCACAGGCGTGATCTGCTTCATCACCCTTGAAGATGAAACCGACGTCGGCAATCTCGTAGTCGTCCCCGAGGTGTTCGCCCGCTATCGCAAGACCATCATGTCCGCGCGGGTGATCGAGGTGCATGGCCGGGTCCAGCGCGCCTTGGAATCGAAAGATGTCATCCATGTTCTGGCGCACCGTTTGGTGGACCGCAGCGCCGACCTGCACAGCCTGGCAGAACCAGAGTTGGAGTTCGGACTTACGCAGACCGCAGGCACCAGCCCGTTGGTGACTCAGGGCGGTCGCCACCCCCGCAACGTTCGCATCATGCCGCCATCGCGGGATTTTCACTGAACCGTCAAGGCTTCTCACTCTCCGAGAGAGGAGAGCCCGTCTGCTAATTGCTAAACTTAGCAATTAGCGCCAATAAGGACGCAGGCCCGCGCGTCCGCTATGCTTCAACATTCCTATTATGGAGGTGACGTAAGAAAAACTCTCTCCATAACTTTATCAATTACTAAAAGAAATTGGCGCGCCCGGAACGATGGGATGTGGGACAAGCGCCCGGTGCTTAACCATTTGTTTTTGCTTAAGTCCCAACTGATTGTGGGACAGCGATGTTGAACGTTGTGGGACGCCACTGCACGGTTCCCCTTTAGAATTGCAAGGCCGAGAGGCTGAGCTGATATACTGACGGTACTGCACGATTTCCAACCCTCCAAACCTATTTAAGCCGTTGATTTTACTATCACAATAATCTTCGATGTGAGCACTGATTGGTATGTTAGCCTCCGTATTGGGTCCCGAATAAAGGGCCACGTTTTTTTCCTCTAGTGGCAGTCAGAGCGACCGAAGAGACGATGATGTCTGGCAATCCCCAACGGTCGATCCACCTTCTAGTCGTGGCCGCGCTCGCCCTTTTTGGGGCTGGCGTGGCGGATGCCCAGGAGAGACCGCATTCTGAATGGATCACGCTCGGTACACAGTCGGGACCAACTCCCAGACCTACCAAATCGCAGCCCGCCAACCTGCTTCATTATGCAGACCAGTTCATCCTGGTGGACGCGGGCGATGGAGCGGCGGAGCAGCTGTCCAAGGCCGGCGTGCGCCTTGCGGCAGTGCGGACAGTGTTCATCAGCCACCTACACTTCGACCATACCTCTGGCCTCTTCGCGATCTTGGGCCTGCGCTACCAACTCTCCAATCCCCCAATCACGGTCTACGGCCCCCTGGGAACTAAGAAACTGGTGGCCGGGCTTGTTGCCGCGATGCAGCCGTTCGTCGATCTCGGCTCCGGTCAGATGCGCGGCGGGAAAATGTTGCCTGCGGACTATGTCCAGGTAGTGGAAATCCCGGAGGGCGGCACAGTCCAGGTGGGTGCGGCCAAGGTCACAGCGGTGCGCAACAGCCACTACAGCTTCCCGGAGGACAGCCCGAACTACAAGTATCCGTCTTACTCTTACCGCTTCGACCTCCCCGACCGAGCGATCGTCTATACCGGCGACACCGGTCCCAGTGCAGCGGTGGAACGGCTTGCCGCCCATGCGGATCTCCTTGTCAGCGAAGTAGTGGACGCCGATTACATCCTAGCTCTGATCAAGGCCGAGCGACCGGAAACGCCCGCGGTCCCCGGAGCACCACTGGAGCCCACCCCGGAAACGATCCACCACATGAGAGCAGAACACCTGTCGCCGGAGAATGTCGGCCTCCTGGCGCAGCACGCTGCGGTCGCCCACCTAGTGCTTACCCACCAGGAATTGGAGCCCGGGTCAGACAAGAAGACCGTGGCGCGTGTCGCCGCCAACTTCAAAGGCACGATCTCTCTAGCTAAGGATCTCGATCGGTTCTGAGGTCGGGAGTTACCCAACTGTTGCGTTATGGAGTTGAGACGGCCACCTAAGTGTAGTGGCTTGTGGAGGCCTTTCATGGGGGAGAAAGCCGTGGCTGTTCCAGATCCCAAATGGCTAGCCATTCTCAAGGCGAGTTGGTGGCAAACCTTTTCGATCTCAGCCGCTGCCACAGTAGTGCTGGTGGCGCTTTGAAATGGCCTGGTGCCGGGCGCACCTTGGTGGGTCGGGTTGGTCGCTCTATTTGCTGCGGTCCTGTGCGCCCTTTTGTGCGTCGGAAGCGTCGGCAAGGCGATCTATCGGTTCATTCCTCTACATGTCTGGTTGGTTCACGTGTGGAGCAATCGCAACGCCGGGAAGAACACAGAAGCCTACATTCCTCACATGCAGGAGCGCGAGCGAGAGATCATCGCCTACCTCCTCCACCATAATCAGAAGATTTTCTCCGCCGATGCCAGCGGGGGCTATGCCGCTCCTCTTATTTCACAGCGGATCGTAGTTCGGGCGCTACAGAATGGACAGGTATTTTACTCCAACGACGTGCCCTTCGCCGTTCGGATGGGAGCAGTTCCGCCGCGGTGGGGGTCGCGGATTGGGCGGGGGCGGAAATAAGGAACTTTGTCACTACAGCACCTCACCCTTGATCGCGGCGATGAGGAGAGCAACTCAATCCTGTGACCAAGCTAGGCGTCAGGCAGCGTTTTCGCAGTCGAGAATCAAATTGAGAAAGCGGCGACCGAAGCCGGTCTATTGCGGCGCCAACGGCGGTTGATCCATCCCCAGTTTTGCCTCCGTGTTGAGGAAATCGACACGTCGCACGCCACCTCCCCCTCGCTGATCTTGTGCACACAGGTCCACGGGCTAAAGACCCCAGCGAAGAAGGCCAACGGGCGGTCCTCATTCACGGGGAACAATACAGGCTGGAGCGTCCCTCCGATCTGATCAGGCTGGCTGAATGAGGAATGGGACAAGACAACGGCTTTTCGGCCCAAGGTAGGGCTTCCAATGCGAGCTGGCGGTGTTGCGGATGTTAGTGGTGTCCCGGTCCGGCTCCATGCGTGGCAACTGAGGGAAATCGACATCCTGTCCCTTTCCACGAAGCTTGACCGCTTGGAGGCGGCGTCAAACACCGCCTTCTTGGACGAGGGCATCCAAACCGTCTCGTGGCAGATGTCGATCCCGCGTTCAGCCATGAGTCGTCGACGTTCCCCAGCGAGAGCTGGTAACGGACGGACATCACCACCACGAAGCGGGTCACCTCCGGTGAGGAATCAATCCAGCGGAACGGATCGTGGAGCTTTTTCTTGCAGGCCCTAGGCGCCGCGAACCGTCCGCATCTGCGTTGAGCGTTGCCGTCATCGGCGTCGGGATGGTGGCATAGTGAAAACGGCGCTATACGGCGTGTGTGAAGAGTTTCGTTTGTTCTCTTTTGGCCGTAATTGGGCTTCTGGTATCGCCGGTCGCCGCCGCGCGCGCCGAAGCGCCTTGCAATCAAACCGTGGAGGTTTCGGCAAAACAGTCGATGCAACCCATGCCGGGAATGGATCAAACCAAGCTTGATACGTCATGTGCTGATCCCTGCTGCGATCACGGCGATCAGCAAAAGAAAACGGATACCGGCTGCGCCCAAGCGTGCGCGGCCTCCTACCTAACGGTTATTGCACCGCCAACCCATCGTTTGGCGTCTGTTCGTCTGACAAGCATCGCCCGAGTGCGAGTGTTGAACACGGCGACGATGCGGTTACGCTCCCTGTCGCAACTTGAGCGGCCCCCCAAACCTACGGTCTGATCCCGTAAGCCAGTAGGTTTGCGGTTACGCCGGGATTTCACACCCTCCGCAAAATGACTGGTTGGCTGCCTAGCGTGTAGCCCATCGGCGATGCGATCCCGGCTTCACCCATTTCCCCATCGTCTATCAAATGGAGCCTTCAATGCGCTCTTTCTGGCTGATCCCCATATCCGTGGGGTTGCTTTCCAGCGCAGCACAAGCCGCGCCACTGACCTTTCGTGAAGCGGTCGCTTTTAGCGAGCGGGCGGCTCCAAGCCTGCGGGCCAAGGCCGCTGATATTGAGGCCGCGCGCGCCGCAGCCATTGCGGCGGGGCAGCTCCCCGATCCAAAGCTCGGGTTCGGCATCGAAGGATTTCCAATCTCCGGTCCGTTCGCAGGACGACCTAACAGAGACGATTTTTCTGATGTCCATGTGGGCATTTCGCAAGACGTGCCAAGCGGCGCCAAGCGCAAGGCCGCAAAGGCGCGAGCCGAAACTTTGATCGGAACCGCAGTGGCAGACGCCGCCGTCGAGCGGCGCAGCCTTCACGTTAGCGCGGCGTTGGCGTGGATCGATCTTTTATATGCTGAACGTCGGCTGGCTGCTTTGGATGACGTTGCGCACGTGATCGCGGAGATGCGCCAGACGGCCCCGTCTCAGCTTGTGTCCGGCAATCAGCGTCCCGCACAGACTCTTGAAGCGGAGCGACTGCAAGCCGGGCTTGAAGATCGGCGCGCTGAACTTACCGCAGCCGTTGGCAAGGCTCGCGCGGAACTGGTTCGATGGACCTATGACGCGGACATTGATGTGTCGGGCGATCCACCAACCTTTGACTTTGATCCGGCGCTATTGCGGGCTGGACTGGACCACATTCCCTCCCTTGCCACTTTCGACGCCGCGAGCGCGCAGGCCGACGCCGACGTGGCGATAGCCAAGGCCGACAAACACCCCGATTGGGGCTGGGAAGTCGGGTATCAACGCCGCGATCCCCGCTTTGGCGACATGATCATGGCCGGAGTGACGATCAGCCTCCCCGTTTTCGGCAAAAGCCGACAAGACCCCATCATCGCGGCGCGACAAAAGACCGCCAACCGTGTCGTGAGTGAGCGCGAGGCAGCACGACGAGCGCTGACGGCCACTCTGGACACCGATCTTGCAGACCACGCCATGCATCACAACCAACTAGAGCGCGCTCGATCCACGCTCATTCCGTTGGCGCAGCGCAGAGTCACGCTTGAACGCAATAGCTACGCCGCAGGCACGGCCAACCTTTCCGATGTGCTGACCGCGCTGATCGCCCTCGCCGAAACCAGACTGGACGCCCTTGATCGGGAGGCCGCAGCCGTCCGCGACGGCGCCCATATCGCCCTGACCTATGGGAACGACGACCAATGACCATTTCACCGGCCCCTCGCTCCCGCTCAATCTTGTCTGTCGCAATAGTTGCTTTGGCGGCGGGCGGGCTCGGCTATGCCCTTGGTCATGTCCCGGCGCCGAGGGCTAATAGGCAAGCGCCCGTCACGGCAGTCGCCGCCAAGCCGCTCTATTATTACGACCCCATGGTTCCGGCCCAACACTTCGACAAGCCGGGCAAGTCGCCGTTCATGGATATGCAGCTTATGCCCCGTTACCCCGACGATGCGGGTGCGGCGGGTGCTCTGGCTGGGGTGAAGATCGACGCCGCCGCAATGCAGAACCTCGGCGTCAGGCTGGCGACTGTAGAGCGGGGGTCTTTCGCACAAAGTCTCGATGCACCGGGGGTGATCGACTTCAACCAGCGCAACCTCGCCATCGTGCAGTCCCGCGCTGCTGGCTTCGTCCAACGGACTTACGCCCACGCCCCCGGCGATCTTGTGCGGGCTGGCGCGCCCATCGCTGATCTTTTGATTCCGAGTTGGGCTAGCGCGCAGACGGAATACCTGGCCGTTCGTCACACGGGCGATGCCTCATTGGCGGCGGCGGCGCGGCAGCGTCTGCATCTTCTCGGGATGTCGGCCGGACTTATCGCCGAAGTCGCGCGAACCGGAAGTCCAAGGGGGGTAGTGACAATCTCCACTCCGGTCGGTGGGGCAATTCAAACGCTGGACGTGCGCCAGGGTATGACCGTCGCAATGGGGCAGGCGCTCGCGCAAGTGTCCGGCCTCGGATCGGTTTGGCTGAACGCTTCAGTGCCAGAAACCCTCAGCGGACAGGTCCGCGTCGGGCAACTGGCGCGGGCGGAGCTTTCAGCCTTTCCAGGGGAGAGCTTTAGCGGTCGCGTCTCCGCGATCCTACCCACGGCGCAGGCCGATAGCCGGTCGTTGCAAGTTCGGGTCGAACTTCCGAATCCGGGTGGACGACTTCGCCCCGGCCTGTTCGCTACCGTCCACCTCAATAGCGACGCCCGATCCGCCCTGTTCGTGCCATCCGAGGCCGTCATCCGAACGGGTAAGCGGACGCTAGTGATGCTCGCTGGGGAAGGCGGGCGCTATCAACCCATCGAGATTCAGGTCGGAGGGGAGAACGTCGGACGCACCGAAGTCCTCGCCGGTTTGAGCGAAGGGCAGAAGGTGGTCGCCTCCGGTCAATTCTTGATCGATTCCGAGGCGAGCCTCACGGGTATTCAGGTTCGCCCTCTCAGCGCTGAACCCGTTATGCAAGCGAGGCACGCGCAATGATCGCCGCCCTTATTCGGTGGTCGGTCAAGAACCGATTCTTCGTCGTCATCGGTGCGCTGGCGTTGTTCGCTGCGGGTCTGATCGCGGTCCGATCCACGCCCGTGGATGCGCTACCCGACCTCTCCGATGTTCAGGTCATCATCCGCACTTCGTATCCGGGGCAGGCGCCTCAGATCGTTGAAAACCAAGTCACCTACCCCCTCACCACCACCATGCTTTCAGTGCCGGGAGCCAAGACGGTTAGAGGCTATTCGTTCTTCGGCGATAGCTTCGTCTATGTGCTCTTCGAGGATGGAACCGACCTCTATTGGGCGCGGTCGCGGGTGCTGGAATACCTCAATCAGGTTCAAAGCCGCCTGCCCGAAACCGCCAAACCCTCCCTTGGCCCCGATGCGACCGGGGTTGGGTGGGTTTACGAATATGCGCTGGTGGACCGGACAGGGCGCCACGACCTGGCGCAGCTTCGCAGCCTTCAAGACTGGTTCCTGCGTTACGAATTGAAGACTTTGCCCGGGGTGGCGGAGGTCGCGTCCATTGGCGGAATGGTCAAGGAATATCAGGTGGTGCTCGATCCCCTGAAACTTGCCGCCTTTGGAGTGACACACCAACAAACCGTCGAAGCGATCAAGCGCGCCAATCAGGAAGCGGGCGGCTCAGTGCTGGAAATGGCGGAGGCGGAATATATCGTCCGCGCCGGGGGATATCTGAAGTCTCTGGACGACTTCCGCGCCATCCCTGTCAAGACCGCAGCGGGGGGCGTGCCGGTGCGGCTCGGCGATGTGGCGACAATCCAGATCGGCCCTGAAATGCGGCGCGGTATCGCCGAGTTGAACGGTCAGGGCGAGGTCGCGGGCGGGGTCGTCATCCTCCGTTCGGGAAAGAACGCCCAAGAGACAATCTCAGCGGTCAAAGCAAAGCTGACTGAGTTGAAAAAGAGCCTGCCAGCGGGGGTCGAGGTGGTCCCGACCTATGACCGCTCGCAACTGATCGACCGCTCCATCGGCAACCTTCGCGAAAAGTTGATCGAAGAGTTCATCGTCGTCGCCCTCGTCTGCTTTCTGTTCCTTGGGCACATCCGATCCGCGCTTGTGGCGATACTCACGCTCCCACTTGGTGTTCTCGCCGCCGTTCTCGTCATGCGAGCGCAGGGCGTAAATGCCAACATCATGTCGCTCGGGGGTATCGCCATCGCGATCGGCGCAATGGTCGATGCTGCGGTGGTGATGATCGAAAACGCCCACAAACGAATCGAGCGATGGGAACACGATCACCCCGGCGAACGGCTAGAGGGGGAGGTGAGGTGGCGGGTGATAACCGACGCCGCAACTGAGGTCGGACCCGCCCTGTTCCTCAGCCTCATCATCATAACCCTGTCTTTCATTCCAGTGTTCAGCCTTCAGGGGCAGGAGGGGCGGCTGTTCGCGCCGCTTGCCTTTACCAAGTCCTATGCGATGGCGGGCGCCGCCATCCTTTCGGTGACGCTGGTTCCAGTTCTCATGGGATGGTTGATCCGGGGCCGCATCCCAGCCGAAGGCTCCAATCCGCTAAACCGCTGGCTGACAGTGGCTTACCGACCGGCGCTGGACTGGGTTATGGCCCGCCCGCGAACGACACTGGTTGTCGCAGCGCTCGTGTTCGCCACCACGGCCTGGCCGCTCACGCATCTTGGCGGAGAGTTCATGCCCCAACTCAATGAGGGCGACCTTCTCTATATGCCGTCCGCGCTGCCCGGTATCTCGACGCAAAAGGCGAGCGAACTTCTCCAGCAGACCGACCGCTTGATCAAAACCGTGCCGGAAGTCGCCAGTGTTTTCGGCAAGGCAGGTCGCGCCGAAACCGCCACCGACCCCGCACCTCTGGAAATGTTTGAGACCGCGATTCAATTCAAACCGCGCGAGCAATGGCGAGCGGGCATGACGCCGGAGCGGCTGGTGGAGGAGTTGGACCGTGCCGTGA
>JBBQLP010000032.1:0-28962 GCA_038327995.1 Caulobacterales bacterium | reverse complement strand
TGACTTCCTGCAGGACCGCGAACTGATGAAGGAGGGTCATTTCACCGGCGTTCCGGGCATCCCGAATGAGGACATCATCATGTGGGTCTCAATGGGCAGCCGCGTTCAGCGTCATACCGACGTGTTGGGAGCCTCGGACCTCGCCATCGTCGAGTTCCGCCGCCTGATGACCGACGCCGCATGCAAGGTGGCCGAGGGCGGCCCCGCGATCGGCACCGATGCCACTCGCATGCAGGCCAAGATAGCATCCCTCGAGGGCGTTCATGCCAAGGACGTCGACTGGCGAACCCTCGTCACCCGCGAAACCGCACAGGCCGCCGAATAAAATCACAAACCGCGCCACAGGCTTTAGCAGGCTGCTGAAAAAGTCCGCCGTCACTACCCTTGTGCCAAATTGAACGGGTTTTTCGAACGCTCTCGTCGAGCTGAGGAAAAGTGTTCGGGTCCAGCATCGACGAAGTCGACGAGAGATGCTCTTCCAAATCCTTTTTCAGCGGCCTGTTAGATGTTTGATCCCGGACTTTGATGGTGCAATATTATCGCCAGCATGGAGGGATGCACTATGGGACAAGTTCTGCACGGGAGCGCCACCACGACAGAGGCAGTCCGTCGAGCGATACAGCATAGTCAAGAGAGCCTGAGGGCCTTTCCAGGCGGCACGGGATCAACCAGAAGACGGTCGCCAAGTGGAAGAGGCGGACCTCCTGGTGCTCCCAGACGCCAACGGCTTCGATGCGATCCTCGCCCGGCCGTTTCGCCCAGTTTCGGCCATAGGCCTTCCGCTGGACGGCGTTGAAGAAGTGCTTGATCTGGCGCTCGCGGTCGAATTGGTTGACGGCGTAGCCAAAGTTGAAGGTCAGGAGGCGTTGGGTTGCCGCGCTTCAAGCCAGGCGCGCAGGTGTGTTTGTATCGACATTGGGATCTCCGGATGATTTGAGAGGTGGCCCGGCGAGCCTGCAGCGATCAATTAGTCGGATCGTGGAGACACGCCGGGGCCGGAACTCGACCTACACTGGCGAGAGCTTGGGCCGGCTTTCAGCCCATGGGTCGGCTCGCACGGTCGGCTACCAGGTAGCGATCGTGGGTGGCGGCGGCCTCCAGGGCGGCGATATAGACCTTGTGGAGGTCCCCGCGCAGGCGCCATTTGCGGCACTCATAGAGTTCTATGACGGCGCCCTTGGCGAAGGCGTAGACAATGCACCGCAGCGAGCCGTCGGGGTTCAGAGCGCGCGATTTCGTGGGCTGTGTCTTGGCCCGGTGGAGAACCCGATCTATCGCCAATTCGATCGGCAACACGCTGTCGTCGCGGATCGGGACACCCACCCACCTGCCGGCCTTCCGGCGCTGGACCTTCTTGGTGGCCTTAGGCAGCTTCCGATCGCCTACGTCCTTTAGAAAGCTCGACACTGCCCGGATAGCCTTGCCGGCCTCGCCATGCCATTCCCATTCGAGGCGGTCGCTCGACCTCGGTTGATAGTTCGGAAGTTTGATCGAACCGCCCTCGCGGAAAACGATTATTAAATCGCGATAGACCCCTTCATCCCGGAACATTTTGTACCAGATGCCCTGCTACTTAAGCGCCTTGCTCAAGAGCCCTGGAAAACTGTGAGCAAACATTTCGTTATCTCCACGTTTAGGCCTGCCATAAGTGGCAATGACTATTTAGTGGATAGCCAAGCTGACCTCCGCACTTTGTTTTGCGGCGCATCTTTCTGCGGAATGTGTCGCAAGATGCTCGTTATTGTAGATCCGGCTAATCCCACTGGGCCGGCAACCGCGTCTGCAAGACCGCACCGGGCGTCGTTGAAAGATCATCCTCGGTCCGGCCTGCGTTAGACTGAGCAAGGGCGCGCCCAACCCTCGCTCGCACCGCCGGCGGCGACGGTCGCCGATGCCTCGATCAGACGCTCAGGCGCGCTTACTCGCCCAGGAGGTGGAGTGCGATCTCGCGCAAATGGGTTCGCTGGCGATGCTCGAAAAGGTAGATCGCCTGCCACGTGCCCAAGGCGGGCCGCCCTTGCATCACGGGGACAGACAAGTGCACGCCCGTAAGGGCGGTGCGAAGGTGCGCCGGCATATCGTCAGCCCCTTCGTCATCGTGGCGGTATCGGCTAGGGTCCTCCGGAGCAGTCGCCTCGAAATAGGCCTCCAGGTCGGCGCGCACCTCCGTCGCGGCAAAGGTCGCGGACACCCGGACCCCCGCCGTCGTCAACGATGTCGCCTTCGCCGACGTGCTCAAGAACGTTTGGGTCTCTTCCTATTCAACCACGACCCGGAGGCGATAACGAACCTGGAGCCGAGCTTGATGAACGGCCGGCCATTGCCCGCCCATCGCCAGTTTGCCAACGTTTTTGCGCTCAAGCCCCCTCTCTCAGAAAGCTGGCGATCGGTTATCAGATTGCTCGGAACCTCGGTCCGGGCGGTGGTGGTCTGACCGCCCGCGCAGCTAGTCATCGGCCGCGCCCTTCTTGCACGCCCGCGCGGCGACAATCCTCGCCTTCCGCCTCGCCGCCAATTCAATACCGCGCAGGGTTCGCATCGCTTCGGTGACGCTTCGCCTGATTGGTTCGCCATCATCGTCCAAGGTGAGACTGAGAGTGTGGACCATTCGGATGTTGGCGGTGGCATCGGTCCAGATTAGCCGAAGCGAGGCAGGTGCTGGCGTCTCGGTGGCTAGACTGTCGGTCGTGTCGGCTCCGGGCACCGGTTCGAATATACTGAGGTTCGATTTCTCCCCTTCATCGCCGCGGATATCGGAGGAGGCGCGTGACCAGTTCTCTACCCCGCTGTCGGGCTTCTTGGCTTCCGCTTCGACCTCCCACCCACGCACCCCCAGTCCGCGGAGGTGGGCCAGCGCCCGGACGTAGGCACCGCGTTTTCTACGATCGTCCCCGGACGGCATGATTGCGCGCACCAACGTGCTGAGAGTCTTTTTTGGCCGATATTTCCGAGGCGCCGAGAGTGTTTCGTACAGTGCCACCGCTACCTCGTCGTCGACCTGTTCGAGAACGTCCGAGGCCTCAAGCGCCAAACCCAACCCTCGGTAAAGCGCCGCGCGGCCGCCGGGGGGTGACAGGAGCTTCATCTTCCAACCGCGAAGCGCCCGGGCGGCGCCATCGACGTCCGTCCGCAGCTGCGCACGAAAGAGCATCATACGGCGAAAATCTGGCCATTCCGCCATTCCGTCAGGAAGGGCCGGGACGTCGCCCGCTTTCCCCGGTTTTCTCACCATCAGAGTCTCCTTGCAACGCGGTACACAATCTGCAATAAGGCCCGTTACCGGCCTTTTTTCAAGGGGCTTCACGCGCATCATGGTATCGAAGTCGGTCTTCGAAGGAGGAAAAATTAAAGGAGGATCGCATCGCGGTGGTCGCCAGCACGTTCGACTCAAGGACGTTGCGGACGTTCAATCGAGTGACAGGCAGCTATAGGCAGTTCAAACGTAAAGGGAAAAACAAAATGGGCTCACGTGTCAAACATTCTGAAGAGACAATGAATGTTCATATTCAGTTAGAGAAGGATAAGGAACTTACATCACAAGAAATAGCAGACATCGCAGGTCCACTTAGTTTTGTAATGGAAATTGACGCGGAAAAAAATGGGCTATCACTATTTGCCATTTCCGCAACACACTTCGAGATAGGTGTTAGAGGAACTGCGTTAGCGATTATCGCCCGCTTTGTCATTGCAAATCTTGAGAAGAGGTTTCCAGTTTCCGAGCTAAGGTTGCTTTGTGCTATGGACGACATCGGAAAGTTGGAAAGCCCGCTGCGCCGGCGGCCTGACCCGCCCGGTCAAGGTGGGTGGCAAGCCGGTCCGGCGCTACGTCTTCGCGAAGACCTTCTACACCCGGCGGAAGGTGCCTCCACCGCCAGGAAACCGATGAAGAAGGTCGGGGCCCCAGAGTGGAAGGTCGCCCGGTAAAGCCATGGGGATGGGGCGGCCGCAGGGTCGCCCCTTCCCTTTCGGATTCTCAAAAAAACCGAATTCACCACGGGTGTCCGGCCAGCGGCGGGACCCAATGGAGGCCTATCAAAAATGGCCGAAGCACCTACTACCAACCCGATCGCCGAACTCACCGGGCAATGGCTGGTCCGGGAAGGCTATCAATTTGTGGTTCGCGAATTGCAACATGCCCGGCAATTCCGATTTAAGGACGGTTTGATCTTGAACGTCTTTCGGACTGGCGCCTTGACCTGGCAGGGGCTGGCGAGTTTCGATCAACCGCGCATAGGCCGCGCGGTCCAAAGGATCAAGCATGCCTGCTGGGCCGCCATGAACGCCTTGCGGCCGAACGAACGCCGACCTCAAATGGATGCGCGGTTCGCCGCCATCTTGGACGCCATTGACCGACAGGCCGAACCGGTGAACTGGGCGGCCAGGTCCGCGCCGACTCGTCCCCCAACTTCTGGGTCCTCCCAGGAGCGCAGGATGCTGCCGCCGCCAAAAAGGTGAGTGTACGCCGGTGACGATCAGGGTGGCCCCTGGTCTGGACATCGAATTGCTGTCGGGGCGCCGGAGGGTATGAGCTGAGAGATGCGTTGGCGATTCCAGACAACCGCCGGCCGGTTGCCGCCCCAAGCATTTCAGGCGTCAAGAGCGGCCCCATCTCGCTTGGGCCAGACGGCCGCGCCGATTTGCCCTCGCGTTTGGAGTCGCCTTGCGAAACAGAGCGCTCCGTCTTGGAGTTTACCCGCCCGGGTGCCCCCGACCCTGGTCCCGTCGGATTTTGCCCCGCTCTCCGTCGCTCATCAGAGCGTTCTTGCCGAGCCGGGTTGTTGCAGGAAGAAGCGGATCATCTCCCGGCTTGCGTCAGGCCCGCGCGGGTCGGTGTACGATCCGGCGGCGCTACCGCCGGACCACGCGTGGCCGGCTCCGTGAAGGACCCATTGCTCCAATACAGGTCGATCGCTTTCGTCCGAGTGCACGGTGCGCGTGTAGCTGTTCCCTCCAGGGGCCAGACCCCGATCAATGGTGGAGCTCAGGTTCAACGCGCCCCGTGCCTGCGCAATCACCTGATCGCCGTTTATCGGATTTACGATCGCGTCCCGATCGCCGTGGAACACGATGGTGGGAACTGCGGCCCTGGACCCGCCACGCCGATTTGGCCCGGCTCCAGCTGAAGGCCCGCCCTGTCGCATCGCGGTCAAGGCGGAGGAAAGGTCGGTGGCCGCCCCGCACGCCAATCCGGAATGAACTCCCACCGCCGCATAGAGGTCGGGGTATTCCGCGCCCAATACGGCCGCCGCAGCGCCTCCGGCGGAGAGGCCGGCGACATATACGCGCCCTGGCTCTACGGGGAACTCGCGGAGGATCTGGCGGGTGAGCCCCGCGATTAACGAGGGCTCGCCCAGGTCGCGTTGCTGATCGCCGACGCTGAACCAGTTCCAGCACTTCGAAACATTGGCCGATTGGGACTGGGCAGGATAGGCGACGAGGAAAACCTGCTCTTCGGCTAGATCATTCATCCCCGTGCCGGCGGCGAAGTCGTCGGGCGATTGAGTGCAGCCGTGCAGCATCACCACGAGAGGCAAGGCTTGCCCGTTGTAGCCGCTTGGGACGTAGAGCTTGTACGTTCGACGTCCTGTGTCGTTGGAGTAGCTGCGCTCTTCGAACCGCGCGCCATGCGCCACTGGAACGGGCCTGCGCCGATTTGCGGGCCGCGCCAAATCCAATAGTTCATCGGCCATGTGCGATCGGCCCCGACGGTTCAGGAATTCGACCATCGTTCCTGGGGTCGGCGACGGGGACCCGCACCCGCGACCGGCGCTGGAGTGCGTCCAAGAGGTTCCCGTTTCAATTGACGGAGGGGCCATGTCGATCACGCGAGCCGAGCCCTCGGCCGGCGGGCGCTGCACGCCACCCGCTAGATCGCTCGGTGCGGCGTACGACGGAGCACCGTTCAGCACGCCGTGCAGCAGGGCCATCGCCTCCTTGAGCCGGCCTTCTCGGGTGAGGCGCGTGGCCTCCATCATGTCAATCTTCAGTGGCGCGTTCATTGAGTGATCCTATTCGTTCGATGGATTTCAGTAAGAATGGAGCGCCGCCGTTCGACCTCATCGAGGTCGATGGGGGGTCAGGCGTCCCCAAGAGCGCCGGGGAACGGAGGGTCAGCGAATGCGGTCGCTAAGCGCCGCCTTCACCGCCGGGCTGGCCTGCAGGGCGCCAAGGACGTGAATCGAGGCGATGGTCTTGCGCGCTAGATCGACGGAAACGTCCTGCGCGATGACGGCCAACCCAAGAACTTGAATGTTTAGCACCTCTCCGCGCGCGAGCACCGCCTCCAGGTCAAGCCGGCCGTACTGGCGCAGCCCAAGATCGAGCTGATTTCTGGCGACCGATTGCTTGACCGCGTCGTCATGGCGATCGAGTTGATTCCGAATCGCCGTGCGAATGAAGTCGGTGCGGTTGGAATAAAAACTCTCCCGCACCAGGAGTTCCACATGGCCCAGATCCACATACCCCAGGTTGATGGTGATTTTCTCGCTGTCCGCCGCCTTCGGTCGAAGGTCCTGCACCGTGCCCATCTCCTACCATCCTCCCGCCATCCGTCTGGATGGTATCTAGGAGGAAGGATTTGGGATTCAAGCGGCTCTTAAGCGATGACCCCCCATTTTTACACAGCGCCGATGCCGACGAGGCCCAGGTAATGTATCGCCTAACCACCCAGGACGCCGGGGGAGGAACCCCCCGAGGGTTGACCGAGGGACCAAACAGACAAGGGGAAGCTTCCGAGGCGCAAGGATTTTCGGACGCACACGGTCCTATCCGGTGGATAGGGCGGCAGATTGTTCATGATATGGATGGTGCGCGAGGGAACAACTGATGCGCGGTACAGATCGTGATTGAACAAGTCCGTCACGTGGCCCGGCTCGGACGCGGATTGTGACCCGCTTGGCCACCATCGGCTACGAGGGCGCCTCCCTGGGCGATGTCATCCGGCGGCTCACAGACGCCAAGGTGAAGGTTGTGATCGATGTTCGCGCGATTGCCGCGTCACGCAGACCCGGCTTCTCGAAGACTATGCTCGCGGCCAGCCTAGGCGAGGCGGGGATCGGATACCGCCACCTGCGCGCGCTGGGCACGCCCAAGCTGGGGCGCCAAGCGGCACGGGCGGGACGAATTGACGAGATGCGGGCGATGTTCGAGGCTCACCTGGAGGAACCCGAGGCTCAGGCGCAACTGGCCCAGGCGACCGAGATCGCCGCCGAGATGCCGGCCGCTTTGCTCTGCTATGAAGCCCAGGCGGGTCGCTGCCATAGGGCGATCGTCGCGGAGCGGATTTGCGTGACCCTCGGCTGCTCAAGTATCGATCTTTGAGAATTCAATCGCGCTCTTCTCGAGCGCCCCGTGAAGGGAATCCTCATGCCAAACGCACTCATTGTCGGCACCTCGCGGGGTATTGGCCTTGGCCTGGTGCGGGAGTTCGCCTCGCGTGGCTGGGACGTGACCGCCACCGTCCGCAGCGCGGCCGGCGCGCCGGAACTCGCAAAATTGGCCGAGGCTTCAGACGGCAAGCTTCGCATCGAGACCGTCGATACAGCCGATGTCACGTCCGGTGAGGCTCTGCGCAGCCGTCTGGGCGCTGAGACCTTCGATCTCGTCCTGGTCAACGCCGGTGTGGGTGGCCCGGCCGGAAAGAACCCGCGCACGGTCTCACGCGACGAATTCGCCGACCTCTTGGTTACCAACGCCTTGGGACCCGTTCGCCTGGCCGAGCTACTGGCCAAGCAGTTGCGGCCCGACACTGGTGTCGTGGGGTTCATGACCTCGCAACTCGGCAGCGTCGCGGGCAACACCAACGGAGGTATAGAACTTTACCGCGCCAGCAAGGCCGCCTTGAACTCCATGGTTCGCAGCTTTGCCGCCCGCCACAAGGACAAGGGCCTCGCCGTTCTGGCTCTGCATCCCGGCTGGGTGCGCACCGACATGGGCGGGCCCAACGCCGACATCGACGTGGGGACGAGCGCGCGGGGCATCGCCGATGTGGTTGAGCGCGCGCGAGGCGACCGGCATGACGGGTTCTTCGACTACAAGGGTGACGAACTCCCATGGTGAGCAGCCGTTGCACCAGGCAGCACGCCGTGGAGGGAATTCCGGGTGCTGATCTACCAGCGATCTGGACGGGGTCGTCGCGAGCGCGTGAAGTCGGCGACCTGGCGATCCAGGATGGACGCGGACGAGAAGGTGGAGCCCTGCCTGGGGGCCATCGAGCAGTGGGATCAAGGGGATTGGGCCCGCACCGGCTCCGCCGGCCGCTAGAAGGCCCGGCGAGCCAAATCTATCCGCCACCAATCATGTCGATCAGCGATGCAGGTCCATGGGCAGCGGGAACGATCCTGAATGGTAGCGCGATTGCCGTGAGGTGTCCCTGGCCGGCTTAGATGGAAATTGCTTCGATCATCGGACTCGCTTGCTTCATCGCCGCCTGTTTCGTCGCGGCGCTGACGGGCGCGTTGTTTCGTCCCGGCGAATGGTACGAGCGACTGAAGAAGCCGTCCTGGCGGCCACCGAACCGGCTTTTCGTTCCGGTGTGGACCATCCTCTATGTGATGATTGCGGTTGCCGGGTGGCTGGTCTGGCGGAAAGCCGGCTTCGCCAGCGCCGGCTTGCCCTTGGCGGTATACGCATTGCAGCTCATTCTCAACGCCGCGTGGACGCCGCTCTTCTTCGGCCTGCACCGCCCCGATCTCGGCTTCGTCGATATCGTTCTGGTGTGGATGTCCATCATCGCGACCATCGTGCTTTTCTACCCGATCCACGTCGTCGCCGCATTGCTGCTCGTGCCCTACCTTGCGTGGGTTACATTCGCCGCCGCGCTGAATTTCGCCGTGTGGCGTCTGAATTCGGTGGCGTCGCCGCAAGCATAACCGGGCGTCGACGATATCGCGCCACCGCCACCTCGCCGACTTCCCGCTCGTCACCAGACCCTGGTGCCCGGTGCTCCCTTGAAAGGGCCGGCGACATCATAGGAGATCCACCCTCCATAAAAATTTCCGGGTTGTGGCGTCACGCGCTCGTCATCGACGAAGCAGCCGTCAAAAGGCCACGCGTAAAAAGCGACATGATCGCGCAAGGACCTGAAGGCTGGGTTCGGATTTGGATAGCTCCAGGCCACATCGCGCAGCGTTTCGCCGTGAACGAGGACATCGAAGTAGATCGCTTCGCCTTTCCACTCGCAGAAAGAACGGCGGCGCGACCCCTTAAGGACCAACGGCGCGATATCAGCCGGTGGAAAGTAATAGGTTGGCGGATGACTTTTTTCTAACGTCCGTATGCCTCTTTGCGTGATGGCGATGATGACATCGCGATGCACGATCTTGAGGCGGCGTTGGCTTGGCTCAGCCACCGCCGGCCGCGGATATGACCAGACGCTTTCCTGTCCCGGTCCGGTAGGATCGAGAATGACCTTCATGAAGAGGGCTCCTTCACTGACCGTGGCATTGTCATGAACCGCAGCCCACCGAGAGCAAGGTCGCACGAGAAGGCTCGGCCTATGGCGACCACGCCGATGCGCCGCAACCGATGAGTATCGAGCAGAATATCAGTGCGATAGGGAACAAAGTTGTCGAACGGCAGCCGAACCGTCAGCCACTCGGCGGAGGCCGTGAAGATTTGGCGATAGGATTGCCACGGCCTGGTAAGGGCGTCCGTCCGCAGATGAATGCCATACTCCTCACCATTGCCGAATACGTCGAGTTCGATCCCGCTCCAGGCGACGGCATCGACGACCCCGCCATCAGGCGACAGATCGAGGGCGATCTGAACAAAGCCGCCATTGTTCTCAAGGCTGACGTCGCCACGCATGCGGATGGCGGCCCGGCCGGCGATTGCGTCGCGGACCATAATCCCTTTGGAGACACCGCCCATGACCTGGTCGGTGAAGAGCTGCCAGCTGCTACCGATCGCTGCGATGGGTGGCTCGCGGCTTAGGTCGTCTATGATAGCAGGCGCAGCCGACATTCCTCCGTTCCCTCCGCGCATCCCTAGGCTGGTCTGCACCCTAGACGAGCGGGAACAGGGTGCCGCGCCGGGGCTACCGATCGCCCCTGCCACCCCGCCAACGCCGGGTTGAATCATGCCATCATCGGAACCCGATATTCCAGCCTCATCCCTTCGGTGAGTTCATAGCATGAATGGGAAAATGGCACTGAAGACTGCAACCTGCGTCTGCAGACCTCAGCCGGCGTCGCTGAAAGATCATCCTTGTGCGGTCTGCGCTCAACGTCGACCAAGGGTCCGGGCGCCACCCCTGTCGCACCGCCCGCGACGACGGTCGCCAATGCCTCGGTCAGACATTCAGCCTGGCTCACTCGCCCAGGAGGTGAAGTGCGATCTCGCGCATATGGGCCCGCTGGCGATGCTCGAAGAGGTAGATCGCCTGCCACGTGCCCAAGGCGGGTCGCCCTTGCATCACGGGGACAGACAAGTGCACGGACGTTAGGGCGGTGCGAAGGTGCGCCGGCATATCGTCAGCGCCCTCGTCATCGTGGCGGTATCGGGTAGGGTCCTCCGGCGCAATCGCCTCGAAATAGGCCTCCAGGTCGGCGCGCACTTCCGGCGCGGCATTTTCCTGAATCAGGAGAGAAGCCGAGGTGTGTCGACAAAAGATCGTCAGGAGCCCGATCGTCACGTTCTGACCAGTGACCCAGCCTTCGACCTCGCGGGTGATATCGAGCAGCCCCCGACTTGGTGTCTGAATTCTCAGCAGAGTGGCGGCTTGTCGCATGCGTGCAGCCTTAAGCGAGCAAGTTCTACTGGTCGATCACGAGCCAAGCCGGCGCGCAACGCCGCTAACCCCCTAAGAGGCCGGTTTTATCGCTTTTGAGCGGCGCATGGCCTTGACCATGCGCCAAACCAGGAACAGCAACGCTCCCAGTACCAGAGGGATCAGCAGCGGGGCCGTGAAGGCGACCAGCACGGTCAGGACAGCCAGCCCGTCCTCCGCCAACGACACTACCGGGTTGCCCAGCCCTGCGGTGGTGGCTGTCGAGGCAAGGCGCGTACCACTCTGGGCGGTGTGGAATGCCAACGCCGTCGGCGCTCCTATGATCAGCGCGGCAATCGCGGCGACGGACGGATCGGCTTTTCCCAGCACGGCGTAGGTCGCCAACGCGCCGGCGGCGGGACGGGCGACTGTACCGAAAAGGCCGAGCGCATGGTCCACGAGCGGGACCTTGTCGGCGATAAACTCCGCCGCCGCCGCCACGCCCAACGATGCCAATGCTGCCGGAGAACCCAGCCAGCCGACGTGCTCGTTGAGTGACACGCCAAATAAGTGAAAACGAGCCGCCACCGCTAACATCAGGAGCGGGAGAAAGGTTTTCAACCCGCTGGCAGCCGCTAGTCCCAGCCCCAGCAGCACCGGCAGTATCAAGCTTTCCATTACCTACCGCCGCCGCCCCAGGGACCAAAACAGAGAGCACACCTTACCGTTCATGCAAGCTCTCCACGAGCGTTCCGGCGTAAGAATTTCCTGGCCAGGGCGCCGGGAGCTTGAAGAGCCGGAAACTTATCTGCTGACATGATGGCCCCGCAAGGCGTCGCGGTCAGCCGCGAGGTCACGTCTCGCCCAAGGGCCAAATGGGTGCTCGGGGGAAAAACTCCTGCCCGGAGTTCGCTCGGAAATCGCGTGGCTCACCTCATAGTGTAGATGCGGCAAAAGGCCCTGAAGGTCGCCGGCGCTGCTCGCCAGGGAAAGCTGTACGGAACGTCGCCGACGGCCACTCTAGACGTTGGGTGGATTGCGTCGAAGCGGGAGCTTCTGACTCACAGGCGAAGTTCGGAACGTCCGCTTGTGGGCAGCCGCCCCGCGCACCTCAAACACAAGATGTGCCGCGGCCGGGGAGGTGAACCCGGAGCGGCTGACAGGACGGCCGGCCGTCCCGCTTCCGCATGTAAAAGATCCAGGATCGCGCGGGACGGCGGCAGATGAGCCCTCGGGAGGAAGGATCGGCCGGTTCTCAGATCAGCCGGCTGTCATAGGCCCAATGAAGCAGCGCTTGTCGCTGCCGGGGGCGGCAGAACAGATCGCCCGGATCGCAATTGCGTCGGATCTGCTGGACATGGCGGCGCATAGCTTTCCAGCGACCGAACTGGCGATTGTCTTCATCAGCCATCCGGCGACCCATGTAATAGCGGCAATACCATTGAAACCAGCCGCGCGGGTCGGAGGGATGGATCCAGCCCTTCTCCCGCCAGACTGAGAGGGGCTGGCTGGCGTCGACCCCGAAGAAATTTAGTGCCGGGTTGCGCGCCCGCGGCGAGAGCTTGGCTTTCGCGAACCAGGTTTTCGGAAATTCTTCCCTGCAATCGGTCATGTATTTTCCCCCGAAGACACCCAACTCAAGCATCAGCTTGGGCGTGAGTTCGGGCTTGAACGCCTCGGCGAAGTTCAGTCCGGATGGCTCGGTCAGCTCGTAACTGTACCCTCGCTGCATCTTGTCGTTCACGCTGACAATGTTTCTCGTCATAGAGGATTCTCAGTGCCGTTGGCTGCCTCGATGGCGACCCGCAATCGTGACCCCAGACGGCGGGGCGTCGAGGCGTGTTCGATCAAGGCTGGGCTGGGAACTCCAGTTTGGCTGTGTCGTAGCCCAGAGCCTTGGCCCTTCCGACCAAGCCCTTGAGCGTGGCGGGGTCCACGTGTGGATCGCGCGTGTAGATCCACAGATTCTCGAAGGAAGGGTCGGAGGAGATGAACCAGCTGTAATCGTCGCCGTGGTCAAGGACCCAATAGTCGCGGTCCACGGGGACCAGGCCGAAGAGGCGGTAGCTGACGTGCAGCTTGGCGTTGGTTCCAGGATCAAGGATCGTCCCTGGACCCCCGATGGCCTTTTCCTTGCCGGCCGGCGTGCCCGCATGGCAGGTGTCGCGCGCGGCGATTTTGGTCGCGGAGACCTGTCTGTATTCAGTGGCCCCGGCGACGCAGCCGTCGGTAAGCTTCATCGGCCGGCGGCCGATCTCGATCCAGACGCCGCTGTAGAAGCGGGCGACATCAACGCTTTTGGCAGGCGCGGGCGCGTTGACTTCCCCGGCGGTGGCCGCGCCGCACCCCAGCAAGGCCGCCGCGGCGCCCGCGATCAAGATCGTTCTCGCTGTCATGTTGGTGTCCTCTTTCCTCTCCGGCGGGGGCATGCTCGGCAGATGGCCAGGCGTCGATGCCGCGAGCGTTCTACGATTCGCAGAGGACGCCGGTTCAGTTCCTCTGGGCAAATCGGGATCGGCACGATCGTGGAGCCCTGTGAACGCCCCAATCGCTGAAAGTCTCACGCGAAATTCGCCTGGACGCCGCAACGCAGCCGAGAAGCGGACGCTTCCAGCGTCCGACAGGGGTGGATCCTTGCCCGGTATCCGGCGCCGAACGTCCCCAATCGGGCAGGACGTGAATGTCTACTCTTGGCGCCCAGCTGCCGAGGAGCGGTCGAGGCTCATTTTAGGTCCAGCGGCTTGCTTGAACTTCCACCCCACCAAAGATCGCCGATTTGGCCTGGACGCCAAAGTCCGGCTCCACTGCGGACGCGGCGTCCAGCGCGGCTGTGTGTTCCGCCGACAGAGTGAGGTCGAAAGCTTTCAGCGTGTCCTTCAATTGTTCGGGGCGACTTGCGCCCAGGATCACCGACGCGACGCCCGGCCGCGCGACGACCCAGGCGATCGCCACCTCGGCAAGCGGCCTATCCAACTGGCCTGAGACGGTTTTCATGGCGTCCAGCACCGCCCAGTTGCGATCGGTAAACTTACTGAAAGGACCGGAGAAGGGGTTGGCTCCCGTCAGGCGGCCCTCGCCGACCGCGCTGTCGCCCTGGCGCGAATATTTCCCGGTCAGGAACCCACCCGCAAGAGGGCTCCACGGCGTCAAGCCCATGCCGAACTCGCGAGCGGCGGGAACCTGTTCCCGCTCCAGCTGGCGCGCTACGAGCGAGTACTCGAGCTGCAGGGCGATCGGTCCCGGCACGCCACGTTCGGCGGCCAGCGTCGCCATCTTGGCCGCATACCAGGCGGGAGCGTTCGACAGCCCATAGTAGCGGATCTTGCCGGCGCGGATCAGGCCAACGAAGGTATGAAGCGCTTCCTCCGCAGGCGTCACCGTGTCCCAGATGTGCATCCAGTACAGGTCGATATAGTCGGTCTTCAGGCGGCGCAGGGAGCCTTCGACGGCGCGTATCGCGTTCTTCGCTCCCGAGCCGCCGAAGTTCGGATTGCCAGGATCACCATTCCAGCCGAACTTCGTTGCAAGCACCAGCTTGTCGCGCAATCCCCGTTCGGTAACCCAGTCGCCAATCAGTTCCTCGCTGCGACCGCCGGTGTAGACCTCCGCCGTGTCGACGAAGTTCCCACCGGCTTCGACGTAGGCGTCGAATACCGCTCGGCTGACGTCGTCCGGCGACCGCCACCCGTCGCCCCCGAAGGTCATGGCGCCAAGCGCCGCGGGGCTGACGATCAGGCCGGATCGGCCGAGGGTTCGATAAGCGGGGAGGAGCATGGCGTTCCTTGGTGAATTGGTCTTCGTGAAGAAGGCGGTTAGCCTCTACCCGACGAGGTCGCCGGTTTAAACGCTTCGCGCCACGGGGAATATGTTGAACGTCCTGTTTCCGGACGTGCGCGGGAGTCCGCTCGTGGCGGATTGTGTTGAAAAACTCCTGGTCGCCTCCGACCGAGGGTCGTTCTTACATATGGTCGCCGATTGGGTGGAACAACATACTGACGCTCAGCGACTTCGCGCAACGCCGTTGCTAAGTTTTCACGCAGATGAACAGTTTTCCGAGTTTTTCAACACAATCGGCGCGAAAGGGACGTCGGCAGTGTCCGCATTGTGTCGGCCACGGATGAGCGACCGGGCGCCAATCATCCCGACCCCGCGCGTCTCTCAGTGCCTTTGAGGAAAAAGGCACTGAAGCGGATCAACGGAACCCCACCTCGCCATTCGCGTCGGGAACTATCCGGTTGGCCGGCCATGTGACCTAACGCCGCAAATTCTAACTTGAGTGCGACGCGGGAAGCTCAGGCTGCTATGGCTGTGCACGGGCGTGTTTCGAGAAATGGACAAGCAGTGTCCCGAAACGCCGAAGCGCGCATCCTGAGGGGGAGGTCGCCGTGGGATTCCTGTCGAGGCTTGAGAACTTCTATCTCAATGTTCTGCGCGTGCTCATCCTCGTCGCAGCCACGCTCGCTCTGATCGTCGTTGGGCTGGGCGTCGCACGATCAGTTCCAATGTTGTCCGCGGCGCTGGGTCCCAAACAACCCGTCATCGAAGCGTCTGGCGCAACACTGGGAGATTTCGTCGCTGAGCGAAACGCACAAGGTCGCCCGGTCGGCGGTGACGAACAGGGGCAGGAGGAGCCAACGCCGGTAGCGGCGCCTCAAAACATATACAACGCAGCCGTTCTTCTCCAGGGCTATGCCAAGAACCGGGTTGGCGTAGAGCTTGCGACGGACAAGCTGACAGCCGTTCTTGTTGAGAAGCGGGACAGCATTCCGACCGCCTACCAAGAACGCTACGGCGACAGCCTCAATGCGCTTGCCAACCAGCTGAGCGAGTCGACAGGCCGTCCGCTGAGTTGGGACAACGTCGGCGCCCTGCTCGATTGGCATGCTGCAAAGTTCAAGGCCCAGGCTGACGAGATCGAAAACAAGAAGGCAGTTGATCGCGTGGAGGGACTTCAATCGCTCCTGGTCGCCGGTGGCGCATTGGCCATCTTCCTGCTCATCGTTTTCTGTTTCCTGGTCGTCAAAATCGAGCGCAATCTGCGCCTCGTGCGGACGGTCGCGGTGGACACTTTGCCCGGTGCTGCAGCCGCGTCCCAGCGGACGTAGGGCCAGCAGTGCTGGCCACGCCTCCGGCAATCGGACAGTTGCAACTGGTGAGGTTGGGGCGCGATGCTTGCTCATAAGTTCATGACAAATCGTCGACCGTTGTCTCCGGCGGGGTCGGTCGCGGCAATCATTTTGACGTCGGCCCTTCTGTCGGCTCTGGCGTTGTCGGGCTGCAGCAAGAGCTCAGACGAAACGAAACCAAAATCTGTCGACACTACGATAACCGGAGAGGCCGCCCCTCAGAATACCGCCGCAACCGCTTCGCCAGATGCGCAGGCAGAGGCCGCCTCCGCGGCAGCCAACGCGGCGGCAGCCGAGGCCAACGTGGCAGCGGCGGCAGCCAACGCGGCAGCGGCTGTAGCGGCCGCGCCGAGTGCAGATCCTTACGCCGCTGACAAGACCGCCGAACGTGACGCAGACGCCTCCACCGGTCAGGGGCCAAATGGCGCCGCGACAAGCAATGGCGGGACTGCTGCCGCTTCGGGGGGCGTCACGCGCTATGCCTGCGCCTTTGCGCCAGACTTATCCTCCAACCCATTGCCGGGCGTGAGCGGCCTCTCGCCGGTCGTCGACGAACCTCGATCCTGCATCAACGGTCGCACCGCCTATGCGCGAACGAAAGGGGGCGGCCTCGCCCGCGTGATGCTCAGCGACCACGACCGACGGCTGTCGGTCATGTCCTTCTCGCCTGATCGCCGTACATTCACCCGCCAGGACTTCATCCTGGACGCCAACCGATACACGACGGCTCGCCGAGACGGGGGCGATTTGATAGCCATCGTCTGTCCGGCTACCGGCGGCGCTGGAGACGTTTTTTCGGTGCAGACCCGACTGGCCACAGCCCACAGCGCCATGCGGACCGCGCTCGGAGGTGTCACCCCGGCTCGCCGGATGACTTGGCGCTGTACCGTGACCTAGTTTCTGGCCGGCTGGTCGTCCCGTCAAGCCGCCCATTCCGCCGACAGCGCCTCGGCCTGTTGCAGCACGTTTTGAACTGCGGCGTCCTGGAGATCGGGCGGGTAGCCGTACTTGCGGAGGATGCGCTTGATCAAGACCCGGATACGGGCGCGAGCGTTCTCACGGTGCATCCAATCCACCGTGAGGCTGTTCCTCACGCTTTCCACCAGCTCGTGGGCGATCACGCGCAGGTGCGGGTCGCCCATCAGTTCGCGGGCGCTCTGGTTCTCCGCAAGGGCGTCGTAGAAAGCGATCTCTTCATCGCTGAGGCCCGTGTCCTCGCCGCGTTGACGTTCCGCCCGGATGTCCTTGGCCAGAGCGATCAGTTGTTCGAGCACTTCGGCCGTGGTGATCGCGTTGGCATGGTAGCGGGCCATGGCCGCCTCGAGACGCTCGGTGAATGCCCGAGACTGGGTGACGTTGCTCCGGCTCCGCGAGTGCACTTCGCCGTTGATGAGCTTCCTCAGCGCCTCGATGGCGAGGTTCTTCTTTTCCGTCGTCCTGACCTCGGCCAGGAATTCGTCTGAGAGGACGGAGATGTCCGGGCTCGCAAAGCCGGCCGCCCGCATGATGTCGATGATCTCGGTCGATACCACCGCGCGGCTGATGATCTGTTGGATAGCCAGGTCCCGCTCTGCGGGGCTTCTCTTACCGGACATCGCGGAACTCTTGGCGAGGGCTGCGCGGATCGCCTGATAGAAGCCCACCTCATCGCGGATCGGGCGCGCCTCGTCGCTCGCCGCCGCTAGAGCGAAGGCTTTGGTGAGCCCTACTACCGCGTCCGCGTACCTGCGGTGGGCGCGCTTCTTGCCCTCGTCGGTTTCTTCCTTGGCGGCGTCGGCTTGTTGGAGGTCGAGTACCCAGTTCATCGCCCCGGCCATGATGCCAAGCCGCGCCTGCGAGGACGTTTCTGGGGCGAGTACCGCTCGGTAGTCGAAACCGCCGCGCATGTCTGGGCGGAACATCGCCCGGACAACCTCATACCTCTCCAGCATAACGCGTACGGCCTGCGCCCCATCGATGCCGGTCTCGTCGCGGTCGCCCGGAGAATAGTCGCCGAGGGCGTTCTTCAGGTTTTGGGCTACTCCAATGTAGTCGACCACCAGGCCGGCAGGCTTGTCGCGGAACACGCGGTTCACCCGGGCGATCGCCTGCATCAGACCGTGACCCCTCATTGGTTTGTCCACGTACATCGTGTGCATCGAGGGGGCGTCAAAGCCGGTCAGCCACATGTCGCGCACGATGACGAGTTTGAGCGGGTCGCTGGCCTTCTTGGCGCGTTTGGCGAGGAGTTCCCGCCGCGCCTTCGGCCGCTTGCCAATGTGCTTCTGCCAAGCGAGCGGATCGGAGGCTGCGCCGGTCATCACCACCTTGATCGCGCCGGCCTGGTCATCGTCGCTATCCCACCCCGGCCGGAGCTTGGCGATCGCCTCGTACAGAGCCACGCAGATGCGGCGGCTCATGCAGACGATCATGGCCTTGCCGTCCATGGCCTCCTGGCGGGCCTCGAAGTGGGTCACCAGGTCTTCCGCGATGAGCCCCAGCCGTTTCTCCGCGCCGACCAAGGCCTCGACGCTCGACCACTTGCGCTTCAGGCGCTCCTGCTCGGTCGCGGCTTCGTCCTCGGTGAGGTCGGCGATCTCGGCGTCGATATGTGGCTTCTCGTCTTCGTCCAGTTCGATCCGCGCCAGGCGGCTTTCGTAATAGATGGGGACGGTGGCGCCATCCTCCACGGCGCGGCTGATGTCGTAGATGTCGATGTAGTCGCCGAACACGGCCGGCGTGTTCACATCGTCATGCTCGATCGGCGTGCCCGTGAAGCCGATGAAGGAGGCGTTGGGCAGGGCGTCGCGCATGTACTTGGCCAGGCCATAAGAGATCTCCCCTGCCCTGGAGACCTTGGCCTTAAGCCCATATTGGCTGCGGTGGGCTTCATCAGCGATCACGATCACGTTTCGCCGTTCGGTGAGCACTGGATAGGTAGTCTCGCCCTCTTCGGGCGTGAATTTCTGCAGGGTGGTGAAAATCACCCCGCCCGAGGGTCGATCCAGCAATCGCCGCAGGTCGTCGCGGTCGGCCGCCTGCTGCGGGGTCTGGCGCAGGAGGTCCTTGCATTGGCTGAACGTGTTGAACAGCTGATCGTCGAGGTCGTTGCGGTCGGTAAGCAGGACCAGGGTGGGGTTCGCCATGTCCGGATGCTTGACGATCTTTCCGGCATAGAAGGCCATCAGCAGGCTCTTGCCAGAGCCCTGGGTATGCCAGATCACGCCGACTTTTTGGTCACCACCCTGACGGGTGGCCGCGATCGTCCGGTCCACGGCGTACCGGACCGCGTGGAACTGGTGATAGCCGGCGAGGATTTTGACGACGCCCGTGCCGAGGTCGCCGAAGACGATGAAATCCTTCAAGAGGGCGAGGAAGCGATCCGGCTGGAATACGCCCTTGATCACCGTTTCAAGCTCTGGCGTGCCCTTTGGGGCCAGGTCATCGCCGGTGACTGTTCGCCACGGCATGAACCGCTCGCGGTCCGCGGTGAGCGAGCCGATGCGACCTGCCATGCCGTCCGAAATGACTAGCACGGCGTTGGTGCGGAACAGCGAGGGTATCTGCGCCTTGTACGTCTGGAGCTGGTTGTAGGCGCCGTCCATAGTGGCGTTCTCATCGCCGGGGTTCTTGAGTTCGATCACCGCCAGTGGCAGGCCGTTGACGAAGATCACGATATCGGGGCGTCGGTTCGCTCCCTGCTCGATTACCGTGAACTGGTTCACCGCCAGCCAATCGTTGTTCTCCGGATCGTCGAAATCGACGAGGCGGGCCTGTTCGCCGCCGATCGAGCCGTCGTCCCGCTTCACTTCCACCGGCACGCCCTCGACAAGGTATCGATGCAGGCGGCGGTTCTCCTCAGTGAGCGAGGGCGTCTCGACCTTGAGTAGCTTGGCGGAGACTTCCGCCCGCGCTTCCGCTGGAAGGAAAGGGTTGAGCCGCGCGATGGCGGCCTTCAGCCGACCTGCCAGGATCACATCGCCGTAGCTCCCCCGTTCGGGCGTAGCGCTGTCGGGCCCGATCTCAAGGCCGTTGGCGGTTGCGTAGCCAAGCTCCGCCAACCAGGCGATGGTCGCTTCCTCGACGTGGCTCTCCGCGATGCCGACGCTCACACGACAGCCTCTATCGATTTCTCGGCGTCCTTCACGCGGATTTCCCCAGAGATGAGTTTGGGGAGGAGAAGGTCGCGGGTTTGCGCGAGTGTTCGCCCCTCCTCAATGTTCAAGAGCGCACGCAAAAAAAGCGGATTTACCGCTGCCTCAAATTTACTCAGTAAATCGTCTGACCCGATCACAGTGGTTCCGCCCTGGATCGTGCTTGTCGTAATAGTATCAAAGACCGAACCGTGAGCTCCGTGAACAAATGTCTCCACGAGATTTCCAAAGGCCAGGTAGAGCCAAAACGGCCGCGCACGATTTGTCTCCAGAGCGTAGCAGGTCTGGTTCATCGCCATGTCCCGCCCGAACAGCAGGAACCGGCCGGTGGTCGCACCTCTTGCGACAACAACTGTCGCAAATTTGGGTATCAAACGTGTGGCGCTCTCTGCCAGCCCCCGCTCGCTAATGGTGCGCTCAGTTTCCAATAGGAACGGCTGTCCACACTGGCTGACATCCTTGGCGCTCGCCCAGAGAATGCTCCCATTCCAGTATTCCGGGTTGTTAGTTCGTGGTGTCCCCCCCGAGATAATACGGCACTGATCGAGTAGTGGGCCAATTATCCAGCCCTCCGGCTTTCCATGATCATCAAGCCGATCAGGAAACAACGACCAGATTTCGGGAGCAAGATAGGGCGGAGAACCTTCTATTTTCGCACGTGTGGGACCGAAATCAACGAACCAGTCTTTGAAAATCGCCCGTGCCATCGCCTCCAGCGTCTGGTTCATTCGCCGGTTCAGGTCGATCTTGTTATCTAAGCTACGCAGGACGGACGCAATCGCTTTCTGTTCCCTCAAAGACGGCAGAGGTATCGGGAATGTTGGAAACTCCTTCAGTGCAATGCGGTCGACGGTAGCCCCGTAGATCGTCCTGCTCTCAAGAAATCTCTGAAAAGGTGGTGAAATATAGAGATACAAGAAAAAGTGTGGGTCTAGCCTGGAACGATCAACTCGAACCAACCCCATCCGCCGACCTAGGCAACACTCAAGCCCCTTCGGGATAATAGCGGCTTGGCCAAGTCGAGTTTCGTAAGAAAAAACCACATCATCAGTGGTTGGCTTTACACGGCGGGTCCATCTTCTAAAATCTTCAGGCGTTACGTGGCGCGCGGCACCCAGATCAATTCGTCCCGCCTCAAGCGATCCGATACCGAGAAAGACTGGTCCACGGTCGACCGTGTTTGGTGTTGCGTGTGGTCCGTCAAATATGTTGGCTACATCTCCGATAGCCACTAGCGGCCAGTCACCCATCAATGGCGACCAGCGCTAGACCAGACTTGATTTGGGCTGTTAGGCTGTCCGCCTCCGCAAACTGTCCCTCTAGCTTTTGCCGAAGGGCGGCAAATCGCTGCGGAAAGGGAACTCCGTCATCCTCTGGCTCTGTAGCGCCGACGTAGCGCCCAGGCGTCAGAACATGGCCATGCTCCCTAATTTCCTTCAAAGGGGCGGCCCTACAGAAGCCGGCCACGTCCGAGTAGACGCTGAGACCTGGTAAGCCTCGCCATAAATGGTAGGCGTCTGTGATTTTGGCCACGTCCTCGTCCGTCAGCTCCTTGCGGGTTCGGTCGACCGGCGTTCCGAGCTTGCGAGCGTCGATGAACAACACCTCGCCTCGGCGGTCACGGAACCCACCGCCTGGGTTCTTGTTGCGGGCAAGAAACCACAGGCACGCGGGAATTTGGGTTGAGTAGAAGAGTTGGCTGGGCAGAGCCACCATGCAATCGACGACATTCGCCTCGACCATTGCCCGGCGGATCACGTCCTCACCGCTTTGGCTGGAAGACATAGAACCGTTGGCGAGCACCACGCCCGCCGTGCCGTTGGGCGCGAGGTGCCAAAGGATGTGCTGGAGCCAGGCATAGTTAGCGTTGCCGGCCGGCGGTGGACCGTAGGTCCACCGCCCATCCTCGCGCAACCGTTCCCCGCCCCAGTCCGACACATTGAACGGCGGGTTGGCCAGGATATAGTCGAAGCGGAGGTCCTTCAATTCGTCCTTGTGAAAACTGCCCTCGTTGTTCCAGCGGATGTCGGCGTCGATGCCGCGCACGGCGAGGTTCATCTTGGCCAGACGCCAGGTCGTGTTGTTGCTCTCCTGACCGTAGATGGCGATGTCGCCGATCCGGCCGCCATGGCTCTCGACGAACTTCTCCGACTGGACGAACATGCCGCCAGAGCCGCAGCAGGGGTCGTAGACGCGGCCCTTGTATGGTTCGAGCATCTCGACCAGCACGCGCACCACGGACCTAGGCGTATAGAACTCGCCGCCACGCTTGCCCTCGGAACCAGCGAACCCGCCGAGGAAATACTCGTAAACGCGGCCCAGCATGTCCCTGGCCTTGTCGCCCGGCTCGCCCATGGCTATGCCGGAGACGAGATCGATCAGCTCGCCGAGCATCACCTTGTCGAGCGCCGGGCGGTTGTAGTCCTTGGGGAGCACGCCCTTCAGGCCCGGGTTGGCCTCCTCGATCGCTTGCATAGCGTCGTCAATGAGCTTGCCGATCGTAGGCAGCTTCGCGTTGGCCTGGAGCTGAGACCAGCGCGCCGCCGGCGGTACCCAGAACACGTTCTCAGCCAGGTACTCGTCAGGGTCTTCAGCGGCACCGGCATCCTCGACCAGGAGCGCCGCATGCTTTGCCTCAAAGGCGTTGGAGATGTGTTTGAGGAAAATCAGGCCGAGGGCGACGTGCTTGTAGTCTGATGGCTCCAGGTTCTTACGCAGCTTGTCGGCGGCCAGGAACATCTGGGCTTCGAAGCCGAGGTTCGCGCCGTTGCCCTTGACGGGCTTCGGGGTAGGTCCGCCCTCAGCATTTTTGCGCGGCCGTCCTCGCGGCATTCTCGCCCCCTAAGTCCTTGATCGTCGTTCGCCCCTGCAGGGACGCCCAGTGAGATATCACAATTGGAACCGCGGCGAGCCGCAATGGCGATCGGTCGGGAGAATCGAGCCGCTTTCCATTCCTTGGGCGCCGGCTTGGGCTGCGACATCCGAGGCCTGAAGACGCCCCATGTCTCGGCGTTCCGCCTGACAGCCGCCGACAGTGCCTTTGGGGGAAAAGGCACTATCGACAGAATCTGCCATCGCCATCGGGGTGAATTCGCCACCCGGCACGCCGCCCCCCCGTCTCATAGGTGGCCCGCAGGTATTCCGCGCGCTGGTGCCTAGGAGGAGAAGTCCGCGCGAGCCCGCGACGATTAGGCCTCTTCCGTCCAATCCGTTACCCTGCGATTGTATGGTCGGGGACGAACTGAGGTCAGTCTTTGAGTTTAGACTTCATCTCCATTCGACTGGGGCCGAGATATCATGATCGAGTCGGGGATGAGGGTCAGGGTTACGGACGATCCTTCTCGGTTCGGAACCGCCACAGCTGATGTCCAGGAACGGAATGGTCGCCTCTACCGCTTCGTCGATCTCTTCGACGGATCCAGAAGGCTCATTCTGGATTCGCGTTTAGAGCCGCTGGCCGACGCACCTGACGCCGTCTCTGACCTCGCGGCGATGCGGCTCTCGGCGCCCGACGATCTCGGTCGAATTCTGACCCATATCCGACTTACCGGACATCTGGCGGACCTCATCTATAGCATGGAGGCGTCCAACACAGAGTTCCATGCCTTTCAGTTCAAGCCGGTCGTCAAGATCCTGAATTCGGCGTCGAAGGGCTTGCTCATCGCCGACGAAGTGGGGTTGGGCAAGACCATCGAAGCGGGGCTGGTGTGGAAGGAACTGGCGGCCCGATACGACGTCCAGCGCCTGCTTGTGGTCTGCCCCAAGTCGTTGCAGGACAAATGGCGCTTCGAACTCAGCAGCAAGTTCGGCATGGCGGCCACCGCCGACAACGCGGCAGAATTGCTCGCGATCCTCAAGGATGTTGAAACGCGGGGCGGTGACTTCGCGGTCGTGGCGACCCTCTCCGGGGTTCGCTCTCCTCGCGGCTGGGACGACACAGAAACGCCCGCCAAGGGCGGCCGCGCAGACCTCGCGCGGTTCCTGGCCGAGCGAAGCGGCGGCGAACCCCTTTTCGACATGGTGGTGTTCGATGAGGCCCACCACCTGAGAAATCCGGAGACGGCCTCGCACAAGACCGCCCGCCAGATCGTCGAACTAGCCGACTACAAGCTCATGCTCTCGGCGACGCCGATCAATCTGCGCAGTGAAGATCTTCGTTCGCTCCTCCGCCTGGTGGAGCCCGACCTATTCGACCGACAATCGATCTTCGACATGCTGCAGACCGAGAACGTCCCCATCGTCGCCGCGCGGGAACGGGCCTTGGCGTCCGGCTCGACGCTCAGCGAGATCGCCGAAGCCATCGATGCGATTGCGCCGGGACAGCTGCTACGGACTGATCGCCGCCTGGACATCCTCAAGGAACAGTTGGCCGGCGACCCGACAACGGACACGCCCGCTCGCCGCGCCGATATTGCATCGCGTCTCGAGGAGATGTCGATGCTGGGTGGCATCGTCAATCGCACGCGTCGGCGCGATGTCGCCGAAATCCAAGTGCGTCGCCGCGCCACGTGCCGCATGTGGGCCATGGGCGAAAACGAGCGCGAGTTCTATGAAGCCGCCAGCAACGCGATCCGCCAATACGCCTGGGATGCCAATCTAAGCGACCTCTTCCTGCTTTCGGGTAGCCAGCGGATGCTCGCATCGTGCCTGCCCGCCGCCTATGCGCGATGGCATGCGGCCCTCGCCGATCTAGATCAGGAATCAGATGATAGTGATGAGGAAGAAGATCGCCCCCATCGGCGCAATACGCCGGGCCCCCTGATCGCGACTTTGGCGAGAGAATGTCCGGATCCGGACGGCGCGGCGCGGCTGCAGGCCGAAGATACGAAGTTTGACGTTCTCCTCGCGGCGCTGAGAGAAACTTGGAAGGAGTGGCCACAGGAGAAGATCATCGTCTTCTCCAGCTTTCGGCCGACCCTCGACTATCTTGAGAAACGCCTGCTGGCCGAACGCGCCCCCTGCGTGAAAGCCCATGGCTCGGTCAAGCGTCCGCGGGGCGAGATCATGGGGGAATTCGAGGAGACTGTGGGCCGCAAGGTGCTCCTCACCTCGGAAATCGGCGGTGAGGGCCTGGATTTGCAGTTCTGCCGCATCCTGATCAATTACGATCTGCCGTGGAATCCCATGCGCGTTGAGCAGCGGATCGGCCGGATTGACCGGATTGGTCAGAAGGCCCCGACCGTTGAGGTGTTCAGTCTGATCTGCGAGGACACCATTGAGGCTAAAATCTACACCCGCCTCTACGAGCGACTAAACCTCATCGAGCAGACTTTGGGCGGCTTTGAGCCGATCCTCGGGGACCTGGTGCGTACCCTCGAAGGTCGTCTGCTCGACCCAAAAATGGGTCCGGACGAGGTCGATGAAGAGCTGGAACGCAGCGCTAAGGCCGCTGAGCTGCGCAAACTCCAGGAGGACGAACTGGACAAGGAGGCCGCCGGTCTCATCGCGCATGGCGATATGATCTTGCAGCGGATCAAGCGCACTCATGAGCAGCAGCGCTGGATTCAACCGCGGGAACTCTACGAATACGTCAAGGCGGGGTTGGCGGCGGCGTTTCCCGGGGCAGTCGTCGACCGGGCGTCGGTTGAGTACGAAGCCTACGACCTTCGCCTCTGCGCCGCCGCCCACACCGAGTTCCGCAAATTCCTCGACCTGCGGGCCCGGCGTTTTGACACCCGGCTGCGGCGCGGCGAGCCCGTTCGCGTCGTATTTGGCAAGCGGCCTGACGGAGTCAGGGATTCAAAGCTGGAGGTTGTCCCGCCAACCCACCCGCTGGTCAGATTTCTCGCGGAGTTGCGTGACCACGGCAGCGGGGGTCTCAGCGCCCGGCCGGCGGTGTGCGGGCGCCTCACGGCGCGCGAGGCGGCGGATGCGGTCCCCGCGGGGGACTATGGGCTGGCCATTCAGCGGTGGTCGGTGGAAGGCGTGACGCCCCAGGACAAGCTTGTGTACGCCGGCCTCAATCTCGAGACCAGAGAGGCTTTATCCGACCAGGAGGCCGAAAGTCTCGTGGGCCGGGTCGTCGCCGCCATCCGGCCCACCGAGATGAGCCCAGATAGGGCGCGCCGGTACGCCGAGATCATCCGCCGAGATCTGATCGAGGGTCAGATGAAGGGCGCTTACGACCGGTTTGTCGATTTCGAGGAGGCCGTGCACCAGGACAAGCGCGGGACGCTTCTGGCGGTCCTGCGCCATCAACTCGACAGTCATCGCGGCCAAGTGCTGGCGCGCATCGCCGGCTACCTGGAAGCCGGCGGCGCCCGCGCGCGCATCGTCCCGGCCGAGCGCGCCAAGCTGGAGAAATATGTCGCGCGGATGAACCTCAAGATCCAGACGGCCGAGCGCGCCGGCCACTTTGAAGCTGACAAACCCGAGACGTTCGGCGTAGTCGTGGTGGAGGTGCGCTGATGTCGGACCGCCGCGCCCGCCAAGACCCCAAGGATGTTCTCGCCGGACGCCTTCGGGAGATGGGGGGATTGCCGCCGTCCAAGGCGGCGCCAGGCACGCCTCTCAAACACCCGCCAGCGCCGCCCAAACTTGTCCAACCGGCCGTGACGCCGCTTCGCCGCGGAAATGGAACGACGTCAGGCTACGCGCCGCCGCCGCCGCCCCCTCTTACGCCTCTTCCGTCTCGAAAGGCGGCGGCAGCCGGTCAGGCCGAAAGGCCAGGCTCCCCGATGGTGGCGAACACGCCACGGCCGATGGTGACAACGTCAGCGCCCACGCTGAGCCGTCAAGGCGGTCCGCCGCCCAAGCCACGCGAGATCGAACCCATCTTTCCGGGCAGACCGATCGCGTGGAAGCCGGCGGCGGCGAAAAGGGGAGCCGTTGCGCGCCATCACGGCGCCGAGGCGCTGGCCCGCGTGCGGCGCGAGATCGACCTGGAGGCCTTGCTGTCCCAAGAGGAGGCCGTGTCCCCTGAGGCCAAGGCCACGGACGTCGTGATCGCGCGCATCGCGGGGGGCGCGAAGATATTGCGCGCGCGCCCACAACCCGATGAGACAGGCTTCATCGTCGGCTTCGACTTTGGCACCAGCTGTTCGAAGATCGTCATCCATCAAACCGGGGCCGGCGACCTCGCCTATGCACTGCCAGCGCCAACCCATCTGCAGGTCCGCGAGCATGGAGTGGCGCAGGAACATCTCTGGCGATCGGTCGTCTGGCTGGACAAGCAGAGCGGCGCCTTCTCCCTGGGACCGGTAGTGGGGGGGACGCGGCTGGAGGGGTTCAAGACCGGATTGATCAAGTCGGACGGCCATCGGATGGTCGAGGGCGTCACGCGTGTGCAGGCGACGACGGCGTATCTGGCGCTTCTGATCGCCTACACCCTGGGCTATCACCGACTGGCGGCGCCCCGCGGGTTCAATCGCAAGGCGCATTTCTCACGATTCCACTTTGGCATCCCAGTGGCCTGCAAGGACGAGGGGGCCTGTGCGGCGGTCTTCTCTCGCGCCCTCACCGCCGCCTTTCAACTGGCGCCGCGCGCGCCCGATATCGACCTCAGCGCCGTGACTGAGTTTGTGAGGTTGGCGACGCCTGCGGCCAAGGTGACCGGGACGACGCCGTTTCTCATGTTCGAGGAACTGGCGGGCGTGATCGCCGGCTATCGGGCCAGTCCGGACGCGCGGACCGGCCCGCACGTCGTTGTCGATGTCGGCGCCGCCACCCTGGATGTGGCGACCTTTCATATTCCCAATGAAGGCGATCACATGCCGGTCCCGGTCTACATGTCGGGCGTCGAGCTTCTGGGGGCGGGCGCGCTGGAGGCGGCCAGACGCAAACAGATCTCGGATGAGACGTTTAGCCTGGCGTGCAACCAGCACACGCGGCATGTCATCAATCACACGTTTCTGAACAAGAACCCGAGTTTCACCTGGGGCAACGGGGTGCCCAAGCCGCTGCTTCTAGTGGGTGGCGGTCGGCAGACCGCCCTTCACGATCATCTCTACAGGAATTACCCCGCGGGCCTTCAGGCCCCCCTTGTGACACCCGAGCCTGGCACTCGCATGGGCTATGACGCCCATTCGGATTTCGCGCGTCTGCTGCTGGCTTGGGGCCTTTCTCAGGAAGACGTGATGCTTCCCAAGCTGAAACCGCCCTCGGAGATTGAGGACTACGTCCAGAAGACGTCGGACTATACCAGACACTACGTCGACAAGGACATGTGCTGACATCGGTCGTGCGGCAAACCCGAACGCAACTTCACGCTGGCCGCAAGCCTGCTTCAGTGCCTTTGACGACAACTACACTTTCGGCTCTCCAAAGGGTTTTCTTCACCCGGTTGGAACGTTCTCGCCTCCGACGCGATGCGAGAAGGGCTCCGTGACACGCACAATCCGTGCAGCGCTCCTCACCAGCGGACGACCGCCAGTCCTTCGACGCCAGGTGGCTTCTCATCGCCGCCCAATGGGGGTCCGCCAGCAACTCAGGATGATCCTGCCGCGCTTTGAGGGCGACCTGGTGCATGGCTTGCGCATTTTGCGGATCGGTCTCCGAAGCGCCCAGTGGCGGGCTATGGCCCGCGCCGCCGCCGACGCCCCGACCGGCGCACGGTTGGTTTGGGAAGACTTCCCGCCGGAGACGCGGCGCGTGTTCCTGGCCGTCGCCATGGCGGCGCCTCAGGCCGACCGGATCGAGGGAGTGTTGTAGGTGAAGGACACCGCGCCGCATAGGCGACGCAGTGTCCAACTATCCTCTAGAAACGGGCCTAAATCGGGTCAAGTCACGTGGGCCGATATGGGGCCGCTTTCTCATCGAATGAGGTCCAGCCGGCCTGACGATAGACCGCGCCGCGCGTCGCGGCATCGATCCCACTTTGGCGGCGAAGGACATCTTCCACGCGCCCGGCGTCAGCCTCATCCACCCTCGCGCTCACCAGCGATCCGCCCCGCCTGACGCCTTCGGCATAGACGTGCGCATCCTCATCGGTGACGCCCGCATCCTTCAAGGCTCCCAGCAAGCCCCCGGTCGCGCCCCCCGCCGCCGCGCCCACCAC
>JBBQLP010000031.1:0-29876 GCA_038327995.1 Caulobacterales bacterium | reverse complement strand
ACGCTTCCAAAGAGCGCCCGGACTTTCTACATATCGGGTCATGGCCTTTCGCATCGAACACCGCATCGGCGTCGCCGCGCCCGCCTCGGAGATCTGGGACCTCGTCTATAACCTCGAGGGCTGGAAGGACTGGACCGGGCTCTACAGCCACGCAGCGGGCAAGATCGCCATCGGCGAAATGCTGGAATTCACCTTCAAACTCGGCGACCGACCGGCTCAGAGTTACAAGGCCGTGGTCTATGATTGGGTGCCGGAACACCAGATGGCCTGGACCACAAGGTTCGTCGGCGGACTGGTCACCTCGCTCCGCTATGTGGAGATCATCAAGCTTGGCGAGACGAATTGCATCCTCGCCAACGGCGACTACTGGACCGGGCCTCTGGCCTGGATGATGCCCAAGGCTGTGCGCCATGCCGCGCGCGCTGGTTTCCAGCACATGAACGAGGCCGCTAAAGACAAGGTCGAGGCCGCTTGGATCGCCAAGGGTGGCAAGCCTGCAGAGGCTGTTCCTGATCCTGAAGGGCTGACCATCGCCTCGATCCAGCCGATCCCGCGAACGGTGACGAACACGACACCCTGGGGCTTCGGACGGCGGAAGCCCGGGACCATGGGCTTCTCGAAATGATCTCCATTCGATGATCGACGATCTTTATTCCGACCGCATCCTGGCGTTGGCCGCCAATATGCCCCGCGCTGGCCGGCTGGCTCACCCCGACGCCTCGGCGGAGCGCGTCGCCAAGCTCTGCGGCAGCCGGATCGTGGTGGATGTCATTATGGAGGGTGGCTGCGTGAGCGACTTCGCCCAGGACGTGCAGGCTTGCGCTCTGGGTCAAGCGGCCGCAGCGGTGCTGGGCGCCAACGTTGTTGGGGCGAGCGCTTCGGAGATTGAGATGGCCCGCAACGCGCTTTCTGTTATGCTCAAGCTGGATGGCCCCCCTCCTGGTGGCCGATTTGCGGACCTTGCTGTGCTCCAGCCAGTGAAAGACTACCCTGCCCGCCACGCTTCGACGCTGCTCGCGTTCGAGGCGACGCTGGCCGCTGTCCGCGACGCCCAGAGTCCGCCCAAATCCCTCGTGTCACGAACTATTCGCGCCGACGCAGGTTGATCGGCGCTTGTCGCAAGTGCGATAGGAACCGCTGGTCGCGTTCGGAACCCGTGTCGGCATGTCCCTTTACGAACGCAGCGTCAGGATAGGGCTTCGCGCCTACAAGCTGACGTTGTCCCCGTTGATCGGGCGCCAGTGCCGGTTTCTTCCGACCTGTTCGGAGTATGCGGCTGAGGCACTGATCTCGCACGGTCCCTGGCGCGGCGCCTGGATGGCGACCTCGCGGGTGTGCCGCTGCAATCCGTGGGGCGGTTCGGGTTTCGACCCGGTTCCCCTCGCACTCGATACGAAGTCGCGCCGGAATGGCGGCGGCTTCACGTGTGAAAGCTGAAGCTATGCAACTCGAGTTTCCAGATGGGGCCGTCCGAGACTACGACCCCGGCGTTACGGGCCGCGCGGTGGCCCAGGGTATTTCCCCCTCGCTCGCCAAACGCACCGCACTCGTGCGCTACAATGGCGCGCTGCGCGACCTTGATCGTCCCATCGAAGAGGGCGGTCGCATCGAGTTCCTCATGCGCGACGACGCTGCGGCTCTCGACACCCTCCGCCACGACGCCAGTCACGTAATGGCCGAGGCGGTGCAGGAACTTTTCCCCGGCACGCAGGTGACGATCGGCCCGGCCATCGAGGACGGCTTCTATTACGACTTCGCTCGCGATGAGCCCTTCTCGCTCGACGACCTGCCCAGGATCGAAGCGAAGATGCGCGAGATCGTGGATCGTGATGAGAAGATCACGCGCGAAGTCTGGGAGCGCTGCGAGGCCATCGCTCATTTCGAGGGCATCGGCGAAAAGTACAAGGCGGAGATCATCCGCGACCTGCCCGAAAGCGAACCGATCAGCGTCTATCGTCAGGGTCCGTGGAAGGACCTGTGCCTCGGTCCGCACCTGCCCTCCACGAAAATGGTGGGCAAGGCGTTCAAGTTGACCAAGTTGGCGGGCGCCTACTGGCGCGGCGACGCCAAGAACGCCCAGCTTCAGCGCATCTACGGCACGGCGTGGGCTTCCGAAGAAGACCTTCAAGCCTATCTGACCCGCGTGGAAGAGGCCGAAAAGCGCGACCACCGCAAGATCGGCAAAACGCTCGATCTCTTCCATATGCAGGAAGAGGGAAAGGGCATGGTGTTCTGGCATCCGAACGGCTGGACGCTCTACCGGACGCTGGAAGCCTATATGCGCCGCCGCCTCGAGGCTGCGGACTATGTCGAGGTGAAAACGCCTCAGGTACTAGACCGCTCCTTCTGGGAAAAGTCCGGGCACTGGGATAAATACCGCCCCAATATGTTCGTGTGTGAGACGGAGGAGGGCGAGGTTCTTTCGCTCAAGCCGATGAACTGCCCCGGCCACGTGCAGATCTTCGATCACGGTCAGAGGAGCTACAAGGAACTTCCCATCCGCATGGCGGAGTTCGGCGCCTGCCACCGCTATGAGCCGTCCGGCAGCCTGCATGGACTGATGCGGGTGCGCGGCTTCACACAGGACGATGGTCACATCTTCTGCCGTGAAGACCAGATCGAGGAGGAGACGGAACGGTTCGTGCGCCTGACACAGATGATCCATGCTGACCTCGGTCTGCATACGGACCATATCGCCCTGGCCACGCGCCCCGAAGTCCGCGCGGGCTCGGATGCGTTCTGGGACAAGGCGGAGGCGACGCTGCTCAGCGCCTCGCGCAAGGCAGGGGTGGAGCCTGTCATCGCTGAGGGAGACGGAGCTTTTTATGCGCCCAAGCTCGACTTCGTGGTCAAGGACGCCATCGGCCGGATGTGGACCTGCGGCACGTTGCAACTCGACTATGTGCTGCCCGAACGGCTGGATGCGAGCTACATCGCCGAGGATGGCTCAAAACAACGTCCGGTCATGCTGCACCGGGCCATTCTGGGTTCGTTCGAGCGATTTCTCGGCATACTGATTGAAAACTACGCCGGGGCCTTTCCGCTCTGGCTTTCACCGGTTCAGGTGGTGGTGGCGACGATCACTTCTGACGCCGAGCCTTACGCCCGGGACGCCATAGCCAGATTGAAGGCTGCGGGATTGCGGGTAGAGGGGGATTTCAGGAACGAAACCATCAACTACAAGGTTAGGGATCACAGTCTCGCCAAGACGCCTGTGCTAGCGGTGGTCGGGCGCAAGGAAGCCGAAACGGGCCAACTAGCGCTTCGCAGGTTCGGATCGAACGAGCAGGAAATAGTGTCGCTGGATGAGGCAATTATTCGCCTTTCGGGGGAAGCCACACCTCCCGATCTTGTGTCGCGTTAAGGTTGATCGGGGGCTTAAGACGCATGAACGACTCATCCCGATCCCGGCTGAAGCCGTTCGACGTGGGCGCGGCGGCGCCGGAGGTCGAGATCGGGGTGTCGGTGGTGATGGTGATCTACCACACCGGCCCGGTGCTCACGGAAAGCCTGGCGTGCGTCCTGGCCGACCCGGATGTCGGTGAGTTCGTGCTGGTCGACAACGGCTCGTCTCCCGAGGAGGCGGCCGTCATCGACGCGGCAGCGAGTGGAGACCCTCGCGTCACGCTTCTGCGGGGCCAAGAGAACGTGGGTTTCGCCCGTGCGGTGAACATGGGCGCCCAAGCGGCGCATGGGCGCACGCTGGTGGTGCTCAATCCCGACGCCTTTCTGCAGGACGGGTGCGTCCGCGCCCTCGTTCGCGCGCTGAAGGGGCGACCTGCCCCCTGCGTTGTTGGGGCGCGGGTGCTTAATCCCGACGGCACCGAACAGCGGGGGGCCCGACGGGGCGAAGTGACCCCGATCACCAGCTTGCTTAGCGTCACGGGGCTATCGCGCCGGGTGAACCAGCTTCACGGGTTTGAGGTCCACCACGAGGACGATCCCACTCCCCGCAAACGGATCGCCATGCCGACGATCTCGGGCGCCTGTTTCGCCATGCGCCGCGAGGACTTTCTCGGCATTGGCGGGCTCGACACGCATTTCTTCTTGCACGTAGAGGATGTGGACCTGTGCTGGCGGGTGCGCCAAGCCGGAGGCGAGGTCCTGTTCGAGCCGGGGGCCAAGGTGGTGCACCTCGGCTCCACTAGCCTGACCTCCCCCTTGAAGGTCGAGTTCCACAAAGGTGTCGGCCTCGCGCTCTTCTTCCGCAAACGCGCCGACAACGGATGGCGCAGGGCATTGGCGCTCATCCTGACACCGATCATCGTGACGGTTTCAGTGGCGCGGCCGATCCTGCGCGGACAGGCCTTCAAACATCGCGGCGGCTTGAGGTTCTAATCGTCGGGGCGGTCACGAGGTGATGGCCAGCGGGAATCTCCCCGCGCGTGACAGGGCGGAGGGCGCGGCCTTGCCGAGCTTGCCGCCGATCCAGTGCGCAGTCTCCATCAGCTTGTCCAGGTCCATACCCGTCTCGAACCCGGCACGCTCAAGCATATAGACGAGGTCTTCGGTGGCGATATTGCCGGTGGCATTGGGGGCGAAGGGGCATCCGCCGATACCGCCGCAACTGGCGTCCAGCACGTCAACCCCCGCCTCGACCCCGGCGTAGGCGTTGGCGAGGCCCGTGCGGCGTGTGTCATGGAAGTGCAGGCGCAGCCGGGCCCTTGGCGCGATCTTGCGCACCGCTTCGATCCGCTTGCGCACCATCCACGGGTCGGCGACGCCGATAGTGTCGGCAAGGGCGATCTCACCAACGCCTGCCGCTGCGGCCTCTTCGGCGATCACCAAAATACGGTCGAGCTGAACTTCGCCGTCGAAGGGGCAGCCGAAGGCCACGGAGATGGTCAGGGTTATGGGCGGACCGTCCATCTTCGCGCGTTCGGCGATGGCGTGCATGGTGGCGATCTGCTCCATCGTTGTCGCGCCCTGATTGCGGACGCCGAAACCGTCCGAGGCGCAGACCACCACGTTCGCCTCGTCGCACCGGGCGGCGACACAGCGCTCCCAGCCCTTCAGATTAAGAACGAGCCCGATGCGCGAGCCGCCGGGTGAAGCGGGAGGCAGAGAGGCCATGATCTCCTCCGCTCCCGCCATCTGCGGCACGCGGCGCGGATTAACGAAGGACACGGCCTCCAGCCGCCGGGCTCCCGCCGCTTCCAGACGGGCGATGAACTCCAGCTTGTCGGCTATGCCGAGGATCGTGGCTTCGTTTTGAAGACCGTCGCGGGCGCCGACCTCGACAATCTCTATGCGTCTTATGCTCATTGGCGGTCGTCCTTGGGTTGGGGAACGTCCGACCGATATAGGATCAGGTCCACTGGCTTGCCCGTGGAATAGTCTACGCCCCTGGTGTCGGCCACGGGGGTGGCGGCGAGCCTGGCGACCTTGAGCGCGGCCTGAAAGGCTGGGTCCTGGCGTTTCTCGACCAGAGCGGGCTCCCCGTCGGCGATGGCGTCGGCGGCGTCTTCCGGCGTGTCGAGTTCGGTGCTGGTGCCGAGCGCGAAGACCAGACTTGGCTCTGCATAACCCACCGCCACGACGGGTCCGGGGGTGACGCCGTTGCGCGGGTCGAGGTGCTTTGCAGCCAGAAGCTGGACGGCGGCGCGCGAGGGCCACAGGAGGTTCAGCGAAGGGACCAGCGCGCCGGTCACGGCCATATGGGTCAGGACACCGAGGACGAGGGCTACCGCCATGCCGCGCCAGGGCCTTGGGGTGAACAGAGACCAGGCGCCGACGCACCCGGCAGCCATGGCGAGCGCCGCTGTCATGACGGCCAGAGCCCACAGCGCCAAGCCCGCCGGAGCGCCGTATTTGGTCGTCCCGACGAACGCCAAAACCGCAAAGGCGACGCCCGTCAGCCCTGAAAGCGCCGCCCCGCCCCACTTCGTTCGCCGCCCGAAGCTGGCGAGCGCCGGATCTGTCAGCGCCGCCGCCGCCAGCCACGCCAGCGCGCCATAAAGCGGCAGGGTGTAGTGAGCCAGTTTGGTCGGGGTGATCTCGAACACGATCCAGGCGGGGATCAGCCACGCCAAAGCGAAGCGAATCCCCGGCTCCGCCCTTCGCCGCCACCCAGCGACGAGAGCGACCAGCAGAAGCGCTGCGCCGGGAAAGAACAGTAGCGGCGTCAAAAGGGCGTGCAGGCCGGGAGGGGCTCCATGGCTCTCGTGGCCGCCCGCCAGTTTGGGAGCCAAGTCGCCAGACACCGCGCCGGTCCAGAAGCTCCCGTCCGTGGTGGTGGTGATGGCAATGGCCCAGGGCCCGACGATCAGGGCGACCAGCATGAGGCCCCAGCCCCAGCTCAGTCTGCCCATCCAGTGAACCTTTCGGTCCATGCCCCACAAGGCCAGCATGGCCAGTCCAGCTATGAGCGGTGTGATTGGCCCCTTGTCGATAACGCCAAGTCCGATCCCGAGCCAGAACAGCACCTTGGTGGGCAGGTCCAGCGGCCGGTCCGCGCTTTGCGCTAGATAAAGCCGCCCGAGAGCGGCCATCGCCAGCGTTGTCGCGCCGCAAAGTACTGCATCGGTCTTGCCGATAAAGGCCTCACTTGAGAGAATGAAGGTCGAACCTAGGAGCGCGCCCGCGAACAGTCCCCCGCGCGGCTTCCAGAACGCCGCCGCGCCCCAGGCGCACGCGGCCGCAGCCAGCATGGCTCCTAAAAGTGACGGCAGGCGGTAGGCCCAGATTTCGCGCTTCTCCACTGAGGAAGTCAGGCTGACGCTGGCGACCTGCAGCCAGTGGATGCCCACCGGCTTCTTGTCCCGGGGCTCGGACTGGTAGCGGATGTTCACATAGTCGCCGGTCTCCATCATCTGCGCACTGGCCTGAGCGAAGCGGGACTCGTCCCGGTCTAGCGGCGGCAGGGCGAACAGGCCGGGCAGGGCCGCGACCAGCACCACCAACGCAGCCAGAAGGGGTCCGCGCCATCCGGCGGCAAGCCTGTCGAGGCGGCTCTCGATCCCGCCTTCCGGGGCGAGCGCAGCGGATGTAGCGAGGGGGGCGTGGTTGGCGACGTTCGTCATTACGCTCTCCATAGCATAGCCCTCGGAGCGGGCGCCCCTCCCCCCCTGCCGCAAAACTCGCTAAGGAGCGGGACTTGCTACAAGAAACGACGCCCCAAGCAGGGATCGCCGTCGAAAGGTCTTCATGTCCGCCGTCTCCTTCCCCGGTCCCGAGGTTTCCATTGTGGTTCCCGTCTTCGACGAAGAGGGGGCCGCGCCAACACTGGCTAGGGAGATCGCTGCCGCTTTCGCGGACACGCCATTCGAGATCGTCTTCGTCGACGACGCCAGTCGCGACGGAACCGTCCGGGTGCTGAAAGCCCTTCAGGCTGAAATCCCGCAGCTGCGCGTACTTTCCCACAGGCAGAATGCCGGTCAGAGCCGCGCGGTGCGCACAGGTGTGCTGGCGGCGCGGGCGCCAGTCGTGGTTACGCTGGACGGCGACGGTCAGAACGATCCCGCCGATGCTCCCCGTCTGGTAGCGCGGTTAAACGCATCGCCCCAGCTTGGCCTCGTTGGTGGACGGCGAGCAAAACGACAGGACAGCGCCGCCAAACGTCTAGCCTCGCGATTCGGCAACGGTGTGCGCAAGCGCCTTCTTAATGACGAGGCGGACGATACGGGGTGCGGATTGAAGGTGTTTCGCCGGGAAAGTTTTCTGCTGCTGCCGTATTTCGATCACATTCACCGCTACTTGCCCGCCCTGATGCTGCGCGAAGGTTTCCAGGTGGCGTTCGAGGATGTGAACCACCGGGCCCGCACCACCGGAGCATCCAAATACAACAACCTGGGGCGAGCCTGGGTGTCTCTATCCGACCTTTGCGGTGTCATGTGGTTGCAGTCGCGCGCCAGAAACCCTTCTGGCATAAGAGAAAACGACCTATGAGCGCCAAATGTGTTGCGCGGGAGCCACAGGCACAACTTTCGCTGCAATCTGCGGAACCGCGGACGAAGTGCGGCATTTTCTTGACGATCTGGGATTGTGCGTGGGGAGGATACCGTCGTAGGACAAACCAAAGCCACCTTTGGAGAAATCAGCTGAACAAAGCTGTGTTCGCCAAAGACGGGTGTGGTCTTGCAACGAAACGCTTATCGGGTGATTGTGGCGCAGCGTCGCTGTCGTCTCGCGAAGCGAAGTCCGAACCGCACGGCCCTCTGGGTCGGGCTCGGGTCGCCGAACGGCTAGGGGAGGTGGCGCCAAGTATACTGATGACGGACTAAAAACTTCTCTGTGTGGCTTGAACGACACTGTATCGTTCGGCTTCGTTTGCTACAACTTTCACAGGCCGAAAATCTCGGCGTTCCTGAGGGCAAAGAGGGCTCTTGATATGAAAATCACTTTGATGGCGGGAGCAGCTGCTCTGGTTGTGGCCTTTGCCGCATCTGGCGCTCAAGCGGGATCTCCAGACGGCTGGTATGGCGCAATCGACGCGGGATACCATGAACTTTCGACGAGTGGGATCAGCACCCAATCAACTAACAATGCGCCCGACGGCGCGCCGTATGGCTACAAGTTCTCGACGGATAGCGATTGGGCTGGTTTCGCCCGTCTCGGCTATCGTCTGAACCCCAACTGGCGCTTCGAACTTGAAGGCGGCTATCGGAAGGGCGACATCTCTTCGATCCGTGGTTCGAAAAATAGGGCTCAGCCATTCGCCCTGTGCACGCCGAACGTGATCCGCACGGTCGCGGCTCCCGCTTGCGGCAGCCCGGGCGGTACTCTCGACGCCTACACTTTGATGGGAAATGTCATCTATGATTTCCTGCCTTCGAGCCGGGTCAATCCGTTCATCGGCGTTGGCGTCGGTGTGATCCGCACGGACGTGCAGTCGCTTGGGCAGTTCTCGGCCGTTCCTGCAGGTCAGCCGCCCTACCAGAACCTCTCGATCAAGAGCAATCAGACCGCCTTCGCCTATCAGGCGCTGGCTGGCTTGAGTTACCAGGCCACGGACCGACTTTCGGTGGACTTGACCTATCGCCTGATCGGTACGGCGACGGAACGCTTCGACTCCGTTGGTTCGGGTCCGCTCCAGCCCGGTTCTTTCCACGGCAATTACAACGCCAGCTCGGTGCCGATCGGTCTGCGGTACGCCGTCTCCTCGCCGCCGGCGCCGCCTCCCCCCCCGCCTCCCCCCCCGCCTCCCCCGCCTCCCCCGCCTCCCCCGCCTCCCCCGCCGCCGCCGCCTCCTCCGGTGGTTGCGCCTGAGGCCCGCGAGTTTGTGGTCTACTTCCCCTTCGATAAGTCGTTCCTCACGACCGATGCGCAGGCTGTGGTTCAGCAAGCGGCTCAATACGCTTCGTCCGGCGCGGCGACCCAGGTTATCGTGGTCGGCCACACCGACACTTCCGGTTCGGTAGCCTACAACCTGCGGCTCTCCGAGCGCCGCGCTAAGGTCGTCGCCGACGCCTTGGTCGGTCTCGGTGTCGGTCAGTCGGTCCTGTCGGTCGACTGGAAGGGCAAGTCTGAACCCGCCGTCCAAACGGGCGACGGCGTGAAGGAGCCGCTCAACCGTCGTTCGACGATCACCATCAACTTCGCGGGCCAATCCGGCGCCGCGACGCCGGTGGCGAGCGCTCCGGTTCCGAACCCCTAAGGTTCGGCGACGCGATCGGGCTCATGTTTAGGCATGGGTCCGGCGTTGAAGACGGAACAAATGAAAGAGCCTGGTTCACGCCGGGCTCTTTTTTTTGTGAAAATTGGGCGCGCTTGCACCGAAGAGGGCTTGGGCTGCGTATTCCAAGAAAGACCAATCAAGGAACTTCCCATGCGCCCCCGCTCCTTTCCTCGCCTTTCCTCAAAGCATCTCATCCCCGCCACAGCTTTGGTCGCCCTCTTGTGCGCCACCCCGCTCGCTGCTTCGGGACCGCTGAGAACCGCCGTGTTTTCCGGCGGCTGCTTCTGGACTATGGAGCACGGATTGGCGGCCATACCCGGCGTGGTGAAGGCGGTGTCGGGCTATGCGGGCGGTCGCGACCCGCACCCGACCTATGAGCAGGTGTCCTCCGAGACCACTGGTTACCTGGAATCGGTCCAGGTGACTTACGACCCTTCGAAGATCAGCTACGCCCAACTGGTGGATCGCTACTGGCGGCTGATCGATCCCAGCGATAACGGCGGGCAAGCTTGTGATCGTGGCTCATCCTATCATTCGGCGATCTTCGTCGGCTCTCCCGAGGAGCGCGCCATCGCCGAACGCTCCAAAGGGGCGATCACGGCGGGGCCGCTGCACGGCAAGCTTGTCGCCACCTTCATCCGCCCTGCCGCGACGTTCTGGCCAGCCGAGGGCTATCATCAGCACTATGCAGACCGAAATCCGCTCCAATACGGCGCCTACCGCATCGGGTGCGGTCGCGACAATGTGCTCAAGGCGGTGTGGGGAGGCCGGTGACGGGATCGCGCGGGCGGCGCTGAAATCTTTCTCCCACTAGGAAAACCAAATCTCGCCGGTGTTTCCGATCCAGGGGAATGATCGCGTGGCCCGCGCTTGAGGTGGCAGCGAAATCCGCCACTAGGGCTGGCCGATAGTCCGGGTTTGCGCTCACAATCAGAACGCGCTGGCCATGTTCCGTATCCAGCGGTGTCTCGGCCTCCGCCTGATTGGCGGCCTTGGCGAGGCGGACCCACATCCGCGGCGGCGCAGGCAGCAATCCCGCCGGGGCCCCTCCAGCATTGCGCGCGTAATAGGACAGGGCGTTGAACAGAAAGCGGTCGTCGGTCGCCACAGCCGAGAGGCCACCTTGGGCGTTCGCGGTCTGTGCGGCCCGGACCACGCTTTGCGCTGAGGCCTTCCATCCCCGCGCCCGTTTGAAGGCGTTCGCCGCTCCCGCCGCGTCAGTGAGCGTGGGGCTGAGCACAGCGAGGGCGAAGACGGCGGCGATCACCCCCTGCACCGCAAGCCCCCAGCTCAGGGTGCGCCACGCCCGCCAACGCACGACAAGCCCGGCGACCAGCACTGCGCCCGGGGCATAGGCCGCCACCGCCCAGTTGGCATTGGCCCGAGCGATCACCGATTCGGCGAAGACCACCCCCAGGGCAGGCAGCACCAGGCACGCCAGCAGCCGATCCTGCGCTCCCAGCCCGCGTCGCACTGTAGTCGCGGCGAGGATCAGGACGGCAAAAGGAACGGGTCCGAACACACCGAACTGCCCCAGCAGAAACCCGAACGGCCCTCGGGCCCCGAACAGCTTGGAGCCGCCCGTGCCGTCGGCGTCCGCGCCGCCGCCCCCGATGTCGGCATTAGCGGCTGTATGCGCCACCGTCTGGAAATGATGCTGGGCGTTCCAGACAATGTTGGGGGAAGCTATCGTCATAGCAGTTCCGAGACAGAGGATGAGGCCCGACAAGCTCCACTTGTTGCGGGCCTCTGCACTGACTGCGGCGTGCAGCAGCAGTCCAGCGACCATATAAAGCGCGGCGTATTTCGACAGAAAGGCCAAGCCCAGGGCGAGGCCGAGCCCGCCCGCCGCGAGAAGCGTGCCGCGCCTAGACTCGGTGGTCCACAGCACCGCATAGGCCCACACAGACAGAGCCAGAAACGCCATCAGGGGGGCGTCGGTGGCGATGACGGCAGAGGACAATTGAACGCCGGGCATGGCGCTGTAGAACACTGCGCCCCAAAACCCGCTCCAGCCCCCATAGAGGCTGCGCCCCGCGCCCGCCAGCGCCAGTGCCGCTACGCCATGCAGCAAGGGCGCGGGCATTCGAACCCACGCCTCAGCGTCGCCACCCACCGTCGTGGAGAAGTGGATTAGCCAGGCGATCATCGGCGGCTTGGAGAAGTAACCCAGAGCCAAACGCCGCGACCAGACCCAGTACTGAGCCTCGTCAGGGTAGAGTTCCAGCGTGCTGGTCAGAAGAAGAAGAATCCTCAGAACCGTCAGGAGAAAGACAAATATGAAGGCGGCGCGCCACGGCCCCTGTGGCCCAGAAAAGACCTCGCCAGGACGGGTTAAAGACGCCCAATGCGTCGTTGAGACCGCCGCCATCGCCATTCTTTCCTTGTTTCACAGGGCTTTGCGGTGAAACCGGGCTGTTTGCAAGCAAGGGTGTGACCCATTTGCACTGGCTTCGAGCGATCAGCTGCTGTTCACCGATCCTTCACAAATTAGTCACCCGCCCTTCCCAATTCGTGGCTAAATGGTGTCCGGTGTACGGTAGCTGCGCAGACTGCGCCGCGCGTTGGGGACAAGGACAATTCAAATGCTGATGAAGAAACTCGTCGCGGGCGCCGCGACGACGGCGATCGCACTCTCGATCGGAGCCATCGCTCACGCACAATCTACCGCCGGTCAGGCGCAAGAGGTTATCGTCACCGGCTCCCGCGCGGTGCGATCTACGGGCGGCCAAGCCGTGCAGATAAACGAAGCCAAGGACGAAGCCGTTATCACTAAGGAGTTCATCGCCAGTCAGGTTCCGAGCGCGAACTTTGCGCAGCTTATCAACCTGGTCCCTGGTGTGACCTACTCCACCGAAGACCCCGCCGGTTTCAACAGCGGCGATCTGCGGATCCACGGCTTCGATGGCAACCACGTGGCGGTCGTGCTCGACGGCGTGCCACTGAACGACACCGGAAACTACGCGGTGTTTCCCGGCGAGTACGTGATCGGCGAACAGGTCGAACGCACCACCGTCAATATCGGCTCGAGCGACGTGGACAGCCCTTCGGCGTCTGCTCTAGGCGCTACGGTCAACATCACCACCAAGACGCCGCCCAAGACTTTCGGCGGCCTGCTTAAGTTCTCGGGCGGCAGCTATGGCTACGGTCGGGCCTATGGCGAACTCGACAGCGGCGCCATCGGTCCGTGGGGCACCACCGCCTCAATCGGCGGCGAATACGGCACCGTGGACAACTTCGAGCGCCGTCCCGGCGGCAGCAAGCGCTGGAACGTCAACGGAAAAATCTATCAGCCCCTGAGCGGGTCGGACTTTATCAGCATCGCTGGCCTGTTCACCCACGAGCGGCAATTCCCGGCCTTCCGTGTAAACCAGACCCAGATCAACGCCTTGGGTCGCTTCTATTTCGGCGACAACTACACCTGGGTGCCCGAGATTGCGCGACCAGGCCTCACCGACACCGTGCCGAGCTTGGTCCTGCCGAACGGAACGGGTGGGACTACGAACAGCAGCGATACCAACTACTATCGCCTGTTCTCCAACCCCGTCGATTTCGGCATCATCCACGGCCAGTCCAAGTTCACCTTGGCGCGCGGCCTGATATTCACCTTCGACCCGTCCTTCTTCTACACCCTCGCCAACGGTGGCGGCGGCGGCAACTCCCTGAGCGAGACCAATGCCCGCTTGATCGGCAATGCGAACAACGGGTCGCCGGTTAGGAATTCCCACGCCTGTTCCGTTGCTGGCCGCGTGACCGGCGTCGACCTGAACGGCGACGGGGACTGCCAGGATACGGTGGTCATCTATCAGCCCAGCAACACCCAGACCTATCGTTACGGCCTGACCTCTTCACTGCTTTATGATTTCAGTGAGCAGCATCACTTCCAGATCTCCTACACATACGATCTCGGCCGCCACCGTCAGACTGGCGAAGCGACATTCGTCGATCCGAACACCGGCAATGAGGATGATGTCTTCGGTGCAAAGGTCGGCTACGGACGGCCCATCGCGACGGCGGACGGCAGCTCCATTCGCAGCCGCGACCGGTATTCAATTGCCCAGTTGAACCAGATTTCCGCCAATTACATCGGCAAGTTTCTGGACGACCGGCTGCACGTCAACCTTGGCGTGCGCGCGCCGTTCTTCGAGCGCAATCTGGATCAGCACTGCTTCACCTTCAACGGAAGCAATGCGCTTTGCGACAGCATCGATCCCGCGCTGGTTCAGACGGCGTTCAATACCGATCGGGCAGCGAACCGGGCCCCCGGCTCCACCGCTTCGGCCTTGACGGCCGTGCTGGGATCGACCGTGGCCACCGGCCAAGGTGGAGTTCCCAATTTCCGTTTCCCGTTCAAAGCGACGTTCAAGTTCGACGACGTGCTGCCCAACGCGGGCGCCACCTATCGCTTGTTTGAAAACCACCTCTTCTATGTGTCCTACGCTCGGGGCTTCTCAGCGCCGAAGACAGACAACCTCTACACCTCATCAACCGACCTCGTTCAGCCTGAAACCAGCGACAACTACGCCATCGGCTATCGCTACCAGACCCGCTCCTTGAACGTGTCCCTGAACTTCTACGATACCGAATATAAGAACCGGATCGTGCAATCGATTGACCCCAATGATCCGACCCTCTCCATCGACCGCAACGTCGGCAATGCGCGTGTGGATGGTATCGACATCGAGGCGGGATGGAACCCGATCGAACACCTGCACATTTACAGCAGCGCCAACTTCAACGAGAGCGAGTTGAAGGCCAACATTCCCCTATCGATTTCGGGAGTGATCGTGCCCCTGCCGACCAAGGGCAAGGAACTGGTGCTGACCCCGGATCAAAGCTACTCCACCCGTGTGACTTACGATCTTGGTCCGATCCGTTTCGGGGTCCAAGGCAAGTATATCAGCTCGCGCTTCATCTCGGACGTGAACGATGCGAAAGTCCCAGGTTACGCGACCTTCGGTTTCGACGCCCGGGTTGCACTGCCTTGGTTCGAGCAGCGCAGCTTTGTGCAGCTAAACGTCTCGAACGTGTTTAATCGCTATTACTTCTCACGTTCGACAACGGCCAACAACTTTAGCGCTGTCACGGTTCCAGGAGGCGTCATTCCTGCGCCCTTCAACCCGCCTGCTTACAACATCGGCGCGCCATCGACCTTCTACCTGACCCTCGGAACTACGTTCTAACAGGTCTATCCATCGAAATCTGAAGGGGCGGTCCTGCCGGGCCGCCCTTTTTGTTTGTAACGCACTCGGAAGCCCACGCTTGACGGGCGCGGCGCAGTTCACCACCTTCTGCGGCGCTGCGGGCGGAGGACGACGATGAGCTTGAACTTCCCCGCTGAATGGGCGCGCCATCAGGCGATCTGGGTTGGGTTTCCAAGCCATGCCGATCTCTGGCAGGGCGACCTCTATGCGGCCCAAGACGAAGCAGCGGCGTTGGCGCTGACGCTGGCCGGGCCGGGCGCCGAGCGGGTGCGCCTGCTGGTTTGTGGCGACGAGGCCGAGGCTGCCGCCCGCATAAGGCTCGGAGACGGGTCGGGCGTGGAGATCGTGCGCGGCTTCTTCGGGGACATCTGGCTGCGCGATACGGGGCCGATCTTCCTCAATGGTGGCGAGACCACCAGGGCCGCCGCATTCCGCTTCAACGGCTGGGGCGGCAAATACGAATTACCCGATGACGATACGGTGGCCGAACAGCTTGCAGCAGCCGCTGGCGCTCCCCTGGTGCGGCACGATTTCGTGTTGGAGGGAGGCGCGGTCGACAGTGATGGGGCCGGCGCGGTTCTGACCACCCGTCAGTGTGTGCTGAACCCTAACCGCAATCCCGGCTGGGACGCGGCGACAGCGGAGGCCTGCCTTGGGCTGGCGCTAGGGTTGAAGACTGTCCTCTGGCTGGGCGATGGGCTGATTGACGACCACACCGATGGACACGTGGACAATCTGGCGCGCTTCGTGGCGCCGGGCGTTGCAGCCTGTCCAGTCTCCATGGGCCGAGATGATCCGAACGCGGAGGTTTATGACGCTGCCGCCCGCGACATTGCGGGGATGAAGGACGCCCGGGGGGTGGCGCTGCAGGTGATGCGTATCCCCTCGCCGGGAAGGGTTCTCAATGATGAGGGCCAGATTGTCCCCGCCTCGCACATGAACTTCGTCATTGCCAACGAGGCGGTGATCTGCCCGATCTACAATGAAAGAGCTGGAGGTTTCGCGCTGGAGGCCCTACGCGCCATCTTCCCGGAGCGGGAGGTGATCGGCCTGCCGTCGCGCGCGCTGCTGACCGGCGGCGGCTCTTTCCACTGCATCACTCAGCAGGAACCGGCATAATGGTCCGCCCCCTGACATTAGGCGTTATTCAGACCAGCTACGGTCTCGATATGGACGCCAATATCGCCAAAACGGCTGACCTTACCCGCGCCGCGGCGGACAAGGGCGCGCAGGTGATCCTGCCCTCCGAACTGTTCCAGGGGCCATATTTTTGCATCACCCAGGAGGAGCGCTGGTTCGCCGCCGCCCATCCCTGGCGCGAGCACCCCTGCGTGATCGCCATGAGTGCGCTGGCCGCAGAGCTTGGTATCGCCATACCCACGTCCATCTACGAGCGCGACGGGCCGCACTATTACAACTCGCTGGTGATGATCGACGCGGATGGGTCGCCGCTCGGCGTCTATCGCAAGAGCCACATCCCCGATGGGCCGGGCTACCAGGAGAAATACTATTTCCGGCCTGGCGACACCGGATTCAAGGTCTGGGACACCAAGTTCGGACGCATCGGCACAGGCGTCTGCTGGGACCAGTGGTATCCCGAAGCCGCACGCGCCATGGCGCTGATGGGGGCAGAGGTTCTGCTCTATCCCACCGCCATAGGCTCCGAACCGCACGATGCCGCCCTCGATACCCGCGACCCGTGGCGGCGGGTGATGCAGGGGCACGCGGTGGCCAACGTCATCCCCGTCGCCGCCGCCAACCGGATCGGCTTCGAGCCAGGGCCGGAGGGCTATCCAGGCGGTGGGACGCGCTTTTACGGCTCCTCATTCCTTGCCGACCACCGGGGCGATCTGGTTGCAGCGCTGGATCGGAAAGAGGAGGGAGTGGCGACCGCGACCTTCGACCTCGATTTCCTGCACACCCATAGAGCGGCCTGGGGCTTCTTCCGCGACCGGCGCACCGACCTCTACACAGCTATCGGCCCTGGCAAGGTGTTCTGAAGCCCTATCGCTTCCACGGGGTGTGGGCGGCGGCGTCGTTCTCGATTCGGCATTCACCCGCTTCGGGAACCGCCCCTCCAGACTTGCGCAGATCGGCAAGCTCCTTGCGGGCCGCGTCCATGTCGGCGCGGAACTCCGGGTCGGCGTGAAGCGCGGCCACCAGGCCCGCGCCATTGGTGCGCCCCTCCTCGATGTCGGAAACATAGTGCACGCCGCACACCACCCGGCTTTCCCCGAACGATCGAGCCCGCATTAGAAGGGCGGTCGCCTTGTCAGGCGCCAGTTCCGACAGCACCAGGCCCACCGACCAGCCGAAAGTCGAGTGACCGGATGGATAGGCCGGGCTCTTGGTCAATCCGGCGCGCTGATCCTCGCGGCAGATGTGCTCTGCCCCGCCGACGAAGGGGCGGGGGCGTTTGTAGTAGTCCTTGGTCTTGTTGGTCTCGACGCTGGCGTCGGCTCCCATACGGCTCAGAAGGTTGCGAAGGTGCGGTGTCTTCGACAGGTCCAGCGTCACGCCGAGGGCGCAGTCGTACGCGCCGAGATAGTTGACCGCATCGCGCGCCGCCAGCGTCCACCGGTCTGTGCCTTCAAGCTTTCGCGTGTCGGCGAATACCCGCTTGTCTTCCTGCTCGGCCAGGGATCCCGCGCCCGGTGGCGGCGGCAATATGGACAGGGAATCGGGCAGGCGCTCCGCGCCGAGATAGCCTGCCTGACGCGGGATAGCCGCGACCTGGGCCGACGCAGATGCGGCGAGAATGGCCGTGGCCACGAGTGAAGTCAGGATCTGTCGCATATCGCCCCCGGGTGCGAGTGCGATGGTAGCCGCTGATCCGGTGGTGTCCATGCCATCTCTGACATCAAAACCTCGGCGTTGGCCGCGCCTCGTATCCGGCCTAGGCAAACAGCTTCTGCCAGCGGCGCTTTTCCCGGTTCTTCCAGGCGCCCCGGTGGTAGGCGTCAGAGCCGATCAAAGGCACCACGGTGGTGGCTTCGGCGAACACCATCTGCTCGTGGGTGGTCTGCACCTTACCCCAGGATGCAGCTTCTTTCAGCGTCGACGACGAGCAGGCGCCGTCGCGCACATCAGCCACGGTGATCTGCACGGCGTAGCGGTGCATCTCGGCCTCCACACCCAGGATTTCGGCGCAGATCACCGTGTCCTGGGCGAAGTTCTTCGGCACGCCGCCGCCGACCATGAACAGGCCAGTAACTCCCGCCGCGATCTTCACATCGGTCAGTTCGCGGAAGTCCGCCACCGCGTCGATGGTCAGATAGGGCTGCTTGGCAGCGATGCGTTCCTTCTGATGCTTCACAAGACCGAAGCCAGCAGACGAGTCGACGAAGGCGGGGCAGAAGATCGGCACGCCCTCTTCATAGGCTGTCTGGATCAGGCTGCCGGGCTTCTTGGCGTTGCCCGCCGCCAGCCACTTGCCAATCTCATAGATGAACTCGCGCGAGGAGTAGGGGCGGGGCTCAAGGCTGTTGGTGATTTCCAGGATGGTGTGATCGCAGGTTTGAAGCTCTTCCTCGTCAATGTAGGTGTCGTAGATGCGGTCGATGTAGTTCTCGCGCAGCACATTGTCGTCCACCGGCCCGGCGGCCTGATAGTGCTTGAAGCCCAGGGCCTCAAAGAAATCCATGTCGATGATCGAGGCGCCGGTGGCGACCACCGCGTCCATCATCCCGAACTTCACCATATCGCGGTAGACGTGCATACAGCCCCCCGCCGAGGTCGAACCCGCCAGGATCAGCCAGGGCGAACAATCCTTGTCCTCGATGGCCATGTTCAGAATGTCTGCGGCTCTGGCGGTGTCGCGCGAAGTGAAGCTCATCTTGCGCATGGCGTCGATCACCGGTCGCGCGTCGTAGCCAGTGATATCCACGTGCTCGACGACTTTGGAGAGCAATTCGGCTTTGGTGTTGGGGGTCGGAGCGTTCATGGCTTCGGTTTCCTGAAGGTTTGAGCGCCCGTCGAAAGAAAGCAGCAGCCCTCCGGACGGAGCGACGGAGGGCTGCTTTGATAAACCCGTCAATCGCGACGGTAGTGTTTCCGGTCATTGAAAGGCGTTGCTGTCGATGCAGCAAACCTTGAATCGGCGACTTGATCCGCATGGGCACGGATCGTTTCGCCCGAGCTTCTCCAGAAGTTCCTTTTCACCGTGGACGACGCGATCACCTCGTTTGACGTGCGTCTCGCTGTTGAAAGCCCCTCCGGCGTTTGCTCATTACCTCAAAAGCTGAAGTCCCGGTCTGTGCGGCGCATAATCGCCTCCTCTTGCAGTCTCGCTCGCGGCGAGGCGAGCGAGATGCCACAAAAGCACCTAGAAGACTACCGCCGCCGCTGCTTGCGCACGCCCGCCTTGCCTTTGGGGCGGGAGAAGCGGACGACCTTGCGGGCCTCTTCTTCCTCCGTCCGGCGCGAGGCGATGGAGCGTTTGGCGAGGCCGAACATGGAGGCCATGGGCGCGTCGGCGACCTGCACCGTGTCGATATCGCCATAGCCGTTGAAGCGGGTGGTCATGGCGACGCCGTAAGCGCCCATCATCCCGATCTCTACATAGTCGCCCTCGTTCACGTCCTCGGGCAGCCAGAACGGGCCGGGCATGACATCGACGCTGTCGCAGGTCGGACCATAGAAGCGGAACGGCTTCATTTCAGGGGAGGGTTCATCGTCCATGTCGCCCCGCACCATCTTCACCGGGAAGGGCCATTTGGAGTGCGCCGCGTCGAACAGCGAGCCGTAAGCGCCGTCGTTCAGATAAAGGGCGTCGCTCTTCTTCAGCTCGACCTTGCAGAGGACGGAGGTGGATTCCGCCACCAACGCCCGGCCGGGTTCGCACCAGAGTTCAGTCGTTTCGTGCACCATCATCTCGGCGAAACCCCGGTGGATCGCGTCGGCATAGGCGCTCATGTCTGGAGGGGCCATGCCGGGATAGACGGAGGGGAAGCCGCCGCCCACATCGATTACATCGGCGAACACCCCGGCGCGAACCAGCGCGCGAGAAGCTTGCGCCATCGCCGCCTGATAGGCCGTCGGCCTCATGCACTGGCTGCCCACGTGGAAGGAGACGCCCATCAGGCCAGAGGTCGCCTGACGCGCAGTCAGAAGGAGGGCAGGGGCCTGATCGAGCGAAACCCCGAACTTGCCCGACAGCGAATAGGCCGCCCCTTCGGCTAAGACCGCCAGCCGCACGATCAGATCAAGGTCGCGGGCGTTTGCGGTCGCGGCCAGGATCTTGGCAAGCTCTTCATGGCTGTCGAGGGCAAAGGTCTTCACCCCGAAGTCGAAGTAGGCGCGCGTGATCGCAGCCCGGCTCTTGACCGGGTGCATGAACGCCATCTTTGCGCCGGGGGCGTGTTTCGCCACCAGCTCGACCTCGGGCATGGAGGCCACGTCGAAGGCCCTGACACCGTTCGCCCACAGAGTCTCAATGACCCAGGGAGAGGGGTTGGCCTTGACGGCGTAGAGAACGTCGCCCTTGAAGTTATCCTGGAACCAGCGTGCCGCTACGGCCGTCGAATCCGGCCGCACGAGGGCGACAGGACGTTCGGGAGACCGCTCGCGGACCAGGTCCAGGGAGTCATGGTACGTGTGCAATGCACGTAACCCCCTGTAGAAGTTAAACCCAATCCGGCGTTAGCAGCGTGCGCGAAGACCTCGCACCCGAACTCGGGTCCGCCGGAACGGTGCACTTAGGGAAAACCAGCCCCCCTGTAAAGAGCTGCTGTGCAAAAGTTTCGCTGAACGACCTCATACCGCACGTGAGGGTCAAGCGCCTGACCGGCGCAAGACGACTTCCAGAGGCCCCCATGATCGCGTAGAAACGTCTCCCGAAGCCCCCGCGGGCCAAGGCAGGACGAGTTTCGACAGCATGGCCGACCTCGCCTTCTCCGCGCGCGATGTGACCAAGACCTATGGTCAGAGAAAGGCCCTCGACAGGGTTAGCTTCGCCGTCGGCAAGGGCGAGATGGTCGCCCTGATCGGCCCGTCTGGTTCCGGCAAGTCGACATTGCTCCGTGCACTGACGGGTCTGGTCAGGATAGACGATGGCGGCGCGATCAATGTCGCCGATCTGCTAGTGCAACAGAACGGGCGGCTGACCGACAACGTGCGCGAAGCCCGCGCGCGCACGGGCTTCATCTTTCAGCAGTTCAACTTGGTGGGGCGACTGAGTCTGTTCTCCAATGTGATGATCGGCGCACTTGGGCGCTTGCCTGGATGGCGCGGCGTGCTCGGCGCCTGGCCCAGCCGGGACAAGACGCTGGCCATGCAGGCGTTGGCGCGGGTCGGAGTAGCCGAATACGCGGGCCAGCGAGCCAATACCCTTTCAGGTGGCCAGCAACAGCGCGGGGCCATCGCCCGCACATTGGTGCAGGGGGCTGAATCCATCCTTGCAGACGAGCCTGTGGCCTCCCTCGATCCGGTGTCGGCGCGCAAGGTGATGGCGGCGCTCTCGGAGCTTAACGCCAAGGATGGAATGACTGTCATCGTCACCCTGCATCATGTGGAATACGCCCTCCGTTACTGTCGCCGCGTGGTGGCGCTGAAGGCGGGAAAGATCGTCTACGACGGCCCGATCGCGGGCCTCACCCGCTCCTTCCTGATCGACATCTACGGCCCCGAGTTTGAAGATATAGAGCCCGAAGGAACCCCCGCATGACCATCCGGCGCACACTTCTCGCCGTCCTCGGCCTCGCCGCCGCGCTCACTCTTACCGGGTGCGGCAAGCCAGCGGGCGCGGACGCCCTGACCTTCTCCATCCTTTCGGCGGAAGACCAGGCCTCGTTCCAGCCGCTCTGGACGCCTCTGCTGAACGATCTCGGCAAGGCCATAGGCCGCCCAGTTCAGCCACGCTTCTCCTCCAGTTATTCCCTGCTGGTGGAGGCCATGGCCGCCAACCAGACCCAGATCGGATGGTTCTCGGCCGAACCAGCGCTGGACGCAGTGGACCGCGCTAACGCCCAAGTCTTCGCCCGCACCGTCGATCTGCAGGGCAGCGACACCTACACCTCGGTGGTGATCGTCAAAAAAGGCTCCGGCCTGACGCTTGACCGTATCCTGTCCTGCGACAAGGCCCTGAACTTCGGCATGGGCGATCCGAAATCCACCTCAGGCACCCTCGCGCCCCTGACCTATCTGTTCAAGCCGAAGGGGATCGATCCCAACACCTGTTTCAAGACGGTCCGCTCCGCCGCCCACGCCGCCAATCTGTTCGCGGTGGCCAACGGGGCGCTGGATGCTTCGACCAACAATTCCGTGGGGCTGGATTTCGCCAGGGTCGGCAGCGATCAGGCCAAGGTGGCCTATGACGCGCTGGATATCGTCTGGACCTCGCCGCCCCTGCCCGAGTCGGCCATTGTCTACCGCAAGGATCTCGATCCTGCATTGAGGGCTAAGATTTCCGACTTCTTCCTCCACTATGGTCAAGGGAGCGGCCCTGAGGCCGATCGCCAGCGCGCCATCATGACCAAGCTGCACTATTCGGCCTTCCATGCGGCGGGGAACAATTACCTGCAACCGGTGCGTGAGATGCAGGCCGCCACGGCGCCGCCTACAGCCGGGACCAAGCCCGGCGCATGACCAGCCTTTCTGCATCGCCACTGGCGCCGCCAATCCGGCCGTTCCTGTCACGGCTGATCGATCTCCTCGTTTTTGGCGCGGTGGTGGTCTTGCTGGCCGTCAGCGTGCAGGCCGTGGAGATGCGGCGACTGTCGCTGGTCTTCACCAATTCGACCCGTATCGGCAAGTTCGCCTCGGGCTTTTTAAGTCCCGACTTCAGCAGTTGGCGGCTGTTCGTCGACGCCATGATCCTGACCCTGCAGATTGCGCTCTGGGGAACGGCGCTGGCCATCGTCATCGCCATCCCGCTCGGGTTGCTGGCGGCCAGGAATGTGACGCCATGGTGGATCCAGCAGCCGGTGCGGCGCCTGCTCGACCTGATGCGCGCGGTGCCCGACCTTGTGGTCGGCTACGTCTTCATCGTGGCGGTGGGTTTGGGTCCCTTCGCGGGAGTGATGGCCTTGGCGATCAATACCGGAGGCGTCCTCGCCAAACTTTTCTCCGAGGCGGTTGAATCCATCGATCCCCAACCTGTGGAGGGTGTGCGCGCTACGGGCGCCGCGCCGTTGCACGAGGTGATCTGGGGGATCCTGCCTCAGGTAGCGCCTCTCTGGACTTCCTACGCCCTCTACCGCTTTGAATCTAACGCCCGCTCGGCCACGGTGCTCGGCCTGATCGGCGCGGGCGGGATAGGGCAACTTCTGTTCGACAGCCTCAACAACTATTCCTACGGCCAGACGGCGGCGATCATTATCGTCATCGTGGTAGCGGTTAGCATCATTGACCTGCTGTCACAGGCCATGCGCTCGCGCCTGCTCTAAGCGCCGAGGTTCAGGCCAACTGGCGGTTGTTGCGCCCGGCGGCGACGCAGTTGCGCTAGCCGGCGCAGGCGTTTCCACAGCTTGGTCTTCTGCGCTTCCGGATAGGGCTCCAGGTTCGCCAGAAACTGTTCCGCCGCCGCGCGCCAGGAAAACTTGTCGGCGTAGGCGCGCACGGCCTTGCGGTCGATCTCCAAGCACTTGAGGCAGGCTTTGCGCAGGTCCTGATCGCACACGCCCGCGCCCGAGCCGGGGATTAGATCGATAGGCCCCGGCGCTGGGTAGGCCGCCACAGGAGTGCCCGCAGCCATCGCTTCCAGGATCACCAGACCGAAAGTGTCGGTGAGCGAAGGAAAGACGAACACGTCCGACCATGCGAAATAGGCCGCCAGGTCTTCGCCGAACCGCGCTCCGGTGAACAGAACTTCGGGATACTGAACCGCCAGTTCCTCGCGGGAGGGCCCATCGCCCACCACCACCTTGGAGCCCGCCAGGTCCAGCGCCACGAAGGCCTCTATGTTCTTCTCCACCGCTACCCGCCCCACATTGAGGAAGATCGGGCGCTCCAGCCCCTCGAGTTCCTTCGGCATCGGCCAGCCGTCATCGCCGGGGTTGATGGGGCGCATCTTGAACAGGCCAGTGTCCACCCCCCGCGTCCAGGGAGAGATGTTGTGAAAGCCTCGCTTTTCCAACTCGTCCTGCATGGTTGGCGTCGCCACCATCACCCGACCCGACCGCTTGTGGAACCAGCGCATATAGGTGTAGCCCGCCGCGCTTGGCACCGGGAAACGAGCGGACAGGTATTCGGGAAACCGGGTGTGATAGCTGGTGGTGAAGGGTAACTTCCACTCGATGCAGAGCCTGCGCGCCGCGAGGCCCACCGGCCCTTCTGTGGCGATGTGGATCGCTTCAGGCTCGAAGGTGCGGAACAGCTCCTGCATCGGCTCATAAGCTCCGAGCGCCAGCTTGATCTCGGGATAGGTCGGCATGGGCACCGTCGGGAACAGATCCGGCGAGATCACCTCGACCTGGTGGCCCATGAGGCGCAGTTCAGCCACGGTCCGCGTCAGGGTGCGCACCACGCCGTTGACCTGCGGCTCCCACGCGTCGGTGGCGATAACGATCCGCATCAGGCGATAAGGCCCTCCTGGTAGGCGAACTCAGGCACACGGACCGGATCGGAAGCGCGCGCCTCGGTTTCCCGGTCCAGCATCGACCAGCCCTGCAGTTGGGCCCAGTGCAGAATTTCGAGCCGACCGTCGAAGTGTTCTACCAGCGCAGTGCAGCTTTCCACCCAGTCCCCGTCGTTGACGTAAAGCACCCCGTCGATGTCACGCATCTCGGCATGATGGATGTGGCCGCAGATCACCCCGTCCACGCCCCGGCGGCGGGCTTCATCGGCGACGGCAACCTCGAAGTTTTCGATGAACTGCAACGCGTTCTTGACCTTGACCTTGATGAAGGCCGACAGGCTCCAATAGCCGAAACCCATACGCCTACGGATCATGTTCGACCACGTGTTCAGGCGGATCAAGGCCCTATAGGCGCAATCGCCGAGGAAGGCGAGCCATCGGGCGTGCTCCACCACCCCGTCGAACTGGTCTCCGTGCATGACCAGATACCGCTTCCCGTCCGCCGCGTGGTGAATGATGTCGTGAGCGATGACGACCCCGCCGAAATGCACGCCGCAGAAGTCCCGCGCCCGATCGTCGTGGTTGCCGGGCACATAGATCACCTTCACCCCCTTGCGTGCGAGGCGCAGCACCTTTTGCACCACATCGTTGTGCGACTGCGGCCAATGCCAGCCCCCCTTCAACCGCCAGCCGTCGATAATGTCGCCCACCAGATAGAGGCTCTCGCACTCCATCGATTTGATGAAGTCGAGGAGTAGTTCGGCCTGACACCCGCGCGTGCCGAGGTGAATGTCTGAGATGAACACCGCGCGATAGCGGTTGATGGGGCTCTCGTCGCGCATGGGGCGGGCCTCTGGCTCAAGTCTTCAACCTTCGCCGCGTAAGGTGATTGCATGACGCAGGCGTGACGGGAAATCCGCGCCTTTTGACCGATTGGGCGCCGTGACGGCCTAGCTTGAACGGGGATGAGCCTCTATCTCCCGAGCGAAGCTGCGCAACGAGCTTGCCGTGCCTGATCGTCTTGTACCTGACAGCCCCAAGAGCCGCCGAACGCGCGCGCGTATCCTCGATATGGCCATGCCGATGCTCGCCGAGCAGGGCTATGCGGGCGCGACCAATCCGAAGATCGCCGAGGCGGCCGGGCTGACCCGCGGCGCCATGATCTACCATTTCCCCGACCGCGAGAGCTTGGTGGAGGCGCTGGTGGCTCACATCCAGGCGGCGCGGGAAGCGCTGCTGCAGTCGGCGGTGGACTCCGCCCCCCACGGCGCGGACCGCACCGATCACGCCATCGACGCCTATTGGCGAGTGCTGAACCAGCCCGCCTTCATTGCCTTCTCCGAGCTGGAGCGGGCCGGGCGCACCGACCCCATGGTGCAGGGGCGGGTGGCCGAAGCGCAGGCCGCCTTCGACCGGGCGGAGGTGGGCGATCACCTGTTCGACCTGGTTCAGGGCGGGACCGGAGCCCGGCTTCAGGCGGGGCGCGATCTCGCCCGCTTCATGCTGGAGGGGCTGGCGCAGGCGAAGCTGGCCTATGACGCCGAGGCGCGGCGCGAGAACCTTCTGGCTGTGGTCAAACGCGCCGCCCGGATGCTGAACCGCAAGGGCTCGGTGCAGGATTTGTGGCCGGAAGTTTAAGTCGGCGCCTACGTCCCACCGCTGCTGTCGAACGCGGTGGCCAGTGTCGCCAGCACCGCTCCCAAGCTGAGGCACAGCCACAGCGCCGCTCTGGCCATTTTCGTAAGGGCCCTTCGGCTGAGGGGCGAAATGTCGGTTTCCGGATCAGCCAACGGTTCGACGTTCGCATTCGCCGCGATCCGGTCGTCAAAGGGAATATCCGCCATCTCGTGATCGCCCGGAATCGGCCACCGCCCCATTTTGGCGACGCTCCACGACCGACCGGCAAGACCCATGCCCCGCTACAAACCTTCGCCGTAGCGCGCTATAGATGTTAGTATGAACACTCCAAAGACCCTGAATGAGGCTGTCGACGCGCTTCAAACCATCCATGATCAGTCGGTCGCCAACCTCCGCTCCGGCCTTGCGGCCTATCTAACCAAAGGAACCAGACCCGACCTCAAGGCGCGGGCGAAGGGGCTGTTCGCCTATCCGGAATTGCGGGTGAAATATGCGCCCAAGGGACCGGCGCCCCGCGTGGGCCGCGCCTTTGGCATCATCCGCGAGGCGGGAGACTACGCCTCAAGCGTCGCCCGCCCGGGCCTGTTTCGCGAATACCTGCTGGATCAGCTTGAGCTTCTGGTGCGCGACTACGACGTCGAAGTCACGGTTGGGCGCTCGTCACAGGAAATCCCCTATCCCTACGTGCTGGACGGGGCGGACGACCTGCAGCTCGACGGGGTGCAGACCGAAGAGCTGGCCCGCTGGTTTCCCACCACCCAACTTGCCCACATCGGCGACGAAGTAGCGGACGGCGTGTGGGCTTACCGACCGGGAGAGGCCCGACCGCTCTCGTTGTTCGACGGCCCGCGCGTGGACTTTTCGCTGGCCCGGCTGAAGCACTACACAGGAACCCCGCCCGAGCACGTGCAGCAGTATGTGCTGTTCACCAACTACAACCGTTATGTGGAGGAGTTTGTCCGCTACGGGCTCAGCCAGCTCGGCAAGGGGCGTTACACCGCCCTCTCCACTCCTGGCGTGCTCGCCACCATTGATACACCCGACGCCGCACGCGCCATCGATCAGGCGCCCTGGCGCACCAAGCAGATGCCCGCCTATCACCTGATGGCCGAGGACGGTAAGGGCATCACCTTGGTCAACATCGGCGTCGGCCCCTCCAACGCCAAGACCATCACCGACCATCTGGCCGTGCTGCGGCCCCAGGCCTGGCTGATGATCGGCCATTGCGGCGGACTGCGACCCAGCCAGAGCATTGGCGACTATGTGCTGGCCCACGCCTACCTGCGCGACGACCACGTGCTGGACGATGTGCTGCCGGTGGAAATCCCCATCCCCCCTATCGCCGAAGTGCAGCAGGCGCTGGTGCGGGGGGCCGAAATCGTCTCCGGCGAGACCGGTGAGGCGCTGAAGCGGCGGCTGCGCACCGGCACGGTGGTCACCACCGACGATCGCAACTGGGAGCTGCGCTACACCCTCTCGGCGCTAAGGTTCAATCTGTCCCGAGCCGTCGCCATCGACATGGAGTCGGCAACAATCGCCGCCCAGGGGTATCGGTTCCGGGTCCCCTACGGGACGTTGCTGTGCGTCTCCGACAAGCCCCTGCACGGCGAGATCAAGCTGCCCGGCCAGGCCAACAAGTTCTATGAACAGGCCATCTCTCAGCACCTGATGATCGGCATGGCTGCGGTCGACGTGATGCGCGAGGAGGGGACGCGGCTGCATTCGCGCAAGCTCAGGGCGTTCGACGAGCCGCCGTTCAGGTGAATTTCTGTAGGCTAAGAATTTGGGTTTGGCCGGGCGTGCCAATAATGAACGTCCCGCGCTAGCACATCCCGCTTTCGGCGGTCCTGTGGCGAAATGATTGGAATCTTGCCCGGCGACCTATCCAGTTGGATAGGCTTTTGGGGCTCCGCGTCCAAAATCACATTTCGACGAACATGCTGAAGAGGGCAGCCGAGCATCTTAGCTATCTGAGCATCCGAACATCCCAAGCTTCGCTTTTCTGCAATGAAATCTGCTTCGCCCGTGCTCAGGTATGGGAACTCTCGTCGTCTGTTGGCGAGACCTCCCTTCTTAGTTCTCGGTGGCCTTATCCAATCGGGATCGGGAATCGAATCGCGTGCATCTGCCATACGGCCACGGTAGCACAAAAAGAGAACAGGCACTTGAGTTCTGTTTTGATGAAGTTGACGTCCGTTTCTCATCCTTGCCCGGCCGCCCCTTCGACCCCATAACCCCCGCATGACCGATAGCTCCTCCGCCGTGGGTGAGATCACGGGCGCGCCATCGAAGCGCCTCTACATCAAGACTTACGGCTGCCAGATGAACGTCTATGATAGCGAGCGCATGGCCGATGTGCTGCGCCCGCTGGGTTATGGGCTGGTGGATGCGCCCGAGGGGGCCGACGTGGTGGTGCTGAACACCTGCCACATCCGCGAGAAGGCCGCCGAGAAGGTCTATTCCGACATTGGCCGCCTGAAGCCTATGAAGGCCGAGATGGCCGCGCGCGGCGGCATGACCGTGGTGGTCGCCGGATGCGTGGCGCAGGCCGAGGGCGCGGAGATCATCAATCGCGCGCCGAGCGTGGACCTGGTGGTCGGACCGCAGGCCTATCACAAGCTTCCCGAGATGATCGCGCGCGCACACCGGGAGCGGGGCGAGGCCCTCGCCGCCGACTTCGCGCCGGACGAAAAGTTCGACGCCCTTCCCAAGGCGCGCACCGCCTCGGGCGTCACCGCCTTCCTCACCGTACAGGAGGGCTGCGACAAGTTCTGCACCTTCTGCGTGGTGCCTTATACGCGCGGCGCCGAGTGGTCGCGCCCCGCCGCCGACATCCTCGCCGAGGCGCGCAGCCTGACCGAGCAAGGGGTGCGGGAGATCACCCTCCTCGGCCAAAACGTCAACGCCTACAACGGCTCTGACGGCGGGCTGGCGGGGCTGGCCCGGGCGCTGGCGACGATCCCGGGTCTTGACCGCATCCGCTATACCACCAGCCACCCGCGCGACATGGATGAGACCCTGATCGCCGCGCACGGGGAGGTCGAGGCGTTGATGCCCTACCTGCACCTGCCGGTGCAGTCGGGGTCTGACAAGATTCTGAAGGCGATGAACCGCGCCCACACGGCCGAGCACTATCTGCGGCTGGTCGAACGTATCCGCGCCGCCCGGCCCGACATGGCCCTGTCGTGCGACTTCATCGTCGGCTTCCCCGGTGAGACGGAGGCGGACTTCGAGGAAACCCTCTCTCTGATCCGCGACGTCGGCTACGCCTCGGCCTTTTCATTCAAGTACTCGCGCCGCCCAGGCACCCCCGCCTCCGCCATGCGCGGACAGGTGGCCGAAGAGGTGAAGACCGAACGGCTGGCGCGGCTTCAGGCCCTGATCGACCAGCAGCAGGCCGCCTTCAACGCCTCGACGGTGGGGAAGACCCTCAGCGTCCTGTTCGACAAGCCGGGCCGCAACCCCGGTCAGGTCGGGGGGCGAAGCCCTTATTTGCAGGCAGTTCACGTGGAGGGTCCCGCCAGCCTGATCGGCCAGATCGCCGAGGTGCGGATCGTGGCGGCGTCGAGGGGCAGCTTGGCTGGCGAACTGGTCCACGCCGGAGCGGAGTCCGCCGCTTGAGCGTTTCTATTGAAGAGTTCCTTCCGCTTACCGATGACGCGGCTCGCGCGGTGGCTGGCCCCCAGAGCCGTCACGCCGCCCTGATCGAAGACGCCTTCCGCATCCTTGTAGAGACCCCCGGCGGCGGTGTGCGCCTGCGCGGGGACGCGGGTGCGCGCCAGTCGGCCCGGCGGGCCGTAGACCTGATCGCCGCCCGCACGGCGCTTGGCGCTGATGTGGATGAGAGCGACGTGCGCGCCGCTATTACTGAAGCCCGCGCGGGAGAGCCCGGCGCGCCTCGCTC
>JBBQLP010000030.1:0-35351 GCA_038327995.1 Caulobacterales bacterium | reverse complement strand
CACCAGGAAGGCGAACAGTTGACCCGCCGTCATATGGCCATGGGTGGCGCGCCAGCCCGCGTAGAAGATCACGGCCGCCGTAACCAGAATGGTCAGGGTTTCGGTGACGGGCGCGGCGGCGGCGCGAGCGTTGGCCCCCTTGATAATGTGGCGCTGACGGCGCTCGATCACGTCGGCGACGCGGGCTTGCTCGAAGGCCTCGCGGTTATCGATCTTGACGATCTTGATGCCGTCGAGGTTCTCCATCACTGCCGTGGAGAGCGCCGAGGTCTCGGCCATGGCGCCTTCCGCCGCGCGCCGGGTGCGCCGGGCGAAGGTCTGCATCACATTGGATGCGAGGGGCGCGGCGACCAGGACGATGACGGTCAGGTAGGGATCCTGGAACAGCATGGCGATGACGCAGAACACCACCGTCAACCCTTGCTGTGTGTAGTTGACGATGCCGGTGGTCGCCGCCTCTCGGATCAAGGTGGCGTCGTAGAGGACGGATGAGACGTAAGCGCCGGAGTGATTGGCCCGCAGCCGCGCCAGGTCCGCCCGCATCAACTTGCCGAAAAGCTGGGCCTGGATATCGCCCACCATGCGGTGGCCAAGCCGGTTCACCATCACCGATTGCAACAATTGCGCCCCGCCCCGGATCAGGCCCAAAACCACGATCAGGCCGACAATCAGGATCAGGCTGTCGAACTTCTTCTGTTCGAAGATGCGCTTGATCACGGGATTCATCAGCATCCCGAGCGCGGCGGTCACGATCGCGCCGACGACCGCACAGGCGATCGACACCGCAAGCCGACGCCAGTGCGGCGCCAGGTAATCCCGGTATAGTCGCGCGATCAAGCTGCGGGTGGAGGGCTGCGCCGCTGGGTCGGGCGTGGTGGTCATTGCCTTGGGTTCGGACTTCTCAGGAGGAGTGTCAAGACGGCCACGCTTCCCCTTGCGCGCCCAAACCCCTACCTAGCCCTCTTCGCGCCTTTTTGAGGACCGCTCCTTGGCCGGATTCGATCTCACCACACCGATGGGGCGGTTCAAGACCTATCTGAACCTGCTCTGGCAGGACCACGCTTATCTGCGCCTTGCCTTCCAGAATGCCCACTGGGTGTCGCCCGATCTGATCCGCACAAACCAGCCTTGGCCGTTCCAGCTCAAATGGTGGGCGCAGAGCGGGGTGAAGACGGTAATCAACCTGCGCGGCGGCGGCTATCCCACCAGCTTCTACCTCTTGGAAAAGGAAGCCTGCGCGAAATACGGCCTGACCTTGGTGGATTTCGCGGTGGCCTCGCGTGAGGCGCCCAGCGCGGCGCAGGTGGCGGGGCTGATCGCCCTTTTTGATCGGATCGAATACCCCGCCATCATGCACTGCAAGTCCGGCGCGGACCGGGCGGGCATCGCCAGCGTACTCTATGCCCACCACCGGCTCGGCCAGCCGCTTCGTCAGGCGTTGTCGCAACTGTCGCTGCGCACCCTGCACGTCAAACAGGGAGCCGTAGGTGTGCTCGGTTACACTTTCCAGCGGTATTTTACGGAGGGTGAACCGAAGGGTCTCAGCTTCCTAGAATGGACACAGACCCCCGAATACAATCCCAAACAGATCAGGGCCGATTTCAAGGTCGATTGGTGGGGCTCTCTTGTGACCGAACGGCTGCTGCGCCGCGAATAGCCGCGCTTGCCCGTTGACCGACGGCGCTCTCCGTTCTGAAATGGCGTCAACCGCGCCACAAGCAGCGGGATCGGGGAGAAACCATGAAATCCGCATCGTTGGCAGGCCTGTGCGCCCTAGCGTTGGCAAGCTCCACCCTTTCGACCCGCGCCCACGCCGCACCCGCCGATACCCCCTCGACTTACACTGAGGCCGTTCAGGGCAGGGTGCTGGCCACCAGCCCGTTCGCGGATCGCCAGGACTTCGACTTCGCCAGCCGGGGCTATCTCGGCACACGCGCCGATCCGATCATCCGCAACGTAGACGGTAAGGTGGTGTGGGACCTCTCAGCCTTCGATTTCCTCAAGGGCCCCGCGCCCGCCACGGTCAACCCCAGCCTCTGGCGACAGGGTCAGCTTTTGGCCAGGAGCGGCCTTTTCAAGGTCTCGGACCGCATCTGGCAGGTGCGCGGCTTCGACATCGCCAACGTCACCTTCGTCAAGGGCGACACGGGCTGGATCGTCATCGACCCGCTCACCGCCGCCGAAACGGCCAGGGCGGCCCTCGATCTTGTCACCGAAAAGCTCGGCAAACGACCCATCACGGCGGTGATCTACACTCACCCCCACGCAGACCACTTCGGCGGCGCGGGTGGGATCATCACCCAAGCCGATGCAGACAGCGGCAAGATCAAGGTCGTTGCCCCGCTAGGATTCCTCAAGGCCGCTGTCACCGAGAACATCATCGCCGGGGTCGCCATGTCGCGGCGCGCCACCTACCAGTTCGGCTTCTACCTGCCGCATAGCGCGGAAGGTTCGGTCAACTCCGGCATCGGCCTTGCGGTCTCCGCCGGCACGCAGACGCTGATCACTCCTAATACCTCCATCGACCACACCGGCCAGGAACTGACCCTGGACGGGGTGCGGATGGTGTTCCAGTTCACCCCGGGCACCGAGGCGCCGGTGGAGATGAACATCAACTTCCCCGACTGGCGCATCATCGATATGGCCGAGAACGCCAACGCGACCCAGCACAACATCCTCACGCCTCGAGGCGCGGTGGTGCGCGACGCCAAGACCTGGGCCGATCACCTGACCGAGGCCCTGACCCTTTACGGTGACAGCGATGTGCTGATCACCAGTCACGGCTGGCCGCGCTTCGGGCGGGCGGAGATCGACAACTATCTGGCGAAGCACCGGGACGCCTACGCCTTCCTGCACGACCAGACGGTGCGGCTGATGAACTCCGGCCTGAACGGGGACGAGATCGCGGCGAGCCTGAAACTGCCCGCTGCGCTGGAACAGGCCTGGTACGACCGGCCCTATTACGGCTCGCTCAGCTTCAACAGCCGCGCGGTCTATCAGTTCTACATGGGCTGGTACGACGCCAATCCGGTTCACCTGAACCCCACGCCCCCGGTAGAGACTGGCAAGCGCTACGTCGTGGCTATGGGCGGGGCGGCGCACGTGCTCCAGATGGCGCAGGCGTCTTATAACGCGGGCGACTACGCCTGGGCGGCGGAGCTTTTGAACCGTGAGGTGATGGCCGATGGGACGGACGCGGCGGCCAAGTCGCTCCTCGCCCGCGCGTATGACCAGATGGGCTGGCAGAGCGAGAACTCGCTCTGGCGCAATATCTACCTGACTGGCGCGACGGAGCTTCGGCATGGTGTTCCCGCCGTCGCCGGCGCTTCGGCCTCGCAGGCGGCCCTGGTCGCCAACCTGCCTACCGCCTCGCTGTTCGACCTTCTGGCGGTGCGCCTGAACGCCGACAAGGTGGGAACGCAGGCATTGAAGCTGGAGTTCGTCTTCCCCGACCGGAATGAGAAGACCTACCTCACCGTCAAGAACGGAGTTCTGATCCACCAGCCCATCGCCGCGCCGGGGCCGGTGGACGCGACCTTCACCGTCAACCGCTCGGACTTTCTGGCCAGCGTCCTGACCGGCGCCTCGCTCGCCGCCAAGGTGGCCAAGGGCGAAGCGAAGGTGGAGGGCGACCCCGCCGCCCTGCTGAAACTCGTAAGCTGGATGGACAAGCCCGCGCCCAACTTCCCCATCGTCACGCGATAGGAAAAGTCAGTGTTCCGCGTCGTGGGTGTGGCCGGTCTCGGGGTCGAACAGGCGGTGGGCGTGGACGATCACATAGCGCATCAGGGCGTTGTCGACGGTGGACTGCGCCTTGGCCTTCCAGGCCTTGTGCGCCTCGGCGTAGTTCGGGAAGGCGCCGACGAAATCCATCTTCGACAGATCGCGGAACTCCATCCCGCCGAGCGTCTTCAGTTCGCCGCCGAAGACCAGGTGCAGAAGCTGTTTATGGTCGGTGTCGGACATGGGCCCCTCGTTTCAGGTCGGCAGGTCGATAGGCCGGGTGCGCGACAAGATCAACGGCGCCAGCGCGGGCGCGCAGCAAACGAGGCTTGGGTTCTTCGCGGCGGGAGAGTTGAACACGAGGGGCATACCCTTGTGATCGCATACGGTCGCTCCTGCCTCCGCGGCGATCAGCGCCCCCGCCGCCAGGTCCCAATCGTGCTTGGGCGACAACGCGACCGCCGCGTCGAAAGCCCCCGCGGCGATCAGCGCCATGCGATAGGCGATGGCGTTTCTGGCCTCGATCCGCATGGGCGGCCAAGGCTCGTTCCACGCCGGGTGGGCGAACATCTTCTCGTCGCCCAGCATCGCCGCGCCGTCGAGCGTCGCGGTGTCGCTGGCGCGGATCGCTTCGCCGTTTAAGGTCGCGCCGCCCCCAAGGGTTGCTGCGTAGAGCTGGTTCAGCGCCGGAGCGAAGATGGCGCCTGCCACCGTCTGGCCGTCCTGCACCACCGCGATGGAGACGACAAACCACGGCTTGCCGCGCATATAGGCGCGGGTGCCGTCGATGGGATCGACCATGAACAGGCGGGTGGCGGAAAGCCGGTCAGCGTTGTCGGTCGTCTCTTCCGACAGCCAGCCATAGTCCGGTCGGGCGCCGCGCAGCCGCTGGGTGAGAAGCGCGTCGACCTCAAGGTCGGCTGACGTGACCGGGCTGCCGTCGGCCTTTTTCTGGATGTCGAGATCGCGGGTCTGGCGGCTCAGAGCCAGCGCACCGCCCTCTAGCGCCGCATCGATGATGAGGCGAAGATCATCGATATCCTCGGGGTGGCTCACTTGCCCGCGATGGCCAGTCCATCGATGAACAGGCTGGGGGAATTGGTCGATCCCCGGATTTCCAGATCGTTGGCCGGGATCATGCGGGCGTAAAGCTCGATCAGGTTCGCCGCCACGGTGACGCCCGACACGGGGTAGGCGATCTCGCCATCCTCGAACCAGAAGCCCGACACCCCCACCGACCAGTCGCCGGTATTGCCGTTCAGAGACGGCCCGAACATGGAGGTGACGAAAAGACCCTTGCCCGCCTGCTTCATCAGCGCCTCGCGGCTCTCTGCGCCGGGCTCCACTGTCAGGTTGTGGGTCGAGACGCCGGGCGCGCCCGCCAGCCCTCGCGAGGCGTGGCCGGTGGTTTGAAGCTTCAGTTGCCGGGCCGCGGCGCTGTTCAGGAGCCAGGTGGTCAGCACCCCGTCGTCGATCAGCTTCATCGCGGTGGTGGCCACTCCTTCATCGTCGAAGGGGGCCGAGCCCAATCCCCGCTGGCGATGTGGGTTGTCGGTCAGGTTGACCCCCGAGGCGAACACGGGCTGGCCAAGCTTGTCCTTTAGAAAGGAAACCCCCCGCGCTACCGCCGTGCCCGCGATGGCCCCCAGAAACGGGCCGATGATGGAGGCGGCGATGCGGTTCTCGAAGATCACCGGCGCGGTAATGCTGGAAAGCTTGCGCGGACCAAGGTGGGAGACGGCGCGCTCTCCCGCCGTGGTTCCGATGCTGGCGGGAGAGGGCAGGTCGGCGGCGTGACGCACAGAGCGGCCCTCGCCGCCTCGCTCCATGGCCGAACCCTCGCCCGCGATCACCGAAGCGGAGAGTGAAAAGCCCGACGCCTTGTGTCGTCCCTCGAAGCCGTGGCTGGTGACAAAGCTCCAGCCCGAAGTGGACCAACTCGCCGAGCCGCCGTCGGAATTGGCGACGCCCGGCACCGCGCGGGCGGCCTCTTCGGCCTCCACGGCCAGAGCTTCCAGGGCTTCGGGGGAGCGTTCGGTGGGATCGTAGAGATCAAGGTCGGGGAAGGGGCCTTGCGCCAGCCGCTCCTGCGGCGCGAACCCGGCGTAGGGGTCTTCCGGGGCGATCCGCGCCATCGCCACCGCCCGCTCCACCAGCTTGGCGCGCGCGGCGGTAGATATGTCGGAGCCCGACACCACCGCTTGCCGCTGACCGACAAAGACCCGCAGGCCGAGGTCGCGGGCCTCTTCGCGCTCCACTTCTTCCAGCGCGCCCAGCCGCACACCGACCGACAAGGCGCTGCGCTCGGCCCCCACAGCCTCGGCGGCGTCTGCGCCAGCCGCGCGGGCGGCCTTTACGAGGTCGTGCAGAATGGCCGGGTCCATGAATCAATCTGTCCAGAAAGGCGAGGAGGAGCGTTTTTGGCGCGGTTCGCCCGCAGGGGGCAAGCGGCTCAAGGACGGCAGATAGTCGCCCTTCGCGTCCGATGGAAGTCTAGGGCACGCTATAGAAGAGCAAGAGCGCCCCGCCGATCAGGAAGGCCAGCCACGTCAGCATCATCCCGCCTGTCCGCCAGATGGTTGCACCGGGACTGGTGGAGATGCCCCAGGCGTGACCCAGCCTGCCTACCAACAGCAGGACGCCAACCGCGTGCACCACGAGTGGCTGAGCGCCCACCACTGCCAGCAACGCAAGCACGCCGATGCCTGCGGGCGCATACTCCGCTGCATTGCCAAAGGCGCGGGTAGCCTGTTGCAAGTCAGGCACGCCCCCGTCGCCGATCAGCACGTGATGTTTCTGGCGCTGGCGCACCACCAGAACCGACAGCACCAGCATCAGCAGCACCATCAGCCCGGCCCAAAGGGCGGCGGCGTGGCTGGCGGGAGAAACGACCGTATCCATGGAAGACGCCGATGATACGGCCCCTCGCGACCGAGCGCGTATTAAGGGCAAGCTTGAGCGCAGGTGCAAGGGCGGTGGACGCGCGGCGGGCCTCGCTGTAGCAGCGAAGCATGGACGGCGGCTGATGAACGCGGACGGGGGACAGACGCTGGTTCTGGGCGGAACCAGTCTCGTCGGGCGGTTCCTTGTGCCCATGCTGGTTGAGCGCGGCGCGGCGCCTTGCGTCCTGACCCGCAGGAGCGGGGCGGGGGAACCGCGCAGGGGTGAAGGGCGCGACGTTGCCCGCTGGATTCAAGCCGATCTCACCGAACCCGATAGGCTGGCGATGATCGGATCGGTCCAGACCGTCTTCAGCCTCTCCCCCATCTGGCTCCTGCCGGACGCGCTCCCCGCCCTGAACGCCCTCGGCGCGACGCGGCTCATTGCTTTTTCTTCCACAAGCCGATTCACCAAGGCGGCGTCGACCTCACCCTACGAGCGCGATGTCGCTGCAATGCTGGCGGACGGCGAGGCGCGCACCATCGCCTTTTGCGAGTCGCACGGAATTGGCTGGACCATCCTGCGTCCCACCTTGATCTACGCTGAGGGGCAGGACGGGAACGTCTCGCGACTGGCGGGGCTCATCCGGCGCTTCGGCGCCCTCCCGCTCGCGGGCGGGGGAGAGGGCCTGCGCCAGCCGGTTCACGCCGAAGACCTCGCCATCGGCGCCCTGGCTGCGATAAGTAGCGGGGCTGCGTCGGGCTGTGCCTACGACCTGCCAGGGGCCGAGACGCTGACCTACCGCGCGATGGTGGAGCGGGTGTTCGAGGGGCTGGGTCGAAGGCCGCGCATCGTCACCATTCCCCCCAGCCTGTTCAAGCTGGCCCTGACCCTCGCCAGACCGCTCCTTCCTGGCGTGACGGTGCAGATGGGCGCCCGCATCGGCGAGGACCTGACCTTCGATCCCGCCCCGGCGCAGCGCGACCTTAGCTGGGCTCCGCGGGACTTTCATCCGCGGTTCTAGGCGTCAGACCAGGCGGCGACCTCGTTGCCCGACGGGTCCTGGAAATGGAACCGTCGCCCGCCTGGGAAGGCGAAGATCGGCTTGACGATCACCCCGCCTGCGCCCCGCACCCGTACGAGCATGGCTTCCAAGTCCTTGGAATAGAGCACAACCAACGGCTTGCTCATCGCCGAGGCCGGATCGCCGTCGAAGCCGCCGTCCAGTCCTTCGTTATAGGCGACGTAGTCGGGGCCATAGTCGGTGAAGCCCCAACCGAAGGCGTCGCGGTAGAAAGCCTTCAGCGTGGCCAGGTCGCCGCCGGGCATTTCCACATAGTCGATCTTGCCGTCTTCACGCATCTCGCCACCGGTTGTTCTCTATACGTTCTATTCAAACCGAAGTTCATGCGAATGTCCAGACGCCTGTGCGCTTGACGGCAAAATCTTCAAGTTCGCGGGTGGTCTCCACCTCGTATTCCGCCAGCGGGACAAGACCCTCGGTCGAGAAATAGCTGCGGCGGGGATCGCCCAGCAAAACGCTCACGCCGCGCTCACGCGCCGCCGCCAGCCACCCGCGCACCCGCTCCGCTACGGGCCGCTCGTAGGAGATGTCCCCCGCCAGAATCACCTCCACGTCTGCCGGATCACCGTCGAGAAGGTTCTGGGCGCTGAAGGCGATGCTCACGCCGTTCACCTCAGCGTTCAGGGCGATGGCGTCGGCGCAGAAGGGGTCGATGTCGGCGGCGAGGACGCTCATCGCCCCTGCCTTCATGGCCGCGATTCCCACCAGACCCGAGCCCGAGGCGAAATCGAGCACGCGCTTGCCCGCTACCGTTTCCGGGTGATCCATCACATAGCGCGCCAGGGCCTGCCCGCCCGCCCAGGCGAAGGCCCAGAACGGCGGGTCGAGGCCAAGTTCGCCCAGCCGCTCCTCGGTCAGCCGCCAGATCGGGGTGATCTCGTCCGCCAGATGCAGCGCGATCTCCGGCGTGTGCGGCGGGCGTTGCAGGCGGGTGTTGGCGAGGATGAAGGCGCGGCGATCCTGGATGGCCAGCGGTGGATCGTTCAACCGAACGGAACGGACGAGCCAGCGCCGCCGGGCGCGCTCCTGGGAACGGGCCCGTCCGATGCAAGCCGTGCGGTCGCCTGACGCAATACTGTCAGATAGCCCGGCTGAACCTCCATCCGCTCGACCATGCCCTTGGCGCTCAGAATCCGGTGCGCCTTGGGCAGCGACCACGACGGCAGGTGCATGAACATATGATGTTCGCAGTGATAGTTGACGTAGTAGGGCGCGATCAGCGCCCGCTCGATCCAGTTGGCGCGGGTGGTGCGGGCGTGACGCAGGGGGTCGGCCTCGTCCTTGGCCACGAGCGCGTGCTCGGCGATGTTGCGAAGGCGCGTCACGAGCGGATACCAGGTCGCCATCGGCAGCAGCCACAAGACCGGCCAGGTCCACCACAGGCCTGCCAGCGTCAAGGCGCCCCAGATCACTCCGTTGGCGATCACGAACGGTCCCCAGAAGTCCCATAGCGCCACGGCCACCTGCTCGTGGCTAAGCCCCTTGGCCTTCCTCGTGCGATAGGCGGCGATGGTCGGGCTGATGCGCTGTTTGAAGAAGGTCTGGCCGGTCAGGTCGCGGATCACCTTGCGGCGTAGCGAGGCGCGGGTGGTGGGAAAGGGGGCGGAAAGGCCGAGGTCCGGGTCTTCCGTCTGCTGCGCGAACCTGTGGTGGGTCAGGTGATAGGGGCGGTAGCGGTAGAGGTTGGCTCCCACCGGCGCGCCGCAGAGCCACTGGGCGACCTTGTCATTGATCGTCATGTCCTTGTGCAGGGCCGCGTGCGCCGCCTCGTGCACCAGGATGGCGAGGCCAAGCTGGCGCGCGCCGATCAGCATCACCGCCAGGATCAGTGTGCCTGGATTGGGCCAGAGCACGAACATCGCGCCTGCCAGCAGGATCACGCTCCACGCGTGCGCCACCATAAGCAGCCCCCGCCAGTTCGAGCGCACCGAAAGGCCCGCCCACTCCTGGTCGGTGAAGAAGTCCCTGGGGTCGACGCGGGCGGCGGCGGGCACGGAATGGCTCCGGTTGGCGGGTAAGGCGTAGTTTTCGCTTACCTGAACAATGATCCCCCAAACGCCGGGTATCAAGGGCCGATGGCGCGCGCTACCCTTGGATCAGCCTGATCGAGAGCCCCTGCATGACCCTTCGCCTGACCTTCATCCTTGCCGTTTCCGCCGCGCTGTTCGGCGCGGGAGCCGCTGAGGCCGCCAGTTTCAACTGCGCGCGGGCGCGGGCGGCGGACGAGCGGGCCATCTGCGCCGACCGCGCGCTGAACGACAAGGATGTGCGGATGGCGACAACCTATCAGATCGCCGGTCACTTCCTCGCCATGGGTCGCCGGGGTGTGCTCGACGACGCCCAGACCCATTGGCTGAAAGGCCGCCACGCCTGCGGCGCCAACCGCCAGTGCCTGAACGCCGCCTACGACCATAGACAGGCGGCGCTGCAAGCGGTGCTGGACGAGGTCTATACCCACGGACCGTTCTAAGGGGGCCAGTCGGCCCTCGCAGTCGATCTTCGAGGTGCAAAGTGCGCTCTCAGCCGCCCCGCCACGCCCCCAGGGCGAACGCCAGCGCCAGGATCAGTCCGGCGTCGCGGTTGGAGCGGAAGATGGAGAGGGCGCCTGCTGGATCGCTCGGCCTCAACCGCCGCACCTGAAGCGCCAGGTGCACCGCAAACCCTGCCGCAAACAGGAGGAACGGAAAGCCCAGCCCCCCGGTCCAGCCCGCCGCAAGGGCGAGCGAGGCGCTGATCGTGTAGAAGATCGCCACTCCCTGCCGCACATTGGGGCCGAGCCTGCGCGCGCTGGATTTCACCCCCGCCAGCGCGTCATCCTCGATATCCTGCAAGGCGTAGATGGTGTCGTAGCCGAGGGTCCAGAACACGCCGGACGCGTAGAGCAGAAGCGGCTCCGATCCGATTCCGCCCTCTACAGCCGCATAGCCGAGCAGGACGCCCCAGTTGAAAGTCAGCCCCAGCCACGCCTGCGGCCACCAGGTGATCCGCTTCATGAAGGGGTAGGCGGCCACCAGGCCCAGCGACAGCACGCCGAGCCCGATGGCGACGGGGTTCAAGGTGAGAAGGATCACCAGCCCGATCAGGCTGCACCCGATCACGAACGCCCACGCCTGTTTCACGCTGAGCTGGCCGGAGGGAATGGGGCGCAGCGCCGTGCGCGCCACCTTGGCGTCGATGTCCCGATCCACGATGTCGTTGAAGGCGCACCCCGCCGCTCGCATCACCACCGCGCCGATGGCGAAGCGGATGAGCAGCGTCCAGTCCGGCGCGCGTCCCTGCATGGCGCAGGCCAGGGCGATCCCCTGCCACCCCGGCAGCAGCAGGAGCCACGCCCCTGCCGGGCGGTCGAACCGCCCCAGCTTCAGCCACGGCCGCGCCCACACCGGAGCCCGCCGGTCGACCCAGTTGTCGTGTGTAGCGTCGGGCAGGGGGACGTCGCTCATAGGGCGTTCTAGGACCCAGACTCAATCGGGCGTCAAGAACCGCTGTATTGCAGGCCCTCTCCACAGTCCTTTCACCCGCGCCCCTTCGCAAAGGCGTCGCCCTCGCCCATATAAGGTATCGACCCCGCTTTTCGGACTTTCGCCGCCCATGCAGACCCGCAATCCCTTCCTCGACGAGATCGGCAAGGCGGTGGAAAACGCCATGGGCCTGGCCCAGAGCGCGGGCGATGAGGCCAAGGCCGCCATGCGCGCCCAGGCCAACCGCGTGGCCACCGAGCTTGATCTGGTGCGCAGGGACGAGTTCGAAGCCATGAAGGCGATGTTCACCAGCGAAATCGCTCAGCTTCGCGCCGAACTCGCCAAATCGAGCACTCCCGCGCCGGGCGCTCGCCCTGCGGACGACGCCGGTTGAGCCCGAGGCCAAATCACTCTTAGACTCCTATCCGTCGGGCCTGAGTCGAATGCGGTGTCTCCCACGCTGCGCCGGCCGCCCAAGGGAATGTCGCGTATGGATACGCCCCTACCCGAAGACACCGAAATCGGCGTCGATCCGCTGGACGTGGTTGAGCACGTGCTTACCGCCGAAAATCTGGAGTTCGACCGCACCGACGACGGCGATCTGGCCTTCGCCCTCACCGGCGACTGGAAGGACTATGAGCTGTGGTTCGCATGGCGACCAGAGGCGGACTGCCTGCAGCTTTGCCTGTCGCTGGATATCCGCATCGCCAAGGGCAAGCGCGCCTCGGCCTATGAACTGGTCTCGCTGATCAACCAGCGGGTCTGGCTCGGCCATTTCGAGGTCTGGGCCGAGGACGGCGAGATCGTCTTCCGCCACGCCATGGCGCTATCGACCGGCGACCGCCCCACGCTCGCTCAGGCGGCTTCGATGATCGATGCGGCGGTGGAGTCAGCCGACCGCTTCTTCCCCGCCTTCGACTTCATGACCAAGGGCAAGTCAGCGACGGACGCCATCGCCGCCTGTATGTTCGAGACGGTGGGCACGGCTTAGGGGACGGCCCGCTTCTTTACTTCCGTCATTCCCGGTCTTGAGCCGGGAACCCAGCAAACTGGACGCTCACCGCTGCTGGGTTCTCGGGTCGAGCCCGAGAATGACAAGAGAAGGGTGGGCTCGCAGCGCATCTGCCGCACTTGGAACGCTAATCCTTAACAAGCGTTGCTATTCGTGGGGTTCCACACAACCGAACGACAGGCCACCGCTTACCAGTATCCGGCCCCAATCAATGTCGCGGTATTTCGCGATCAATCCATCGGGAGAGTCGAACATGACGAAGGCAGTTGGTATAGTTGGCGTGGGCGTTCTGCTTCTTTGCCTCGGAGGATGCGCGGCCGGATCGACCGATGCGCACATCGCCGCCGCGGGCGGCGTTCTTCCGCAGTTCTTCCTTGGCCTCTGGCACGGCGTCATTGCGCCAATCACCCTGATCGCCGAGCTGATCAACTGGCTCGCGCCGGGTGTGCTGCCCTGGCGTCCGCACTTCTTCGAGACGGGTCTCGGGGCCGCCTATGACCTCGGCTTCTTCCTCACCGTCACCGGCGGGCCGCACATTTATCTCTACGGCTGGCGTCGCCGGCGCGCCTAGCCGCCTTCAGGCTTCGAGCAAGGCCGCCATAGCCTCGGCCTTGCTCGCTCCGCCGATGTGGATCGACCACCACAGGGCGTAGAACATCAGCGGCCAGCGATTGTGCGCCTGAGCCGGGTCGGTGAAGACGGCCCGCACGGCTTCCACGTCGCATACCGCCGCCACGCCCTCGTTGGTGGGAATGGTGCGGGCCAAGTCGGCGGCGCGCGGCGTGATGAAGCTCGCCACCGGCACGGTGAAGCCCTTCTTGCGCGCCCAGGGTTCGGCGGCGGGACAGTGACGCTCCAGCCATTTCCTCAGGATCCACTTGCCGTAGCGTCCTCGCACTTTCATCCGGTCCGGCAGGGCGAAGGCGAACGCCGCCACCTCCCGGTCCAGAAACGGCGTCCGCCCCTCCAGCCCGTGCGCCATAAGGCAGCGGTCGAGCTTGAGCAGAAGATCGTTGGGGAGCCAGGTGGCGATGTCGGCGGCTTGGGCGCGCTGGAGGCGCGTGTCGCCCTTAACGCCCTTTACCGCATCGCGCCACCGGAGCAACGCTCCGGCGCCTTTGTCCTTCAGGAAGGGGGCGTCTATCTGCGGCTCGGCAGGGCGCCCCCCCAGCCAAGCGGGCCGAAGCGCGCGGCGATAGCGGCCATAGCCCGCGAAAAGCTCGTCGCCGCCCTCGCCGGAGAGAACGACGGTTAGCGTCCCCTTGGCGGCCTCGGCCAGCTTGTAGGTGGGTAGGCAAGCGAAGTCGGTGGTGGGATCGTCGAGCGCCCAGGCGATCTCCGGCGCGATCCGCCAGAAGTCCTCGTGAGTGAAGGTGGTCTCGCGCCAGTCGAGGTTCAGCGCCCGCGCCACCTTCTCCGCCGCGCCGCGCTCGTCGTGGGCAGCGCCGCCCTCCCACCCGCACGTGTAGGCGGTGACCGGGCGCTCATTGAGCCGGGCCATCAAGGTGGCGATGGCGGTGGAATCGATACCGCCGGAGAGGAACAGGCCGTAAGGTACGTCTGAACGCTGATGAACGCGCACGCTGTCTTCGAGGATGGCGTCGAGGACGCCGATGTATTCCCGCTCTTTGGCGGGGGTAGCCCGTGGTCGGTATGACAAGTCCTGTGGAGATGCCCAATCGCCCCACTCGAGAACCAACTCCCGGCCAACGACTTCGACGTGTGTCTCAGTCGTCAACATCGAAATCCTGTCAACTGGAGGGGCTGAAGCCGGGTGATAGTTCAATGCCAAGACGTCATTGAGGAGCGGCAGAACCGGTTTCACTCCGTTGACGCCAAAATGCATCAATGCTCTTGGCTCAGATGCGAAGGCGACGCCTTCAGCTTCTTGCCGCACATAAAGCGGCTTGATCCCGAACGGGTCGCGCACCAGCCAGGTCCGCCCGTCCGCGCCGATCAGGCAGAAGGCGTACATCCCCCGCAGCCGCGCGAACGCCTTCTCCCCCTCCATGGCGTAGAGGTGCAAGAGGGGCTCGAAGTCCGAGCCGGTGGAGAGCTTGTCCTTCAGCCCGAACTCTTCGATCAGCTCAAGGTAGTTGTAGATTTCTCCGTTGCCGATGACGGTCGAGCCCGCCGCGTGCAGGGGTTGCCAGCCGCCTTCCAGGTCGATGATCGAGAGCCGGGCGTGGGCCAGCACCGCATCGCCCACCCGCTCCACCCGGATGCCGTTCGGGCCCCGATGCGCCAGAGTTCCGATCATGGCGCGCACTTCTGCTTCCGCCTTGTCGAGGTCCTTGGCCCCCAGGATTCCCGCGATGCCGCACATGGCTCATCCTTAGCCGCAGCCTCGCCTGCGCCCAAGGACGATTACAGGCCGCTGCGGCCTTGAGGGGAATGGCGTGTTCCGATATACCCCGCGCCTCGCTTTGCGCGCGGCCTTGTGGCTGCATCGCGGTGCGGGCGGCTGGGTAGCTCAGATGGTTAGAGCGGAGGATTCATAACCCTCAGGTCGGCAGTTCGATCCTGCCTCCAGCCACCACTCCGCGAGCGTGGTCTAGACCAGCCGGTCGATCATCAGAAGACCCGCTGTGATCAGCCCCGCAAAGTGCCACCACCGCACCCAGGCGAAGGCGCCTTTCCAACGAAACTGGTGTCCGTTGAACATTCGGATCGAGCCGTGCGCCGGACTGAACCGGTGGGCCGAATGGTCCCATGCCTCGTTGCCGATGATCTTGTGGTGCGAGGCCATAGCTGCGTCTCGTTTAAGCGACTGTGCTCAAACTCTACGAAGACGAACGATAATCGCCCGTTAAGATTCGCCCCCTCGCACGATTGTAAAACAGGCGTGGTAGTAAAGCGGTGCGAGGGACATTGATGGAGGTCCCTGAAACCCGAGTGATCTGATGGCGATCTACCCTGTTCGCCTTCTGCGGCGCTGGCGCGCCTTCGACGCCGAGGTGCGCGAGGAGGTCAACTATCTGATCGAGCGGCACGGCGCCAACGCGTCCACTCACGTGCGCGAACAGCTTGCGCGGAGGGACCTGTCCGAGGAGCAGCGCAGGAGGCTGCAGGCTGCTGCCAGAGAACTCGGACGCTGAGCGCCCTTTCGTCGTTCAGGGTTTTGCGACACTATTGTGCGAGGGTGGCGGTCCTTTAGAAGGTCGCTCGATTTGTTGGCGTTTATCGATCAGTTCAGGCAAGGGCTGAAGCAGCGCACTCGCCGCGCCTATTACGCGCGTCGCGAGGCCGAGGCGCTGCGGATGCAATATGGCGCGAAGGCTGAAGCCTGGTGCGACGAGAAACTCTCCCGCCAGAATATACCCGAACGCCGCGAGCGCTATCTGAAGCTGGTGCGCAAGGCCCTCGAAGGTCTGTGATCTTCTGGCTCGCTGCGGCCAGCCGAGCGCGATCAGCGCTGCGCGGGCGGCGTGATGACCGGGGCTTTCGCAGCAGGATGCGAACGCTGTGCGCGGTCCGCCTCCCGGCGATAGGCGCGAAGCTGATCTCCCAATCCCGTGCAAATGTCGTCGTAAGATCCGTAAGCCCGCTGGCCACAGCTTTGATCGAACACGGCCTGCAAGGCGCGGACCTGCTCAGCGTAATCGGGCGCGGTGCTGACCTCCGCCGGGGCGACCACCGGCGCGGTGGCGACCAAGGCAGCGGAGGGCGCGGGTGCGCCCAACGGTGTCTGGATCAAGGCCAAGGCGAGGATCAACGGGGTCATTCAGCCTACCTCTGCCGGAATGGATACAGGGTCGCCGAGCGGTGTGGCCTAAAAGGGGCGTCTGGTTATCTGAACCAGAAAGAGTCTAGCCGACCGCCAACATCGAGCCGGCGTCGCGCTCCGGGTCGAGCGCCCATTGCAGGGTCTCCAGCAGCTTGTCTGGCTTGATCGGCTTTTCCACCACCGCATCCATGCCGCAGGACAGATAGACCCGGGTCGCCTCCGCATCGCCATTCGCCGTCAGCGCCACGATCGGCACGCTGCCGAGGCGTCCGGGCAGGCGGCGGATCGCCTGGGTGGCTTCGATGCCATCCATGCGCGGCATCTTGATGTCCATTAGGATCAAGTCGAAGCGGGAGGCGCGCGCCGCCTCTACCGCCTCCACCCCGTCGTCGGCGGTCTGGGTGGTGCAGCCGAACATCTCGCAAAGCGCGCTGGCCACGGTGCGATTGGTGGCGTTGTCATCGACGATCAGGATGTGGGTCCGGGCGGGCAAAAGGCTCTCTTCGTCCTCGGCGCTCCCGGCGTCGTCCAGACTGGCGACCTCGCTTGGAAGATTGAAGAGGATGGTCTCGCCGGTCCCGGCGTTGGGCTGGCGCGTCAGACGGCCCCCGAGGCTTGCGGCTATGGCTGAGGCCAACGGCAGGCTGCTATCGAGAGGGGCGGCGGCGGGCGCAATGGCCTCATGCCGCAAAAGGCCAGTGACGGAGAGGGCGTCTCCATCCGCTTCGACGTCGATGAAGACTTCCACCACGCCGCTCTGGCTGGCGGCGAGCCCGCGGGCGATCAGGGTGTTGATGAGTTGCTTCACCGGGCCAGCGCTCAGCCGGATCAATAGCCGCGCAGGGGCGGCGCACGAAAGGAGCAGGCGCCCGGCGCTCGGCGCGGTCTGCAACCGCCACAGGGCTTCGATCTCCTCGATCACGTCGGATAGCAGGACGGGAGTTGCGGGCGCTGGCGTTTCGGTGCGCAGGTCTTCGAGTTGCCGCAGGTCTTCCAGGACCGACAGCACCATCCGGCTGCATTGCAGGATAGCGCGGGCGCAGGTTCGCGCCTCGGGCGTCAGGCGCTGGCGATCCAGAAGCTCGGCCGCCGCCACCAAATGCTGGATCGGCCCGTGCAGTCCCGGCAGAAGGTTCCCGCTCTGGCCAAGCATCGGCGCTCCCGAAACGTGGACGCCGGGCAAACCATCGTCCAGGGGCTTATCGTGTTCAGGCGGCATGGCGTCAGTATGCGGTTACGGTGTGGAGCCTGCGCCGGTTCTGATTGCGACAAGGTTAAATGTCATGCTGTCCATGCTGTAAAAAAGCGGGGGGCAACAAAAAGGCGGCGGGTTTCCCCGCCGCCTGAAGAGTTCGTGCCGTGCGGAGCGGCCTGGAGGCCACCCCGCCTGACGCGCTACTGGAACTTCTTGGTGACCGAAATCCCGTAAGTGCGGGGATCAAGCGTGAAGACGTTGCGGAACAGGCCCGAAGACGCGTCCGTCAGGTAGCTGTCGGTGAGTGGTTGATTGTCAAACGCGTTCTTGATGTAGAACTGGACGTTCAGACCGAGGTCGCGGTTGTTGAACGTCAGCGTCGCATTGACGTTGTCGTAGGAGTTCAACTGGTCCGACACGGTGTTGAATATCCGCGCGAAGCTGGAGTCCTGCCAGTAGTAGTCGGCCCGGGCGGTGGCTTGCCACGTCGGGGTCAGGTCGAAGACGTATTGCGCGCCAACGGAGAGGGTGAACTGGGGCGAGTTAGGCAGTTCGTGGCCGGAGATGTTCACCGGAATGCCGAGGCCAACCTGAACATTCTGGTTGGGAATCCCGCCAGCGTTGGCCACGGGGACCGTCGCCGTCTGCACGTTGGGGCCGTAGCTGTAGAGACCCGCGAACGGGCCCACCGTAATGCCTCCAGCGTTGGGGATCGCTCCGCCAATGCTTGCGCCCTTACCGTTGCAGATGTTGGTGAGTGCGGCGGGGCTAGCGTTGCCCGCAGCGGCCAGATAACCCGCCAGGGCGGCGGTGTTGACCACGCAGTTGGAGCCGTCTGAGGCCTTGACCAGAGTAATGGTCGGATCGCCCTGGGTCAGGTTCAACTGGTCCAGGATTTTTCCGCTCTTGATCTTGGTGTGCAGATAACCGGCGTTAAGGTTGAAAGTCAGGTTGCGGACCGGGCTCCAAAGGGACTCCAGTTCGGCGCCGTAGATGTCGGCGTCAATATTGGTGTTGACCGACGACTTGTTGACGATCGTCGAAATCTGATAGCCGTTTTCCTGATAATAGAAGGCGTTGGCGTTCAACACCAAGGTGCCGTCGAACAGGACGTTCTTGGTGCCGATCTCATAGGCGTCCACATACACCGGAGCGAAGGTCGGCGAGGTCGCCGCCAGCGCCGCACCCGAAGTCTGGCTCGGGGTGTTGAAGCCGCCGCCCTGATAGCCGCGCGAATAGGTGGCGTAGATCAGGGTCTTGTTGGTGAACGACAGGTGCGGCGTCCAGTCGATGTTCAACCGGCCAGAGGTGGCGGTGAACTTGGCATTCTGCTGGATCAGATTTGAACCGAAGCCGGAACCACCGTTGTAGGACGGGTTGGGTACGCTGCCCGATGCTGTGCCATTGGGCGTCGCCGGGATGGTCGCGGCAGCCAGAAGTTCGATCGGGAAGAAGGTGTTCTTTTTCTGGTCGCGTGTATAGCGGATGCCGCCCGTGACCTTCAGCGTGTCGGCGAGTTGCCAGTAGACTTCACCGAAGAGACCGTAGGATCGCAGGCTGGAATTGAACCTGGCGTCGTAATAGCTGTGTCCGAACCCAGACGGGGGATTGTTTGGTTCGATGGCCGCGAAGCCCGGAAGCAGGGCGCCGCCGATCGCATTGTTCTCAATGGCGAAAGCGGTCAGGCCATTGGACTCAACGTCGTAGTCGCTAGTGCCGTTCGCATCGATGTAGATGCCGCCTGCCGAGAAGTTGATTGGCCCGGAGAAGGACGACGAGAGGCGAAGTTCCTCGGTCCGTTCGGTTGACTGGGTCTGGCCGTAGTCAAAGCTGCGGAACCCGTTGGTGGTGCCGACCTGGTTATCCGGCACGACGCCGCCGGGGAAGAAGGCTCCCGATGGCGGAAGGCCCGGGATCAGCGAAGGGTTGTTGCCGAACGGCACCGTGGCGACCAAGCGGTTGTAGTCTTCCGCCGAATGACCCCGGTTGCGGTTGTAGCCGGTGATGGATTCCATTGTGAGGTGCGGGGTGATGTCCCACGCGAGATTCAGGATCGCGAGGTTTTCGTCAGCTTGATAGAGCGGGTCGATGGCGGATTCGATGTCGTGCAGGTTGTGGTTCTGCAGCGGATGGCCGAGCAAGGCGTTGCCGTTGCCGTTGCCGTTGGTCAGGCCGATCAGGTTGGTCAGGATGCCGCCCAGGGTACCGGAGGTGTTCACCGTGCCATAGGCGTTGGCGCCGTAGAGCGAGCCGGGCGTACAACCTTGGGTCAGGAAGTTGCGCGAGCCCGCGGTGGTGGGCACGCCGCCGACCGAAGCCGGGCCGTTGTCGGTGTAGCAGAGCTGCTTGCCGACGCGGTTGCGGTTATCCTTTTCCTCGAAGTGCTCGAACATCAGCGAGGCGCGGAAGTTGTCCACCGGCTTCCACGAAAGGGTGGCGCGGTAAGAGCCGAGTTCGCGGTTGTCGATATCGTTGCCGGTGACGGAGTTATGTCCAAACCCGTCGCGCTTCAGGTAGAAGCCGGCAAGCCTGAGGGCCCAGGTGTCGCCGATGGGCAGATTGACGTAGCCGGTGACTTTTTCAGTGTTGAAGTTGCCGTATTCGCCGGTGATCGAGGCGGAGAGCCGGTCATTCGGCTTGGCGGTGATGACGTTGACGGCGCCGCCGGTGGCGCTACGGCCATAGAGGGTGCCCTGCGGTCCGCGAAGCACTTCGACGCGCTCCACGTCATAGAAGTCGGTGTCGCCGAGGTGGTTGGCGGCGACCGGAAGGTTGTTGATGTTGAAAGACACGCCGGGATCGCCGGTGGGGGACACGACCTTGGTGCCGATGCCGCGGATCTGGAAGTTATAGCCACCGAAGTTGCCGCGCGAGTAGTTCACGTTCGGCACTTCGAGCAGAAGCTTGTCGCCGCCGTCGAGGCGCTGGGCCTTCAAGGTGTCGGCGGAGAAGGCGGACACAGCCACCGGCACGTCCTGCAGTGCTTCCGAACGACGCTGGGCCGTGACCACCACTTCGGTGATCGCGCGGGTGTTGGCCGCAGGCGCCGTCTGAGCGAAGACCGGAGCAGCGCTCATCAGAGCCGTCGCCGACGCTCCAAGCACAAGTAGCGCGCGCAGGCGCAGAGTGTTCGTCATCTTAGTCCCTCCCGGAGCGATCAGCTTCTGTTGAGCCGAATCGCCATTTTGATTTCATTGCCGCGACAAGATTGGACCTTCGGCCCACGGCAGACCGAACCCAAGCTTCTAAAGAGCATTGGGCTTGGCTTTGCTGTCAACTGCCAGAAGCCCCGGTATGCCCTAATACCGCAGGTTTTTGGCCGCACTGTTGCCTCTTTGCCCGCAAGTTCGTCGATGAGGCGAGGAAGCCGAGGGTTCGCCGGAAAAAGGCGCAGTAAAATCGCTGCTTCAATGAGCAGTCCCGTCGGTAAAGGCTGTCGATCAACGGCAAGAAGCGGACAATGGGCGAATCATTGGCTTGGGCGATTCCTGATCCGGGTGGCGACACCTCCTCGCCATCCTGAGACGCCCGCGCTTGCGGGCCTCGAAGGACGCACAACACTCTTGCAAACCGTCTATAAGAGACGCCCATCCACCCTCAAGACAAACATGACCGATCCCGCTCCACTATCGCCCGCCGCTCTGGTGCTGTTTTCCGGTGGACAGGATTCCTCCGTTTGCCTGGCCTGGGCGCTGGAACGGTTCGAGCGGGTCGAGACCGTGGGCTTCGACTACGGCCAGCGACACGCTGTGGAGATGCAGGCGCGGGTGACGATGCTAGAGGCGGTGCGCGCGCGCTTTCCCGCCTCTGCCCCCCGGCTCGGCGCCGACCATGTGCTGGACATCACAAGCTTTGGCGCGGTGGCGGCTTCGGCGCTGACGGCGGACCGGGCCATCGAGATGACGGATCGCGGCTTGCCTTCGACCTTTGTGCCGGGCCGCAACCTCGCCTTCTTCATTTACGCCGCCGCCCTGGCCGACCGGCGCGGGATCGAGGTCATGGTCGGCGGGATGTGCGAGACCGACTTCTCAGGCTATCCCGATTGCCGCCGCGCCACGCTGGACGCGATGCAGCATACCCTGCGCCTCGGCATGGACCGCCCCTTCGTGATCGAGACGCCGCTGATGTGGCTGACGAAGGCGCAGACCTGGGCGTTGGCGGACGAGCTTGGCGGAGCCGCGCTGGTTGAGTTGATCGTGCGCGAGAGCCACACCTGTTACAACGGCGTGCGGGGCGAGCTTCACTCCTGGGGCTATGGCTGCGGCGAATGTCCGGCCTGCGAGCTTCGCGCCAAAGGCTGGAACGAATGGCGCGGGGGCGATGCCGCTTCATGAGCTATGCGGTCAAGGAGCTTTTCCTCACCCTGCAGGGCGAGGGCGGACAGGCGGGCCGGGCGGCGGTGTTCTGCCGCTTCGCCGGATGCAACCTTTGGTCGGGACGCGAGGAAGACCGCGCCGCCGCCGTCTGCACCTTCTGTGACACCGATTTCGTCGGCATGGACGGGCCGGGGGGCGGACGCTTCGCTACAGCGCAAGCCCTGGCTACCGCCGCCGCCGCACTCTGGAAGGGCGATGGCGCGCGGCTGGTGGTCTGCACCGGCGGCGAGCCGCTGCTGCAACTCGATGCCACCCTCATCGCCGCCTTCCACGCTGCAGGGTTCGAGGTGGCGGTGGAAACCAATGGCACGCTTGAAGCGCCCCAAGGGCTCGACTGGATCTGCGTCAGCCCCAAGGCCGACGCCCCCCTGCAACAGACGCGGGGCCATGAACTGAAGCTGGTTTACCCCCAGACCGGCGTCGATCCTGCGCGGTTCGAGAGCCTGGACTTCGAGGTCTTCCGCCTTCAGCCCATGGACGGACCGGATCAGGCCGCCAACACGCGCGCCGCCATCGCCTACTGCCTTGAGCATCCGCGCTGGCGTCTCAGCGTGCAGACGCATAAATACCTCGGCATTTCCTGAACCCGAGCCCCCGTAATTCAAGCCCGATGACCGATCCCATCTTTGAAATCACCAAGGCGGCGCACTTTGACGCCGCCCACCGCCTGCCCGCCGGACCGCGCGGGGAGTATCAGCGCCTGCACGGCCATTCGTTTCAGGTGGAGGCGACAGTGCGCGGCCCCATGAGCGGGCCGGTGGGCTGGGTGGCCGATCTTGGCGCGCTTGACGAAGCCCTGGGTGCGCTGGCGAAGGAACTGGATCACGGGATGCTGAACGAGCGGCCCGGACTGGAAAGCCCCACCCTGGAGCGCCTCTGCCTGCATTTCGCCGAGCGGCTGCGGGGAGATTTCCCCGGCCTGTGCCGCGTCGTGGTCTCGCGCCCGACGGTGGGCGAACGCTGCGCGCTGGAGGTCTAGCGCGACTTCGGCTTCTTGCCGCCGCCGAACACCGCATGGCCCGCCGCGCCCGCACCGTCAGCGGCGACGCCTACGGCTGCGCCTGCGACCTTGGCCGTCGTACCCACAGCAAGAACCGTCACGCCCACCGCCGCGCCCGCCACCGTCGTCACGACGCAGCCGCCAAGCGCGGGGGCGACAAGCAAACCGAGAATGACGGCAAGACGGGTGGATCGGGACATAGCGGCTCCGTGAGTTGGAAATAACCTTACCACACCAAAGATTGCCAAACCCTGCCGCCTCCGCCCGCTAGTCGATGAACTCCGCCAGACCCTGGCGGCGGCGATCAACGGTGAGGCGGGTGACGTCCGGGCGGCTGTAGTGTCCGGCAAGATCGAAGTTCTGGCGTTCCTCGCGCACCTTTGCGTGGTCGAGCGCCGCAACGATTAGCACCTCACGGTCGATCTGCGGTTCCACCAGATAGGCGCCGTCCGGACCCACGATGGCCGAGCCGCCGTTGGCCAGAAAGGCTCCGCTATTGCCCAGAATCTCGGCCAGCGCCGGGGTGGACCGCGGGAAGTCCTGCGGCCGCATCAGCCCCGACGCCGATACCACATAGCTGCGGGCTTCCATGGCGATAAAGCGGGTCACGTCGCGGGTGTTTCGATCCCAGCCCGGCCAGACCGCCACGTGCAGGTCCTCGCCCTGGGAATAAAGCGCAGCGCGCGAAAGGGGCATCCAGTTCTCGAAACAGTTCAGGCCGCCGACCCGGAATGGCGTTAGGTCGTGCACCTTCAGGCCGTGCCCGTCGCCCGGCGCCCAGGCCATGCGCTCCTCATAGGTCGGTTGCAGCTTGCGGTGGACCGAGCCGATCTGGCCCGACGCATCGATGTAGACCAGGCTGCAATAGAGGCTGTGGCCGCCCCGGTCGGGCGCCCGCTCCATGACGCCGAGGTAGACGGCCACCCCGTTCCGCTGCGCGACATCGCACAAAGGCGCAAGATCGCCGCGCTCGATCACCACGCCCTGATCGAGATATTGCGCGAAGATCGCCTTCTGCTTGGGATCGTCGAACCGGGCGCCGTTGGTGCGCTCGATCCAGAAAGGGTAGCCGGGGGCCAGGGCCTCGCCGAAGACCACCAGACGACAGCCTTCCTTCGCCGCCTGCTCGGTGGCCTCGCAGACCTTGGCCAGCGTCGCCGCCCGGTCGCACCAGACCGGGGCGATCTGGGCGATCCCCACGACCAGGGTGTCCTGGGCCCTCGCGCCGTCGCCCGTCTTTGCGCGCAGAACATCCATGTCCATCGCCTTCGAGAACGCCTTGCGACGAGGCAAGGACCACCAGACCCCTGCCAGCATAGGGCTTTGCGGCGCGATCCGAAACCGCTGGCGCGGGGAGGCGCTAACCTAGGCTGCGTCCACCAGCACCAGTTCGGCGTCGTCGAGCGCCGTGACCGAGAGGATGGTTTCCCCGGTCAGGGCAGCGCCGTCGCGGGGGTCAAGGCGCACGCCGTTCACCTCCACCGAGCCTCTGGCTGAGACCAGATAGGCGTGGCGGCCCGGGGTCAGGGCGTAGTTGGTGCGCTCGCCCGCTTTAAGGTTCGCTCCCAGCACGCGTGCTTCGGCCCGGATCGGCAGGGCGTCGCCGTCGCCCGGAAAGCCTGAGGCCAGAGCCACGAACTTGCCGGAGCGGTCGTCCTTGGGAAACGGCTTTGCGCCCCAGTAGGGATCGCCGCCGCGGGTGGTCGGCTCGATCCAGATCTGGAACAGGGTCGTCTGGTCGTTTTCCAGATTGTATTCGGCGTGGCGCACGCCCGATCCCGCCGACATGACCTGCACGTCGCCGGCACCGGTGCGGCCGGTGTTGCCCATGGAGTCCTTGTGGGTGATCGCCCCTTCGCGGACGTAGGTGATGATCTCCATGTCGGCGTGCGGGTGGGGCGGAAAGCCGGACTGCGGCGCGATCTCGTCATCGTTCCAGACGCGTAAGGCGCCCCAACTCATCTTCTTAGGGTCATGGTAGCTGGCGAAGGAGAAGTGGTGTTTCGCCTTCAGCCAGCCGTGGTCTGCACCGCCAAGCGCGGCAAAGGGACGTTTCTCGATCATTGGACATCTCGCCTGAAACAAGGGCGATAAGATAACTGCATCTATCGCTGTTGCGGATTAGATGGGGAGGCGCGGACGGAAGGGAAGAGGGCAGGTTCCTGGCGCCATGCAGAGCGCACGAAAAAGGGGACAGCGTTTCCGCCGTCCCCGATCTCAATCCAGCCTCTGTAGCGGCTTAGCGCGCGGCGATGCCGAGCGAGTTGGCCGTCTCACCGGTGTAGCGACCGGCGGCGAGGTGGTTGTCTTCCTGATATTTCACCATGGCGTGCAGGGTGTCCTGGGTGAACAGGCCGTTCTGCGGGCCGGTGTAGTAGCCCTTGGACTGCAGCGCGCCTTGCAGGCTGGCCACGGCGCGGTCGCCGTTGCCGACTGTGGCCGGAGCCGCGACCGGCATCGAGACTTCCGACTTGTGGTAGGTCGGGGCCGGAGCGGGCGGGGCGTAGGCGGTTGGCGTCGCCGCACCATCATCGCAGGTGGTGGTGGTGTGGCACTGTTTGCCAGCGCCATACGACTTCACCGGCGGCGCGGGCTCATAGGTCTTCACCGGCACGTAGGGCTTGTGCGGATGCGGACGGGGAGCCTCGCCATAGGTCTTCACCGGCGGGGTGTAGTGATGCGGCGGCGGCGGCGGCGTTTCGCCATAGGACCTCACCGGAGGCGGGGGAAGATGTTCGCCATAGCCGCCCGCGTGGACCACTTCAGTCCGGCAGTCGACCTGCTTCCACTCGAAGCGCGAAGGCGAGACGATCTTGATCTTGGTGTAGTTGTCGAACACGGCCGGGATCGTATAGGGCCGGGTGCTGTCGGGCGTGCAGATCTTGATCTTCACCGTGCCGTAGATGGCGGGGATGATCTTCTTCTCGACGCGCGCAGGAGTGTCGACCACCTGGCGGGTGATGACGCGGGTTTCCGGCGGCACGGGGATGTCGATGATGCGCGCGGGCGTCTTCAGGACCTGCTTGGTGATGGTCTTGAACTCGGGCGGCACTTCGACAAGGCAGAGCACTTCGCCGGTGGGCAGAACCCGGGTCGGCAGGCCGCCGTAGGCCGGATTGTGTTCGATCACGCCGTGGCCATAGACGCCGTCAGGACGCGAGGTCTGGCCCGATCCGTAGGTGTTGGCCGAACCCGGCGCGTAACCGGCGACGGTCGAACCCGGACGCCATGCAGTAAAGCCGTCCTTCACCTTCACTTGTTCGGTGATGGTCTCGTAAGTGGCGGGGATGGTCTCGGTGCGGGTGTAGCCGGGCTTCACCACGACCGTCTCGCTCACCGTCTTGTAGGAGGCGGGAATGGAGAAATACTCGACCGACTCTTCCTTCTGGAGGATCGACTTCTCTTCCAGGCGGCACTCGCCGGGGATGACCTTGATGTCGGTCTTCTCGGGAGAAATCACCACTTGCTGGGTGTAGGCTTCAGTAACTTCCGGCACCAGGATCTTGGTGAAGCATTGGCCGGGCGCCGCGTTGGGCGGGTAGTCTTCGTTAGTCACCTGGCCGGGGCCATAGCCCACGGGGCCGGGCGTGCCGCAGCCGCCGGGACCGCATTGGCCCGGAGCAACGCCGCCATAACCCATCGAACCTGCGAGAGCGCCGGAAGCTGCGAAAAGCAGCGCCAGAGCAGAACCCCCACCCAAAAGAACCGAAGTACGCATCTGTTAGTCCCCCTCAAAAGCCTCGCCGCCGCCCCCTGCTGAGCAGACGGTCTGGCTCACTCGATGTCACCTTAACAGTCTATTTACGAATAGGGGAAGCCTTCTCCTTTCGGGCGAAAAAAGGGCGAAACAAGCACTAGAAAAGTGACCTGGACCCGAGAAAGACTACATAAAAGTCAGGCTCTTAGCCCCTGCGACATAGTGAACGGGGCGGGGCGTAGACGCGTCGGAAGGGGCGCTGCAGCGGCCGTCTAACCCTGCGACAGAACGTCTGATGCGGCTCCCAGCGCCCTGAAATCCGGCTGGACGACGGCTTCGTTTCGCGCCACCAACGCCTTATCGGCAAGGTCGAACAGGTGTGGGCGAGATGACAAAATCGACGGGCGGCTTTGGACGGGCGGCGCTCGGTGCGGTTTCCGCCTGCGCGCTGGCGGCGGGGATGACGGCGTGGGCCGGGGCGGCTGAGGCCGGTGACGTGGTGATCCACGCGGGCCGGTTGATCGATGGGGTCTCGAAGACGCCTCGCGAGAAGGTCTCGATCCTGATCCATGACGAGCGGATCGTCTCCGTGCAGGATGGGTTCACCACGCCCGCCGGGGCGGAGGTGATCGACCTTTCTTCGGCGACGGTGCTGCCGGGCCTGATCGACTGTCACGTCCACATCACCCAGACCTTCCACAAGGGCGACCCGATCCGCACCTCGGTGACGCGCACGGCCTACGATGAAGAGATCGATGCGGTGAACAATGCGCGCCAGACCCTGCTAGCGGGCTTCACCTCCGTGCGCGACGTGGGCGGCGCGACCGGCGTGGTGGTCGCCCTGAAGAAGGCGGTGAACGCGGGCGAGACGCCGGGACCGCGGATGTGGGTGGCGGGCACGCCGCTTGGCCCCACAGGCGGACACGGCGACGCCGCCAACGGGCTCGACCCCGAGTTCAGCCATCCCGGCTGGACCGACAATCTGATCGACAGCCCCGAAGCCGCGCGCCGCACCGTGCGCCGCCTCCGCCGCGAGGGCGCGGACCTGATCAAGATCATGCCTTCGGGCGGGGTGATGTCGATCGGCGACGATCCGAAGCTCCAGCTTATGGATGACGACGAGATCAAGGCGGTGATCGAAACCGCTCACGCCCTCGGCATGAAGGTGGCCGCCCACGCCCACGGCAAACAGGCTATCGACCACACGATTGCGCTGGGGGTCGACTCCATCGAGCACGGCTCCTTCGCTGACACGGAGAGCTACAAGCTGTTCAAGGCGCACGGGACCTATCTGGTGCCCACCATGTTGGTCGGGCAACGCGTCTATGATCGGGCGAAGAACCACCCGGAGGACCTCAATCCCTCCACTGCCCAAAAAGCGCTTTCGGTGGTGCCGGTGATGCTGAGGAACCTCGGCGCGGCGCACGCGGCTGGGGTGAAGATCGCCTTTGGCACCGACACCTTCGGTCTTTCCCGGCATGGAGAGAACGCCCAGGAGTTCGCCATCATGGTCTCCGCCGGGATGAGCCCGATGGAATCCATCGCCGCCGCCACCTCGTCCGCGGCCGACCTGATCGGGGATAGCGCCGACATCGGCTCGGTCCAGCCCGGTCGCTACGCAGATGTCATCGCCGTCGCGGGCAATCCTTTGAAGGACGTAACCGAGCTTGAGCGCGTGCGGTTCGTGATGAAGGGCGGGATGGTCTACAAGGCTGTAGGCAAGACCATCGCGTTTGAGGTTTCCGCGCCGCGCCCCGCCTCAGCGGATTGGGAACGAGCGATAGCGGACGCCTTTTAGGGACCGAACCGGCGCGTTCATGGCCCAGCCGGTGCGCCACAGGCGTCAGGATTTCGCCCCGGCCTGACGTCTGTTACGCTGGTTTCAACGCCCGGAACGAGGCGAACGCCGGAGGATGTCACGATGCTGGATCGGGATTTCGCGCAAGAGTTTCTGCAAACCATCGACGACCCACAGAAGCACGGGGTTCACCTGCTTTTCAACAGCTATTGGCGGTATATGCCGGATGCAGCGCGTGAGACCTATGCCGCCAATATGCGCGAGACGCCGCAGCTTGCCGCCTTCTGCGAGGCGAAGTGGTGGCCCGAGCCTTATGCTTTCGAGGACCTGGCCTTGCTTGCGCCTGGAACGCTCGGTCGGGGGTATCACCGGCACATCGTCGACAATGGCCTGACCCAGACCATCGCGTCGGGGTATCGGGACTTTCACAAGATGCTGGAGGCCTCGGGCGTACTCGCCAATATGCCCGACGATGTGAGCTATGGGGTGCTGCGCGGTTTCCAGACGCACGACTACCTGCATATGGTCACGGGGTTCGACACGACAGGCCTTGGCGAGATCGCGCTTCAGGCCTTCTGTCTGGCGCAAATGAGTTCGCTGTATTTCGCGACCTGGATGTCCGTCGTCACGGCCCGCATGGCGTTTCTGGAGCCTCGTTCCATTGCACCCTTGATGGACGCCATCACCGAGGGCTGGACGCTCGGCCGGGCGGTTCCCAACCTGATGGTCGAGCGGTGGGAGACGATGCTGGACCGGCCCATCGACGACATCCGGCGTGAGTATCGCATTCCTCACCACCGGATGTTGAAGGCGGCCTGACCGCCCTCAGTTGTTGATGTTGAAGCGGATGACGACGGAGATCGTCCCGCCTCCGACCGGAACACCGTCTTCGGTCTTGGGGCTCATCTTGAAATAGCGCGACAGTTTCTGCGCCGCTTCGCCGAAGTTCCAGCCGCCGGGGTTCTCGCTCGCAACGGTACAGCGGGTAAGCCCGCCCCGCGCCGAGACTACGCAGTCCAGCGTCGCGGTTCCGGTCTTGCCGAGTTCCAGCGCGCGGGGGGGATAGTATTGGGCGAGCTGGTCCGCGTTCGGTCTCTCCAGCCAGGTGGGGTTGCGGATGGCCTTCTGTGCGAGGGGAGCGGTCGTCACCTGCGGATCGACCGGCTTGACCAAGGTCTGGGCGATGACGGGCGGTCCCTCCACGCTATCCGGCGTGGTCTGCGGCTTCTGGGGCGGGAACGGGGCCTTGGCCACAGTGTCGGGCGGCGTCAAGGGATCGTGCACGTGAACGATCTTCGGCTGCGTCTCGGGTTTGGGCGGCAGAAGGTCCGACAGCTTGACCCGCGCAACCGTCGTGACGTGACCGGGATCGGGCGCAAGCAGCGCGGGCAGGGCCGTCCGCTGAAGATAGAGATAGGTCCCGCCCGCCACGTGCAGCGCTACCGACACGCCGATGGCGATCCAGGCGCCGCGGGACAGCTTGCGCCGCTCGCCGCCGAAATCGCCAAACACCGGACTGGAGAAGTTCGGCCCGAAGAGCCCGACAGGACGTTCGATCACCATGATAGCCTCCCGATGTTATGTTATTTCGGAAGGGAAACACGGAATTGACGCCACGTAAACTACCGCCCAATCACAAACGAGTGCGCCGGACGGACGCAGCTACGCCCTAGACCAGCGCCCCGTGACAGTGCTTGAACTTCTTGCCCGAGCCGCAGGGACACATGGCGTTGCGGGCGGTGCGCTCCCAACCCGGCGGCAGGGACGAGGGCGGCAACCGCTCGGCCAACGCCGGATCGAGAAAGCCGCCTTCGGAGCCAAGCGCTGCGCCATAGCGCTCGTTCTCGCCGGTGGTCGGGTCCAGGTGCACCTCGTACATCCCGCTCGGCGGGGCCAGTTCCGGCGCCGGCTCCTCCCAGCGGAACTCATAGGTCATCATGAGCTGCGTCACGTTCTGGCGAAGATCGACCAGCAGGGTCTCGAACATCGAGAAGGCCTCGGTCTTGTATTCGTTCAGCGGATCGCGCTGACCGTAGCCGCGCAGGCCGATGACCTGACGCAGATGGTCCAGGTGCTGCAGGTGCTCGCGCCAGACCATGTCGGTCATTTGCAGCAGGAAGTTCTTCTCGATGCTGCGGGCCTGCTCCGGGCCGAGCAGTTCTTCGCGCTCGGCGGCGCGGGCGTCGGCGGCGTCGTTGATGCGGCGCTGGATTTCTTCCTGGGTGACGCCTTCCTCGGCGGCCCAGTCGGCGATGGGAAGCTCGAGACCCAGGCTCGACAAGGCGCGTTCGCGCAGGCCCTCCGCATCCCACTGCTCGGCGTACTGCTTGGGCGGCAGGTGGCGGGAGACGAGATCTACAACCGTGTCGCGGCGCATCTCGGCGACCACTGCTGAGAGGTCGGCGGCGTCCATGAACTCCTGTCGCTGCTCGAACACCGCCTTGCGCTGGTCGTTGACCACGTCGTCGTATTTCAGGAGGTTCTTGCGGATTTCGTAGTTGCGCGCCTCAACCTTGCGCTGGGCGGTGGCGATGGCCGAGTTCAGCCATTTGTGGGTGATCGCCTCGCCTTCCTGCACGCCGAAGGTCCGCATGATGCCGTCAAGCCGGTCGCCCGCGAAGATGCGCAGAAGATCGTCCTCGCAGGACAAGAAGAACTTGGAGTGTCCGGGGTCGCCCTGACGGCCCGTGCGTCCGCGAAGCTGGTTGTCGATGCGGCGGCTTTCGTGCCGCTCGGTGCCCAGCACATAGAGGCCGCCCGCCCGCAGCGCCTCCTGCTTGCGGTCATGGATTTCCGCTTCCATCTCGGCCAGATAGGTGCGGGTCTGCTCAGTGGTGGGCTCGATCCCCGCCGCCTTCTGCTCCTGACGCCAGCGGGCGACGCGCATCTCGGGGTTGCCGCCAAGCTGGATGTCGGTGCCGCGCCCGGCCATGTTGGTGGCGATGGTGACGGCGCCCGGCACCCCCGCGTCGGCGACAATCAGCGCCTCCTGTTCGTGATAGCGGGCGTTCAGCACGTTGTGCGGGATGCCGGTCTTGCGCTTGCCGTCCTGCTCGAACTCATAGGCGCCGAGCATTTCCGAAAGCTGCTCAGACTTCTCGATGGAGACCGTGCCGACGAGGATCGGCTGGCCGCGCAGGTGACAGTCCTCGATCTGTTTCAGGATCGAAGCGTTCTTCTCGGCGGCGGTGCGATAGACCTCGTCGTCGTCGTCGATGCGGCAGATCGGCTTGTTGGTGGGGATTTCCGACACTTCCATCTTGTAGATGTCGCCGAACTCCGCCGCCTCGGTGGCCGCGGTGCCGGTCATGCCGGAGAGCTTCTTGTAGAGGCGGAAATAGTTCTGGATCGTCACCGAGGCCAGGGTCTGGTTCTCGGGCTGGATGTCCTGGCCTTCCTTGGCCTCGATAGCCTGGTGCAGGCCCTCGGACAGGCGCCGTCCGGTCATCATCCGCCCGGTGAACTCGTCGATCAGGACGACCTCGCCGGACTTGACGATATAGTCCTTGTCGCGCTGGTAGATGATGTTGGCGCGCAGGGCCTGGTTGACGTGGTGCACGACGGAGATGTTGGCCGGGTCGTAGAGGCCCGCCGTGTCTTCCGCCAGATGGCCCCCGGCCATCAGCATCTCTTCGACCTTGTCGTTGCCGTATTCGTTCAGGATCACCTGCTTCTGCTTCTCGTCGAAGTCGTAGGTGGCCTTGTCCTGGATCATCTCCTTCACCAGCGTGTCGATCACCCGGTAGAAGTCGGAGCGGTCCTCGGTGGGGCCGGAGATGATCAGCGGCGTGCGCGCCTCGTCGATCAGGATCGAGTCCACCTCGTCCACGATCACGAAATGGTGGCCCCGCTGCACCATGCCGGAACGGTCGTATTCCAGATTATCGCGCAGGTAGTCGAAGCCGAACTCGTTGTTGGTGCCATAGGTGATGTCGGAGCCGTAGGCGCGCTGGCGCTCGGTCTGGTTCAGCCCGTTGACGATCACCCCATATGTGAGGCCGAGGAAGCTGTAGATCTGGCCCATCCACTCCGCGTCGCGCTGCGCCAGATAGTCGTTGACGGTGATGACGTGCACGCCGGTGCCCGCCAGCGCGTTCAGATAGACCGGCAGGGTGCCGACCAGGGTCTTGCCTTCCCCGGTGCGCATCTCGGCGATGCCGCCGTTGTGCAGCACCATGCCGCCCACAAGCTGCACATCGTAGTGCCGCTGGCCCAGCACCCGTTTGGCGGCTTCGCGCACCACGGCGAAGGCTTCCTCCAGGATGTCGTCCAGGGTCTTGCCCTGCGCGAGCCGTTCCTTGAACTCGGCGGTCTTGGCCTTCAGTTCGGCGTCCGACAGGGCGGCCATGGCGGGCTCGAGCGCATTGATCTTAAGAACGCGCGAGCGCATCCCTTTGACCTTGCGTTCGTTGGAGGAGCCGAAAAACTTCTTGGCCAGGGCGAGCATATAAGGTCCGAACAACTGATGAGCGCCGCCCGCGAGGCCACAGACCGGCGCGAACAGACGCCCGTGGGATTGGGGCGGAAACCGCAGCGGGACAGGGCGGACAAAGGGCTGAAGCCCTCAAATCACGACCGAAAAACCGCTCGACTTGCGTGCGCGCGAGACTTAAGCACCGCCCCTTGGCCTGTCAACGCGACGGGGTTGGCTTGGCGCCACCATCGCGGACTAGCCCCCGTCCTTAGAGAAGTCAGGATGAGGACGAGTGGGAACTCTCTCAGCAATGATGATCGAACCATTCAACGAACAATCTCATCCCGAGCGTGTCGAAGGATCAGGCTGGCGCACGCGTGAAGGTTCAAGGATGAAGATGCCGCCCCGCCTGTTCGCCCTCGTGGCGATATCTCTGCTCACCCTCGCGGCTTGCGGCCAGACCCCGATCATCGGTGGTTCCAAGCCCGAGCCGGGGGACAAGGCTGTGGCGAAGGTGGGCGCCGACACCGTCTGGGCCTCCGACGTGAAGCGCGAGGCGGTGACGCAGGGTGCGATCACCGAGGGCGAACCGCTCGACGTGTCCTCCGACCTTTTCCGCCGCACGCTGGATGAGGTGATCGACCAGAAGCTGCTTGCCGGAGAGGCTTCGCATCAGGGTCTGGATCGCCAGCCGCTGGTTCGCCGCCGCCTGCAAGCGGCCCACGACAAGCTCCTGGGCGACGTGCTGGTGGAGGGCGTGGTCGACAAGGCGGTCAACGAGAACGCCATTCGCTCGCTCTATCAGGAGCAGCAGCGCCTCACCACGCGAGCCGAGGAGGTCAAGGCGCGCCAGATCCTCGTCGTTACCGAACCCGAAGCGCAGGCGATCAAGAAGCTCCTCACCACCGGCGCATCCTTCGACGCCCTGGCCATGCAGAAGTCGATCGACAGCGCGACCCGCTTCAGCGGCGGCGACCTCGGCTATTTCACCCTCGACGCCATGCCCGAAGCCTATGGCGCGGCGCTGAAGACCGCCAAACAGGGCGAGGTGATCGGCCCGATCAAGACCGACGGCGGCTTCGCTCTGGTCAAGGTCGAGGATCGGCGGCCCGAACAGCCGATCACGCTGGAGGAGGCGCGTCCGCAGATCGTGCGCTTCCTCACCTACGACGAAATCCGCACCCTCCTCGCCAAATTGCGCGGCGCGAGGAAAGTGCAGATGCTGATCGCAGCGCCCGATCCCAGCGCGCTGAAGGAACCCGCCTCCGCGCCCAAAGCCGCGCTGGTGCGGCCCCCCGCAGCCGACGCTGGCTTGAGGGGCAAGGCCAAATGAGCGCGCCCGGAAAGCCCGGTCTCGCCGTCTCGCCACTCGCCGTTCCGTTCCCGACCATCGCCCCCATCGCCGGGGTTAAGATCGCCACGGGCCGCGCGGGCTTCTACAAGCATGACCGGCCGGATTTGCTGGTGATGAGCTTTCCCAAGGGCGCGGCGGTCGCGGGCGTCTTCACCCGCCATGCGGTCGGCTCCGCGCCGGTGGACTGGTGCCAGAGCGCGCTGAAGGCCACGGGCGGCGTCGCGCGGGCGCTGGTGGTCAACGCCGGATGCGCCAACAGCTTCACGGGTCAGGCGGGCGCCGAAGCGGTAGAGCGCACCATGGAGGCGGTCTCCACCGAGCTTGGCTGCCCTCGCAACGAGGTGCTGATGGCCTCGACCGGCGTGATCGGTGTGGTGCTGCAATACGGCAAGATCCTGAACCAGCTTCAGGGGGTGATGGAGCGCCTGCATCCCGACGGCTGGGCCGAGGCCGCAAACGCCATCATGACCACCGACACCTTTCCCAAGGGCGCAGTGGTGGAAACTCGCATCGGCGAAACGACCGTTCGCATCGCTGGCGTCTGCAAGGGCTCGGGCATGATCGCGCCCGACATGGCCACCATGCTGGCCTTCGTCGCCACCGACGCCGCCATCGCTCCGACTGCGCTGCAGGCGCTGTTGCGGCCGCTCACGGTGCGGACCCTGAACGCGGTGACGGTGGATGGCGACCGCTCCACCAACGACACCTGCCTGCTCTTCGCCACCGGCGCAGCGGGCAACCCGGTGGTCACGAGCGAGGGCGACCCGCGCCTGACCGATTTCCGCGCCGCGCTGGAAGGCGTGCTGCTCGATCTCGCCCAACAACTGGTGCGCGATGGCGAGGGCGCGAGCAAGTTCGTCAAGGTGACGATCAATGGCGCCGTCTCCGAAGCCTCCGCCCGCAAGATCGCCCGCACCGTCTGCGAGAGCCCTCTGGTGAAAACCGCCATCGCCGGAGAAGACGCCAACTGGGGCCGGATCGTCATGGCCGTGGGCCGCGCCGACGAGCCCCTGGTGCGCGAGAAGATCAGCATCCGCTTCGGCGACCTCTGGGCCGCGAAAGACGGCGTGGTGTCGCCGGACTATTCGGAAGAGGCGATGAGCGCCTACATGAAGCAGGCCGAGCTTGAGATCGCAGTCGATGTGGGCGCGGGCTCGGCGTCCGCCGTGATGTGGACCTGCGACCTGACCCACGGCTACATTTCCATCAACGGCGATTATCGGTCTTGAAGCTGCTCCTCGTCGCCGCCGCTGCGCTGGTGGATACCGATGGTCGGGTGTTGATTTGTCAGCGGCCCGAGGGAAAGTCGCTTGCGGGCCTGTGGGAGTTTCCCGGCGGCAAGCTCGAACCCGGCGAGACCCCCGAAACCTGCTTGATCCGCGAGCTGGATGAGGAACTGGGCGTGCAGGTGAAAGCCGACTGCCTGGCGCCCTTCGTCTTTGGGTCGCACTCCTTTGAGGATTTCCATCTCCTGATGCCGCTCTATCTCTGTCGGCGTTGGGAGGGGTTCGTGGAACGGCGCGAGCATCAGGCGCTGGCCTGGGTCAAGCCTCACGCCATGAAGGACTACCCGATGCCCCCCGCTGATGCGCCGCTGTGCGCCTACCTGCGGGATTTCCTCTAGGCGAGC
>JBBQLP010000029.1:0-35840 GCA_038327995.1 Caulobacterales bacterium | reverse complement strand
CGCGCAGTCGACGGTTTGGCGAGATATCCTTGGCCCAGCGATGCAGCATGGCACACCTTCGGCGGCGTTGAGCGCAGTCAGCACCCCGAAACCGGCCTTCGGGAGAGTAGGTGCGCCGTCTCGGGTCCAGAGATTCAACGCCTCGAACAGGTCTGTGACGCGCGGCGGCGAGCCTCATATAGTATTTAGCCGACGCGCAGATTGGTCGCCGAGGTCTTGCCGCTGCGACGGTCCGCTTCGAGGTCGTAGGATAGCGCCTGACCCTCATCGAGCCCTCGCAGCCCGGCCTGCTCGACCGCCGAGATGTGCACGAACACATCTCCGCCGCCTTCATTGGGCTGAATGAAGCCGAAGCCCTTGGTGGGGTTGAACCATTTCACCACCCCCGACCCGGAGCCAGCCGGATCACGAGGCGAGCCTCCGCCGCCACGCGGGGCGCCGTCGCCGAAGCGGTCGCCATCCCGGTCAGGGCGCGGCCGCCGAGGGGCGCTCCGAGCCGAGGGGTCGCCCGCACCCGTCACCTGCAGATCGGTGGCCGACATCCGGCCCGAGCGACGATCCTGCTCAAGCTCGAAGTTCACTTGGTCGCCGTCGTTCAGCCCGTCGAGGCCCGCGCGTTCGACCGCGGAAATGTGGACGAATATATCCTCACCCTCACCCTTTGGGCTGATGAAACCAAAGCCCTTATTGGAATTGAAAAACTTGACTGTTCCGCTCGCCATTTTCGTCTCGACAATCCGTGTCTCTGCCAGTCCAGAGCCAACCCTGCTTCATAGCTTTCCAAGGGCTCGTGATCTAGGTGGAGGAAAGGCAGAAAATGCAGCGTCGATTGCCGGAATGCGTCAGGCTGCGCGCCTCACAGGTAGTTTGGAAAACTGCATCGTGCCGTCGTCTACGGCGCCAAATTTCAACGTGACGAGGTCCAGGGCGTAGTTCTGGTAAAGCTTCCATGGCTTGGTCAACCCCTGGCGCGGAAACTTGTCGATGGAGCGCGTCACATAGCCCGAAGAGAAATCCAGCCACGGCGCCTCCTCGACACTGTCCTCAGGCTGGGCGGGCGTCGCCGCCCTGTATCCGCGCCGGTCCATGAAGTTGAGCAGCCGGCAAATGTATTCGCAGGTCAGGTCGGCTTTCAGGGTCCACGACGCGTTGGTGTAACCAAACGAGGAGGCGAGGTTGGGCACGCCCGAATACATCATTCCCTTGTAGCACATGGTCTTGTGGATTTCGGTGCGCACGCCGTCGATGCTCACCTTCAGGCCGCTGAGGAGTTGCAGGTTCAGACCGGTGGCGGTGACGATGATGTCGGCGGCCAGATCCTCCCCGGACTTCAACTTGATCCCGTGGGGTGTGAAGGTCTCGATGTGGTCCGTCACCACCGAAGCGGCCCCGGACTTTATGGCCTCGAACAGGTCCGCGTCGGGCACCAGACATAGCCGCTGGTCCCAGGGATTATAGCGCGGGGTGAAATGAGTGGCGACGTCGTAGTCGGGCCCCAGTTGCTGGCGAACCATCTCGATGATCCCGGCCTTGACCCGTGCGGGCTTTTTCCTGGCCAGATTGAAGAAATACATGCCGCCGAGTACGTTTCGCCACCGCACAATGGCATAGGCCAGCTTGGCCGGGAGGCGCGCGCGCAGCCAGTTGGCTTGGGCGTCCTCCGCCGGGCGAGACACCACATAGGTGGGCGAACGTTGCAGCATAGTGACGTGCGCGGCGGTCTTGGCCACCTCCGGCACGATGGTGACTGCGGTGGCGCCCGAGCCGATCACCACCACACGCTTGCCGGAATAGTTGAGGTTTTCGGGCCAGAACTGCGGATGAACGATCTCGCCCTTGAACGTCTCAGCGCCCGCGAACTCCGGAGTATAGCCGCCCGCGTAGTCGTAATAGCCGCTGCACATGAAAAGGAAGTTGCAGGTCAGGCAGACCTCTTCCTTTGCCTCGCCGCGCGCAGCCTTGACTGTCCAGGTGGCGGTCTGCGACGACCAGTCGGCGGCGTCCACGTGATGGCCAAAGCGGATGTTGCGGTCGATGCTGTTCTCAACCGCCGTCTCCACCACGTATTTGCGGATCGCTGGGCCATCGGCGATGGCCTTGGCTTCGGTCCAGGGTTTGAACACGTAGCCCAGGGTGTACATATCCGAATCCGAACGGATGCCGGGATACCGGAACAGGTCCCAGGTGCCGCCGATGGCGTTCCGGCCTTCCAGAATGGCGTAGCTCTTGCCCGGGCAGCGCGTCTGCAGATGATAGGCGGCCCCTATGCCCGAAAGGCCGGCCCCCACGATCAGAACGTCGAAATGTTCCGTAGCCATACCGTCCACCCGCAAGGTCCTCTCCGGCGCCCGCCGGAAACTGAACATTGATAACCTAGCGTGCGCCTGAGGGGAAGAGTCGCCGCGGAAGCGCTGCAGCGTGGACGAGCGGGCGCGATTTCTGTAAGCCCGGCTGATCCGTAGGAGACTCCTGAGCAAGATGATCCTGATCACCGGCGGCGCCGGATTCATCGCCTCTAATATCGTCGCAATGCTGTGCGAGCGCGGCCAGGAGGTCGTGGTGTGCGACTGGCTGGGCGCTGACGGGGTGAAGTGGCGCAATCTTTCGCATTCGTTGATCGACGCGGTGATCCCTCCCGAGGAACTGGCCGATTACCTCGTCTTACACGGCGACGGGATAGAGGCGGTGGTGCATATGGGCGCCATTTCCTCCACCACAGCGGTTGACGCCGACCTAGTGGTGAAATCCAATTTCCGCCTGAGCCGGGACCTGTGGGATTGGTGTGCGGCGCACCACCGCCCCTTCATCTACGCGTCATCGGCGGCGACCTATGGTGATGGCGCACAGGGCTTTGACGACAGCAATGCTGCGGATGACTTGGCGAAGCTCCAACCCCTGAACCTTTATGGTTGGTCCAAGCACTGGTTCGACCGCTGGGTGATCCGCGCGGTGGAGAGCGGCAAGCAGCGTCCACCGAGTTGGGCGGGACTGAAGTTCTTCAACGTTTATGGTCCCAACGAATACCATAAGAAAGAGATGATGAGCGTCGTGGCCAAGAACTACGCAGCCTGCGCCGCCGGAGCCCCCGTAAAACTGTTTAAGTCGCACAATGCCGCTTTCGAGGACGGAGGACAGCTTCGCGATTTCGTCTATGTGAAGGACTGTGTGGACGTAGTAGCCTTCCTTCTCGACAACCCGCAGGCGCAGGGGATTTTCAACCTCGGCAGGGGAGAGGCGCGCTCGTTCAAAGACTTGATTTCCGCCCTTTATGTAAGCTGTGGCCAACCCCCCCAGATCGAATACGTCGATATGCCTGACAGCCTTCAGGCAAAATACCAATATTATACCCGCGCCGGGATGGGCCGCCTGCGCGCGGCAGGCTACAATTGCCCGTTCACCTCCATCGAGGACGGCGTGAAGGACTACGTGGTCCGATACCTGTCGCAGGCCGACCCCCATGCGTGAGGCGGGCGAGCCGGCAGACCTCTTGGCGCGTCTGGCGGGCGCCAAGGTGCTGATCGCGGGCGATCTGATCCTGGACCATTTCGTCCACGGGGCGATCGAGCGCATTTCTCCCGAAGCGCCGGTGCCGATCCTTTTGGGTGGCTCCACCTCCAGTATGCTGGGCGGCGCGGGCAATGTGGCGGCGAATGTGAAGAGCCTCGGCGGTGAGCCTTATCTGGTCGCGCTGATCGGTCAAGACACAGACGCGGGGCACATCCGCGCCCTGTGTGAAAAGGAAGGCGTCGCGACCGACTGGCTGGTCGGCGTCGCTGATCGCAAGAGCGCGGTGAAGACCCGCTTCATCGCCAACGGCCAGCAGGTGCTGCGCTTCGATTCTGAAACGGTGGGTCCTCCCGCTCCTGCTGACGCGATGCGCCTGCTCACGGCCTTCGATGAGGCGCTCAAGCTTTGCGACGTGGTTGTGCTGTCCGACTACGGCAAGGGCGTGCTTTTGGGTGGCGCGGCGCAGGCGATGATCCAGCGTGCGCGGGCGGCGGGCCGCATGGTGCTGGTCGATCCCAAGGGCGAGGATTACGCCCCCTATGCTGGCGCTACATACCTCACGCCCAACCGCAAAGAGCTGCGCGACGCCACGAATATGCAGGTCGAGGGCGACGTCGCAGTGATTACTGCTGCGCGGAGCCTGATCGCGCGCTTCGGTATCGATGGCGTCATCGCCACCCGCAGCGAACAGGGTATGTCGGTGGTGAGCGCGACGAGCGCCGTGCACATCCCGACGCAGGCGCAGGCGGTGTTCGACGTTTCCGGGGCGGGGGACACGGTGGTCGCCAGCCTCGCCATGGCGCTGGCTTGCGGGGCGCCCGTCGAGGAAGCGGCCGTGATCGCCAATGCCGCAGCAGGGGTGGTGGTCGCCAAGGTCGGCACCGCCCAGGTGACGCCGGAAGAACTGATCCACGCCCTGCACGGCGAGGACTCAGCACAGAGGGTTGCCAAAGGGGCGGAGGCACAGCGGCAAGTAGAGAGGTGGCGCAAGAGCGGTCTGAAAGTTGGCTTCACCAACGGCGTATTCGACCTGATCCATCCTGGCCACATCGCCCTGCTCACCGCCGCGCGCAGCCATTGCGACCGGCTTGTGGTGGGCCTGAACGCTGACGCCTCGGTGCGTCGCCTGGGCAAGGGTGCAGACCGCCCGATCAACGACGAAGCCTCGCGCGCAACAGTCCTAGGAGCGTTGCGCCCCGTCGATCTGGTGGCGGTCTTCGAGGAGGACACGCCGGAGCGCCTTATCCACGCCCTGCGCCCCGACGTGCTGGTGAAGGGCGCCGACTACACGGTGGACCAGATCGTCGGCGCGGACTTCGTGCTGGCGAACGGCGGCCGCGTGGAGCGCGTGGGCTTGATCGAGGGTCAGAGCACCACGCAGATCGCTGCAAGGGTGCGGGGCGGGTAGAAGGACTAGTCTTGATCTGAAGACGCGCCAATTAGCTTGGCCCGTTCGGCTGCTCCAACCACCCGCCACCGGCCCTCAGGCAAATCTCCCAACGCCAATGGCCCGATCCGCACGCGGAAGAGATCGAGCACCTCCAGGTCCAACATCTCGCACATACGCCGGATCTGGCGGTTGCGGCCCTCTTTGAGCACGAACTGCAGCGTCTGACCTTCGAGCATCGAAATCATGGCAGGCCGAAGCACCCGCCCATCGAGGCTCAGACCATGACGCAGCAGCGCAAGCTTCTGGTCCGTGACCCTCCCGGTGACGGTCACGCGATATTCTTTCTCCAGATCGGACGCGGGCCCGATCACCGCCTTCGCCACCACTCCGTCCTCCGACAGGATCAGAAGGCCGCGCGAATCCATGTCGAGACGACCCACCGGCGCCAACCTGTTGTCGAAGCTGGGGATCACCGAGCTCGTTCCCAATAGAGCCTCTCGCGTTAGCAGCCTGACCGCCGGTATTTGACCGGGCTCGGGTTGGGAGGAGACGATCCCCACCGGCTTGTGGATTATCACTGTCAAGGCGCCGCCTAGCGCCGCCTCCCCGGCGTCGGCCAGAACGAGCGTCTGTCCCGGCTCGATCTTGCTCCCTGCATCGGCCACGACCTCGCCGTCGATGGACACCAGCCCTTGCCCAATCAACGCCTCCGCCTCCCGCCGTGAACAGACGCCGCTTTGCGCCAGCCAGCGATTGACCCGCTGGGGCTCGGCTTCGGTGTAGAGGCGGGTCCAAGCCATGGCCTGTCTTGGCGCGCGTAGCGAAAGCCTGCAAGACAAACGGCATGGAGACGACAGGTTCAGAGCATTTCGACGTCGTGGTAATCGGCGCGGGCGCGGCGGGTATGATGTGCGCCATCGAGGCAGGCAAGAGGGGACGGCGGGTGCTGGTGATCGATCATGCCCGAGCAGCGGGAAAGAAGATTCGCATTTCCGGCGGCGGGCGCTGCAACTTCACCAACACCCGCACCGCGCCGCAGAACTTCCTCTCGGCCAATCCGCACTTCTGCATCTCGGCGCTGCGCCGCTACACCCCACAGGACTTCATCGCCTTGGTCAACCGCCACGGGATCGCCTGGCACGAGAAGACGCTAGGCCAGCTTTTCTGCGACGGTTCGGCGCGCCAGATTGTCGATCTGTTGCTGGAAGAGATGCAAGCGGGGGGGGCGGTTCTGCGCCTTGGAACGAGCGTTGATCGCGTCGAAAAAGCCGTGGAGGGATTTGAACTGTCCGTAGACGGATCGATCATTTCCTGCGACTCGCTCGTAATCGCCACCGGCGGTAAGTCGATCCCAAAAATGGGCGCGACAGGCTTTGGCTACGAGATCGCCGCGCAATTCGGCGTCAAGATGATCGAAACCCGCCCGGCCCTCGTGCCGCTGACCTTCGAGATCGGGCTGCTGGACCGCCTCAAGGGTCTCGCGGGCGTGGCTCTGGAGGTGCGCGTCGCCAATGGCAAGACACAGTTCGAGGAGGCTATGCTGTTCACCCACCGGGGTCTCTCAGGCCCGGCGATCCTGCAGATTTCGTCCTACTGGCGCGAAGGCGACGAGATCGAGATCAACATGGCGCCGGGCGTCGATCTGTTCGGGGTCTTGCGGGACGTGCGGCGGGACAATGGTCGTCAGGCGCTTTCCACGGTGCTTTCGCGGCATCTGCCGAACAGGCTGGCGCAACTTCTATGCGATCAGGGAGGCGCGACCGGAACCATCGCCGACGCCTCTGACGCCCTGCTAAAGCGCGTGGCGCTCGCCGCCACCGCCTGGCGCGTCAAGCCGGTGGGATCGGAGGGCTACCGGACGGCTGAGGTGACTTTGGGCGGGATCGAAACCCCGGAACTCGACCAGAGGACAATGCAGGTCAAGGCTGTCCCCGGTCTTTTTTTCATTGGCGAGGTGGTGGACGTGACCGGCTGGCTCGGCGGCTATAACTTCCAGTGGGCCTGGGCCAGCGGCTGGTGCGCCGGGCAGGCAGCCTAGGACCGTACACGGCCCAGCAGCGTCACCGACAGGCCGTCAGGTGCGGACAGGACCGTGGCTTCGACACCATAGACCCGCGCCAGAAGATCGGCGGTCAACGCGTCGCTCGGCGCGGCGTCCGCCGCAACCCTTCCTTCCGCCAACACAACGATCCGGTCCGCCAGCCGTGCGGCCAGGGTTAGGTCATGCAGGGTGACAACCACGCCGCGCCCCTCGGCGGCGATGCGGCGGAAAAGGTCGCAGGCGTCGAACTGATGGCCGGGATCGAGCCCCGCCAGCGGCTCGTCCGCCAGCAGCCAGTCCGGCTCTCCCGCCAGCGCGCGAGCGAGCAGCGCCCGGCTCCGCTCTCCCCCGGAGAGCGTGGTCGCAACCCGGTAGCGAAACTCCGTCACTCCCGTTGACGCCATCGCGTGCTCTACTGCCGCGTGATCGTCTGCGCCGAGCCCGCCGCCGAACGCGCCCTGATACGGAATGCGTCCGAGGCCAATCAAGGTCTCCACATCCACCGCCCAGGCGATCTCCGGCGTTTGTGGCAAAACGCCAATGCGGCGCGCGCGCTCGCGGTGGGGCAGGTCGACGATCACGCGCCCATCGAGGCTCGCCTTCCCGCTATCGGGTCTGCGAAGCCCGGTGAGGCAGGACATCAGCGTAGATTTACCGGCGCCGTTGGGCCCGATCACGGCTGTTACTTCACCTCGGCGAAAGATTGTTGAAACACCGTCCAGTACGGAGCGCCCGCCCAGCAGGACCCGCACCTCATCGACGCGAAGCTCTCCTGTGGCCTGCGCGCTCATGCCAGTCGCCTGCGCATGGAAATCAGGAGCGCCAGAAAGAACGGTGCGCCGATAGCGGTCATGGCGACCCCCAGTTTCACCTCCTGCGCGCCCGGCGTCATACGCACCAGAATGTCGGCGGCGAGCACCAGCACCGCCCCTGCCAGCGCACTCGGCAATAGCACCCGGCTGGGCCGCGCGCCCACGAAAGGTCGGACCAGGTGGGGAACGATCAGACCGACGAAGCCGATCTCCCCCGTCACCGCCGTGCATCCGCCAACTGCGAGCCCGACGCCGAGGGCCAAAAAGAGTTGCGTGCGGCCAAGGTTCACCCCCAGGCCCCTAGCCCCGTCTTCGCCCAGGGTCAGGGCGTCAAGCGATCGCGTGGTTAGGAAGATCAGAACCGCGCCTACACTGACGAAGGGCGCGGCCCATTGCACCTCCTTAATGCTGCGGTCTTGTAGGGATCCCAGAAGCCAGTTGACGATTTCGCCTGACGCCCAAGGGTTTGGCGCGAGGCTGAGGGCCAGAGAAACGCAGGCCCCGGCAATTGTGTTCAGGATCACGCCCGCCAGCACAAAGGCGATTACACCCCCCGTCCTGCCCGAGAGAAGCAGGAGCACTCCGATGCCGCCCATGGCGCCAACCACCGCGCCCACAGGCAAGAGCCAGGCGGAGGCCGCCGCGATGCCGAAATAGAGCGTCACAACAGCCCCCAGCGCCGCCATGGCCGATACGCCCAAGAGGCCTGGATCGGCCAAGGGATTGCGCGTGTAACCCTGCAACGCCGCGCCACTGAGACCGAGCGCGCCGCCGACGAGGACGCCCAGCATCGCGCGTGGCAGGCGAAGCCCCAGAACGATGGCTCCGCGCGGGTCCGCCTGCGAGAACCAGTAAGGTAGAGGCACCCACACCCGTCCCGCCGCCAGCGAGGTGAAGGCGAGGACGGCGATCAAGAGCACAAGCCCTCCTATCAAAAGGGGGTAAGAGATCGGCCTCATCCGTGCGCCTCGAACCTGCGGCGCGCGTCCGACAGCACCTGCGCGGTCTGGATCAACGAAGAGCCGCCGCAATAGAGCAGTCGTTCAGGGAAGACCGCCCGCTGCATCCGCCCCGCCACCGCCTTAAGCGCCGGGTGGTTGACAATTCGCTCGGCCCAGGTGGGCGCGCCGGGGCTGGTCTCGCCCGCCAGCAGGATCTGCGGCGGATCGGCGAGGAGGCGTTCCAGCGAGACATTGCCCCACTGCACGATCCCGTAGCGCGCAGCCACGTTGACGAAACCCGTGCGCTTCAGCATTTCGGCGATCAGGGTGCCGTCTCCCGCCGCGAAGCCTTGCGGTTGGAAAACGAGGGCCTCGACGGGCTTTCGGCCCGGCGGCGGAGCGGCGGCGGAGATGGCGGCGTTGATCCGCGCGATGAGGGCCCGGCCCCGTTCCAGATGTCCGACAAGCACGGCAATCCGCTCGATCTGCTTGAGACTCTCATCGACCGAAGCTGGGACGTCGAACCCTTCGACCGGCACGCCGAACCGCTCCAGGGCGCCCCGGGTCGCGGGGGCGGTGTGACTGCTGGCGAGGATCAGGTCGGGGCGGAGGAGCATCACCTCTTCGGCGCTCTCATAGGTCTGCGGGAACGTGCGGGCCAGTGCGGCGATAGTGGAGCCCTGAGGCTGGCGTGAATAGTGGCTGAGGGCGGCGATCTGACGCCGATCAGCCACTTCCACCAGTATCGCGTCGAGGCAGGGATTGAGCGACACGATGTGCTCATGCAATCCCCGCCGCACCACACCTAAAGCCCGACCGCCGCAGATGGCGAGGACCGTAGGAGCGAAAGCGGCGCGGCGGGTGATCGGAGTCACATCGCGGGTCCTAGAATACCGCTCGTAGGCCAAGATAGCCCGCGCGTCCTGGCGAGCCGAACTGGAAGGCGGTCTCGTAGGCCTTGTCGGCTAGATTCTCCACCCGGCCATAAACCTCCAGACCCCAACCAAGCGGATAGGAGGCCCGCAGGTCGACCAAGGTGTAGGTCTTAAGCCGTGTCGTGTTCGATGCGTTGTCGAAACTCGATCCGGCATAACGCACCGCGACCCCGGTGGTCAGCTTGAACGGCCAGAGATAGCTCGCGCCAAAGTTGGCGGTCGCTTTCGGTCGGCGCGCCAAATCCTTGCCGAAGGTAGCGGCGCCGGGCGAACGATCCTTTGCCTCAAGCGCGGTGAAGTTGCCGGTGAACTCCAGTCCGACCAGGGGACGCGCCGCGCCGGAAAGCTCCACCCCTCGCGTTTCGGTGCGCTGGATGTTGTTGTAGAATCCGAAACGGCCGTTGGCGCACTGCGGCGTCACGCGGGAGAAGCAGGAGACGAAGGTGATCTGGTCGTTAGCGTCGCGGCTGAAGTAGGTGGCCTGAAGATCGATCCGGCCATCCCACAGCTTTTGCTCCACCCCCCCGTCCCAGCCGTCCGCCTGTTCGGGACGGAGGGACAGGTTGCCGAACTCCGAGTAGAGTTCATAGAGCGTCGGCGCCTTGAACCCCCGCCCGTAGCTGGCGCGCAGGACGGTCGCTCCGCCGTTGAGCAACCACGCCGCTGACGCCTGACCCGTGGTGTTCCCGCCGAAGGTCGAGTGATCGTCGTAGCGTAGTCCGCCCGTCAGATTCAGCCCCGGAACCACCTCCGCCTGAAGCTGGCCATATCCGGAGTTGATAGTCACATCGGCCTTGGTCGGCGGCGTTCCTGGACCGTCGAAGGCGGGAGAGGAGGCGGCGATTGCGGAGCGCTCGCTTTCCGCCCCGAACCTTCCTTGCCAGCCCGGCGCGATCTCTATGAGCCCTTGATATTCGTAGCGAACATTGCTCCCCCGTCCGTCGAACACCTTAGCGACGGGAGCGTCGGCGGGGTCGTAGCTGCTGCGTTGGGTCATGGTGTATTGCGCCGCGACCCGGTTTCGCAGCCGTCCACCCAGAAGGCCGAAGTTGAGGCCCGAATAGGCGACGGTTTCGCGTGTGGTCCCGAACTCTGAATCGTCGCCGAAGCTGAAGGTTGGGGTGGAGAAGCCGTCGAACCTGTTGCGCGCCTGCACATAGAGCCCGCGCAGGTCGAGAGAGACCTCCGGGGCGATCTCGTACCCCAGCCGCGCGCTAAGCGACTGGTTGCGATAGCCGTCCGTTTCCTTGCCGCCGAACTTCTTGTCGAACGCGGAAACGCCGCTGGTGGTGTAGGCGCTGCCTGCCAGCCGCCAGGTGAGCGGTCCATCCTTCCCGCCCGCCGCCGCCTTGGCGTAGCCCGTGCCGAAGCTCCCGCCCTCGATCTGAGCGTCCTCCTGAAACGGCCTTGTGGGGTCGGCGGTGATGATGTTGACCACCCCGCCGATGGCCTGACTTCCATAGAGCGTCGATTGCGGCCCGCGCAGCACCTCGATGCGGGAGATATCGCCGGTAACGAGGTCGGCGAAGTTATAGCCACCACCGGGAGAGGAGGGATCGTTCAGCTTCACGCCATCGATCAACACGACGGTCTGGTCGGTTTCGGCGCCGCGAATGCGTAGGGATGTCGCCTGTCCTACCCCACCGCTGCGGTTAAAGCTGATCCCCGGCGTGCGCGCGAGAATGTCGGACACCACCAGTTCCTGATCGGCACGGATTTGCGGCAGGGTCAGCACCGTGACTGAGGCTCCCACCTTCTCGAGCAATTCTGGAGAGCGGTTGGCGACGACCACGACCTCCTGCACGGCGTTTGCTGCGGTTGATCCTGCTACGTCTGGCGATGGCGCTGTGGTGATGGTCGGGCTCTCGGCGTGAGCCAGGCCAGCGAGCGTGAGGGCGGCGAGAGAAACGGATAGTCCAGCTATGTGGCGCATGATGCGACCTCCTCGTTGACGACAAGCCGCGCGCCGCATGAGGTCGGATAGACAAGGGGAGACCCCGCGCCCGGCCGGCCCCGCGCGAAACGCGGCGACAATGCCGTCATCGGGAAAAGACCCGTACCGTTCGGCGCACCCCGGCCGCTCGGTCGACAGCCGCGACAGGCAGGTCTCCTGGCTCGCGGGTCATCGCCTGATCCGTCGCCTTCCCAGGACGCCTCCCCTTGCGGAGCAGCGGCCCAGTGGCGTGTGACGGAAAGGCTATCCGCTTACAGTTGCGGGGGCAGCCCGGGCGTCTCACCCGAGTTCCCTTTTCATCCCCTCGCGGGGAACCTGTCGCGGCGCTGCTATAGCGGAGGCGGAGCGCGGGCGTCAACGGAGGGGGCAGCGAGCAATAAGGCCTGCTGGCACGGATCGCCCGTCTCGTGTGCGCGCGGACGGCGACAGCCTGTTCCTGTAGGATGAAGCCGTTTAAGCGGACCGCTGTTGCTTTGAAACGACGCCGCCGTCACACCCCCGCGATTGCCCCTCGCGTCGTTCGGGACTAAGGGCTCCCCGCCGCACCAGTTTTGACGCCGACGACGGGAGGGGATGATGGCTACCGTTCACCCCGCCCTGACCGCGTTCGCCGACCTGCGCAGCCGCTCGCGCCGCTGGACGCCCAACGTCTGGGACATCGTCATCTTCGCTTTCGTCATCGGCGGGCTGGCGCTGATCGCCGTGGGGGGACGCCAGACGCTGAAGCCGCTCTCGGCGCCCAATATCTTCATCTCGCTCGATCCGTGGGTTTTGCCCAATTACGCGCTGCGCACCATCCTGCGGATGTTCGCGGCCATGGTGCTTTCCCTAATCTGCACCTTCGTGTTCGGATCGCTGGCAGCCAAGAGTCGCCGGGCGGAGATGATCATCATTCCGTTTGTGGACGTGATGCAGTCTGTGCCGGTGCTGGCCTTCCTGTCGTTCACCGTGACGGGGTTCATGGCCCTGTTTCCGGGGCAGGTTCTGGGGGTGGAGATGGCCTCGATCTTCGCGGTCTTCACCAGCCAGGCCTGGAACATGGTCTTCTCCTTCTACCACTCCTGCCGCACCATTCCGCGCGAATTGAAGGACCTGTCGGACTCGATGCGGCTGGGGGCCTGGCGACGGTTCTGGGCGCTGGAGGCGCCCTACGCCGCGCCGGGACTGATCTGGAACGCCATGATGTCCATGTCCGGCGCCTGGTTCTTCGTCGTGGCGTCGGAGGCGATTTCGGTTGGGCAGACCACTGTCTCCCTGCCCGGCGTCGGGTCCTATGTGGCGCTGGCGGTGCAGCAGCACGACCTGCACGCTATCGGCTGGGCGGTGCTGACCATGCTGGTGGTGATCCTGGCCTACGACCAGATCCTGTTTCGGCCGCTGGTAGCGTGGTCGGAGAAGTTCCGGGTGGACGCGCAAGCCTCCGACCATCGGCCCGCCACCTCCTGGCTGCTCGATCTCGTGCAAAGGGCGCAGCTCGCCCGCCGGATTGGACGCCCCATAGGCAATCTGATGAGCTCCCTCGCCAGCGTACGGGTGGGGCGGCCGATGAGCCTTCCCCAGCCTGTCCGCGCGGCGTGGAGTAATCCGGCGTCAGAAATCGTGTGGTACGTGGTCCTCGCGGCGGGCGCCCTGTGGGGACTGTGGTCGGCGGTGGTCTATATCGGCGGAACGGTGGGCTGGCCCGAGGTGTTCAACGCGGCCTTCCTCGGTGGCGTCACCCTGCTGCGCGTGGTGGTGCTGGTGGCGGTCGCCAGCGTGATCTGGGTGCCTGTCGGGGTGTGGATCGGCCTTCGCCCGAAGTGGGCGGCGGCGGCGCAGCCAGTGGCGCAGTTCCTCGCTGCCTTTCCTTCGAACCTCCTCTTCCCGCTCGTGGTGGCCGGGATCGTGCGCTATCGCCTGACGCCGGACATCTGGCTCTCGCCGCTGATGATCCTCGGCACCCAGTGGTATATCCTGTTCAACGTCATCGCCGGGGCGAGCCTGTTTCCTGCAGACCTTCTGGAAGCGGCGGATTCGCTGCAGGTGAAGGGCTGGGCCTGGTGGCGCAAGGTGATCCTGCCGGGCATCTTCCCTGCCTATGTCACCGGCGCGATCACCGCTGTGGGCGGCTCGTGGAACGCGTCGATCCTGGCCGAGGTGGCGAGCTGGGGAACCACCAAGGTCGAGGCGCACGGCCTGGGCTCCTACATCGCCGCCGCCACCTCGAACGGCGACCTGCACCGGGTGCTTCTCGGAACGGCGGTGATGGCGCTCTATGTGGTGGCGTTCAACCGGCTGTTCTGGGAGCCGATTTTCGCCTGGGGCTCCAAACGCCTGAGAGCCGAGTAGAGGAAAGGACATGGCATGACCGATCTGGCCCCCAGCCGCGCCGCCGCCCCCGCTGCGGAAGTGCTGCTCGAGATCAAGAATGTGCGGCAGACCTATCCGCGCGGCCGCTCGGATCATCTTCTGGTCATGGAGGGGGTGGACCTGACTCTGAAGGCGGGAGAAATCGTCGGCCTTTTGGGACGTTCAGGCGCGGGCAAATCAAGCCTTTTGCGCATCATCGCCGGGCTGTCGCGGCCAGCTTCGGGGGAAGTGAACTGGCGCGGCGCGCCCCTGCGCGGCCCCACCGAATCCATCGCCATGGTGTTCCAGAGCTTCGCGCTCTTCCCTTGGCTGACAGTGCAGCAGAACGTGGAGCTTGGCCTTGAGGCGCTCGGCCTGTCGCCGGAAGAGCGCCGCTCCCGTTCGCTGCAGGCCATCGACCTGATCGGGCTCGACGGATTTGAGAACGCCTATCCCAAGGAACTCTCCGGCGGTATGCGCCAAAGGGTCGGTTTTGCGCGCGGCATAGTCATGCAGCCCGAGCTCCTCTTGATGGACGAACCCTTTTCGGCGCTGGATGTGCTGACCGCCGAGACCCTGCGCACCGACCTGATTGAGTTGTGGATGGAGGGCAAGTTGCCTCTGCGCTCGGTGCTGATGGTCAGCCACAATATCGAGGAAGCGGTGCTGATGTGCGACCGGGTGGTGATCTTCGCCGCCAATCCGGGGCGGGTCGCCGCCGAGATACGCATCGACCTGAAGCATCCTCGCCACCGAGACGATCCTGCCTTCCGCGCCTTGGTCGATGAGGTCTATATCCGCATGACCCGCCCGGACGCCGCACGCGAGGCGCAGCAGGCGGCGGCGCAGGCGGCGCACGGCGGCATCGGCATCATCCTGCCCGACGTCTCGCCCAACTCCCTGGCCGGTCTGATGGAGACGCTCACCGGGGATTTTGCAGACAAGGCCGACCTGCCGGAACTGGCGGACGAACTTTCGATGGAAATCGACGAGCTTTTCCCCCTCACCGAAACTCTGCAACTGCTGGGCTTTGCAGAGGTGGCGCACGGGGACATCCGCCTGACGCCGACGGGACGCAAGTTCGTGGATTCCGACGTCGACCAGCGCAAGCGGCTGTTTGGGGAACAGCTACTGGCCCGCGTACCCATCGCCGCCCTGATATGCCGGGTGCTGGAGGAACGCCCCTCCCACCGGGCGCCCTATCGCCGCTTCTCAGAGGAGCTCGAAGACTTTATGAGCGAGGATTTGGCCGAAGAAACCCTGGGCGCCGTTATTACCTGGGGCCGTTACGCCGAACTGTTCGCCTGGGATGAACAGGGTCAGGCCTTCAGCCTGGAGGACCCTGCGTAAGGCGGGTGGCGGCGTCCTGCATTACAAATCTGACACTTTTCTCCCGCTGTTGGGATGCTAGAGAGGCTAACGCATCGGCTTGGGGGCCGACATCCTTCATTTTGACCCGGGAAACACCCTGATATGAAAAAGTCCCTCTGGTTGGCTGGCGTCAGCGCCGCCTGCACAGTTCTCGCCGCCAGCGCCCTGCCTGTGCAAGCCGCCAACGCGCCGGCCGTAGATCCCGCGACCGTCACCCCGCACTACGGCGCTTGGGGCTTCGACCTCGCTGGCCGCGACACCGCGGTTAAGCCCGGCGACGACTTCTTCCGCTACGCAAACGGGACATATCTGAAGCGCACCGAAATCCCCGCTGACCGCACCCGTTTCGGCAATTTCGACGCCCTCAGCGTTCTTTCGGAACACCGGGTCCACGCCATCCTGGAGGGCGCCTCGGCCAATCCGGGCGCGCCGGGCTCCAGAACCGCCAAGATTGGCGCCTACTACAAGGCCTTTATGGACGAAGCCCGGATCGAGCAGCTCGGTGATGCGCCGCTGCAGGGCGACTTAACGAAGATTCGGGCCGCCAAGACCCGTGAGGACATCGCGTCCCTGATGGGCGACCACTCGGGCTTCTACTCGGGCATATTCGGCGGCGGCATCGGCCCCGACGCCAAGGACCCGGAACACTACTCCTTCCAGATGGGTTCGGGCGGAATCGGCCTGCCGGACAAGGACTATTACCTGAAGGATAGCTTCGCGCCGGTGAAGGCCAAATACCTGGCCTACGTCGCCCAGATGCTGACCTTGGCCAAATGGCCGGAACCCGAAGCCAACGCCAAAGCCGTGGTCGCTTTCGAGACCCGAATGGCCGAAGCGAGTTGGGAGCGCGCCGAGCGCCGCGACCGCGACAAGACCTACAACCCCATGTCGCCCAAAGAATTGGCGGCCTACGCTCCCGGCTTTGAATGGAACCGCTATTTCGCAGCCCTGGACGTCGGTCCGCTTGATCGGGTCGTCATTTCCGACAACACCGCATTTCCCAAGAAGGCCAAGATTTTCGCCGAGACTCCGGTTGAGACGCTGAAGGCGTGGGAAGCCTTCCACACCACGGACGCGGCGGCCTCGTTCCTGCCCAAGGCCTTCGTCGATGCGCGCTTCGAGTTCCGCAATAAAACCCTGGCTGGGCAGCCTGAACTCGGGCAGCGCTGGAAACGCGCAGTGGCCGTCACCGACGGCGCCCTCGGTGAAGCGGTGGGCGAGGTCTATGTGGCGCGCTATTTCACGCCGGAAGCCAAGGCGCAGATGCTGGAGCTGGTCGGCAACGTGAAGACCGCGCTCGGCCATCGGATCGAGAACCTCGAATGGATGAGCCCCGACACCAAGAAACAGGCGCTCGACAAGCTCGCCCACTTCACTGTCAAGATCGCATATCCCGACAAGTGGCGCGACTACTCTGCACTCAAGGTCTCCTCCACCGACCTCTACGGCGACGTGAAGCGCTCGGCGGACTTTGAGTGGGACTACCGCGTCAAGCGCTTCCACCGGCTCGTGGACCGCAAGGAATGGGGAATGACGCCCCAGACAGTGAACGCCTACTACAACCCCACCTTGAACGAGATCGTCTTCCCCGCTGCGATCCTGCAACCGCCCTTCTTCGACCCCAAGGCGGACCCGGCGATCAACTACGGCGGCATCGGCGGCGTGATCGGTCATGAGATCAGCCACGGCTTCGACGACCAGGGGCGCAAGTCCGATGGTTCGGGCAGACTGCGCGACTGGTGGACGGCGGAGGACGCGACGAAGTTCAAGTCTCGCACCGATCGACTCGGCGCACAATATTCCGCCAACTCCCCCCTGCCTGGCGAGCATATCAATGGCGCGCTGACCATGGGCGAGAACATCGGCGACATGGGGGGGATCAATCTTGCCCTCGACGCCTATCACGCTTCCCTGCACGGGAAGCCCGCGCCGGTGATCGACGGGCTGACCGGCGACCAGCGGGTCTTCCTCGGCTGGGCGCAGGTCTGGCGGGGCAAGGCGCGCGAAGCCGCTGCGATCCAGCAGTTGCACACCGATCCGCACTCGCCCCCGGAAGCCCGGGTCAACGAGGTCGTGCGCAACGTGGACGCCTGGTATGTCGCCTACGACGTCAAGCCCGGCGACAAGCTCTACCTCAAACCCGCAGACCGGGTTCACATCTGGTAACGCTGTCCGTTAAGCTGGCGGGATGACGCAAACGCCTGCCAGTCAACTGGACGCCGATCTCGATATGGAAGCACGTCGGGTGCTGGACGCGCTCCAGCCCCGCAGGCGAGCCCGTCCGCGCCTTGCCGAACCCTTGCGGGAGGCGGTGGATCGGGAGGTTGCGACCCCCTTCGGCCCAGTGATGGCGTGGCGGCTCGACCCGTGGGGATCAAGCGCCACAGCGCCTGCGACCTTGCTCGTGCACGGGTGGGAGGATGATAACTGCCTCTGGGCGCCCCTGATCGACGCCTGCATCGAGGTTGGACGACCCATCGTAGCGCTCGACCTGCCGGGACACGGCTTCTCATTGGCCGAAGATTGCTCCATCGGCCGGGCGGCGGCGGCCATCCGGGCTGTAGCGGAGACCATGGGACCCATCGATAGCGTAGTCGGCCACTCCTTCGGCTGCCCTGCCCTGACCCGCGCCCTGGCCGACGGGCTAGGCGCCCGCCGCGCGGTGCTGATCGCCACTCCGCTCCCCTCCGCGAAGGCGACCGGAAGCGGCTGGGTCCGAGCGCAGGAAGCGTTGGGGGTGAGCGATGCGGCGCTAGAACGCGCCAAGGCTATGGCCGTCGAGCGGGAAGCGATCTTCCCGCCCTTCGACTATCCGGTGCTCGCCGCCGCCATGACCGCCAAGGCGCTGTTCATCCACTCTATCGACGACGAGGACTGCACGCCGGACAGCAGCCGCACCCTCGCCGACGCCTGGCCGGGTGCTGGGCTGATGTGGGTGGATGGTCTCGGCCACCGCCGCCTGGCGCAGGACCCCGCGACGTTGCAGCGCGTGGTCGAGTTCCTGGAGGGCTAGATGAGTTGCAGGAAGATCATCACCAAGCCTGCTATCGAGACGGCCCATACCAATGTCCGCGCCCACGGGATGCCCACCACGTAGATCACTGCATAGGCCGCCCGCGCCCAGAAGAAGATCGCTGCGCCCAGCGCCGTCGTGGCGTTGCCGCGGCCAGTGGCGGCGGCGACAAGCACGAGGATGGCGAACAGGACCAGACTCTCCAGCATATTGCGGTGCGCCCGAGCGGCGCGCCCGGCCCAGCCCTCGATCGGGGGCAGTCCTTCGCGATTACCTACCAGCGGCGGCAGCCCGACCTTCAGCGTGGACCCGATAACCTCGACCCCTACCTGCAGAAAGGTCAGCGCGACCGCCCAGACCAGAAACTTCATATCCGGCGACATTTCATACCTCCCAGGATTGTGACTTCCGGGGAGATTACCAGCAAAGCTGAGTGCGCCAAGGGGCTCCAGCCCCTCCTACCCGAACCGCAATTCCGGGTGGGCGTGGGGCGTCTCAGCGCTTTCGGGGAGGTGGCAGGTGAAAGTGGCCCCCTTGCCGGGCTCTGATTCCAGCTCCACCCAGCCGCCGTGCAACTCCACCAGAGCCTTCACCAGCGCGAGGCCGAGGCCCGGCCCGCCTCGGTCGCGGCCGATGAAGCGGTCGAAGATATGGGCCTGAACATGATAGGGGATGCCGCGTCCTGTATCGGTCACGGCCACCTGCACTTCGTTCATCGTGCGCCGCGCGGTCAGCATCACCTGCCCCCCCGGCGGGGTGGAGCGGATGGCGTTGACCAAGAGGTGATCCAGCACCTGCTCTAGTCGCCGCTCGTCCGCCCGGATCAGGCCGACGTTCTCGCCCGCCGTGACGGTAAGCGTCACCTTGCCCTGTTCGGCGATACGCTGGATGCGGCCAGCTACCTGTTCAAGCAGGCCCGCCACGTCAACATCGCCGAGGCTGGGAGCCATCTCGTTGGCGTCGATCTGGGCCATGTCGAGCACATCGTCGATGGAGCGGGCCAGTTGCGAAGCGGCCGCACGCACCGAGCCCACGTGCCCCCGCGCTCGTTCCGGCAGGCTGTCGCCGAGGCTTTCCAGAAGCTCCGAATAGCCGATGATGGTGGTCAACGGAGTGCGCAGTTCATAGGAAACATTGCCGACGAAATCGCGCTTCAACCGCTCAGTTTCGGCCAGCGCATCGGAGCGGTCAGCCAGCGCCTGCTCCAGCTTGCGCGTGGCGGTCACGTCGTCGAAGCCGATAAGGGTCGCGCCATCGGGCAGGGGGCGGGACTGGTAGGTGACAATGCGCTGGTCGGAGGTGCGGATTTCGCCTGTGACCGGCGCGCGCGCCTGAGGGTCGGGGTCGGCCACCCGGGCCTTCATCTCGCGCCAGAACAGCCGATCATGCACCAAGGGCGTGCAAAGCTCCGCCACCCCGTCGAAGTCGCCCGCGTCCTGCAAATCTTGCGCGGTCAGGCCCCAGAAGCGCTCGAACGCCTCGTTGTGCAGCCGGAGCCGCCCGTCAGAGCCGAACACGGCCACCGCGTCGTTCAGCTTGTCCAGAGTCGCCTGCTGGACCTGCACCAGGCTGTTGTATTCGGCGCGCAGGCGCAGCTCGCCAGTGATGTCGGAGTAGAGAATGAGCAGCCCGCCGAAGGGGTGCGGCTGGCGCGAAACCCGTAGCGTGCGTCGATCCGGCAGGCTCCACAGTTCGTCTGGCCCGCCTTCTAGCGCCTCATAGAAACCAAGTTCTCGCGCCTTCCACCCGGCGTAGTCGCCCTGCTCCGGCAGGCGGCGGCGCTGACGCAGCTTGTCCAGCACCTCTCCGTGGGTAGGGGCATCGGCCAGCCAAGCGGGCTCGAGCCCCCAAAGCTCGGCGAAGGCGATGTTGTGGAACGACAGTCGCCGGTCGGGGCCGAAGATCGCCACCGCGTCCGCCAGCCGGTTTAGGGTCTCGTCGTGAGCGGAGACGTGGCGTTTCAAGACCTCGCGCAGGTCCTCGGTCTCGGTGACGTCCAGCGCCGTCGCACCCGCGCCGCCGCCTTCCAGAGGCTCGGCGACCACGTGGAAGGCCCGCCTCTTGCCCCCGAGCGGCGCCCAGCGCAGGCCGTCGCGCCTTTGGCCGGTCTCCGCCGCCTCGGCCGCGATCGCCTCCACGCTGCGATCAAAGGTAAGGCCCCGGGTGAGGGCGTCGTCCACCGAGCTTGCCTCCGCTGCGTCCAGCCATGCCCTGTTGGCCCAGAGCAGCCGCCCACCTGCTCCCGCTATCCATGCTGGACTGGGTTGGGTATCGAGGTAGTCCGAGAACCGCGCGGCGGAGGGCAAGCCGCCGCCAACGCTCGCCGATAGCCGCAGCCAGGCCAGGGCTCCCGCTGTGCGCCCCTCCACCACCACCGCTCCCCGGCTTGCGCCTTCGCCGGCCAGAGCGCGGGCCTCGAAATCGCAGGGCTCGCCTCGCTCGATCAGGGCTTCCAGCTTGCGTGCATGATCGGGGTCGGAGCCAAGGAGGGCGTCAAGCACCTCGGCGGCGCTCGCATGATTTTCCAGACCAAGCGCCAGCGCGCAGGCGGCGAGGCTATCCGGTCCCGAGGCTAGGCGGGCATCGGCGCGTCCGTCTTCGGTATGCTCGATCATCACCACGGCGCTGCCGAAGGCTTCAGCGGAGGCCTGCACCGCCTCCCCGCCAAGCTCGCGTTCGTTAAGCGCCTCGGTTAACGCGCGGATGCGCCGCGACGCTGCCCGCCTCTGGGCCAGCGCCCATAGGGCGACCGCCAGCGCCAGGCTGCTTGCGCCTCCGGCGGCGTAGAATGCAGCGTCCAGTGCGGCCATGCTGCGGGTCCGTGCGCGAGGATCGCGCCTGTGGCGGGCGACCCCCACAGGCCGCCAGGGTGGGTTGCGAATCACTCACCATACCGCATCGCAACGCGGGCGGCTCGCAATGGCAGGGTATGCCCCCTATCTTGGACTGAACAAGCCCGCAATTTCCCTCAAACTCCGGTTCGGCCTCCTCCCCTGTGGAGAGCCGCCTTGGAAAGTCGCTCCATGACCCAGCCTTCCGCCGCGCTCCCGCTCACTGACGACCTCGTCGCCCCCTTCCAGATCGCCGAACAGCCCGCTCGCGGCCGCATCGTGCGGCTGGGCGCGGTGGTGGACGAGATTCTGAACCGGCACGACTATCCCGAGCCGGTCGCCAACCTCCTAGGCGAGGCGTGCGCGCTGGCGGCGCTGGTGGGGGCCAGCCTGAAATTCGAGGGGCGATTGATCATCCAGGCCCAAGGGGATGGGCCGGTGGCCTATGTGGTAGTGGACTACGACACCACGGGCGCGCTACGGGGCTACTGCCGCTATGATGCGGAAAAGGTGGCGGCGGCCTCCGTCGGTTTCGCCCGCCCGGGCGCCCGGACCCTGCTCGGCAAGGGGCTCTTCACCATGACTATCGACCCGGTCGACGCCAAAGACCGCTATCAGGGCATCACCGAAATCGAGGGCGAGACCCTGGCGCTTTCGGCCGAGCGATATTTCGACCAGTCCGAACAGGTGCCGACGAAGGTGCGGCTGGCTGTCGGGCGGGTGAATACCGGCGAGGGCGAACGCTGGCGCGCGGGCGGGATGATGATCCAGAATATCGCCTCTGATGACGCGCGCGGCTCGGCGGAGGAGACTTGGGAGCGTGCGCGGGCTCTGTTCGCCACCCTGGGTGAAGATGAGCTGATCGACCCCACTGTCGCCCCCGAGACGCTCCTCTATCGCCTGTTCCATGAGGACGGGGTGAGGTTATTTCCGGCCAAGGCGTTGAGCGCCTTCTGCCGCTGCTCGGAAGAGCGTGTTACCGGAATGCTGCGCTCATTTCCTCGCGACGACTATTCCGACATGATCGAGCCCGACGGCCTGATCCACGTCACCTGCGAATATTGCTCGCGGGCGTATGCGGTCGAGCCTGCGGTGTTGCTGGCGGGGTGACGGCGGGTTTTGGCTCGGGCCATTTCGCGCTCGGGTCAACCGCCAGCACCACCGCGCGCGACACTGAAGCCATCATCGCCTGACGTTCAGGAATCGGCCTCCGGGTCGCGGCGATCATCACCGCTATCGCAAACACGCGGCCGTCCGGCGCGGTGATCAAGCCCACGTCGTTATAGCCGGTGGAAAGGTCGCCGAGGTCCTGCCCGGTGCCGGTCTTGTGGGCGATGTTCCACCCCTGCGCCAACCCCGCCTTCAGGCGTGCGGGGCCGGTGTCGGTGAGGGCGAGAATGTCCAGAAGGCGCGCGGTGGAGGCCGCAGAAAGCAGTTCGCCGCGCTTCAATCGCGCAAGGCCTGCCGCGAGCGCCAGCGGGCTTGCGCCATCCTCGGGGTCAGCGAGGTAGGCTTCGAGCTTTGCCTTGCGCACCGCGGGATCGATCTGATCTCGCGCGGTCCAGAAGGCTTGGCCGAAGGAATATTCGGGCTTCCATTCCACCCCGGCGATGCGGCTCTGAAGCACCTTTTCTTCAGGCCCGGAGCGGACGGCGCCGAGATGGCGCGCCTTGACCAGCCGCTGCACGGCGTCAGGCCCCCCCGCCAGTCGCATCAGGATGTCGTTAGCGGCGTTGTCGCTGTGGGCGATGGCCCAGACCAGAAGTCCGTCGATGGTAGTCGTGTAGGTGTCATCCTGGCCGAGCAGTTTCTGCATCGGCTGGTTGAAGACGCTCATGTCGCCCTTGTGGACGATCACGCTGTCTGTCAGGCGCAGTCGCCCCTCGTCCACTGCGTCCAGCACAGCGACAGCGACCCACAGTTTGGAAACGCTCTGCTGAGGGTAAAGCACCCGCCCGTCGAAGGCGAAACGCTTGCGGCTCTGGAGGTCTTCGATGGCGACACCCACCCGTCCACCGCCGGGGCTGTTCTCGAAACGGGTCCCGATCTCGGCAATGCGGTCACTAAGGTTCGGGCCAGCGCCAGTCTCGTGGGCGCACCCGTTGGCGAAGACAGCGGCGGTAAGGGCGAGGATCAGTCGATAGGCGCGGATCATGAGTGCAGGACGCCCGCGCTGCGTCCGCAGGTCAAGCCGCCTTCAACGGCGGTCAGGTCGGAAACGCCGCCATACCCGCTCCGCCCGCCTCGTCGCCCCAGGCTACGCGGGCGCCGTCAGGGGATACCGCGAGGGCGGTGATGGGCGGCCCCTTCTCCGCCTTCAGCATCTGACAGTCGCGGCCCGCGAGGTCGGCGAACCAGACGCGTCCGTCGTCTGTGCCCGCGACCAGCCGGTCGGTGGCGCCGTGGGCAGCGACCTGCGCCACCAGCACGCTTTCCTCATGGCCAACCTCGGCGGCCTCGCGGCCCATGGGTCCGTTGGCGCCCGCAAACGGCCAGACCACCGCGCCATTGGCCCCGGAGGTGGCGAGGAGCGCGCCCTTCATCAGGAAGGCCATGCTGCGCGGCTTCGATGGATAGCCGCCCATGCGCATATCCTTGCCGTCCGACAATCGCCACCCGTGCAGGGCGTTCTCCTGCATGGCCGAAAGCAGGAACTTGCCGTCGGGGCTGAACATCGCCGCCACGTGCGAACCCGCCCATTTCAGCATCTGCGGCTTCTGGTCCGCAATGCGGGCGTACCAGAGCGCCATGCCGCCATAGGTCGCCGCTGCGATACGTCGTCCTTTGGGATCGAAGGCCAGGGCCGCAACGGAACGCTCGTGCGGAAAGCTCCGCTCGAACCCGGGGTCCTTCAGATCGCGCACATAGACGGTGCGGCCCGAGGCGAAGGCGACCAAGGATGAGCTTGGCTCCACCGCCATTGCGTCGATCCACTTGCGCTTCAGGTCGGCGAGCACCTCAGCGCCCGCCGGACGCGACCACACCACCTTGCCATCGTCGCCGCCGGTGATGATCCCCTCGCCCGACGGATGCAGGGCCGCGCTCAGCACTGCGCCGTCATGCGCCTGCACCATCGCGCCACCCTCGAAACGCACCGTGCCGTCGCCGAGGGCGAAGACCGCCTCTGCCCCGTTCCCGTCGCGGGAGAAAAGGGCTGCGGTCACATAGGCTTCGTAGTTAGTTGTCATACGAACCGCTTAACCCGCCGCCCATCGCCTCGCCAGCAGCTTTGGAGCGAGCTTGGCGGGAAGGAAGACGCCGAGACGACTCTTCGGACTTTACATCCGGGGGTATCGAGGCGATGTGTAACCGAAATCGGGGGCCGCGCCCGGCGGCCCGCTTGGGAGATACCATTCGTATGGCGGCTCAACTCTCCGGTCCCGGCAGCGCTGGCAAGTTCGACCTGAAGCAGAACGCGGACATCAACGTCACGCCGTTCGTGGACGTGATGCTGGTGCTGTTGATCATCTTCATGGTCTCCGCGCCTCTAGCCACGGTGTCGATCAAGGTCGACCTGCCGCCCGCCACCCCGAACAGCAACCCCAACCCCAAGAAGCCGACCTTCATCTCGATCCAGAAGACGGGTCAAATCTTCCTCTCGGGCGAGAACTCGCGCACCACCAGCCTCAATACCCTGGCCAGCGATCTGCAGGGCGCCCTCGGCGTCGCCAACCCGCAGAACGAGATCATCCTGATCCGCGCCGACCGCGAAGTGCACTACAAGGACTTCATGTCGGTGGTGAACCAGTTGCAGACGGACGGCTTCTATAAGGTCGGTCTGATTACCGAAGACACCGTAAGCTAGGCGCTCGCCCAGCCAAAGAGAACATAAAGGCCCGGGAGCGATCCCGGGTCGTTTTCTGTTGGGCGCAACGGAACCCCGCTTTATCTGATCAGGCGGGGCCGTTCGGGACGATCTAAACGGTCTCGGGACTGAGGTCTTCGGCGGCGGTTTCCAGTCCGGCGGCGTGCAGTTCGTGCTTCAGAACCTCAAGCTGGGCGCGGATTTCCGAACGCCGCCGCCAGGGTCGCCAGGAATCGGAGGGGCCTGCCGGGTCGCCAAGGTGACTGTAGGCAATGAAACTCGACAATCCGCCCACCGGCTTTTGCGGAATAGGCCGAAGCCGTCGTCGCTGCGGGTCGAGCGCGGCGATAGCCTTCGCCAGGCTGGAGCCGTCGGCCATGGCTTCCTCGATTTCCGAGCCCTTGCGACCGATCCAGTGCGCCACGAGGTCAGCGCGGAAGATGGCCACCGTGGCGCGGCTGGCATCCCCTACCTCGCCCTCGTCAGCCTCGATGGAGAGGTCGCACTCGGTATCGAAGCCGGTAGAGCGGTTGTTGAGGTTGGCCGACCCGACCCGCACCAACTCATCATCGATGATGGTCAGTTTGGAATGGACGATGACAATCTTTCCCCTCGCGGTGACGGGGGAGAAGACGCTGAGACGCCCCCATCTGTCGGCGTCACGCAGGCGTTTCAGGAACAGCAGCCGCGTCTGGTCCATGGTCATGTGATCGAACCAGGAGGGCGAACGCTGGGTGGAGACCAGCACCACCTCCGGCCCGTTCTTCTCCTCCAGTCGGCGCGCCAGCGCCTCGGCCATGACCAGCGAGGTGAAATACTGGTTCTCCATGTAGATCAGCGATCTCGCGGCGGCGACCGAGGCCAGATGCAGCTTTTCGCTCTCGCGCACTTCGGTGTAGTGGCGCCATCTGGGCTCGCTGCGCGACAGGCCGATCTCAGCATTGTGGAACATGGGAGGGATGGTTTCGGGCCAAGGGTCGGGACCGACTGCGGGCTCGGACGGGGCCAGCAATATCTCCTCGGAAGAACGCTCCCATCGGTTGCGAAAAAGCTGCCCCAGCGCCTGCGCCGCGTAACCGTCGACCAGCGCCATCGTCTCGTGCCGGCTATTGAAATAGAGCCCGGTCTTCTTGCGGCGGCGCGGATCGTTATCGGTGTGGCTCATAGTGTCCCACCGGTCCGGCCCCACATCGCAGCCCCCGGCGAAGGCGATGCGGTCGTCGATCACGATCACCTTCTGATGGTGACAGGCGCCCAGGGGAAGGGCGCCGTCCAGGCGGAATTTCACGGGTGAGTTCTGGAAACAGACCTTCGCCCAATGTGGAAAGAAGTTCTGCGTCGCCGCCACAGGCAGAGCCGACTTCCAGATGAGAAGCCGCACATCGATTTCCGGGTGGGCGCGGGCGAAGTCGCGCAGGAACGGACCCCATTGGTCGGCCCGGCCCGTTCTCTTGCCCGCTCCCAGACGTTTTCGGGGGGTGAATGGGGTGTCCGGATCGAACGCCCAGCCAAGAATATGGATCGAACGGGTCGCCTTGGCCATGGCCTCGCGCGCAGCGGCGTAATAGGCCTCTACGTCAACGATTACACTGGCCCGGTCGGCCCGCGCCGTGCGCCAGCAGGTGCTTCCAGGCACAAGCAGCATTGAGTTCCCTGCAAGATTCAGCCCGCCCTCAGCGGGCGCGATTGTAGCGTTAAAGTGACCGGTTCGTTGCACGCTTGCACGCGGAATTGACTTGCCGCTCAACCCCATCTGCATTGTCGTGTTCTGGCGAGAGCATTTTTGGGAGCCTTGCTCCAGTGGGGACGTTCTGATCGCAACCAAGTGAGCATCCGTCACGGAACTGTGACAGGCGCACGCTAACGAGACACGCGGGCGGCGCTTCGGCGTTTCCGCACAACCTTGACGCCTCGCATTTGCGCCCCTCCCGACGGATCTTCTGATGACCGCCGTATCCGCCGATCAGACCCCGCGCACCGCGCCCGTGCGAGTCTTGCGCCCCAGAGGCGCGGCGTTCGACCCCATCTTTGCCTGGATGTGCGGAACGGCCGCCACCATCGTGCTGGCGGCGCTGGCCGGAGTGATGGTCTCGCTGGCCATTGGCGGGGCTCCCGCTTTCCAGAAATTTGGCTTCAGCTTCTTCACCTCCACCACCTGGAACCCGGTGACGGACATCTACGGCGGCGCGGGACCTATTGTCGGCACTCTGATTACCGCTTTTCTGGCGCTGGTCTTCTCCCTACCCGTCGCGGTCGGCGTGGCGGTCTTCCTGACCGAGTTCTGCCCACGCGTTCTGCGCCGCCCCATCGGCATCGCCGTGGAGCTGCTCGCCGGAGTGCCCTCCATCGTCTACGGCATCTGGGGCCTGTTCGTCTTCGCTCCGGTCTTCGCCAAGTTGCAGACCCCCATCGTCAACTGGGCAGGGGAAAGGCTCGGCGATCTCGACACCCTGGCTGCAGCCCACCCGCTGACTGGTTCGCAGCAGTTCTGGCACGGGATTTACACCTTCCTCTCCAACGCCACAGGCAATGGCTCGGGCATCCTTACCGCCTCGCTGATCCTGGCGATCATGATCCTGCCGTTCATGGCGGCGACCCTACGCGAGCTTTTTCTGACGGTGCCGGCCAAAGTTCGCGAGAGCGCCTACGGGGTGGGCTGCACGCCATTGGAGGTCGTCACCACCGTCACCATCCCCTATGTGCGCAGAAGCGCCATCGGCGCCGTAATGCTGGGATTAGGCCGCGCGCTCGGCGAGACCATGGCCGTCACCTTCATCATCGGCAATTCGCACAAGTTCCCCGACGGCCTGTTCGCGGGGGGCTCGACCATCGCCTCGACTATCGCCAACGAGTTCGCCGAGGCTGATGCGGGGATGCACACCGCCGCCCTGATCGCGCTCGGCTTTGTCCTGTTCCTCATCACCTTCACGGTGCTGGCCATTGCCCGGGCCCTGCTCGGCACTCAACGGCAGTAGGGGGGATCATGTTCAACCGAAGAGCCCGACGAGGCTTCGCCAACACATTGTTCATCGGCTTCTGCACCGGCGCGGCGGCGCTGGCCCTCATCGCCCTGTTCGCCATCCTCTGGTCGCTGGTGGCAAACGGAATCGGCGGGCTAAACCTCGACGTTTTCACCAAGGACACCCCGGCCCCGGGCTCGGTAGGCGGCCTCAGGAATGCGATCCTGGGCTCGATCGCCATGTGTTTCGTAGCCATGATCTTCGCCGTAACCATCGGCGTTTTGGCGGGAACTTGGCTGGCCGAGTACGCCGGACGCAACCGCTGGACCGCCGCCTATGGCTCGGTAGTCAGGTTCGTGAACGACGTGCTGCTCTCAGCGCCGTCTATCCTAGTAGGCCTGTTCATTTACACCATCCTGGTGGCCAAGGGCGTCCCGGTGCTGTCGATCTTCTCCCTCGGCCATTTCTCTGGTTTGGCCGGCGCGGTAGCGCTTTCGCTGCTGGCCATTCCCGTGATCGTGCGGACCACCGAAGACGTGCTGCGGCTTCAGTCTAGGCAGCTTCGGGAGTCCGGGGTGGCTCTGGGTGCGCCGCTGTGGGTCACCATCCGCGTCATCCTGTGGAAGGCGGCGTCGGGCGGCATGATCACCGGCGCCCTTCTGGCCTTCGCGCGCATTTCGGGCGAAACGGCCCCGCTGCTCTTCACCGCCCTCTCCAACCAGTTCAACGGCTTGAACCTTCACCCATTCATCGGCAAAGGGCCGTTTGACGGGTTCGGCCTGTCCAACCCCACCGCCAACCTGCCGGTGGTGATCGCCAACTTCGCCCTTTCAGCGTCGCCGGACTGGGTGCGCCTGGCCTGGGTCGCCTCGCTTCTCATCGCCTTCGCCGTGCTCGGCATCAATATCCTGGTGCGCGTGCTCTCCTCGGAGCCCAATCGCTCATGAATGCTTCCACCACCTCAGTGACAACCGAAGAGTTCGAGACCTTCACCGAGGAGGTCGCCGACCCCAAGCTCGAGGCGCGCCACGTCGATTTCTACTACGCCAAACACAAGGCGCTGCAGGACATCAACATCGCCTTCAAGCGCAATGCGGTGACGGCGTTGATCGGGCCTTCCGGGTGCGGCAAGTCCACCCTTCTGCGCGCCCTGAACCGCATTTACGCCCTTTATCCCGGCCAGCGCGCCGAGGGCGAAGTGTTGCTCGACGGGGTCAACATTCTCGACCGCGCCACCGACCTCGCCAATCTGCGGGCCCGCGTCGGCATGGTGTTCCAGCAACCGACGCCCTTCCCCATGTCGATCTATGACAATGTGGCCTTCGGCGTGCGGCTCTATGAGAAGCTTTCCAGGGCTGACCTCGACGCCCGGGTGGAGGAAAGCCTGCGCCGCGCCGCGCTATGGACCGAGGTGAAGGACAAGCTCTCGGCCTCGGGCCTCGGCCTCTCCGGTGGTCAGCAGCAACGCCTGTGCGTCGCTCGCGGGGTGGCGGTGCGGCCAGAAGTGCTCCTCCTCGACGAACCAGCCTCCGCGCTCGACCCCATCTCCACCGCCAAGCTGGAAGAAACCATCGTTGAGCTGAAGAGCGACATCACCATCGTCATCGTCACTCACAATCTGCAGCAGGCGGCGCGCATCTCCGACAACGCGGCCTTCATGTATCTGGGGCGGCTGGTGGAGTTCGCCTCCACGGAGCGTCTGTTCGACAATCCCCGCAGCGCCCGCACCTCGGACTACATCACCGGACGGTTCGGGTAGAGAGGCACGTCGCTCCGTGGTGTTTAAACCGCTGGCCCGAAAGGTTCTCCTCCTCTAAACAGGCTGATCGGATGCTGGGGTCAGTCGTCCGGTCGGCCGCGCCGGGTGCGCGCTTCCCAATCCGAGATAGATGCTCGCCCTTTCGCGTTCCGTTTCTTCGTTCGTTCCTACCCGTTTTGTCGCCTCCTGCTTGATCGGCTGCGGCACGAGGTCCTATGCTGACGACCCTGGCGAGACTTTTCGCGCTAGCGGGCGTTCAGTCCTCCGGGACCGCAGGCACGGGGTGGGCGTCGCATGAAGATGGAGTTTGAGCCCCGCTTCCCCATCGTCGTCGAACGCTTTGGCGCGTCCTTTCCGCCGCCCCGGACCGTGGTCGCCATTCCGGTGAACAACGAAGAGGACCGCATTCCGCTGTGCCTCGAATCCCTGATGGTTCAGGTGGAGGTGGATTTCGCTGAGATCGCTGTCCTTCTCCTGCTGAACAACTGCACCGACGCCACTGCCGCAACCGTGCGCGGCTTCGTCGATCAGCTTCCCTACAGGATCGAACTGCATAGCGTCGACCTGCCGCTGCCTTACGCCAATGCGGGCTGGGCGCGGCGCCTCGCCATGGAAGCCGCCGCCGACCTCGTGGCGCCGGGCGGGCTGATTCTGACCACCGACGCCGACACTGTAGCGCACGAGGACTGGATCGCCGCCAACCGCCGGGTGATCGAGGATGGGCACGACGCTGTCGCGGGCTACGTCATGGCAGACCCGATGGAACTGATGGAACTTCCCCCGGCCATCCTCGAACGCGGTTCTCTGGAGTGGGAATATCAACAACTCGCCGCCGAACTCGACGCTCGCGCCGATAACGAGTCCCACGACCTTTGGCCGCGACACAACCAGAACTGCGGCGCCTCGGCGGCCGTGACACTGGAAGCCTATCGCGCCATCGGCGGCCTTCCTCCGTTGCCGGTCGGCGAAGATCGGGCCCTGTTCGAGATGCTCCGCCGCATCGACGGCAAGATCAGGCATTCCCTTGAAGTGCAGGTGGTCACCTCCGCCCGCACCGACGGACGCGCCTCGGGCGGGCTAGCGGATGAGATTAGGCTGCGCACCGACCCCAACCATCCCTGCGACGACGCGCTGGAAGTGGCGATCTCCACCCTTCGCCGGGCGCTCTGGCGTTCGCGACTGCGGCAAGCCTGGACGGCGGGCAAGGCGGCGGACAACGCCGATTGCTGGGCGCGCCGCCTGCGCATCACTCCCGAAGCCTTCCGGTCCGCCGTGACTGCCCACATCCACTTCGGCGCCGCTTGGGCCGAGCTTGAGGCTATCAGCCCAAAGCTCGTGCGCCGCCTGGTCAAGGTGGTGGAGCTGAAGCGCGAGCTTCGCCGCATCCGCCGCCTGGTCGACACCGCCCGGGTCCGCGACAAGGCAAGCGCTGCGACGACGGGAAAGCGCGCGGTGCGCGCCGCTTAAGCCAACCAGATCATCTTGCGAGATGGCACGGGTTCGGCACGGGCCTCGCAGTGCTGGGGCGCGACAACACCAGTATAGAGCATACCGCACTTCACCAGCACCCGCCCGGACACGGCGTTCTCCACAAAATGACCCGAGGTGACGGCGCGCTTTCCCCAACCGTCCCGCGCCCAGACGAGCGCTGCGGATGTCGCTTCAGTGGCGTAACCGTGCCCCCAATGATCGCGGGCCAGCCAGTAGCCGATCTCCGGCAAGCGCTCTCCTTCGTTGGAGTGCAATCCAGACATCCCGATCAGGCCGTGCGTGCGGTGAACGATGGCCAGGGGCCTGTCGTGCGCAGGGTCTCGCGTCGCCGTGCGCGCCACGTACTGCTCGGCGTGTTCGGGCAGGTAGGGCCAAGGCGCGCGCGCCAGCATCCGCACAACGTCGTAGTCGGCGATGCCTTTATAGATGGCAGCTTCGTCGCCGGGCTGCGGCGGGCGCAGGATCAGGCGATCGGTCTCGATACGGACGTTGGTCTTGATCATATCTCCCTCTCGGACCGTCTTTGCGGTCTCTGTCGCGGGGAGAAACCAAAACGGGGAGCCCGGTAATCCGGACTCCCCGCAGGATGCGATCCGGATCGTGGGCTTGCGCCGCGATCCGGATGGACTGGATCGCTATTCGGCGGCGGCTGCTGCCTGCTTGTGATCGTCGTTGGCCGGAACGATCGACACATAGGTTCGGTCGTCGCGTTTGGTGGTGAACAGCACCGAGCCATTGACGGTGGCGAACAGGGTGTGATCGCGGCCCATGCCGCAATTCACGCCCGGCCAATACTTCGTGCCGCGCTGACGGATGATGATGTTGCCAGCCACGACCTTCTCGCCGCCGTACTTCTTCACGCCGAGGCGACGGCCGTCGGAATCGCGACCGTTGCGGGACGAACCACCTGATTTCTTGTGCGCCATGACGTAATTTCCTTCTTACGCTTTGTCTTTGGACGCGGGCTTGGCCTTGCCTGCGGTTTTGGGGGCGGCGGCCTTCGCCTTCGGAGGCGCAGCTTCAGCCTTGGCTTTCGGAGCAGCGGCCTTCTTCGGTGCAGCTTCGGCCTTCGCTGCCGGTTTCGCGGGAGCTTTGGGAGCGGGGGCGGCCTTGGCCTTGGGGGCGGGCGCCAGTTCGGCGGCTTCCTGCTCGTCTACCACGTCAGCCTTTACGGCCTTCTTGGCGGCGGTCTTGGCCTTGGTGGTCGTGGCGGCGTGTTCCACCGCTACGGGACCGCGCAGGGCTTCGAGGCGCGCGACTTCATTGGTCAGGCCGCGAGCGCGCGCGTTCAGGATGGCCAGCGGCGTCAGATCGACCACGCCGTCCCATTTCGCCGCAGACTTGCCGCCGACGTCGAGGCCGATCACGCGCAGCACGGTTTCGGTCTGGCGATGCCCGCGTGTCCGGCGATAGCCCTGACGACGGATCTTCTTGAGGATTTTCACCTTCTCGCCCTTGCGGGTCTCGATCAGGGTGGCGCGAACCAGAGCGCCATCGATGAGCGGTGCACCAATGGTGGTCTCGCCGCCGTCGTTCAGCATCAGCACTTGATCGAACGACACCTCGGAGCCCACGTCGCCGTCGAGCTTTTCGACAACGAGCACGTCGCCGGGCTGGACCCGGTATTGCTTGCCGCCGGTTTTGATCACCGCGTACATGGGAAGCCTTCTGGTTCGATGCGGGTCCGCAAACAGGGCCGCGCGCAAAAACGGATACGCCCGCGAGATAACCCGCGGGCGAGAGGGAGGGACTTATAGCGAGGGCGCCCGCGAAGTCAACGCGAGTCAAGCGCCTAGAGGTCTGGAATGACTCAGGTGCAGGACACTTCCATATGTCCTCCACCAAGCCCACATGAACCGCATGAACGCGCCTTCGACCCTTACCCCCGTCACCGTGCTCACTGGCTATCTCGGCGCGGGCAAGACGACGCTCCTGAACCGCATCCTCACCGAGGACCACGGCAAGCGCTACGCCGTGATCGTCAACGAGTTCGGGGAGATCGGCATCGACAACGACCTGATCGTCGATAGCGACGAGGAGGTGTTCGAGATGAACAACGGCTGCGTCTGCTGCACTGTGCGGGGCGACCTGATCCGCATCCTGAACGGACTGATGCGCAGGCAGGCGCTGAGCGGCAAGGGCGGGTTCGACGCCATCGTCATCGAGACCACGGGCCTGGCCGATCCCGGCCCGGTGGCCCAGACCTTCTTCGTCGACGAAGAGGTCAAGGCCAAGACCCGCCTCGACAGCGTGACCACGGTGGTGGACGCCAAACACGTGCTGCTACGGCTTGCGGACTCCAGGGAAGCGGTGGAGCAGATCGCCTTCGCCGACCAGATCGTGCTCAACAAGACCGACCTCGTGACCGCCGATGAACTGGCGCACGTGGAGGCGCGGCTGCGGCGGATCAATCCGCTCGCCCCGATCCATCGGGCGGTGAAGTCGGTGGTGCCGCTGGACGCCATACTTGGGCGAGGCGGGTTCGATCTGGAACGGATCGTCTCGCTGGAGCCCGACTTCCTCAACCCACCGCACGGCGAGGCCGGACACGTGCACGATGAGGACTGTGAGCACGATCACGGGCATCACCACGATCATGCCCACTCCGGCGAAGCGCGGGGCCATTCCCACGACGACCAAAGCGTGCGCGGGGTGGCGCTGACCCTCGACAAACCCGTGGACGGGACCCGCATCACCCAGTGGCTCAACAAACTGCTGGAGGCGCAGGGCCCCGACATCCTGCGCGCCAAGGGCATCATCGACGTCAAGGGCGAGGACCGGCGACTGGTGTTCCAGGCCGTGCATATGATCCTCGACGGCGAACTTCAGCGCGCATGGAAGCCGGATGAGAAGCGCTGTAGCCGCATGGTCATCATTGGCCGCAACCTCGACGAGGCGGCTCTACGCGCCGGTTTTGAAGCCACCGCCGCCTGATCTACCCATCACCACAACCCTGAAAGGCACACTCCATGACGGATAAAGTCGCTCTCATTGCCGGAGCCTCGCGCGGGCTCGGTCTCGGCTTGGCCAAGGAGCTTTCGGGGCGTGGTTGGCGGGTTTTCGCCACGGTTCGCGATCGGGCCAAGGCCACTGATCTCGCCGCCGCCGCCGACGCCTCGCACGGACGCATCACGGTGGAGGTGCTCGACATCGACGACGCCGGGTCAGTGGAAAAGCTCGGTCAGCGGCTGGAGGGCGAGCCCCTCGATCTGTTGTTCGTCAACGCCGGGGTCTCCGGTCCCGAACACGGCGACGCCGCCAAGGCCACGCCGGAAGAGACCTCGGCCCTGTTCACCACCAACACCACCGCTCCGATCCGGCTTGCCCGGCGCCTGCGCGATAATGTGCGGGAAGGCGACGGGGTAATTGGTTTCATGACGTCTCAGCTCGGCAGCGTGGGCAACAACACCACCGGCGGCATGGCCATGTACCGGGCCTCCAAAGCGGCGCTAAACACCCTGATCCGCACCTTCACCGCCGCGCTCAAGGAGCGGAAGCTGACGGTGCTGGCCATGCACCCCGGTTGGGTGCGCACTGATATGGGCGGCCCGAACGCCGCACTGTCGGTCGAAGAGAGCGTGAAGGGCATCGCCGACGTGATCGAGGCAAAGGCCGGCACCCTGGACCACGGGTTCTACGACTACGCGGGTAAAACGATTCCCTGGTGAGGAGGGCTGGCGGGCTTAGATTCGCTCTGATCCGCTCAGGCCTTCGTGAGATCCACGCCGAAATCCATCACCAGCGGCAGGTGATCGGAGGCCACCCGCATCAACTCGCCATCCGGCGCGTGCACGCCTCCGACAGTGATACCGTCAGAGACGAAGACGTGGTCGATGCGGATCATCGGCATACGCGAGGGGAAGGTCAGCGCTCCGTGGCGCACTCCCGCCCTTCTGCGCGCATCGTGCAGCACCTTGGCGAACATCTGATAGGCGGCGTAGCGGGGGGTGGCGTTGAAATCGCCGAGCAGGATCATCGGCGCTTTCGCATCCGCATGGCCCAGCCAGTCGGGGCCGAGCAGGCAGGCGGCCTGCAACCGCTGCTCGGGCGGCACGAGGCCAAGGTGGGTGTTGATGATCTGCACCTTACGGCCATCGACCTCGATCTCGACCCACAGGGCGCCGCGCGATTCCAGCCGTAACGTGCGCCCACGCACCTTCACGTCCCTGAGCATCGGCAGGGGTCCGGTCTTGACCAGCGTCATTGGCAGGCTCGTCAGGATAGCGTCGCCGTAGGTCTCCTCCGCCACCTTCAGGGCAGCGTTGAAGTGAAATGTCATCCCGAGCCGCTGGGCGATGGCGTGCGCCTGATCCACGCCGCCGGTGCGGGGGCGGTGCACGTCGAGTTCCTGCAAGGCCACGATGTCGGGACGCGACTGGGCGATCACTTCGCTGATCCGGCCCACGTCCAACTTGCCGTCGACGCCGCGGCAGGAGTGGACGTTATAGGTCATGATCCGCGCCATACCGTTGCATACGCTATGCGTGGCTGAGGCGGTAGATCGCGCGGCGACGATAGACCTCGCCGGAACGCAGGATCACGTTCGGGAAGTTTGGGTGATTGGGCGCGTCGGGAAAGCCCTGCGGTTCGATGGCGAGGGCGCCGTGCTTCACAAAAGGCGGCTTCAGCCCCTGTCCACTATAGACCTGCAACCCCGGCTGGTCGGTTTCCACCTCCAGCGTCACTCCGCTTTCGGGCGAGT
>JBBQLP010000028.1:0-36113 GCA_038327995.1 Caulobacterales bacterium | reverse complement strand
GCGGCGTAGACGTAGGAGAGGTCCGCGTGGCCGTCCCCCCGCCGCGACGGCGTGCCCACGGCGATGAACACCGCATCGGCCCCGCGTACCGCTTCGGCAGCCTCGGTGGTGAAGGCCAGCCGCCCCTCGCGCACGTTGGACACCACCAGCGTGTCCAGCCCAGGCTCGAAGATCGGCATCTCCCCCGCGTTCAGCCGCCCGATCTTGCCCGCGTCCTTGTCAATGCAGGTGACGACGTGGCCGAAGTCGGCAAAACACGCCCCAGACACCAGCCCAACATAGCCCGTCCCGATCATCGCAACGCGCATCACTCACCCCGTCCGACCCGGCGGCTCCGGGCGATACGGGCCTAACATTTCCTCGGGGCTCGGCGCAAACATCCGGGCAAAGCAAAAGAGGACGCCCGGCGCGCGACGTCGATGATGGCCCCACCCAACGTCCACGCTCTTTCGCCCGGCGAGGCGAACCGCTATAGCCAGCCCCGTTCGCGCGCCGCTCGCCGTGCGTTTCGGCCCTGTGCGCCGGAGCGCGCTGTCAGCCTCGGACGCGCCTTATCAGAAGGTTCCATGCTCCATGTCCAAGATCAAAGTCGCTAATCCCGTCGTCGATATCGACGGCGACGAGATGACCCGGATCATCTGGAAATGGATCAAGGACAAGCTGATCTTTCCCTATCTCGACATGGATCTGGACTACTACGACCTCGGCATGGAGCACCGCGACGCCACCGACGACAAGGTGACAGTGGACGCCGCCCACGCGATCCAGAAGCACGGTGTCGGCGTGAAATGCGCCACCATCACGCCGGACGAAGCGCGGGTGAAGGAGTTCAACCTCAAGAAGATGTGGAAGTCGCCCAACGGCACCATCCGCAACATCCTGGGCGGGGTGATCTTCCGTGAGCCGATCATCTGCAAGAACGTGCCGCGCCTAGTGCCCGGCTGGACCCAGCCGATCATCGTCGGTCGCCATGCCTTTGGCGACCAGTATCGCGCCACCGACTTTCTGTTTCCGGGCAAGGGCAAGCTGACCATCAAGTTCGTCGGCGAAGATGGCGCGGTGATCGAGCACGAAGTGTTCGACGCGCCGGGCTCGGGCGTGGCCATGGCCATGTACAACCTCGATGCCTCGATCCGCGACTTCGCCCACGCCAGCTTCGCCTACGGTCTCTCGCGCGGCTATCCGGTCTATCTCTCCACCAAGAACACCATCCTGAAAGCCTATGACGGGCGCTTCAAGGACATCTTCGAGGAGATTTACGAGGCCGAATACGCCGCCAAGTTCAAGGCCGCGGGCCTGCATTACGAGCACAGGCTGATCGACGACATGGTGGCGTCCGCGCTGAAATGGTCGGGCGGTTACGTCTGGGCCTGTAAGAACTACGATGGGGACGTACAGTCCGACATCGTGGCGCAGGGGTTCGGCTCCCTCGGCCTGATGACCTCTGTTTTGATCACCCCGGACGGCAAGATCATGGAGTCCGAAGCGGCCCACGGCACCGTCACCCGCCACTACCGCCAGCACCAGAAGGGCGAACCCACCTCCACCAACTCCATCGCTTCAATCTTCGCCTGGACCCAGGGCCTGTCGCACCGCGCCAAGCTCGACGATAACCACGAACTCGCCCGCTTTGCGAAGACGTTGGAAAAGGTCTGTGTGGATACGGTAGAAGCAGGGTTCATGACCAAGGACCTCGCGCTTTTGGTCGGCGAGAACCAGACCTGGCTTACCACCGAGGGCTTCCTCGACAAGGTGGCCGAGAACCTGACCAAGGCGATGGCCGCCTAGCAGGGTAGCGCGCGGGGCCTTTGGGTGACCGCGCCGGAGAGACGGATGCGGGCGTTTTTTAGCTGGATTTTGTTGGCTGCTGTCCTGGCGACCGGCGTCTACCTCGGATCACCTTGGTGGACGCTTTGGAATGTAGAACAGGCAGCGCGGGCGGGCGACGCAGGTGCGGTGGCCAAGGCGGTAGACTTTCCGGCGGTTCGCGCCAGCCTCACGCCGCAACTTACCGCCAAACTGCAGGCGGCGCTGGACCGGGAGAAGGTCAAGCCGCACTCCTTCCTCGACAAGCTGACCATGTTCGTCGCCCCGTTGTTCGCGGCTAAGGCGGTGGATACGCTGGTGACTCCAGAAGGCGTGGCCTACATGCTGAAGACCGCCGAGGCGCCGGAGTGGAAGAACCCCTTCGCGCGTGAACACGCCACCGCCGCGGGAGCCTCCACCGCACAGCCCAGCATCGACATCTGGCATACGGGCTATGTGGGAGACGATCTCGACCAATTCCACGCCGTGGTGGCCAACAAGCTGGCGCCGGGCCATACGGTTTCGGTCAAGATGCTGCGCCGGGGCTTCATGACCTGGAAGATTATCTCCATCGACCTTGGCTTTACCATGCCGCCGGTCGCGGCGCCGCCGCCGACGACGACGGCGCCTTAAAGCCCCGCCCGGATCGCGGCGACGCCTTCCGCCGCGCGCGTTCCGTCCGGTGCGCCGCCCTGGGCGAAGTCTGGCCGTCCGCCGCCGCCTTGGCCACCCATGGCCGTCACCGCCGCCTTGACCAGATCCGCCGCGTTGAGCCGCTCCTGTAGCTCTGGCGAAACCGCCACGGCGATGGCCGCCTTGCCGTCCGAGACGCCGATCAGGGCGACCACGCCGGCGCCCGCCGCCTTGCGCATCTCCTCGATGATCGGGCGAAGGGCTTTGCCATCCACCCCGTCAAGCACCCGACCAAGGAAAGATACGCCGTTCACCTCTTCAGCGGCCTGCGCCTCGCTGCCCCCGCCTCCCATGGCGATTTTGCGTTTGGCCTCAGTCAGCTCGCGTTCCAGCCGCTTGCGGTCGGCGATCAGACCCTCGACCCGGGCGGGAACCTCCGTCACCGGGACTTTGAACTGCTCTCCTAGTCCGCGCGCTACGACAGCCTGATCCAGCAGGAACCGCCGCGCCGCTTCACCGGTCAGGGCCTCAACCCGCCGCACCCCCGCCGCGATGCCTGTCTCGGCCACGATCTTAAACAGGGCGATATCGCCCGTTCGCGCCACGTGGGTGCCGCCGCAAAGCTCCACCGAATAGGGGCCCGACCCCTTGAGCGCGCGACCGAGGGTCAGCACCCGCACTTCCTCACCATATTTCTCGCCGAACAGGGCAACGGCGCCCGCCGCAATGGCGGTGTCCGGCGTCCTCAGCTTTGTTTCTGCAGGGAGGTTCTGGCGGATCACGGCGTTCACCTCCGCCTCCACGCGGTCGAGTTCTTCGGAGGTCAGAGGACCGCCATGGCTGAAATCGAAGCGCATCCGCTCAGCATCGACTAGCTGGCCCTTTTGCGACACGTGCGGGCCGAGTACGTGCGAAAGCGCGGCGTGAACGAGGTGCGCGGCGGAGTGGTTGGCGCGAGTGCGCAGGCGCGCGTCCACATCAAGTTCGAGCCGAACCGGAGTTGAAATCTCTAGGCAGCCCGAGGTGATCTCTAGGGTGTGCGCCACCAGATCGCCCGCGTGACGAGAGATGCCTTTCAGCGTCGCCGCCCCGCCACCCCACTCGATCCGCCCGTGGTCGTCCGATGCCTGGCCGCCGCTTTCGGCATAGAAGGGCGTGTGATCGAACATCACCTGAACCGTCTCGCCTGTTTCGGCGAGGTTCTGCTCCACACCCTCTTTCAGGATGGCGAGGGTTTCAGCAGTGGTCTCTGCCGCGTCGTAGCCGATGAAGCGCGTCGCGCCGAGCCGCGCGCGCAAGGCGGGCCACTCTGCGCCGCCGGACTTGTCGCCCGATCCGGTCCAGCTTTCCCGCGCCATTGCGCGCTGGCGATCCATGGCGGTGTCGAAGCCCGCCAGATCGACCGTCAGCCCCATGGCGCGCACCGCGTCCTGGGTCAGGTCGAGGGGGAAACCGTATGTGTCGTAGAGCTTGAACGCCGTCTCGCCGGGGAGTTCGGCGCCCGCCCTGAGGCCGGAAGTGGCCTCTTCCAGAAGGATCATGCCACGACCGAGGGTGCGGCGGAACCGCTCTTCCTCCTGGCGCAGGGTTTCGGTGATGGTGGCTTGTGCGCGGCCAAGCTCGGGATAGGCGTCGCCCATCTCCTCCACCAGCGTCGGCACGAGCCGCCACATGAGCGGGTCTTTCGCCCCAAGCAGATGCGCATGGCGCATGGCCCGGCGCATGATCCGGCGTAGCACGTATCCCCGCCCCTCGTTTGAGGGCGACACTCCATCCGCGATCAGGAAGGAAGACGTGCGCAAATGATCGGCGATCACCCGGTGCGAGGGTTTGGCGTCGCCTTCCGCCGCGACGCCGGTCGCCTCTACCGAGGCTGCGATCAGCGTGCGGAAAAGGTCGGTATCGTAATTGTCGTGCACCCCCTGCAGCACGGCGGCGATCCGCTCCAGCCCCATGCCAGTGTCGATCGAGGGCCTCGGCAAGGGCGTGCGCGCCCCGCCCGCCGCCTGATCGAACTGCATGAAGACCAGGTTCCAGATCTCGGTGAACCGGTCGCCGTCCTCGTCAGGCGAACCCGGAGGTCCGCCTGGAATGTCTTGCCCATGGTCGTAGAATATTTCCGAACAGGGGCCGCACGGACCCGTATCACCCATGGACCAGAAATTGTCGGAGGTGGCGATGCGGATGATCCGGTCGTCGGAGAAGCCCGCGATCTTTCGCCAGAGCGTCGCCGCTTGCTCGTCCTCGGCATAGACTGTGACGAGCAATTTGTCCTGCGGCAGGGAGAACTCTTTGGAGATTAGGGTCCAGGCCAGATCGATGGCCTCGGCCTTGAAATAATCTCCAAACGAGAAGTTTCCGAGCATCTCGAAGAAGGTGTGGTGGCGCGCGGTGTAGCCGACATTGTCGAGGTCGTTGTGCTTGCCCCCCGCCCGCACGCACTTCTGCGAGGATGCGGCGCGGGGCGACGCCGCGGGCTCCTGTCCGGTAAAAACATTCTTGAACGGAACCATGCCCGCGTTGACGAACAACAGGGTGGGGTCGTTCTGCGGCACCAACGGTGCGGACGGGACCACCACGTGGTCGCGGGCCCCGAAGTAACCGAGGAAGGTGGAGCGGATGTCGTTCAGGCTCGGCATGGCCGCTCCGGTGGCTTCAAGGTCGGGCCGTCATATAGAAGGCGGCGGGCCAGGGGGCCACCCCAACCCGCCGCGCAAAGCTCAGCCCTCGCCTGAACCCTAGTCTTCGTCGTCCTCAGGCTCGGGCCCGGCGAGCAGTTCCTCGGCGATCTTGCCCGAATTGCCGCGGACGGCCGTCTCGATGGCGTCGGCGATGTCCGGATTCTTCTTGAGGAACTCGCGCGCGTTCTCGCGGCCCTGACCGATGCGGGTGGAGTTGTAGGAGAACCAGGAGCCGGACTTCTCCACCACTCCGGCCTTGACCCCGAGATCGATCACTTCCCCGAGTTTGGAGATGCCTTCGCCATAGATGATGTCGAACTCGACCTCCCGGAACGGCGGCGCCACCTTGTTCTTCACCACCTTCACCCGAACGTTGTTGCCGACGATCTCGTCGCGCACCTTGATCGAGCCGGTGCGGCGGATGTCGAGGCGCACCGAAGCGTAGAACTTCAGCGCATTGCCGCCCGTCGTTGTCTCGGGCGAGCCGTACATGACGCCGATCTTCATCCGGATCTGGTTGATGAAGATCACCAGGCATTTGGACTTGGAGATGGAGGCGGTGAGCTTGCGCAGCGCCTGGCTCATCAACCGCGCCTGAAGGCCCGGCAGGCTGTCGCCCATCTCGCCCTCTAGCTCAGCGCGGGGGGTCAGGGCGGCGACCGAATCGATCACGATCACGTCCACCGCGCCCGAACGGACCAAGGTGTCTGTGATCTCCAGCGCCTGCTCGCCCGCGTCGGGCTGGGACACCAGAAGATCGTCCAGGTTCACGCCAAGCTTCTGCGCATAGCCGGGATCGAGCGCGTGCTCCGCGTCCACGAACGCCGCAACGCCCCCCGCCTTCTGCACCTCGGCCACCACGTGCAGCGCCAGCGTGGTCTTGCCCGAGGATTCAGGGCCGAAAATCTCCACCACGCGACCGCGCGGCAACCCGCCGATGCCGAGCGCGAGGTCGAGCCCGAGAGACCCGGTGGAGACCGACTCGATCTGCACTGCCGCGCCCTTGGAGCCCAGTTTCATCACCGAGCCCTTGCCGAACGCCCGGTCGATCTGCGTCAGCGCCGCTTCGAGCGCCCGCTGCCTGTCGCCTTCATCTTTTCCCACGAGTCTCAACACCGCCTGGCTCATCGTCAGCATCCTCTATGCACGATTCCCGACGGTCGTGCGTCGGCGTTAAGGCACCATGTACCGCTTTTGTTCTGTTCGCAATATGTTCTTTTTATTAGGCGTATATATACTTTGCAAACCCGCGGTTGATGCTTGGAGGGAAGACATCCGCTGCGCTTGAACGGGGACGCGCGCGCGGCGTAGATGGGCGATGGTTGAACCCCTCTCACGCCAGCCCCTGACGCCCCCGTGCATCATTCTGGATCGTCCGCAGTTGGCGGAGAATATTGGCGCTGTGGCGCGGGTGATGGCCAATTTCGGGCTGTCGGACCTGCGCCTCGTCGCTCCGCGCGATGGGTGGCCGCAGGAGCGGGCGTGGGCTTCGGCCTCGGGAGCGGATTGGCCGCTGGACGGAGCGCGGGTCTATTCCACGGTGGCGGAGGCCATTGGTGATCTGAACCACGTGCTCGCCACCACCGCCCGTCCGCGCGAGACCCAGATGCCGATTTTCACCCCGCGCGAGGCGGCGGGGCGGCTGTCGGCCGCAGCAGGCGAGGGGCTGGCCATCGGTCTTCTGTTCGGGGCCGAGCGGGCCGGGCTGGAGACGGCGGACCTAGCGCTTTGTCAGGGAGTTGTGACCATCCCCATTGATCCGCGCTTCCATTCGCTGAACCTGGCGCAGGCGGTCGCCATCAACGCCTATGAGTGGCGACTGATCGCCGTGGCCGATGCCCCGCCGCCGAAGTTCCGCGAAGCCATGCCCCCCGCCGAACAGAGCGCAGTGATTAGCCTCTACGAGCATCTGGAAAAGGAGCTGGATGCGGCGGGCTTCTTTTTTCCGCCGGAGAACAAGGCCTCGATGGTGCGCAACCTGCGCGTCGCGCTCGGGCGGTCCATGTTTACGGACCAGGAGGTGCGCACCCTGCGGGGCGTGATCACAGCGCTGGTGAAGGGCCGAGGGCGGCACTTGGCGCGTCAAGCGGCGACGGTTGCGGAGCCGCCTTCGGATTGACTTGGACGTCTCCACCCTTCATACACCCGCCCTTCGCGCCTCGAGGTTCGCCCTGCGGCTTGCGATCCCATGACGGGTGACGCCCAGCCGCCGTTGAGATCGCCTTCCTGATTTTAGGGAGGCCGGCCGCGTCAGTATGAAGACGGGATACCTATGTCTAAGCGCCACAGCGCCAAGTATAAAATCGACCGCCGGATGGGCGAAAACATCTGGGGGCGCCCGAAGTCTCCAGTGAATAGCCGCTCCTATGGCCCCGGCCAGCACGGCCAGCGCCGCAAGCAGAAGGTTTCCGACTTCGGCCTGCAACTCAAGGCCAAGCAGAAGCTGAAGGGCTACTACGGCAACCTGACCGAAAAGCAGTTCTCGCGCACCTACGAAGAGGCCGCCCGACGCAAGGGCAACACCTCCGAGAACCTGATCTCTCTGCTCGAAAGCCGCCTCGACGCCATCGTTTATCGCGCCAAGTTCGTGCCGACCGTGTTCGCCGCCCGTCAGTTCGTCAATCACGGCCACGTGCTGGTGAATGGCAAGCGCGTGAACATCGCCTCCTACCGGGTCAAGCCGGAAGACGTGGTCACGGTGCGCGAGCGTTCGCGCAACATGGCGCTGGTGCTCGAAGCCCTGCAATCGGGCGAGCGCGACTGGCCCGACTACCTGGAAGTAGACGCCAAGGCGATGACCGCGCGCTACATCCGTATGCCCGATCTGGCCGAAGTGCCCTATCCGGTGAAGATGGAACCGAACCTAGTGGTCGAGTTCTACGCGTCGTAGTAATTTTGTCGTCAGTATTGGATCGCGCGATGAGCGGCCTTGTGCGTGTGTTGGCAGGCTTCGGTCTGGCTATGGTCGCAGGTGGATCGGCGTGGGCGGGCGACGCCCCGTCCACGCCGAACGCGCCTGTTAGCGTTGCTGCTCAAGCAATCGGTCCCGCTCACCCTACCGAGCACGATAAGTTGATGAACGAGGTCATGTGCCGCAACCTCGACGAGGATGACACGGGATCGCGCGTTCATCACAAGACCTGCATGAAGCGCTCGGAATGGCTGGCCTACGACAAAAAGAACTCGCCGGGCTATGATCCAGACAGCGGCAAGGCCGTCGTCCGTCAATAGTGTTTAGACGCAATCAGGCCGCTCGGGCAGCCAGCCTGAACGCGCGCGTTGCGTTCCAAGGGCTGGACTCCCGCTCGCGCCCTAGACCGAATCGATCAGGCCCTTTTCCGCCATAAGCGGCTTCAGTTCGCCTGCCTGGAACATCTCGCGCACGATGTCGGAGCCGCCCAGGAACTCGCCCTTGACGTAGAGCTGCGGCACGGTGGGCCAGTCGGAATAGACCTTGATCCCCTGGCGCAGGTCATCGTCCTGCAACACATCGACCCCCACGAACGGCACGCCGAGGTGATCCAGGATCTGGACGCACAGGGCTGAGAAGCCGCAGCGCGGCTGCTCGGGCACGCCCTTCATGAACAGCACCACAGGGTTCTCGCTCACCGTCTTCTGGATGAAGAGGTGCACGGCGTTTTCCGTGGCGGCGTGCTCGGACGCGGGGCCGGAGGACTCGAACTGGCTGATATCGGTCACGGGAAGGACCTCCTTGAAATCTTGCATAGAGCTAGGCGTGCGGGGGCGTTCGATCAAGCCACAGGTCAGGCAGGGGCGGACGTTTCCAGCGCCAGCGCATGGAGTGCGCCACCCATTTCCCCCTTCAGGGCTGCATAGACCATCTGGTGCTGACGGACACGGGGCACGCCTGCGAAGGCCGGGGAGATGATCCGCGCGCGGTAGTGATCGTCGTCGCCCGCCAGGTCGGTGATGGTAATCTCGGCATTCGGGAAGGCGTCTCGCAGGTGGCGTTCCAGAACGTCGGCGGGCATGGGCATGGGGAGGCTCCGGCGGGCGTGTTTGTGCTAGTCTTGGGCTACCCTTTACGCCAGATGCGTGGACCATGCTGCTCATTCTCGTTTCCGCCGCCGCGCTCTTGCAATCCACCCTGTCGTCCTCGGCGCCGCTGATCGTGCCCGGAAGCGGCGCACCGATGGCTGAAAACGGGATCTGGGCTCTCTTGCCTGCCGATTGCGCCGCGCCGACCTCGCTTGACATTTCGACCTGGGACAAGTGCTCCCAGCCGCTAGGGTTTGTGGATGATCAGGTGGCGGTGCTGGAGCGACCGGGCCCTGGAAAGCGCGCCAAGGCCGATCAGTTCTACTCCATTGCCCGCACCCATTATGCGGCGGCGGCGGGTGTCCAACCGAGCGATCCCGAGGTGGTGCAGATCGATGTGCCGATGGTGTTCAGCCACACCTTCCTCTACCTCGCCGTGACGCCGAAATCGGTGGCGGGCGGGCGGTTCGAGGACGCTCAGGCGTGGCCAGTGGCGTGCTTGGCGCAGTCGGACGGCGGTTGCACGGCGACGACCCTGGCGCAGGTGCAGGGAGCCGCGATCCCGAGCCCCACCGATGCTGCGAGGCTCTATCGTCTGATGCGGGTGACGGCCGCGGCGGTTGAGACTGCTCTACCCGCCGCGCCCACCTCACCCTCGGCCTCGCCAATCACGCCAGCGCCGATAGAGCAACAGCCCCTGCCACCTGTGCCGACGAAACCGCCGGGCTAGCGGGGAGGTAGGGGCGCTACGGCTTGCCCATGAATCCCGGCATCCAGCCCTCGTGGGCGGCGCGGATGTCGTCGAGATCGATGGCGAGGAGAGGGTCTGCGGCGTCAGTCATCACCCCGATCTCGCACCCGCCCGCCATGCCGATGGGTTCGCATGGCACGCCCGCCGCGTCGGCCCGGTCGTAGATTTCGTCTGCCTGTTCGGGGGGCAGGGCGATGAGGTAGCGGCTCTGGTCCTCGCCAAACAGAGTCCCGACAACCTCTTCCCCGTCGTCGAGGGTGAGCACAAGGCCGACGTCCGACGCCAGCGCCATCTCCGTCGCCGCAACGAACAGTCCGCCGTCCGAAAGATCGTGAACGGTTGAGACAAGGCCCTCGTGGATCAGGCTGCGCACCAGATCTCCGTTGCGCCGCTCGGCCCGGAGATTGACCGGCGGCGGGGCGCCGTCCTTGCGACCAAGCACTTCGCGCAGATAGAGCGACTGGCCAAGCTCGCCCTCGGTCTCCCCGATCAGGATCAGGATGTCGCCCGCCTGCATCCGGCCATAGCCCGCGCGCCGGGTCGAATCCTCCAAGAGCCCCACGGCCCCCACGGTGGGGGTGGGCGGGATACCGACGCCTGAGGTCTCGTTGTAGAGCGACACGTTTCCGCTCACGACGGGGAAATCTAGCGCGCGGCAGGCCTCTGCCATACCATCGGTGGCGCGCACGATCTGGCCCATGATCTCGGGACGCTCGGGATTGCCGAAATTGAGGTTGTCGGTAATGGCGATGGGGTCGGCGCCGACGGCGGTCAGGTTGCGCCAGGCTTCCGCCACCGCCTGCTTTCCGCCCTCGTAGGGGTCAGCGGCGACATAGCGCGGGGTGCAGTCGGAGGTGACAGCCAGCGCCTTTTTTGTGCCGTGCACGCGCACGATCCCGGCGTCGGCGGCGGTGGCGCTATCGGCCAGGGTGTCGGCCATGACGTGCCGGTCGTACTGCTCCCACAGCCAGCGTTTGGACGCCCCGTCGGGGCAGGCCATCAGGGTCAGGATAGCGGCGTTCCAGTCGTCGGGCTCGGCGATGCTGGCCGGATCGATGCGCGCCTGCAGCTTCGGCTCGGTCCACGGGCGGTCATACAGCGGCGCGTCGTCGAACAACGGGGCCAAGGGAATGTCGCACACCGTCACGCCCTTATGCTTCAGCACGAGTTGGCCGGTATCTGTGGTCCAGCCGATGGTGGCGGCGTCGAGGCCCCACTTCTGGAAGATGCGCTCCCCGTCGTGTTCGCGGCCGGGTTTGAGGATAGCCAGCATCCGCTCCTGGCTCTCGGACAACATCATCTCATAGGCGCTCATGCCGGTTTCGCGCTGGGGCACTGCGTCGAGGTTTAGCTCGATGCCCACGCCGCCCTTACCCGCCATCTCGACGGAGGAGGAGGTCAGCCCCGCCGCCCCCATGTCCTGAATCGCCGCCACTGCGCCCGACGCCATCAGCTCTAGGGTCGCTTCGATCAGCAGCTTTTCCGCGAAGGGGTCGCCCACTTGAACCGTGGGGCGTTTCTCGTCCGAGGCTTCATCGAACTCCTGGCTGGCCATGGTGGCGCCGTGGATGCCATCCCGCCCGGTCTTGGAGCCGAAATAGACCACGGGAAGCCCCGCCGAGGGGGCAGCGGAGTAGAAGATCTTGTCGGCGTCGGCGAGGCCCACGCACATGGCGTTGACGAGAATGTTGCCGTCATAGCCCGCGTCGAAATTGGTCTCTCCGCCCACGGTGGGCACGCCGACGCAGTTGCCGTAGCCGCCGATGCCTGCGACCACTCCCGCCACGAGGCGACGGGTCTTCGGATGCTCAGGCGCGCCGAAACGGAGCGCGTTTAGGAGGGCTATGGGCCGCGCCCCCATGGTGAAGACGTCGCGCATGATGCCGCCGACGCCCGTCGCCGCGCCCTGATAGGGTTCGATGTAGGAAGGGTGGTTGTGGCTCTCCATCTTGAAGACGCAGGCTTGCCCGTCGCCGATGTCCACCACGCCCGCGTTCTCGCCGGGCCCGCAGATGACGCGAGGGCCGGTGGTGGGGAACTTGCCGAGCTGTTTCTTCGAAGATTTGTAGGAGCAGTGCTCGGACCACATGACGCTGAAGATGCCGAGTTCGACGCCGTTCGGTTCGCGGCCCAGCCGGTCGAGGATCACAGCGTACTCGTCCGGCTTCAGGCCGTAATCGGCGGCGAACTCGGCTGTCGTTTTGATGGGCGGTGCGGTCATGGCGGCGGAATAGCGGATTCCGCACGCCCTGTCAGTCGCAACGCAGTCGCTAGCGACGCTGCGGACCGTCATGTAAAATTATCCCACGGGACCCTTGCGGGCCGAGCGTAGCCGTTGGTTAATGGGGCCTCACAAACCGAGCGAGGCGGGTCCATGTCCATCAACGGCGAATACAATATCACCGTCCACACCCCAGCAGGCGACCGCGAGGCGCACCTGACCCTGCACTCGGATGGCACGCACCTGACCGGCGAAACCTGTGCGTCTGGTCATTGCGAGCACATTGAGCACGGGGAGGTGCACGGCGACCACTTCGCCTGGACCAGTGAACTGGCCGATCCGCACACCACCCTGCACTTCAAGGCCCAGTGCGACGACACCGCCTGCACCATCATCTCCGGCGACGTGCACGCCGACGGGGTGGGCGACTTCCACTTTACGGGCAAGCGGGCTTAACCGCCCCCCTCCAGCAGCGGCAATTCCACGAAACTGGCCTCGTTCGGCGTGTGCATCACCCGTTGCGTCGCCTTCCGGTAATCGCCGGGTTTGGCGAAGAAGATGTTGGTCACATAGGTCTGGGGGTTACGGTCATAGAGCGGGAACCAGCTTGACTGGATCTGCACCATGATGCGGTGGCCGGGCTGGAACACGTGATCGGCGTTGGGCAGGGCGAATCTGTAAAGCTCCACCCGCCCGGACGGGATCGGCTGGGGCGTCTCGAAGCTCTTGCGATAGCGGCCGCGCAGAATGTCGCCCGAGACCATTAGCTGATACCCGCCCATGGTCGGATTCTTCGGCGTCTCAGGGGGATAGACGTCGATCAGCTTGACCACCCAGTCGGCGTCCGTGCCGGTGGTTGAGGCGTATAGGTTGGCGACCGGCGCGCCCGCGATACGCACCGGCGCGGTCAGCACGTCGGTTTCGTAGGTCAGAACGTCCGGCCGATCCGAGAACAGCCGCTGGTCGTCCACCAGCCACTGGCCCCAGGTGGAGCCCTCCGAATAGGTCGGGCGGATCGGGCGAAGGCGATAGGGCACAGGCTTGGCCGGATCGGAAACGTAGTCGTCCGAGGTCCCCACGTTTGACAACAGCCCCTGGCGGGCTGGCTTGTCCCAGCCGAGGCCGAACCCCGTATGCAGATAAAGGGGCTTGGTGGGCGACGCGCCGCTCTCGGCTTTGGGCGGCCAGGCGTCATAGCTGCGCCACGCATTTGCGCCCGTCTCATAGGCCATCACTGGCGGTTGATCGGCCTTGGGCGCGCCGTCCTTCAGATACTGGTTCACGAAGGGCAGGAGCACGTCCTTGCGGAAATGATAGCCGGTGTCGCCGTCGAACTTCAGGGCGCCGAGGGTGGAGCCGTCGCCCATACCCCCGCCGTGTTTCCACGGACCCATGACCAAATATTCCATGTGGGCGTCATCCTTCGGCGCCAGCGCCTGATAGGTCGCCACCGCGCCGTAGATGTCTTCCTGGTCCCACTGGCTGGCCACGAACATGGTCGGGGTTTTCAGCGGCCTGGTCGCCAGGATTTCGTCCAGCGCCTGCGCCTTCCAGAAGGCGTCGTAGGCGGGGTGGTCCGCCATGCGCTTGGGCCAGCCAAGCTGGTCGACCCCGTAGGTCTTCATAAAGTCCGCCGCCGACCCCGCCTTCAGGAAGGTGTCGTAGTCGTCATAGCCCGGCCGCCACAGGTCCGAACCCTCGCCCTTCTCGGTGTCCTGGCTGTAGTAATAGTCGTAACCCACCAGCCGGAACGCGCCGCCGTGAAAGTCGTCGTCGTTCTTCCAGGTGTTGGCCACCGGGTTGACCGGGATGACCACCTTCAGCGCCGGATGCGGGTCGGCGAGCGCCATCAGCACCATCATCCCGTCGTAGGACGTGCCGATCATCCCCACCTTGCCGTTCGACTCGGGCACGTTCTTCACCAGCCAGTCGATGGTGTCATATGCGTCGGTGGCATGGTCGGTCTTGGTTGCGTTCAGCGGGCCGCGCAGGGGCCGCTCGTTGATGTAGTCGCCCTCCGAGCCATGCTTGCCGCGCACGTCCTGATAGACGCGGATATAGCCCGCCTGCACGAACACGTCGTCGCCCCGCGGCAGGATCGCGGCCATGTGCGGACTCTGCGATTTGGAGGTGTTGGACGCCGCGCCGTAGGGGGTGCGGGTCAGTATGATCGGCGCGCCCTTCGCGCCCTTGGGGATCACGATCACGGTGTTCAACTTGATCCCGTCGCGCATGGGGATCATCGCGACCCGCTTGATGTAGTCGAAGCTTTCGGTGCGGGGCTCGAACTTGGCTGGAATATCACTGGGCTGAGCCAGCGCCGGGGCCCGCGCCGCCAGCACCGCAACCAGGACCGCAGCGCTCAAACCCCAGATCGATACCCGCATCATGTTCTCCGTTTCGCCATCCAACAGTCCCACGCGGATGCGGTTCCCTCAAGCTGTTCCGTCCTGCCCCTAGCGCTCAGGCGCCCCCCGGCGCTAGGATCGGGCATGATCCAGCCCCGCCGCGCCCTCCTCGCCCTGATCTCCAGCCTGCCGTTCCTGCCGGTTCTGGCGCGCGCGCAGACCAGCGCGCCGAGGGTGGAGATGGTCACGCCCAAGGGGACCATCATCGTTGAGGTCTATCCGGATAAAGCGCCGATCACGGCCAACTACTTCCTGCGCATGGTCGGCGAGCATCGCTACGTGAAGCCCGCCTTCTATCGGGTAGCGCCTACCAAGGGCGCAGAGACCACCGGCTTTATCCAGGGTGGCGAGACCGCGCCGACCTTCACCGCCCTGCCGCCGATCAAGCATGAAAGCACCGACAAGACGGGGCTGAAGCACGGGGACGGAACCATCTCCATGCCGCGCAGCGCGCTCGGCACCGCCAACGGCCACTTCTTCATCTGCGTCGGCGAAGCGTCCTTCATGGACGCCCAGCCGGAGAAAGAGGGCGTCGACACCTTCGGCTTTGCGGCGTTCGGCAAGGTGGTGGAGGGCATGGACGTGGTGCGCGCCATTCTCGCCATGGAGCCCTCAGCTACGGCGGGCAAGGGGTTCATGAAAGGCCAGATGCTGGTCCCCAACCTGCCGATCACAAAGATCGCGCGGGTGCGGGGGTAGGGCGCGATAGAGCGAGCGGCAAGCAGTCTTCCCGAACCTCCGCTATGGTGGGAAGCCCGCTATTTATTCAGGGCCGCGACCTTCGCCAGCATCGGTGTGCAGAAAGTCTCGACCGGGGGCGCATGCCTGACCGAAGCATTTGGTGTCGCCCCTCCTAGCGCGTCGAACGGCACCAGCCATCCTTCCGCGCTGCCGGCAATGATCTGGTGGGTTTCTGCTGCGTGCTCGTAGGCTTCTCGGACCGTAGACCAGTCCGCTGCCGTTAGCGTCTCGGCGTGGTTCAGCACTTGAAGCGTGCGCCAAGCGGTTCGCTCGTCATTTGTGATCGGATCGTACACGGACAGCCAGTTGTAGGCGTCGGTGAAGCGCCGTTTCTCTGCCAGTTTCATATGGGAGAGCGACTGGTCGGCCACCGCTAGTTCCCAAAGCGGGCGCGGCGTTGGCGGATAGAGCGGCCTGCCCATGGAGCCTGTTATGCCCAACGGCTGGTTCCCGTCATGGCGGCGAACGATCTCTTTCACTTCCGCAAGCCGCGCCACAAAGCAGGGTTCGAGCTCGAACCGCCCCTTCATCGCCCCGCGGAGTTGACCGATCTCGTCGCGCAGGGCCTCGCGCTCCTCGCCGACCACCTCATGCCAATGCCAAGCCTCCACGGCCTGCTCCAACCCTAACGCAATCAGGATGCCGCAGACGATGGTCCCGATCTCTGTAAGGAACTCTCGCACCGAGTGCGCCGCTTTCGGCTTGTGGATTTCCATGCCGTTCCTTCTCCGCGATATGGTGAAGCTTGCCTATCACGGCGGCGGCGGAATGTCCGCTGAGGGTCGAAAGCTGAACTCTGCTTCATGACTGAAAGCGGTCGTTATCGGCAAAGGAGTCAGCCCTAAGCGCTCGCCGCCACGCTCTGGAACAGGGCCGCGCCGTCGGCGGAGCCTAGATCGAGCTCGAACGCGCGGTCGGGGTGGGGCATGACGCCTAGCACGTTGCCGCCCGCGTTGACGATGCCGGCGATGGCGCGGGCCGAGCCGTTGGGGTTGTCCTGATAGCGGAACACCACCCGGCCCTCGCCCTCAAGCCGGTCGAGGGTCTCTTCATCGGCGAAGTAATTGCCCTCGCCGTTGCCCACCGTCATCACCGCCTCGCGCTTTTCGCCGTAAGCCGAGGTGAAGCGGGTCTGGCTGTTGATAATCTCCAGCGTCACCCGCTTGCAGACGTATTTCAGGCCCGCGTTCCTGAGCAGCGCCCCCGGCAGCATTCCCGCCTCGCACAGCACCTGAAACCCGTTGCAGATACCGACCACTGCGGTCCCCCGCTCCGCGGCGACCTTCACCGCCCCCATCACCGGCGACAGCGCCGCCATAGCGCCGCAGCGCAGGTAGTCGCCATAGGAAAAGCCCCCCGGCAGCACAATCAGGTCGAGCGGCGGAAGCTCGCTTTCCATGTGCCAGACCATTTCGGCCTTCGAGCCCGTGGACCGCTCGATCGCCACGGCGCAGTCGCGGTCGCAGTTGGAGCCGGGGAAAACAACGACGGCGGACTTCACGCCACCTCGACCCGGTAGCTCTCGATCACGGCATTGGCGAGGAGCTTGTCGGCCATGGCCTTGCCCTGCGTTTCGGCTGCGGCGCGGTCATCGCCCGCGGCGTCATAGGCGATGATCCGACCCACGCGCACTTCGCTTACCCCGGCAAAGCCCAGCCCGCCCAGCGCCGCCTCGATGGCCTTGCCCTGCACGTCCAGCACACCCGCTTTCAGGAAAACCTCCACGCGAACCTTCATACGCCTAGCCCTTGCCTCCCTGAATCACCGTCGGCATTTCGTTCATGATGCCGAGGCGGCGGGCCACTTCGGTGTAGCTTTCGATCACATTGCCGAGGTCGCGGCGGAAGCGGTCCTTGTCCAGCTTCTCGTTGGTCTGGCTATCCCACAGGCGGCAGCTATCGGGGCTGATCTCGTCAGCGAGGATGGTGCGGGCGAAATCACCCTCCCAGATGCGTCCGTACTCCACCTTGAAGTCCACTAGCGTGATGCCGACCGCGCCGAACATCCCCGACAGGAAATCGTTCACGCGCAGGGTGGTGGCCAGCATATCGTCGATCTCCTGGGTCTGGGCCCAGTTGAAGGCGGTGATGTGCTCTTCCGTCACCAGCGGATCATGCAGGTCGTCGCGCTTGTAATAGAACTCGATGATCGAGCGGGGCAGGGGTGTTCCCTCGGGGATGCCGAGCCGCGTGGACATGGAGCCCGCCGCCACGTTGCGGCAGACAACCTCGAGCGGAATAATCTCCACCTCCCGGATGAGTTGCTCGCGCAGGTTCAGGCGGCGGATGAAGTGGTTCTGCACGCCGATGCCGTTCAGTTTGGTCATCACATATTCTGAGATCCGGTTGTTGATGACGCCCTTGCCCTCCAGGATCGCTTTCTTGGTGGCGTCGAAGGCGGTGGTGTCGTCCTTGAAGTACTGGATCAAGGTTCCGGGCTCGGGACCCTCGTAGAGGATTTTGGCCTTGCCCTCGTAGATTTTCTTGCGGCGGGTCATCATGTCCTCGGGGCGCGGTTTCCGGGGGCAGGCGCGCCCCTCCCCGGGAGCGGGAAGGTCGTGCGCGAATCCGAAGGAAGCGCTTGACCCTCGATATAAGCCCGACAGGCCGCTAAAGGAATGCGCTTGACGCCTTTGGTCCACATGGTGTGGGGGTCGCAGGTCGAGGGCGCGCCGCAGATGAGCGAAATATCCACTGCCGAGCATATCAAGACGCCCCAAGAGGCGTCGTCGCCGCTCGACGCGCCGATCAGGGACGAGCGTCCGGCCGCCATCCCGCGCCTGTTCAATCCGGTCACGCGTTCGGACATCACCATCAGGGGGCGTCGCCGCAGCCCGCGCGACGTCTATCACTGGCTCTTGACCACCACGTGGCCTCAGTTCACGGCCTTGGGGCTCGGAGCTTATCTGATCGCCAACGCGATCTTTGCAGGGCTTTATCTGATCGACCGCGACGGGATCGCCAATGCGCGGCCGGGTTCGTTCGTCGACGCCTTTTTCTTCAGCGTCGAGACCATCGGCACCATCGGCTATGGCGCGATGGCGCCGCACGACTTCTACGCCAACGCCATCATGACGGCGGAAAACTTCTTTGGCCTTAGCTTTGTGGCGGTTGCCACCGGGGTAATCTTTGCCCGCGTATCCAGACCTACGGCGCGGGTGATGTTCAGCCGAAACGCCCTCATCGCTTTGCACGACGGCAAGCCGACCCTGATGTTCCGCGCCGCCAACGAGCGGGCCAACCAGGTGCTGGAGGCCGAGGTCAGTGTCAGCGTCACCAAACAACGCACCACCGCCGAAGGGATCAAGATGCGCCGCTTCGAGGACTTGAAGCTGGAGCGCTCCCGCTCGCCCCTGTTCGCCCTGTCATGGTCGATCTTGCATGTGATCGACGAGACCAGCCCCCTCTATGGCGCCACCCCCGAAAGCATGGATGTCGAGGGCTTGCAGATCATCATCGTCCTGTCGGGCATGGACGAAACCTTCGCTCAGCGGATCCACGCCCGGCACGCCTATATGCCGGAGGACATTGTGTGGAACCGCCGGTTCGCGGACGTGATCGTATTCGACGAAGACGGAAAGCGCGTGGTGGACTACGGTCGTTTTCACGACATCGAAGCCGAACCCGAAGACGAAGCTTGATACCTGCGCCGCGCCGTGGCTTGTGCGCCGCTGCGACGCTCGCAATTCAGACCGGAACTTCTATGACAACGTTTGACGACCGCGAGAAAGCCTTTGAGGCCCACTTCTCCTTCGAGCAGACGCAGGAGTTCAAGGCCATCGCCCGCAGGGATCGCCGCGTGGGCCTCTGGGCGGGCAATCTGATGGGCCTCGTGGGTCCGGCGCTTGAAGGATACGCGGCCTCCATCGTGCGCGAAGACCTGAAGGAGCCTGGCGAGGAAGACGTGTTCCGCAAGCTGTTCGCCGACCTGAAGGCCAGCAGCGTCGCCGTCACCGAGGGCAATATCCGCCGCGAAATGGACCGGTTGCTTGCTGTCTGCCGCGAGGAAGTGCGCGCAGGGGAGTAGCGCCTAACGCGCCCCCTGAGGCAGGTCGTCCCTCAGCCAGCCGACGATCGAAAGCCTCGGCGCAGCGGCATAGGGCGCTACCGCCGCAACCGAATGCAGGGTCGGCACCTTGAAGAATGTCAGCACGTTGAAACCGGGCTGAAACCCCCGTTCGATCTCGCCGTTCTCGGCGTGGAACAGAAGCTGCCCGCCCCAATCGGCCCGCCACTGGCGGGTGAAGCCGAGCGTGTAAGCGGCCCGGCGCTCATCATCGCCCCGGTCGTCGTGCATGGTCAGGAAGTCTCCACGGCGATAGAACGTAGCCTGCGCGTCGGCCTTCACCACGCTGGCCTCTCCAGTGACCGCGCGTCCGAAATCCAGAAACTCCGAACCGTTGAGGAATTCGGTTAGATCATGGATCGGGTGGCCGAGGTCGCGGCCTTCCAGCCGGGCGGCGATCATTGGGTAGCCGAAGTAGAGGAAGGCGAAGCCCTCGCTGGCTCGCTTCAGCACTGGCCCCAGCCGGGCGTTCAGCGCCGTCTCATTCAGTCGCCCCATTTCAGGCCGGGTCCAGGACTGACCGCGCCCGTCCTCGCCCGAAGCGATGACCTGCCAGTCCACTCCCTCTTCCAGCATCATCGTGATGAGTTGGGCTGTGCGCGTCTCGAACACATCGGGGATTTGAACTACCCCCTCGGCCTGATAGATCGCGGCGTATCTGGCGACATCGAGATCGGGATTAATGGCGAGGACGACGGGCTGGTCGTTCATGCGGACGGGACTCCGAAGACGCGGGCGAAAATCGTGTCCACGTGCTTGAAGTGATAGCCAAGGTCGAACAAGGGCTCCAGTTCCGCGTCCGTGAGATGGGGTCGCACCTCGGGATCGGCCTTGAGCAGGTCGATGAACGCGCCCTCGCCGCGCCAGACCTTCATGGCATTTCGCTGGACCGCAGCGTAGGCCTCCTCGCGGCCCATTCCCTTCTGCGTCAGGGCCAGCAGAACTCGCTGGGAATGGACGAGGCCCCCTAGCCGATCCAAGTTCTTCTGCATATTTTCAGGATAGGTGGTCAGCCGCTCCATCAACCCGGCCAGCCGGCGCAGCGCGAAGTCTAGGTGGACAGTCGCGTCCGGCGCAATGCCCCGCTCCACCGACGAGTGGCTGATGTCCCGCTCGTGCCAGAGGGTGACATTCTCCAGCGCCGGAACCACCGCCGAGCGCACCAGCCGCGCCAGGCCGGTCAGATTTTCGGTCAGCACAGGGTTGCGCTTGTGCGGCATTGCGGAGGAGCCCTTCTGGCCCACGTCGAATGCCTCTTCGGCCTCCAGCACCTCGGTGCGTTGCAGATGGCGAACCTCGGTGGCGAGCCGCTCCACCGACGAGGCAACCACCGCCAGCGCAGCGAAGAAGGCCGCGTGACGGTCACGGGGAATCACTTGCGTTGAGACGGGTTCGACCAGCAGCCCCAGCTTTTCCGCCACGTGCTGCTCCACCCGAGGATCGACATTGGCGAAGGTGCCGACGGCGCCGGAAATGGCGCAGGTGGCGATCTCGAACCGCGCCATCGCCAGCCGTTCCTTGGCGCGCTGGAACTCGGCATAGTGGCCTGCTAGCTTGACGCCAAAGGTGGTGGGCTCGGCGTGGATGCCGTGGCTGCGGCCTACGGTGGGGGTCAGCCTGTGCTCGAAGGCTAGCTTCTTTAGTGCCGCCAGCACCAGATCCACGTCCTCGATCAGCATATCCGCCGCCCGCGAAAGCTGGACAGACAGGCAGGTGTCGAGCACGTCCGAACTCGTCATTCCCTGGTGCAGGAAGCGCGCCTCCGGGCCGACGATTTCAGCCACATGAGTCAGGAAGGCGATGACGTCGTGCTTGGTCGTTCGCTCAATCTCGTCGATCCGGTCCGCGTCCCACACCGCGTCCTTGCCCTTGGCCCAAATGGCGGCGGCGGCCTCCTTGGGGATCACGCCCAGTTCGGCCATGGCGTCGGCGGCGTGGGCCTCGATCTCGAACCAGATCTTGTAACGGGTCTCTGGCGACCAAAGCGCCGCCATCTCGGGGCGGGAATAGCGGGGGATCATGACTGCCTTCCGAAGCGGCGGACGGACGCGCCAACGTGGCGCGCTGGATGCAGGGGAGGGGTGGGGAACGGGGCGCGAGGTGTCAAGTCGGGACAGAGCGCAATCGCCTGTTTCGCATCAGGAGCGTGAGGCAGTGACGAGTTACAATTCGATCATCAAGGTCGTACTTTTAGCGAGCGCCGGGGTCATAGCGATCGCGTCCCCTGCCGCCGCAGTCACAGCGCAAGATTTGCCCAAGGGTGCGCACGCTGGCGAGTGCTTCAGTCGCATCGCCATCCCGCCCGTCTATCGCACCGAACGCAGCGCCGTGGCCGGGCCGCCTGTAGTCAGCTATCGCGATATTCCGGCCGCCTTCCGAACATTAACAAAACAGCTTCTGGTCACACCGGCGCGCGTGGATCGGCAAACCATTCCCGCCGTCACCAGCAGCCGGACACGATACGTAGATCATCCCGGCGCCGACCGAGTGGTGGAAACGGCGGCGGTCTATCGCTGGGAAGTTCGCCGGGTGCTGGTTCGCGCGGCCCATTTGGAGTGGCGTCAGGGCCACGCCGCGCAGGGCTATGGCGAGGGCGCCGGCGAGGGTGTGCGGGTTCAACCCACCGGCGAGGTTCTGTGCCGCGTACTCGTGCCCGCCCGTTACGAGACACGCCGGGTGCGTGTTCTCGTGACCCCAGCCCGCACTTGCCTGGTCAAGGGGCCGGTCGCGCACGAGCGGGTGGTGGAGCAATTCGTTGTGAGCCCGGCCCGCGTGGTCGAACACCCGGTCGCTCCGGTCTACCGCGCCCAGTCCGAGCGCGTGCTGGTCACGCCCGCGCGTCGGGAACGGATCGAAACGCCTGGTGCGCCGCGCTATGTGGAAAAGAAGGTGCTGGTCCGCCCGGGCTCCAGTGGCTGGACTCGCATCGCCTGCAAGGCGCCTGCCCCGCCTCGCCGCGTGCACCCGCTGCCGCCCCCGCCGCATCCTATTCCGGTTCACGGCGGTCAGTGCCACACCCATACGGTGTGCGAAGACGCGCCTTACGCCCAACCCCACCCGGGCGCCGAGCTTTACGGTGCGCCAAGCTATCACGCGCCGGTTCCACAACCCTCGCAGAGCTATGGCGCAGACGCGCCCCGTTGACGCGCCTGAATGACGCGGGGCGCCCGTAGGCCCCTTTCCGTTTGCGCCTATTAGGATAGGCTCTCGACCACAGCGGGGTTTGCGCTGCGGCTGCTTGTGCGTTGGGATTGGCCATGGACGTTTCTGGGCCTCGTATTGATCGTCTGGTGGGTGAAGCCTGGAGGCCGGGACGCGCCTTGGCGCAATACAGGCCCGCGTGTCCGCCCCTGCGCCGGGTCGGCGTGGTCGCAACCTCGGTCGTCGCCCTTGGCGCCCTGCTGATGTTGACCGGTTGCGGGGGTGGGGGAGGCGGTGGCGGCGACACCATCGTCCAGCCTCCGGTCATGCCCTCGCCGCCACCCCCACCCCCACCACCGCCTCCGCCCCCTCCGCCACCGTTGCCTCCGCCGCCGGGTCCGAGCGCTACTAGCGCCGAATATCTGCGCAACTATGCCTTGGGCACCGTGAAGGCGAGCGCCGCCTTTAACGCAGGCGCGAGCGGGTCGGGCATCACCGTGGCCGTCATCGATTCCGGGGTCAATCACACCCAGGCGGACCTGACCACCAACGTTTCGACGGCCTCAACGGATCTTTTCGCCAGTCGCAACGCCCCGGACGGGGAGGACACCCACGGGACCTTCGTTGGGGGCGTGATCGCGTCGCAGTTCAACGGCTTCGGCACGATCGGAGTGGCCTATAACGCGACTGTCCTGAGCGTGCGGGCCGACACCCCCGGAACGTGCGGCATGACGAACGCGAAGGGCGACTCCGGCTGCACATTCAACTCCAACACCTTGGCGACGGGCATAGATTATGCGATCGCGCATGGGGCGAAGATCATCAACCTGTCCCTGGGCGGAACCGGTCCTCAAGGCTCCCAATTCGAGGCGGCCCTGGCGCGCGGGGCGGCGGCGGGGGTGGTGTTCTCCATCGCGGCGGGAAATGAATCTCTCGCCAACCCCGACTACCCCGCCTTTTACGCCATAGACCCCCGATATGTGGGCTCGATCATAGCCGTCGGAGCCACCCAGATAGACGGCAAGACTCTGGCCACCTATTCCAACAAAGCTGGCGCCGTTGCATCCGAGTTTGTCGTCGCGCCGGGCGATGATCTCATCACCAATTGCAATGGGACCACTTGTTTCAAGGGCTCGGGCACTTCGTTCGCCACTCCCGTGGTTTCGGGAGCCTTGGCGCTCTTGCTCCAGGCCTTTCCCAACCTGACCGGAAGGCAGGCGATCGCACTTTTGATCCAGACAGCGGACGATCTGGGCGATCCGGGCGTCGACGCGGTCTATGGCAACGGCATCATCGATCTTCAACGCGCTTTCGCGCCGGTCGGAACCCTGTCCGTTCCCAGCAGCGTCGGCGCGCCAGTGCAGATCCGCAATCAGGCAGGGTCCAATCTCTCCGGGGCCTTTGGAGATTCGGTTTCTCGCAGCAGGGCTCTCAACACCGTCGCCTTCGATAGCTACAGCCGTTTGTTCTCGGTCAATTTGGCGTCGGGCTTCCATTCTGCTCCACACGCCATGCTTCAGGGTGCAACGGCGCCGACGCAGCACGAGACGGAGGTGGTCCTGAACACCGCTCGCGGCGTCTCGCTCGATCTGGCGGCTTCCCGCTCGCCGTTCGGTGCGCCAGAACCCGTGCGCACAATCGGTTTCCAGTCCACCCAGGAAACGCCTGCGGACGTTCGGGTGCGGGTAAATGCGGGACGGTTCAGCTTTCAGGCTTGGAGTGGGCAAGGCGGGGTGGCCCCCAGCGCGACCCTCGCCGCTTCGCATGACGGATTCGCGGCGCTAGCGCGGTCCGACCACGCGGTTCAGGCGAGCTATGGTCTCGGCGGCTGGCGCTTGGGCGGCGAAACCGGAGCGGGCACGCGCTATACTCTGTATGGCCTCGCTAACCTGGAACCGTCGAGTTACGCCCTCGCCAGCGCTAGTTTTGTGCGGGGTACGGTGGCGGCAAGCTTCTCCGCTGGACGTCTGACCGAGCCTCAGGGACCGCTGGGTTCCTTCCTGCCTCATAGCTCCTCGTTCGCCATTCCGGCATCGACGCGCTTCGTGTCCTTCAGCGCGGACTGGACACCGAACGCTTGGCTGGCGCTGTCAGCGGAGGGTTCGGTCGGCTCGACCCGCGCGGCAGGCGGGCTTGTCGGATTAAGCGGCCCGGTGACGAGTTCGACCTGGCGGATCACTGCTCGCACCCGCTGCTCCATCGCTGCGGACTGCCTGAGCCTCCTGGCCCAGGTGAGCCAGCCCGTGCGGATCGAACAGGGACGGTTCTCCGCCACCCTGGCCGACATCCCCGCCAACTACGACGATCCGTTGCAGTTCTCCACCCGCCACTTCAGCGCCAGCCCATCCGGGCGGCAGGTCGATCTGCGTCTTGGCGTCGATAAAAGCTGGGCCGGTCTGGGGCAGCTAGAACTGATCGCTGTGGGTGTGATGGACGAGGCCAATCAGGCAAATGCGCCGCTCAACCTCGGCGTCGTCGCCAATTGGCGTTCTCGGTTCTGATAACGCATAAAGATCGCCCGATCCTGTGACCGGGCGGCTCAGGGGGCGTGCTTTGACTAACGCTCATAGCGGTGTTGTGGCGCAGGCGAGGTCGGGCCCGCCCGTCTATTTTTGCGCCCGGCTTCAGTTCAGATTTTTGCTCCAGCCCCGTTTCTCGCATCGGCCTCCTCATCGAACAGGTGCTGAAGGTTCTCCACGATCCGGTGATGATTGAAGTGTGAAAGCTGCGTGGCGCGCTGAAGCCTGGAAAGGGCGTGGTGTTGCTCGCGGGTCAGGCTGTCGATGGCGGCCTTGTGTTCGGCCTCGATGTCGTCGCCGGTCGTCGGCATGAAAGCTCCTTCAGCGGGGATCGCGCCACATGGCCCAGATAAGGGGGCCGTCTGGCGCGGGGCGATATTCCGCCACGGTCTCGAATCCATGCCGGGCATAGAGCGGCACGTTGCGCGGAGTGGCGGTCTCCAGAAAGCCGCAGCGCCCCGCCGCATCCAGCTTCGCAGTCCGCGCCGCCAGAAGCCTTGATCCAACCCCCGCGCCCTGCGCTTCGGGATGCACGCCCAGGAACCACAGATAGTCGTGCGGGCGCTCGGCGGGATGGTGGTGGTCCATGGCGTTGCGCAGCTTGGTCAGGCGCGAAAAGCGCCCAAGCCCCGCCGCGTTCAGCAGCATGGGCAGGGCGCGTAGCTCACGCAGCACTGGCTGCGCGCCAAGCTTTTCCGAGGGCATCCAAACCGCCGCGCCGCCGCCGGTTGAAGGGCGGTCGATCTCTCCGTCCGGAAAGGCGACCTCGTTCAGGATTACCCGGAAGAACCGCTGGCGCGCGGCGTGGCGTTTGGCGTCGGTGCGCATGAACCAGGCGAAGATCGGGTCCTCGACGAAGGCTGCCGAAAGGTCGTCCGCCGCCTCGTTCACCTGAGACTTGACAGCGATCACGGGCGCCTCCGCCGCCCGGCGAATGGCGTCGAGGCCGATGCCTTCGAGACGTGAGAGGCTCATACCTTCTCCGAAATGCGGATAGCCGCCCGGCAACCGGCCCGGATGACGGCGGAGAGCAAGAGATAGCCCGGCGCGTCCTTCGCCCCGTGCGCTACGGCCTCGTCGCGGTGGGCCAACTCCTCATTGCGAAACTTGACAAGATCGGCGGCGAGGGCGGGCTCACGGATCTCAAGCTCGGTGATCTGGTCCGCGTAGTGCTGTTCGATCACCGTCTCCACTGCCTCGGTGCAGGCGTGCGCCGCCTTCTCGCCCATCAGGGCCGTCCCGGCGCCTAGGGCGAACCCCGCGAAGCGCCAGAGCGGCGTCAGCAGCGTCGGGCGCACATTGTGATCAGTCAAGAGCCGGTCGAAGGCCTTCAAGTGCTCGGCCTCGTGGCCCTCCATCGCTTCGAGTTGACTGGCGATAGCCTTGCGGCCCTTGCCCTGGTCAAACACCGCACGCTGGCCGCGATAGATCTGCACCGCCGCCAGTTCGCCTGCGTGGTCGACCCGAAGGATTTCCGCCAGTCGCTGCTCGCTGGAGCCCATGCCGGGCCTTGCGGGATGAGTCGCCTCAACCACGGGCGGGCCTTTGCGCAGCGGCGGAGAAGCTAAGGATGGCGAAGACCAGCGAGGCGAGGGCGTTGTAACCGGCCATGGAAATCCCGAACATCCGCCACGCCGCTTCGTCGCAGCGCACGATGTGGGTCTTGGTGGGGCCGAGCAGCGCCGCCATGTCCGCCGCCGTCACGGCCTTGATATGGGCGCCCGTGCAGGTGGAGGGTCCCGGCCACCACTTCCACTCCACCCCTGCGTGATAGGAGGCGAGGCCGGTGGAAACGACAAACACCAGGCCGACGACTACGCAAACCCAACGGGCTGCTGCAGGCCGGAACCGGCCAACCATAAGGCCCGCCAGCGAGACCCAGAGGGCCGCCCAATGGGCGTCGCGCTGCGAATAGCAAAGCTCGCACGGCGGGTAGTGGCCGAAGGTCTCGAAGGCGTGCGCAACGCCCAGCATCCCCGCCGCCGCCAGCGCGGCCAATGCAAGCCACGTTGTGGCGGGGGTCCAGAACGAAGGGGCGCCGATCCTGCTCATCCCCCTATCATAAGCGATTGCCGCAGAGCCTCAATGGATCAGCTTCAGAAGCAGAAAACCGCCTACGATAGCCAGCGCCACCGCCGACACCACCAGTGCCAGGCGCTTTTCGATAAAGCCCTGGATCGGCGCGCCATACCGGCGGACCAGCGCCGCCACGAGAAAAAACCGCGCGCCCCGGATCGCGGCTGAGGCTGCGATGAACACGGGATAGCTGAAGTGCGTCATGCCAGAGACGATGGCCGTCAGCTTGTAGGGAATGGGCAGGGCGATCACGAGTACGCCCCATTTGCGGTAGGTGGTCATGAAGGCATCGACCCCCGCGCCGCTGGTGCCGGTCAGCGCCAGGATCGCCCTCCCCACGCTCTCGAACGCCATGCCGACGCCGTAGCCCACCGTCCCGCCGCAAAGCGAGGCGACGAGCACGATCAGGGCGTAGAGCCACGCGCGATCCCGCCGGGCCAGCACCATCGGCATCAGCATCAGGTCGGGCGGTATGGGAAAGAAAACCCCCTCGCAGAACGCTTCGAGCGCCAACCACCACGGCCCCTGCGGGCTCGCCGCCAGCGCCATTAGCCGATTGTAGGAAGCACGCAGCATGGAGACCTCTTATTCCCGCACCTAGCAGAGCCGTCGCGCTGCGGCGAGGGGGCGATCACGTACCTTTGCGCGTTCAGACGTTGCGGAAGGCCCCCTGCAACGCCTATGGAGCGGGCAAATCGCTATTCGCCGTGGAGGACACACCAATGGCCGATCTGTTCGACAATCCCCTCGGCACTGACGGGTTCGAGTTCGTGGAATTCACTAGCCCCGAGCCCGAAAAGCTGGCGGCGCACCTGGAGATGATGGGCTTCACCGCCACCGCGCGCCATCGCTCCAAGGCCGTAACCCGCTATCAGCAGGGCGATATCAACTTCCTTCTCAACATGGAGCCCCAAGGGCAGGTCGCGAAGTTTCGCGAGGAGCGCGGTCCCTCCGCCAACGCCATGGCCTTCCGCGTCAAGGATGCCGCCAGGGCGCTGAAGCTCGCCATCGAGCGTGGGGCGACCGAAGTGCGCGGCCCCGTCGGCGCGATGGAGATGAACATCCCAGCCATCGAGGGGATCGGCGGCTCCAACCTCTATCTCGTCGACCGTTACGGCGTGCAGGAGATCTACGACGTGGACTTTATCCCCGTGCCGGGCGCCAAGGAGGCGATGGCCGGAAACGCCATGGGGCTGACCTACCTCGATCACCTGACTCACAACGTGCACCGGGGGCAGATGGGCAAGTGGGCTGAGTTCTACGAGCGCATCTTCAACTTCCGCGAAATTCGCTATTTCGACATTGAGGGCGCGCAAACGGGCCTGATCTCCAAGGCCATGACCTCGCCCGACGGCAAGATTCGCATCCCCCTCAATGAGAGCCAGGACGATCATTCCCAGATCGAGGAGTTCCTGCGCACCTACAAGGGCGAAGGCATCCAGCACATCGCGCTGGGGTCGGATGACATTTTTCATTCGGTCGAGACCATGCGGGAGCGCGGCGTCGCTTTCCAGGACACCATCGACACCTACTTTGATGGCATCGACGCGCGCCTGCCCGGCCACGGCGAGAGCGTGCAGCGGATGCGCGCCGACCGCATCCTGATCGACGGCGCGCCGACCGAGGGGCAGGGGCTATTGCTGCAGATCTTCACCGAGAATGCGGTGGGGCCGATCTTCTTCGAGATCATCCAGCGCAAGGGCAACGAAGGCTTTGGCGAGGGCAACTTCAAGGCCCTGTTCGAATCACTGGAGCTTGACCAGATCAAGCGCGGCGTACTTCCCGCCAATCCGGCGAAGCAAACGGCCTGATGTCTTCCTACGCTGGTGATGGACGATAGAAGTGGCCGACGCTGAGCTCGAGGCTATGGCCGACGAGGAGATGGCGCGCGCGCTTTCACTCTCGTGGCGCGATCTCTCGAAAGTCACCCCGTGGGGCGACACTCACGAGGCGTTCGCGCCCTCGGGCCGTCCGGTCGAAATCGAACGCAACTACCTGTGGGCGCAAGAGGTCGGCGGCGAGGTGTTGGTGGAGGTGGCGGTCTTCGTCAACATCGCCCTCTACGATCAGGCGGCGCGCCGGCGGACGTTCGTCAAGCCGGTTTAGGCGCCGTTGCCGCCTCTGGATCTATCCATCAACAGGTTCCGTTTCGTCTGTCGCGTGCCGAGGATTGCACTCCGCGCGAACCGCGTCATGCTATGCTCTGATATGGTTAACGGTGGGGGGCGCCAGCTATGCAGGACTACGACGGCCCGCCGCCATACCGCCCCTTGATCGGCGAGGGCGCGTGGCCCGACCACATGGCCAACACCTTCATCCTGCTGATCCTGTTGGCGGCGGTGATCGTCGGCTACCTGTGTTTCCGCGCAGGGCAGCGCATGGAAAAGCAGCGCTATGAAGCCGATTACTCCAAGGCGCCGGCCATCATCTTCTTCGCCGTGCGACGCCAGATCGACATCGCCCTGATCGCCACCGGGGAAAAGGCGTTTGGCCCGATCAAGACCCTTTTGGATACTGTGGACGCCTGTCTGGGTCCGGTTCTGGCGCTTTCCGCAGGACCTAATTCGCTGGCGGGCGCCCTTGGCAGGCTCAAGCACGCCATGAACACCACCAAGCGGAAGGTCTCCGCCCACGACGATCACGGCGCGGGTCACGGGTCAGCCGTCATCATTTCGAGCGGCAGTGGATCGGCCATCGCGGCGGCTTCAGCGGATGGCGGAACCGTGCAGGTGGTGCAGCCCGCAAGGATCATCGAAGTTCCCGGCCACGGCGGTCATGGCCTCGATAGGGATGTGGACATGAGCTCGCGGGAGCGGGCGCTGGCGGTGCGCGAGGCGCTCGAGGCGTTGTCCGAATATTGGCAAAAGGAGCGGGTGGAGAATGATCTTCGCGCCGCCCAGACCGCGCTCCTGATATCCAAGCCCATCGGACCTGCGCCCCTGCCGGGCTACACAGATCGTCGCCCGAGACCGCCTCGCCCACCGCGCGAACTTACATCGGCGCGCAAGCCGACGCCCAAGGTTCTCTGATTCGCACTTTCGCCAACCCGCAGGCTGTGCGACCAAAGACGGATGAAACTTGCATCCCTTAAGGGCGGCCGCGACGGTCGCCTCGTTGTCGTCTCCAATGACCTGGCCTGGTGCACGGACGCCCATTCCATAGCTCCCACCTTGCAGGCGGCGCTGGATGACTGGGGCCGCTGCGAGCCGATGCTGAAGGCGCTGGCAGCCAGCATCGAGACCGGCGGCGCCTTGCGCGAGCGTTTTCACGAACACGACGCCGCCGCACCTCTGCCCCGCGCCTACCAATGGGCCGACGGCTCGGCCTACGTGAACCACGTGGAGTTGGTGCGGAAAGCCAGGGGAGCGGAGATGCCCGCAAGCTTCTGGACCGATCCTCTGATGTATCAGGGGGGCTCCGACGGGTTCCTCGGGCCCCGCGATCCGATCCCGCTGGCGGATGAGGCCTGGGGCTGTGATCTCGAAGCCGAGGTGGCGGTGATCGTCGGCGATGTTCCCCAGGGCGTGACCCCCGAGCGGGCACGCGGCTACATCCGCTTCGTAACGCTGGTGAACGACGTTTCTCTGCGCAACCTCATCCCGGATGAACTGGCCAAGAACTTCGGCTTCTTCCAGTCCAAGCCCGCGTCGGCTTTCGCGCCGGTCGTCGTCACGCCGGACGCCCTGGGAGATCGTTGGGACGGGGGCAAACTGCACGGGGCGGTGGAGACGTTCGTGAACGGACAACCCTTCGGCAAGGCGGACGCGGGGGTCGACATGACCTTCGACTTTGGGGTCCTGATCGCCCATGCCGCAAAGTCACGCAACTTGTGTGCTGGCACGATCATCGGGTCGGGCACTGTGTCGAACAAGGGGCCAGACGGCGGTCCGGGTAAGCCGATCAGCGACGGCGGCGTCGGCTATTCCTGTATCGCCGAGGTCCGCACCGTGGAAACGATCCTGCACGGCAAACCGCGGACCCCCTTCCTGAAAGCCGGTGACGAAGTGCGCATCGAAATGCTCGACGCCAGGAACCACACGATTTTCGGCGCGATAGAGCAACGAGTGGGGTAGGGGGCGGCGTCCCCCTTCCTATATTGCGTGAATGGCCACCCCTGTTGCTCATCCCGCTCTACCCCGCACCGCTCTCACGGGCCTGCGTCGGGGGTGTCAGCGCAATTGCCCCAACTGCGGCCAGGGCCGTCTGTTCACAAGCTACCTCAAGGTCCAGCCCATCTGCGAGGTGTGCGCCAACGCGAACGGGCGCTATCCGGCCGATGACGGTCCGGCCTATTTCACCATCCTTTTGATTGGACACCTGGTCGTGGCGCCGCTTCTGGCTCTGTCGTTCCTGTGGAGCCTGCCCCCGGCGATGATCGCCCTGATCGGCCTGCCAGTGGTCGCCGCCGCCACCCTCGCCGCCCTACCATTCATCAAGGGCGGCTGGATCGGCGTACTGTGGGGAACTACCAGCGCTTCGGTTAGAGATGCTCATAGCTGAGCATCAATATAGCCTCGCTCACCGCTCCGGTATTCTCGTAGAGCTTGATGGCCGGACTGTTGTCCGCGTCGACGGCGATCCACGCTGACTTGCACCCCATGCCCTTGCCGACATCGAAAATCGCGCCGAGGAGCGCCTTCGCGATCCCCTGCCGCCGCCAGGCTGGCGAGACGCCCAGATTGTCGATGTAGAGGTCTGGAGCGGCGTCGATATGACGTTGCAGCAGGCCCGCGATCTGCCCGATCACCAGATCTTCCGTAATGGCGACGATCAGGATGTGATTGGCGTCGGCAAGAAACTCCAGCGCGAGGGCGTCCGTGATCGCATCATCGAAAACGTCTTCGGCGACGTTTCGCAGGACCGCTAAATCACCCGCGCCTAATCGCCTGATGGCGACTTCTTTCAACCTACCGTCCGCCCTTCACCACATCCCCTGCCTTCATCACAAAGGTCACGTGTTCCAGCGTGCTGACCTCTTTCAGCGGATCGCCATCCACGGCGATCAGGTCGGCATAGTAGGCAGGGCTGATGCGGCCGATGCGGTCGCCCCAGCCCATTAGGTCGGCGGCGGAGGTGGTGGCGCACTGGATCGCCTGCATCGGCGTCATGCCCCACGTGACCATCGTGGTGAACTGCTTGGCGTTGGTGCCGTGCGGATAGACCCCAGCGTCGGTGGCGAAGGCCATCTTGGTTCCCGCCGCCCAGGCCTTTTTGAAGTTCTCGCGCTGGAGCTTGCCGATGGAGCGCTCCTTGTCCATCGAGGCAGGCTCGACGCCGTTTTTTGCGCCCTCGGCGAGGATGTAGTCGTCGTCATAGACGTCGAAGTCGAGGTAGGCGCCCTTGGCCTTGGCCAGCTTGATGCCCTCGTCGTCGATCAGGGACGAGTGCTCGATGGAGTCCGCGCCTGCACGCAGCGCCGCCTTGATCGCCTCGGTCCCGTGCGCGTGGACGGCGACCTTGCGGCCCCACATATGCGCCTCCTCGACAATGGCGTTCATCTCCTCCTGGGTCAGTTGCTGGCCGCCCACCGAATCGCCGTGGGAAAGCACCCCGCCCGAGGCCATGAACTTGATCACGTCGACCCCGTATTTGGCGTTCTGACGCACCTTGGCGCGGAAGCCCCACGGGCTGTCGGCGATGCCGGAGGGGCCTCCGTCGTCCGCGTGGCGGGATTCCCACGGCAACAGGTTCTCGTCCGCGTGACCGCCGGTCGCGCCAAGCGGCGGGCCGGAGACCTGCATCCGCGGCCCCTCGATCTCGCCCTTGTTGATGGCGTCGCGCACGGCCACGTCGGCAAAGCCCCCCGCGCCCACGTTGCGAACGGCGGTGAAGCCCGCCATCAGCGTCTTCCTGGCGTTGACCACGCCAATGATCGTCTCGTCGGGGGTGGAGACGGTGAGGCCGTTGGGGCCGCCCTCGTCAGGGTTGGAGGTCAGGTGGACGTGCACGTCGATCAGGCCCGGCAGGACGGTGGAATGCGACAGGTCGATCAGGCGGGCGTTTGCGGGCGGCACCACCTTGGCGCTCGGCCCGACGGCGATGATCCGGTCGCCCTGGATGATGATCGTCTGGTCGGTCAGCACCACGCCCTTCACCGGGTCCACCAGCCGCCCCGCATGGATGGCGATGGGCGCAGGTGTTTCCGCTCGCGTGGCCTCGGCAGCGGCGAGGGGCAGGGTCGCCAGCGCGAACGCCAGGGGAAGGGGCAAACGGATCATGAGCGGTCCTTGGACTGGGGCGGTGAGGGCTGTTGTTCAGAAACGTCTGACGGGGCAGGAGCCTTGCGACGCCTGAGGTTTGTGCGCAGCGCCGCCGCCAGCCGCGCTTCGCGCGCGGTGCGTTCGGGCGGCGGGGAGCCCGCTGACTGGTCGCTTTTCATCGTCACGGTTGACGGGTGCGGCGACAGGGCCGCCCGGTCAAGTGGCTTTAGGGCGGATTTCCGCTTTCCCCGGTGAGACTCATTCGCTATACGCCGCCCTTCTCTTTCGCCGCCTTAGCTCAGTGGTAGAGCGCATCCTTGGTAAGGCTGAGGTCGACAGTTCAATCCTGTCAGGCGGCACCATCTCTCCTCGACCCCCGCGGGGACCCTGCGTCGGGTTCGCGCGTTGGCGACGTTGGATGAAAGAGCCTATATAGAGGCGACGGGTTCGCCTCCGCGCGATCCGCCCAAGGAGTGATTTGCTATGATGGGTAGCCTGAGCATCTGGCACTGGCTGATTATCGCGGCCGTTGTGGCGCTCGTGTTCGGCGGCGGCGGCAAGCTATCGGGCCTGATGGGCGACGCGGCCAAGGGTATCAAATCCTTCCGCGAGGGCCTGAAGGACGAGAATGAGCCGGAAAAGCCGGTTGAGCCCGTCGTGCTGACCTCTCCCGAACCCACCGCCCGCGACGAGACCAAGATCTGATCTCGTCCGCCCTTTCGGCTGAACTGACCCGAGGCTGAACCCCCATGTTTCCCCTCGAGCAGGGCGCATTCGAGATGGTCCTGATCGGCGTGTTCGCGCTGATCGTGGTGGGACCCAAGGACTTGCCGGTGCTGATGCGCCGCGTGGGGCAGGCGCTGGCCAAGATGCGCGGGCTGGCCGCCGAGTTCCGCGCCTCGTTCGACGAAATGGCCCGTCAGTCCGAACTCGATGAACTGCGCAAAGAGGTGGAGGCGCTTCGCACCGGCGTTTCTGCACCGCTGACCGATATGCAGAGCGAGATGGACGCCCTGAACGACGCTTATCGTTCGCCGCCCTTTGGCACCCCCTCGCCCGCCTCATCGAGCATCCCCGCCGCCGAGCCGCAGGGCTTCGCCTTCCCGCCCTCGCCGCTTGCTTATGAGCCGCCTGTCTTCGACTCAGATGTCTTCGACACGCCGGTTGCAGAAGAGGCCGCGGCGGATGCGCCCGCCAAACCGAAAGCGCCCCGCAAGCCCCGCGCGCCCAAGGGCGGTCCGGTCGAGGTCGCCTCCACCGATCCAATTCGCCAGCCTAAAGCGCCGCGCAAACCCCGCGCCAAGCCCGTCACCGCCGCGCCGGAGATGGAAGGGTGAGCAACGACGACACCGAGATCGAGGCCTCCCGCGCCCCCCTGATGACGCATCTGGTGGAGCTGCGCACGCGGCTGATCATCTGCCTCGCCGCCATCATGATCGCCTTCGTCGGCTGCTTCTTCTTCGCCGAGCAGATCTACATCTTCCTCGTGCGCCCGTTCGAGATGGCCAATGCGCTTCAGGGCCACAAGATCAAGCCCGGCCCGTTCGACCTGATCCTGGCTGTCGCGGGGGTGATCCACCCGGTCGCGCTCCACCCGGCGACGCTGCAGGCCACCGGGCCGCTGGAAATCTTCTTCACCAAGATGAAGCTGGCGGTGTTCGCCGCCATCATGGTCGTGTTCCCGGTGCTGGCGTGGCAGCTTTACCGCTTCGTGGCGCCGGGCCTCTACAAGCGTGAGCGCAACGCCTTCTTGCCCTTCCTTTTGGCCTCGCCGGTGCTGTTCTTCCTCGGCGCGGCGCTGGTCTATTTCGTCATGCTGCCGTTCGTCATGTGGTTCTCCTTGAGCCAGCAGGTGCAGTCGGCGGCGGTGAATATCGTCCTGATCCCCAAGGTTTCGGACTATCTCGACCTCGTGACCAAGCTCCTGCTCGCGTTCGGGCTCTGCTTCCAGTTGCCGGTGATCCTGTCGCTGGCGGGCCTGGCGGGTCTGGTGCAGGCGGATATGCTAGCCAAGAGCCGCCGCTATGCGCTGGTGGGCATCGTGGTGGTCTCGGCCATGGTCACGCCCCCCGACATGATCTCGCCATTTCTTTTGGCGATCCCGATCTACCTTTTGTACGAGGGCTCGATCCTCTGCGTGCGGGTGATCGAGGCGAACCGGAAGAAGGTGTTGCTCCCGTCCTAGGGCTTGTCCCTAGGATCCATGGCGACCCGCCGCGCGTGGTGCATGGACCCTCGGGACAAGCCCTAGGGTGACGGATTTGGGAGTGGGAGGGTAGGCAGGAGGCCCGCCGCCGCTTAAGACAACCCCTCCCCAGACCCGACTCCTCCAGACCGACTCTCCCAGAGCCCCCATGCACGACATCAAGGCGATCCGCGACGACGACGATGGCCGCTATCTGCGCGGCTGGCTGTCGCGCGGGGTCAAGGATGCAGGGGCGCAGCTTGAGGCGATCCTGAAGCTGGACGGGGACCTCAGAGCCGCCCAAACGCGCTTCCAGACCGCGCAGGCCAGGCGCAACGACCTCTCCAAACAGATCGGCCAGGCGAAAGGCCAGAAGGACGAGGTGCGCGCCGCCGCCCTGATGGCCGAGGTCGAGGGTCTGAAGGGCGAGATCGACAACGCCTTCAAGGACGAGGGTGAGGCGGGCACCAAGCTGAAGACCATCCTCGCCAGCCTGCCCAACATCCCTGAGGACGAGGTTCCTGAGGGCGAGGACGAGGCGGGCAATGTGGAGGTCTCCTCCTGGTCGGACCGCTCGCGCGTGCCCGCCGGGAGGCTGAACGCCACCCCGCGCGACCACGTGGACCTCGGCGCCATGATGGGGATGATGGACTTCGAAGCGGCGGCGAAGATGAGCGGCAGCCGGTT